>JAUWMR010000002.1 GCA_030613055.1 Desulfobacteraceae bacterium
TGGCTGTAACAGCTTGAAATCAGGAGATTGCTTCGTCGCTTCGCTCCTCGCAATGACAGGTGAAATGACTTTTTACGGGTTTATCAAAGTTAGCCATAACCATTAACGGGTAACTAACAACCCCTAAGCTCCGGATAAACAGGTCAAGTAACATCATGGCGGGACCGGCTCTCAAATACCCATTTATTAAGCGTTTCAAATACAAGCTCTCTTTTAATAGGCTTTGTGATATAGTCATCCATCCCTGCCTCGATGCACATTTCCCTGTCGCCTTTCATTGCATGGGCGGTCATGGCGACAATTGGAATTCGGATTTCGGATTGCGGATTTCGGATTGAATCCAATCCTGAATTTTTATCATTCTGCATTCCGAATTCCCACTTGCGGATTCTTTCTGTGGCCTCCAGACCATCTATTTCAGGCATCTGGATATCCATGAAGATCAGATCAAAGTCGCCCGGTGATTTGGTGTATTTATCAACGGCCTCCTTTCCGTTATTGGCCACCTCCACCTGATATCCAGCCTTGGTCAGCATCAACTTTGCCAGTTTTTGGTTGACGGGGTTGTCTTCTGCAAGGAGGATACGCACAGAATGTTTCATCTCCTCGCGGACTGAATATTGAGTAATGATTGGATTGTGGAATTTAGAATCTTCAACATTTTGCATTCCGAGGAGTTTTTCAAGCATTCTGTAAAGCTTCTTCCTGTGGACTGGTTTTGATAAAAAGCCATCAAAGCCTGCCTCTTTACATTTTCTGGCATTTCTTCCCATTGAGGAAGACAAAGCAAGCAAGGGAAGACTATGGATTGACGATTGACGATTGAAGATTGACGATTTGCAATTGCGGATTTGCTTTGCTACTTCATAGCCTTTCATGCCGGGCATCTGGATATCTGAAATGAAGATGTCAAATGGTTTTTTGTCGGCGAATGCCTTTTTTAATGCCGGAACAACATCTTTTCCTTTTGTAAGCGCAACTACATTCATGCCGACCAGTTCTAAAACGTGCGTTAATATATTAAGGTTGGTCCGGTTATCATCAACGATAAGGACTTTTTTGTCTGAAAGCGATACAGGAGTGATTTTATTTGCTTCCTTTTTTTCATCTTTTTGAAGCCATGAAGTGAAGTGGAAAACGCTCCCAGGATTTTGGATTGCCGATTCCGCCCATACCTTCCCATCCATAAGCTCTGATATTTTTTTACAAATAGAAAGGCCCAGTCCGGTTCCGCCGTATTTTCTTGTAGTGGAACCGTCGACCTGCTGAAAAGGCATAAAAATATCCTCCAGTTTGTCTTCAGGGATACCGATACCTGTGTCCCTGATTTTCGCATGGAGTTTTATCCGCGTATCGTTTTCTTCTTCAACATCAAGAGAGAGCTCAATCTCACCTGAGTCGGTAAATTTGGGTGCATTACCCATCAGATTTGTCAGGACCTGCCTGAACCTCAAGGGGTCTCCCTTGACATGTGAAGGGAGGTTGTCCCCGATACGGCACATGACCTCGATTGGTTTTGATCCGATCTTTGGACGGATAAGCTCGCATATATCGTAGGCAAGAAGTTCAGGATCAAAATCAATCTCCTCAAAGTCCATTTCACCTGCCTCGATTTTAGAAAAATCAAGGATATCGTTAATCAGGGAAAGTAAAGCCTCGCCACTCCTTTTGATTGTTTCTATAAAATCGGTCTGAGCTTCATCTAATTCAGTGTCAAGCAGCATGTCTGAAAAACCTAAGACGGCATTCATGGGCGTGCGGATTTCGTGGCTCATATTCGCTAAGAACTGGCTTTTGGACATGTCGGCGATCTCGGCCTGCATGGCCATCTGGTTGGCCCGCTCTATAGCCCGTTCTAATTGAATGTTGGTTTCTATGAGTTCTTGTTCAGCCTGTTTGCGTATGGTAATATCAACAAAAGATTCAATCAGAACCTCCTTCCCTCCAAAGGTTATTGGAACCACGGTTTTTAAAATGGGGACGAGATGGCCATCTTTATGCACAATCTCATTTTCAGAATTGTCAATGGTCTTGCCCAGGTCTAATATGGGGCATTTGCCTTTTTGGGACGGGCATAGGGTCCGGTAACATAAGCTCCCTATAATATCGTCCTTCGAAGTATATCCCGAAATTTTCAGGGCTGTTTTGTTTATTTGAAGGATCTTTCTGTCTCTACCGATAATCATGACACCTGCAGGCAATTTTGACAGGATATATTCAGCAGTTTGAAGCGATTCCTTTAAACGCATTTTCAGTATGTCCTTTTGTTACTATTCAGGTATATCTTTTTTTGACAGGATAACAGGATAAACAGGAATCTATTGTTATTAAGTCACAAACAAGCCCTTATTGTAATAATCCTGTAAATCAAATAAAATATCCTGGTAATATACCTTTGAGATAAACTCCAAATAAGGAATTTAATATAATCTCTTTGCGTTTTTCTTAAATATGAAATGAATATTTAAAATAACTAACGATCAATAGGGAGAGCGGGTTAAACCAGATTATAATAGAAGGGTTTAACCCAAGCAATTACACATAAAGCAAGGAACAGTCTATCAGGATATCTAAAGGATTTACGGGAATTTAAAAAAAATCAAGTTAATCCTGTTATCCTGTCTAATAAATACCTGTGTAGTTACGTCCTTTTTAGTCTAGTGTCGTGTCATGCGTGAAATATCGTATCAGGCACTCGTCATTCCCGCGAAGGCGGGAGTCCAGTATTTTGGGCTACTTCGGTGCTTCTGGATTCCCGCTTCCGCGGGAATGACAGCCATTTTTACGACATTACTTAGATGATATGACACTAGGTTTATTTAATAATCTTTATTGATAATCCGGATAACGGTTTCTATTACTTCGGAAGCCTCAGGGCTTTTTATGACAACCTCATCGGCTCCGGCATCAAGCGCTCGCTTCCTTGTCTCCGGTTGATTGTCTGCCGTGAACAGGATTAGTTTAGTCCCATGGCAGGACTCAGTCATTCGCACCTGATGGCACACATCGATTCCTGAAAGCAAGGGAAGTATAAAGTCAATCACCGCTGCTACCGGTTTTTCCCTTATGATTGTATCCAGGCCATCGCGTCCATTGGTCGCGGTTATAGGGTGAAATGCCTTTTTGCGGCTTCATCAAAATTGACAGCATAGCAAAAAGCTATGTGATACTACGCTGCGCCACTTCAGCCTAAATGCCTACACCCTATCTACCTGAGTAGTTATTTCGTATCAAATACTTTCCTTATGGTTACGGCCCTGGTTTTCATATGCCTTTCGAGCGTGGCTCATAAGATGTTGCGCGCTGTTCTTTACAGGCCGGTCCCAGTATTTTATTACACGGTTGGCAATCCTTTTAATACTTTCAGCCCCAATACTCTCATTATAATGGGGAAGATAGGCGGTTCGCTTTTTGATCGATTCCCGGATTATGGGATCATCAAAGATAAAACCGAAGTAGTCTGCCTCAAGAGAAAGGATGTTTTTAAGACTCTGGTCTATCTGTTCAGAAAGTTTTATCTCGTCAGGATGTCCTCCCATATTAAATACTATCCGGGGACGGTATTTATGGAACACTGCCGACACTTTTTCTCCTGCCTCCCGGTCTATGGCGGCAATTCGTGATTGCAGCGCTTTAATGATCGCCTGCTGGCCGTTTAAGGGCTGTTTGTACAGTGTGCGCAGCATGTCGCTAATTCGATAATTGGTTGTAAAGTACCCTTCAATAACGCGCAGGATAAAATGCTTCAAAAAACCCAACATGCTCATAATTGCCGGGTACTCGGAAGTGGTAATGACAAGGCCGTGGGTGGATAACCTGAAGAAGTCCAGGGTATTGAATGACGTACCGGCCCCTAAGTCTAACAGGATATACTCGGCAGGCAGTCTCACAATGCGGGAGATCAGGCGAATCTTCTGGGCATGGGGAATATTTGCCATAAACGGCGTCTGGCCATCGCCGGCAAGGAACCGGAGATTGGGGGTTTCCGTGGGAACTAACATTTCTTCAAGCTCTGCTGTGCGAGCCTTCAGAAAGTCCCCTATGCCCGGAAAGCGATTGGGGAGACCGAGAAAGGAATGCAGGTTGGAGCCTCCCAGGTCCATATCCACTGCCACGGTCGGGTGCCCTGTTTCAGCTAATGCAATAGCGAGGTTGGCCGTCATAAAACTCTTGCCAACCCCGCCCTTGCCTGCAGCAACCGGTATTATTATAGGCTTTGTGTTCATTTTTTAAGTGACTAAAGTGATCTAAAGTGCCTAAAGTGCCTAAAGTGTATGGCCGCCTTGCCTGCTTGTGCGTGTCCGCACGCGGACAGGAAACGATTTTAGCTAAAAATCCTTAAAATCAGCATTATCCATGGATATAACCTCATCAGGACTGACTTCATTTGCTTTGGCAACTGCTACTTCCTTTCCCTTCTTTGCAGGAGCTGCAAGGGCATTATGGATTTTCGAGGCCCCATTACTTTTACTGCTTACTGCATACTGCTTGCTCCCCACTTCACCAGTATTACCACCAACCATTGCCACCAGCTCATTAACCATATCTTTTATATGCTCGGCTTGGGCACTCATCTCTTCAGAAGCACTGGCAGACTCCTCGGCATTGGCTGCGTTCTGCTGGGTCACATGGTCCATTTGAGTCACGGCAATGTTCACCTGCTCAATACCCTGGGCCTGTTCATTGGATGCGGCGGCTATTTCACCGACCAACTCACCAACCTTGGCAGAACTTTCATATACCTTCACAAATGCGTCATTGGTTCTGGTCACTATTTCTGATCCATTCTTGGTCTTTTTGACGGTTCCTTCAATCATCTCGGCCGTGTTCCTGGCAGCCTCGGCAGAGCGCATGGCAAGATTGCGAACCTCTTCGGCCACAACCGCGAATCCGGCCCCTGCTTCACCCGCCCTGGCAGCCTCAACCGCCGCGTTTAAGGCCAAAAGATTGGTCTGGAACGCAATCTCGTCTATGGTCTTGATGATCTTCTGGGTCTCATCGTTTGCCTTTGATATCTCTTCCATGGATTGCGTGAGCTCGCCCATGGACGCGTTAGCCTGTGAAACCACCTGGTTGGTTTCTTTCATGAGGGTGTCTGCCTGGCTGGCATTGTCCGCGTTCTGCTTGGTCATGGAGGACATCTCTTCCAGGGAAGAAGACGTCTCTTCAATGGACGCGGCCTGTTCGGATGCCCCTTCAGCAAGTGACTGGCTGGCGGAGGATACCTGCCCGGATGCGGAAGCCACTTGTTCGGCGCCGTCATTCAGACCCTCGATGATGCGGTTAAGGGGTTTGGTAATACTCTGTTTGGCAAAAATCAGAGACGCGGTTAAGGCCATTGCCAACAGAATTAATGTGGTTATACCGATCAATAATATGACCTGCCTGATAGTTCCATGAATTTCCGTCTTAGTTATCTCAATCTGGTGCTCCATTTCGGCGGTGGCGGCCTGTATCTTTTTCTCTAATTCAGCTTTTTTGGTCTGCACTAACGAGTCGATGTCATCTATATATGTTCCTGTACCTATGATCCAGTTCCACTCTTTAAAGAGCTTCACAAATGACAGTTTTGGTTGTGGATTGTCTGACCCGTATTTGGGCCAGTAGTAATCCACGAACCCTTCACCTTTTTCCCGGCAGACCTTCACAAATTCCACGAACAGTCTTTTGCCGTTCGGATCCTTGCTTCCCGAGAGATCCTTACCGTTAAGCTGAGGCTTGTAAGGGTGCATGATCATTCTGGGATGCATGTCATTGATCCAGAAATAATCCTTGTTTTCAGGGCCGTAGCGAAGCGTACCGATGAATTTGCTTATGTTTTCCTTTTGTTCCATCATTATTGCTTCCTTAACTTCAGCTGAATGTGCCGCTTGATCTAAACCTGACATATCCATGGAAAGGGCATCATCCAAAGCCTTTTTGAGCGCACTCATGGCTGTCTGCACCTGGGACTTAAGATGTTCCTTTTTCAGCAAGAGGATATTCTCCCGAAAGTCCTGCAACTGGTTTTTACCGTCCGCCTCAATTTTATTTATGTTTGCAGTCTCGATTTTTTCAATCTGGGCAATAGCCATTTTTCCAGTCCTGTTTAACTGCCATAAAGCCATAAGCCCTATAACGACAGACACAAAAATTAAGCACACGCTTAGCAGCAGAATAATTTTTGAATTTATTTTCATAATAGATTCTCCTATCAATCGTTTTCACGATAAAAAGGTTTGAACTTAATACTCAATGCTGCCCGGTGCGTGACCCCAATCGTATTGTTCCTATGCCGCCTTATCTAAGTCAGCGATTTCTTCGGCACTGAGCACCCTGTCTATATCTAACAGGATCTTTACACCTCCTTCCAATTTAGCCATGCCAAGGATGTAATCTGTGTTCAGCTTTGAGCCGAATGAAGGCGTTTCTTCGATATCATCTCCTTTGATGTTCAAGACCTCGGAGACCGAATCAACCACGGTGCCTATCAGGACGTTACCTGCCTGACCCTTGATCTCCACGACAATGATGCAGGTCCGGTCGGTATAGTCGGCAGCCTCCAAACCGAACCTGAGCCGCAGGTCCACTACCGGGATGACCTTGCCACGGAGATTAATCACACCTTTTACGAACTCCGGTGTCTGCGGCACGGTTGTAATCGGCATCATCCCGATGATCTCCTTGATCTTCAGGATGCCGATGCCATACTCCTCTTTGGCCAGAGAGAAGGTAAGGTATTTTCCTTCCCTATCGGCTATTGCGCTTACCACCTGATCCATTGCTTCCGTTAATTCCGCCATTTCTCTCACCTCTATTTTTTAATTATTA
The DNA here is from genome assembly GCA_030613055.1 of Desulfobacteraceae bacterium. GTDB lineage: Bacteria > Desulfobacterota > DSM-4660 > Desulfatiglandales > Desulfatiglandaceae > JAUWMR01. Next base: position 6,811 of record JAUWMR010000002.1, read on the forward strand.
ATCTTGATGAACTCGTAAAAAGTCCAATTTACCGTCATTCCCGTGCAGACGGGAATCCAGTAAATGACACCCGACAGGAATGAATTGCTTTCTTCGCGTTAAAAAAAATCTAAAAACCTATATTGCAATATGTGTGCCGCAGACGGGTAAACTTGGGTGCAAATAATAGATGTAATATCAATATATTACACCGATGTTTTATGCGGGTGAATCTTTCAGGTGAGTTGTTTTCATGTAATAACTGCCTGTGTGTCGGATATTTGACGGAATTTTTTATTATAGGGTAAATTGGCTTTGATATGTTCAAAAAGGGCGGGGAAAATGCAAAAATCATTACTTGAATACTATTGATGAGGTTTTATCCTGGCTTACCCTTATAGTGTTAAACTGCGTGTTTGATATCACCGGATGCGAGTCTGCAACCAGGGTAAGTGCCGAGCCATCTGAATCCTCATCTTCGCACACAATAATTTTTGAATTATCAATAGAGGGAGATGAGCGAAAGCAATAAATCCCCACACCCGAATATTCGACACTCAAGACAGTATCTTTAATAACAGGTGAAGCGGACTTGCAATATATCGATATTCCAATAAAAGTTGAGATTACGCTGCTTTCTATCTTTGAATCCGACTCCCCTTCATAGCTCAAATGATAACAATTTAAGATATGGCTGTTAGATATGACAGTCTTGCTCCCCTCATAAACCTTAATACCAAGGCCGTTCTGAAGGATGCCCTCCCTCAGGTTTAAAGTCCCATAAATGTCAAAATCAGAACCTGTTTCAACCTTTCTTCCCTCTACAATCTTATACCAGTGACTGGTTTCGTTAAGATCTATCTTCGTTTTTTTCACATTTAAGATGCTGCCTTTGTCCACGTATATGCGCTTCCCTGTGTCTTTTCGGTTCATTTCTAAAATAGAGTTCTCTAAGGTCAGACAACCACCATTACGAATGATCAGATTGCCATGGAGTGTGAATTTTGTATTTTCATATTTCTCTTCTTTATCAACAATCCAATCACCATCAATATCCTTATAATGATCTATGTGAGGGGTATCATTGACTCCTTTTATAACCCCCCCGGAATATAGATCATTATTATTTGGGGATGTGCCCCTCATGACCTCTGTTCTGTCAGAAAGACCATCACCGTCAGTATCATTATCATAGGGGTTGGAATAATAGACAAACATCTCTTCATAATCATTCAGGCCGTCATCGTCACTATCTATTGATTTCAGTATGCTGTCACGATAAGGGTTCATGATTACGAATGAATATTGATTAGGCTCCATTACTATTGACGGATAACCTGAATGCCTTGAAAGTTTTATTGCATATTTATATATGTCTTCTCCACTTGCGGAGCAAGCCATCTTAATCTTACCTGTTATCAGGGAACAGCCGTTCTTGTTTGAATAGCCCTTAGATTCATCATATTCTATTGAGATAAAGTCATCCATCCCACCGGCCCCCCCGCTATACTTGCCCTCCTTTTCATAGCCCACATCAATGCTGTTGTTGACTGTCCTGATCCAGATATGAAAGTAAATGGAAGATATTAAGTTCTCTTTAATGTAATAACCGTCTTTGTCAAAATAAAACTGCATCCAATTTTTGCAATGCCTGTAACCATAGCCTGAGGGCTGGTTCAAAATCAGGCTTCCCACATCATGATAGTTACCTTGGGGTTGACCGTGGATGGGCATTTTTGGGCTAAAATAGTATATGCCGTCTATTTCATTTTCAGTTGTGTTATCAAACAGGTTTCTACTGATTATTTGAACGGCCTTCTCCAGAGTCCTGGCAGACCTAACCATCTGTTTTTTCTTGATATGATATGCGTCAAGATTACTGCAAAGCTGTACAAGATTTGCTTCATATCGCTCCAATGCCAATCCTAATTGAGGGGTTATAGTCCCGGATTTTACCCTTAGATCCTGGGACTGCGACCAGTCCCTGATTTTTGATATCTCCTGTTTGATCTTCTTTATGCATAGGATAGACTTAGAGTCTGCAGCAGCTGTCAACCTGTCATATCTTTCCTGAAAGTTTTTTTCCCATCGTCTTGCCTGTAAGATCGATATCAGTGGAGTTGAGTTTTTAGGCGAGATATTAATATAATATTCCAAATTTCGGGCCGCGGCTACAAGGCTTTTTGTCGTAGCTACAGATGAAGGAGTTGCGGTTGGTTCTGCCATCAAGGCAACTTCATCGGTAATCTTCGATATGGATGAGTCACTGACCGAGCCGAATGTAGCAGAGTCATACAATCCCTTTATGTCCTGAAAGGCATTCCTGTAAATGGTCATTTCCGCATTAATATCATCTAAGAGACGCAATATGATTTTATCACTGCTCACAGACCTCAGTCTCGCCAAATAATTTATTATTATCATAACCTCATGGGCAAACTCCTCCGCGCTTGCCCGATCATGTCGCATCATGAAATTCTTTTCTGCCCTTCGGCATTGAAGCAGGCAAATTTTTATTTCCGATACGAGGCGGTATTTGTTATTATCCTGCCTCTCTGCAGTCGAATTAGACACCGTTACACCAAACACTGTGAACAGTGTCACGACCACCAGCGCCTTTAGATATCGGCTAAGTATTGATAAGAATTGCATTTGAATGAAAACAGTGAGGTATCATTAGTAGCACGGGTGGTAACCCGGAAGTTACCACCCGCGTATGGTTAAAGCAATGAAGCCTAAAAGTCCTTAAAATCCTCATCGTCCATAGGAATAACCTGGTCAGGACTCACTTCTTTTGCACTGGAAACCGCCACTTCCTTTCCCTTTCCCTTCTTTGCAGGAGCTGCAAGGATCTTGTGGATTCCGGTTTTTGGATGTTCTACCACGGGAGAAGGCCCACTGTGAATACCGCTCGTACTACTACCACCAACCATTACTACCAGCTCATTAACCATGCCTTTCATCTGCTCTGCCTGTGCATTTAGCTCTTCAGAGGCACTGGCAGACTCCTCGGCATTGGCCGCATTCTGCTGGGTCACCTGGTCCATTTGAGTCACGGCAATGTTCACCTGCTCAATACCCTGGGCCTGTTCATTGGAGGCCGCGGCAATTTCACCAACAAGCTCGCCCACCTTGGAAGAGCTGTCCGCGACCCTTCCGAATGCCTCATTGGTCCTGGTGACGATCTCCGAGCCGTCTTTGGTCTTTTTGACGGTTCCTTCGATCATCTCGGCCGTATTTTTGGCGGCCTCGGCAGAGCGCATGGCAAGATTACGAACCTCTTCCGCCACAACCGCAAATCCGGCCCCTGCCTCGCCTGCCCTTGCAGCCTCAACTGCCGCGTTTAAGGCCAAAAGATTTGTCTGGAACGCAATCTCGTCAATGGTCTTGATGATCTTCTGGGTTTCATCGTTTGCCTTTGATATCTCTTCCATGGATTGCGTAAGCTCGCCCATGGATTTGTTAGCTTGTGAAACTACCTGGTTGGTTTCTTTCATGAGGGTGTCTGCCTGGCCGGCGTTGTCCGCGTTCTGCTTTGTCATGGAGGACATCTCTTCTAATGAAGAAGATGTCTCTTCAATAGATGCGGCCTGTTCGGATGCCCCTTCAGCCAGGGACTGGCTGGCAGATGAGACCTGCCCTGATGCAGAGGCTACCTGTTCAGCGCCATCGTTCATGCCCTCGATAATACGGTTGATTGCCTTGGTGATACCCCTGATAATAAAGAACGAAAGTATTATCCCAAGTAAGATACCAATTCCAGCACCGATCATCATCATACTGTTGGCCGAAGATATCTGGCTCTCCATCTTGGCCTTTTGATCGGCACGAGCCGTATCGTTGACTTCCTGAGCGGCCCGTGCTGCCGCCACCATAGCCGTGTTAGCTTCTTCCTGCTTTCCCTTTGTTGCGACAACCTCATCAAAGGCGGCCTTATAGCCCTGGGTCGCGGCAATAATTTTGTCGGTTTGTTCCTTATTTCCGGCCTGATTGAATCTTGTTTTCATGTCTTTGGCCAGGGTGATGATGTCACTCGAGCATTTGCCAACATGATCAATGGATTTCTTGTCACTCCTCAATAAAAAATTCTTTTCCTGTCGCCGGGATTCCAGGGACCACTTGATGATCCTGTTCGCGTCATCTGCCTTGGTCAACTTGTCTTCAAGGGCAGCAGTATCAGCGCCACTATTTACCAATTCATTGTACTGTGTTTTTTGCTCTTTACGAATATCCTCAGCAACCTTCAAAACCTCCCTGGCTGACTCGACCATCTTGCCATCAGTAGCGCGAATTACGTCTTGAAGGGATACATAATTGCCAAATGCCTTCTCGTATTGTCCGATTGCAGCCAGGACGTCGTCCATCTGCTGCTTGTTTGCAGAGTCCTTGAATTTGTCTTTAGTTTCATTTGCCTGTTTTTTCAGGTCGGCTACATCCTTTTTAACAATTTCAACGTATTTTTTGTCTCCTCTAATCATAAAATTCTTTTCCTGCTGCCGCGTTGTCAGCATGATCTTGATCAAGCGGTTTACGTCATCGGCCTTTTCCACCCTGTCAACTACGCCGGTCAGGCCATTGTAACCCACAAACGACATAATGCTTATTATGATTATCAATATTCCTGCAAGACTGGCGATTTTCGTTCCTAATTTCATGTTCTTAAACATTTTTTTGTTCCTCCATTATGATTAGTTTAGCAGTTAAGTCCCGCCCTCTGGCGGGATTAAGTCGTTGAGTTGTTAAGTATTTTATATCTTTGACCTAAACCATTCGACTACTCAACTACTCAACCAAGCCCTATCTATGCTGCCTTCTCTAAGTCAGCGATTTCTTCGGCATTGAGAACGCTATCTATATCTAACAGGATCTTTACACCTCCTTCCATCTTGGCCATGCCAAGAATGTAGCCTGTATTCAGCTTTGAGCCGAATGTAGGCGTTTCTTCGATATCATCTCCTTTGATGTTCAAGACCTCGGAGACTGAATCAACCACAGTTCCGATCAGGACGTTGCCTGCCTGTCCCTTGATCTCCACGACAATGATGCAGGTCCGGTCGGTATAGTCGGCAGCCTCCAGACCGAACCTGAGCCGCAGGTCTACTACCGGGATGACCTTGCCACGGAGATTAATCACACCTTTTACGAACTCCGGTGTCTGCGGCACGGTTGTAATTGGCATCATTCCGATGATCTCCTTGATCTTAAGGATGCTGATGCCATACTCCTCTTTGGCCAGAGAGAAGGTAAGGTATTTCCCTTCCTTCTCGGCAATTGCGCTTACTGCCTGATCCATTGTTTTTGCCAATTCTGCCATTTCTCTCACCTCCATTAGTGGGTTGATGTTTTTGAAGTCACTTCAAGCCTTAACGATTTCGAAAAAGGCTCCAAGGCCGTCACTCCCGCCCCGCATCAAGTGCGGGGCGGGAATGACGAAAACGGGTCCTTTCTGACTTTTTACGAGTCCATCAAGCCTTGGCCAATAAAAAAAGTACCACACCGGTGCATGGAATTACCCAGCGCCATTGTGGGGTTAGCTCAGTTCATTGCATTCCATTTCCTTAATTTACATCGGCTCTTTGCTTAAAAACTTGAGCCAATTAATGATATTTATGAGGTAATCCACTCAATTCAATTTTTTTGCAATAGGCGTGTTTATTGCAATATGTGTGCCGCAGATGGGTTAACTTTGGGTGCAAATAATAGATGTAATATCAATATATTACACCGCTGTTTTATGTGGGCGAATCTTTCAGGGGAGGTGTTTTCAGGTGATAACTGCCTATGTGTCGGATATTTGACGGGGCGCGATTGTGAACTGAATAGAAACCTTTACTGAAGGCAATAAACTGCCCTACAGGTCCTTTTCAGAGATAACGCGGTTTTTGCCGGAGTGCTTTGCGGCATAGAGGGCTCTATCGGCCCGTCCGGCAGTCGTTTCTGCGGAGTCTCCTTTCCTATATGTGGCCATACCAATACTTACAGTAAATGAAAGTTTATTTCCGTCCCGCAATTCACTCAAAGAGTAGCGAGACTCAGCTATTGACTTTGACAATTGTTTTGCCTTTTTTAGGGCATTTCTGAACGATATACCTGGAAGGACAATAACAAATTCGTCTCCCCCGTATCGTGCGAAAAAATCATGGCTTCTGGTGGATTCCCTGCATTTATGTACAACGGCCATTATTACTCGATCTCCTATGCTATGGCCATATGTATCATTGATTTCTTTGAAATCATCAATATCGAGCATGAGCATTGAAAAAGGCAGATGCTTGACGGTATTTCTCTCCACAAGATTCCTTATATGACTGTCAAAAGTCTTCCGGTTATAGATACCTGTCAGGCCGTCTTTCAAGGATTCTTCTTTTGCCTTTTCCAGTTCAACGTTGAGGGAACTTACCTTATTTGAAAGTGTTTCTATCCGCTTTTTTTCGTGAGCCTGTTTCTCCTTAACGGTCACTCTCATTCGTTCAATTTCATTTGAAAGGGCATTCTTTATTTTCTTGATATCATCAAGCAGGGTTATCTGTTCAATCTTATCAGTTTGTTTGTAAATCTTTTCATTATAATCCCTGTTTTCGGCATCGAGTGTCGTCATAGCCTTAGTCAGAAGCGCTATGATGTCTTTAAGTTCCTTTTCCCTGTCATGCAGATATATTTTTTGGCGATTAATAAATGAAACTATTGTTTTTTTGTGTTTTTCAAAAAAGGAGCGTATTGTCTTTGCTTTTTCCCCCGATATAAATTTTTCGGTTAAATCATCTATACCTTTCCTGAAGCCATCGGAGTCAATTTCCTTCAGGTCTAATGAAAAGTCCCTGACAAAAACCAGTAATGCCCGGATAGCAATTAGAAAGAACCGGCGCTTTTCCTCTTCGTCCCGGAGCTTTTCCTGCAATTCATCAATATCAAAGGCATCTGTTTCTTTCTTTTTGAGCAACAACAATTGAACCTCCTTATGAACTTTAGGCACTTTTTTCTTATAGTGCTTTATCCCCTTTTAGGGGCAAGTCAATGCCATGTCCCTCGGGCGTGGATTCATTATCGTTCATTTTCATAAGGGTACCAGTCGGATAACCGGAGTTTATCTACCTTAAGCACAGCAATTTCGTTTGTATCGGTGTTAAATACGATCTTTCTTCCTTTGCGTCCGCCCACGTCTTCAGAAGTGACACTTATCCGCTCCCTGACAAAGATCTTTTTGGCAATCATGATGTTTTCGTGGCCAATATTTTTATTCGAAACACCTGGATTATATGCCCCGCCAAAGATTTGCGCCTCTAAGTTCTTTATTTTTGAACCATCATGGATCATCATGCGGATAAGTGTAATTATTGCTACATTGCCGTATTTTGCCGTGGCAACGTGTTTTTCGCGAATATAAGGAAGCCGGTAGTGGTTCATTCCACCTGTCTTTCTCTTCTGGTCATAAATACAAACCGAAACGCATGATCCAAGCACTGTTGATATTGCGGTAGGTCTTGTTGCCACAAATATGTATCCAGGTTCAAGGAAGTAGTTAGTGGCAGCCGGTCTATTTGATTTCTCAGTCACTTGTTTACCGTTTATCTACTATTATTCCCATATTCTTGAGCATATCCCATGCCTTTCCCCTTTCCTCATCATTTGAATCTTTTGAGGCATAAGTTATTATTGCCCGGATAACTTCATCGCTAATTCCCGCGTTTTTAAGCTCAATAATGTCTTTTACAGTGTTGAACTTGATTGACTTGATATCCTTTCCGTAAACTACAGGCGCCCTTTCTTTCATGAAAGAACCATGTTTTATCAATATCCGGATGGTTTCATCACTCAGACCGGCATTTTTGAGATCTACAATTTCCTTGACTGTGAAGGCACAGGTCTCTATGATTTTTTCTTCCACCATAGATTGGATTGTCCTGTCGCTTATCCCTGCTTTTTTCAGGCGAAGGATGTCCTTGCCGTCCAGGCACAGGCCCGTTCCGGATATAAGAAAGGATAATGAGATTGAGATCATGAAAGCTGATATGTTCTTTTTCATATGCTCACCGGTAAAAACTGTGTAACTACACAGGTTCTATTAGACAGGATAACCCCGCCTTCCGCGGGGCAGGCATGGATTAACTTGATTTTTTTGAATTCCTGTAAATCCTTTAACTATCCTGATAGCCCGTTCCTTGCTATAGGGGTAAGTGATTAGTATAAACCCTTATATTGTAATTTGGGTTAACCTGCTCTCCCGATTTATCGGGAGTTAATTTGAATATTCGTTTCACATTTAAGAGAGACCCAAAGAGATTATATTAATTCCTTATTCGGGGTCTATATGTAAGGCATTTTACCAGGATATTTCTTTTGATTTACTGGATTATTACAATAATGTTTTGTTCGTGACTTAACCCCGCGGAACGCGGGGTTATCCTGTCTAAAAAAGAGACACCTGAATAGCAACAAAACCGTTATTTTATCTGAGAAAATTAATGAGGCTCGGTTGAATTATTCTTGCCGCCACCTCCAGGGCAACCTCATAAGCTGCTTGCTGTTTTTGTAAATCAACAATTGCCTTAGCCATATAAGCATCTTCAGTATCTGAAAGTATATTTTCAACATTCAGCTTAAATTTAGAAAGCTGATTTTCCGTTAACTCCAATCGAATGTAGGTTGATGCGATTTCAGCCCTCGATTCCCGGACCTGGCTAATGGCGTTATTGATCGGATTAATCAAATCATAAATATCGGACGGGACATAAGGATCAGTTTCCAGGCCGTCTATCAATTGCTTTAATACACCAAAGACATCCACGCCGTTATCAAACAGTTCTTCACCAGTAGCGTTTATGCGTGTATCAGTATTTTCGCCAATTATTATTTTAATCTCACCGGCATCACCATGGTAGGTCGCATTATAGTTGCCATCACTGGAAAACGGCGCGGTACCTGTCTCGTGCCCCGCAAAGACATAGCTGTTACCGCACTTTGTGTTTGCAAGGCTCAGTACGTGGTCATATATGTCCTTTGCTTCTTTAAGAGCTATGTACCTGGTGTCCAGGTCTCCCGCTGACTGGTCTACGGCAATATCTTTTGCCTTATTAAGTAACGTTTCGATTGACCCTAACGCTGTCTCCGAAATTTCAATCCAGGTTTTTCCATGGATAATATTCCTGTTATACTGGTCAATAGAGGAAAGCGTTTTCCGGGAGGCCAGGACCCTGCCCATTCCTACGGGATCATCAGATGGCTTGTTAATTATTTTCTCAGTAGTGACGATTTCTTGAGCCTTAAGGAGGTTTCCGGCCTGCCTGAAGAGGTTCCTGGTAATTGTATTAGCCATCTGGTTATTTGATACGCGCATTTTATTTCTCCTGTTTTGGTTGACGGGTCGATTAGTTGAGTGGTTGAATGGTTAGAAATCAAAACACTAATCAACTAATCAACTACTTAACCAATTAACGACTAAACTAATTCACGCCATATTAATTAAAGTATCCATTAATTCATCTACTGTTCTAAACAGTTTGGCGGCAGCATCGTATGCATGCTGGAATTTGATCAGGTTGACCATTTCCTCATCAAGAGATACCCCCGAAATCGATTCCCGGTAATTGTCCAGGCTGGAGACCATTGCTTCTTGATGATCGTAATTTATTCCAGCAGACTGCACAGCGATCCCGACATCGCTGACAAGAGAATTATAGAAATCATCGTATGTGGCGGTGCCACCGCTCATGAAAGTTCCGTTTTGAAGTTCTGCAACCGCTATTGCATTGCTGTTATCCCCGGGTACTCCCAGCGCAGTCCCGGATGCTGCAATCAGATTGACGTCTCCTGCAATATTTGTATTTACAGTTATGTCTGAGGCTGATGTCCCTGTGAAAAAGACCTCTCCTGGGTTTGAGTTTAAATCAAACCCTGCTGTATGACTGTTATTAACTTCAGTGATAATACTTGAAGCCATATTATCCAGCCTGGTTTTATAATCTTCAATTGCAACATCTCTCACTTCAAGCCAACCTTTTAGCTTTCCGCCTGAAATATCATTAGTTATGTCCACGGTGTTCCCGTTATTATCGTCCCATACAATGTTTTGAAGGCCGTCAGGATTGGTTTCAGTGGATAGATCCCAGGAAAAGTAATTTCGTACTAAGGGTTTTCCATTGGCCACCAGGACGGTTATACTCCCGTTACTGTCTTCGAAGAAGTCAAAATCAATCAATGATGACAGCTCTTTCAGCAGCAAATCCCGACTGTCTCTGTAGTCATTAGCATTTATGCCACCTGTTTCAACCTGGACTATCTTTTGATTGAGATCGGCAATCTGTTCTGCAATCAGATTTATTTCACCGGCGGTTCCCTTGATATTGGTATCCATGTCTTTCTGGATCTGTTCGAGGTTCGAGTACATATTATTGAAGGTGGTTGCCATGGTCTCACTTTTAGCCAGGAGGGTCACTCGCTCCACATGGCCGGAAGGGTTATTGACCAGATCCTGCCAGGCATTCCAGAACTCACTCATTGCCTGGTTCAACCCATAACCGGAGGTTTCATCAAAGACAATTTCCACTCTTTCAAGGGCACCTTTCTGGGCCTCCCATCTTCCCAGATTCTGATTCTCATTATTGATTTGAAGCCCTAAAAAACGGTCGTAAATTCTCTGGATCTCCGTAGCCCTTACGCCACCGCCCACAAGTCCTATCCCAACTGAGATGGGATCATTTGTTGCCAGATTCACCCTCTGGCGTGAATAGCCAGGGGTATTGACATTGGCAATATTGTGACCGGTTACTTCAATTGCCTTCTGATGGGCAAAGAGGGCTCCTCTTCCTGCGTTCATAATTACACTATAGATGCCCGTCATGGTAAGCCACCTATCCTTTCTTTTTTTTGCAGGGCATTGATAATTGTGCGTGAGACATCCTGCAACGGAACAACTTTGGCAGCGGCCCCGAGCTTTATCGCCTCTTTGGGCATGCCAAATACGACACACGTTTTCTCATCCTGGGCCATGGTAAAAGATCCGTTTTGTTTCATCTTCAGCAACCCTGTGGCTCCATCTGCTCCCATGCCTGTAAGCAGCACGCCTATTGCATTGGATCCTGCACTTTTTGCTACTGAATGGAATAACACGTCCACCGCGGGCCGCTGGTAGTGAACTCGAGGACCTTCCTTTATTTTTACTGAATAATTCCCGCCATTTCGGTTGAGCACCATATGATAATTCCCTGGTGCTAATAGGGCGACGCCGGGGACAACGTGGTCGTTATCCTTTGCTTCGCGTACCTCCATCTGGCAAATTTCATTAAGTCTTCCGGCAAATGTAGTGGTAAATTTTTCCGGCATATGCTGCACAATCAACGTGCCTGGAGATATAGCGGGCATATCAGAAAGCACGACCTCGATGGCCTTGGTTCCACCGGTCGAGGCGCCGATTGCAATCACCCTGTTTGTTGTTTCAAACCGGAAATCATATATTTGGGGCTTTTTAGGGGAAGAACTCGATTTGTCCGGATGCGCTTTAATACGTGCTGAGGCGGCAATACGAATAGAGCGGGCCAGGCTTTGAGAAATATCCACTGTAGAATATGAGCCTCCCGGTTTGCTAATGACGTCAACGGCGCCCAGATCCAGGGCTCTCAGGGCATTCTCGCTGTTTTCCGGAGCGACGGAACTCACCACAATAACCGGCATTGGATAGAATTTCATAAGCTTCGCAAGAAATGAAAGGCCATCCATCTTAGGCATTTCCAGATCGAGTGTAATCACGTCCGGCTTGAGTTTGACGATCTTGTCCCTGGCCGCGTATGGATCAACAGCGGTTCCGACTATTTCAATCCCATCATATTTGGATAGTTCATCTGTTAGAACCTTGCGAACAACGGCAGAGTCATCTACTATAAGTACTTTGATCATCTTATTTCCCTGCTTTCTTCCGGGGTCAGCCCTCTTTTATTGTCATTCCCGCCCCGCATCAAGTGCGGGATAAACTACGGCGGGAATCCATAAATGCCTTTTACTGGACTCCCGCCCCTCCCTTCGCTGGGGCAAGCTCTTCGCGGGAGTGACGGAATAGAATTCATATTCCATCTATGGGGCTTTTATAAATAAATTTCCTATGCTGCGAAAATTCTATACTGCTAAGTCTCTATCCATATTTTTGCAAGATTTATTTCTCAATTGGGGTTTTATTTCGTTCTGCTTAACCACTCAACCAATCAACTACTCAACCAATCCCCCGACAACCTGGATATCACCGAACAGGAAAAGAGCACATTGTTCATCGTCAATATCAAGTTTCACTGAAGACGCGGGTTTTCGACCGTCACTATCTGTTACTGCATTTTTTATGGCATCAGCTCCAGCAATGATTTCCGGAGTATCAATGTTGAAGACGGCCTGTTCTCCGGCGATAAAGGGCAGCAGGTTTCCGCAGATAATGTTTATGGTCTCTTTCAGAGCATCTTCTTGTTGATCCGGCGTAGTCTCTTGGCCATCATTAACTCCGAGCATGTTGGAGGTCAGCTCAACAAGAACCTGGCGCGAAATTGTTATGATCAGGCTCCCTGAAAATGGACCTGTAAACGAAACGCCTGCCGCAGCAGCAGAATCGTAGTCCATGTCGCCATTGTCCTCTTCAGGAAAAGAAAAGATAAAGGCCAGTTTCTCCAGGCTCTCCACGGCCACACGAGACAGTATGTCATTTAACTTTTCATTCATCATTAGCTCCTATTCCTGTGATACCTTTGACAGTATCGCGGATAATTTCCGGGGAAAAGGGTTTCTGGATGAATTTCGCACCCTTGTGCTGCAATCGTTCTATGCGTGTCTTGCTTCCTTCAGTTGATATGACGAGTACCGGAAGGTCTTTCATTTCGAGATTTTCCCGAATGTGGTCTATCATCTCTTCGCCGTTCATGACCGGCATGTTAATATCCACGATCGCCAGGTCAATCCAGTGCTGCTCAAGGGCATCAAGCCCTTCCTGACCGTTGGCAGCCTGATAGGTCTCTCCAAGGGGAAGGCCGGTCATGCGCAAAGTCTTTAAGATCATAGCCCTCATAACACTGCTATCGTCAACAATAAGGACATTAATTGACATCTTTTTTACCCCTTATAAAATTGCTTCGCGATTTTATGAAATCCCGCCTACCGGCGGGACTACGCCGCTATTAAAAAAAAAGGTAACCGTTTAGCTATATGAAAAAATCGATCATGGATTGTGGGGCCATGGGGATCTCTTTTTTATAAGCCGCATATGCTTACATCATTACATGGCCCGGCAGTTAGGACCTGAAATTTAAGCAACGGACAGCCCCATGTAGAAATCTTCATGATTAAGACCGCCATCCCTGCCTTCTCCGAGCCAATGGTCAAAGCCCAGGGGGCGTGTTGTTAGCATTAGGTGAATTTGTGATGCGGCTTTTAAAAAAGAGATCCCCATGGCCCGGTACTGTTTTCAAAGAGCTAAACTATTACAATAAAAAGGAAATTCTCTAACTGTTTTCATAAGTTCTCAATAAGTTTGGGTAAATCAAACGTTAGGGAATCCAGTTGATTCTTCCGAACTTTTTGAGATGTTACATATTTTCATTTAAACCAAAAACGTCGGACAATTCATTAACCCACTGCAATGTCCGGCTGGCGACCCCTTCGAGGTGAGATGCCTTGATCCCCAACCTCTTTGTGGCCGAAGGTGACGGTTCGTAATGGAGTCCTTCCCTTCCAGCCCCAATTCCGATCATCAGACTCAATACATCAGCCACATGGACAATATCTACCAGCGTATTCGTCTCCCCGGCAGAGTCCGGATCATGGTGATACCGGACCGCACTGATGATATCCGGCGGTAACGACCAGGTTTTTAGAATATGGGCTCCGAGTTGCGCATGGTCTATCCCTAACACCTCATGCTCAGCCTCCTGGAAAGGCATTCCTTCTGATGTCAAAGCCTCAATCTTCTCTAAGTCTTCTTTTACAAATTCGCCTAAAATCAGTTTCCCGACATCATGGAGAAGGGCCGCGGTAAAGACTTCCTGGTTTGTGGAAAGCTCTAATTCCTTCATCAGACCCTCCGAGGCAACAGATACCGCAATTGAGTGTCTCCAGAGTTCGCCGGGGGGCAACTCATAGCCGACGACCGGCTTTTGTATAATTGCGTTTACACATGAGGCCATTACTAACTGGGTGACTCTTTTGTTGCCCAACAGGACTACGGCCTGTTTTACCGAGCCAACCTTTGAGGCAAACCCGAAGTATGCGGAGTTTGCCAGCTTGAGGATATTGGCAGTGAGACCCGGATCGTATCTCACGGTTTCTTCAATTTGAGATGCGGGTATGTCCGGATCATCTAACAGCTTGAGCAATTTTGCAGTTGTCCCCGGGATGCTCGGAAACGAGCATACCTTTGTCATTATTTCATGTATGTCCGTTTGTGTCATAGCTCCCTCTTCTGCCCGTTACTGCTGATTATGACCTGACCGGTTGAAAGATCAAAATTGACCGTTCGGCTAATTGTACCACCAACGTCCTCGGATTCTATGAGGATGCTATTTTTCCAGAGGAGTTTTTTAAGTACGGTATGATTCCTATCCCCGATCTTAAACATTTCATTTTTACCAAGGGGGGCACCGCAACCGGCTGCCTTGACCACCATTCTCTTTTTATTTCCTCCCATGTCATACAGTTGCCTGAACAACTCCGGAACCCCTGTATCCACGAACATGAAAGGATTGGCCTGTGCCTTCTGCGGGTTGATCCTGGATAAAGGAAGCATGGCATGGAGTAATCCCCCCACCTGTGCCACTGGATCTAAAACCATTAATCCGAGGCAACTGCCCAGGGCGTGGGTTATAAGTGAGTCTCCCGTTTTCCCGACCTTCATATCAGCTACTACAATTATGTGTCTCATTTATTCCTTGATGAACGCGTAAAAAATCAAAATCACGTCACTTCCGACCCGCATCAAGTGTGGGATAAACTACAGCGGGAATCTACAAGTGCGGATTAAGTAATTTTTACCTGGCGACTAAATAATTTAAAAGGTTACGCCGTCTCCATTACCGGCATTTGCAAGCTTTACCACGCCTGTGACATCAAGAATCAGACCTACCCGACCGTTCGGCATAATAGCCCCGCCTGAGATGCCGGGCAAATTTTGCATTGCCTCCCCTAATGTCTTGATGACTACCTGCTGCCTGTCGACCAGCTCATCAACAATCAGACCGGCCTGATTCCCGTCATTTTCAACAACTACTATGAGAGGCTGATCCTGGTCCTTTTCAGCGCCGTCTATATGGAACAGGTTGGCCAGTCTAAATAATGGAATGAGTTTTCCCTGGAGTGACAGCATCTCACCCCGGTTGAGCACAGTTGAAAGATCGGCTCGATCGGCCTTGACAGACGTGATGATTGAAAGGGTCGGAATGACGTATGTCTCGCAACCAACACGGGCAACCATTCCGTCAATAATTGCCAGGGTCAGTGGAAGTTTCATCTGAAAGACACTTCCCTTTCCGGGTTCTGATTGTATTTCTACCTGCCCGCGCAGCGACTCGATGTTTCTCCTGACTACATCCATCCCTACACCACGGCCTGATACCTCAGTGACTGTCTTGGCAGTTGAAAAACCCGGCTCGAAGATAAGGCTGAAGACCTCACGGTCGCTGAGAGAGTCTCCATCGCTTATAAGCCCTTTTTCCAGGGCCTTGGCGAGGATCACATCGCGGTCTATGCCTTTCCCGTCGTCTTTTATCTCAACAACAACACTGCCGGCAGAATGATACGCGGATAATTTCACCCTGCCGTGTTCAGGCTTTCCGTTTTTCCTCCTGACCTCGGGCGGCTCAATACCATGATCCACTGAATTACGAACCATATGAACGAGGGGATCTTTGATGGCATCTGCCATGTTGCGGTCAATTTCAGTGTCTTCGCCTTCGGTGACAAAATCAATGGTTTTACCGGTGTTACGGGCCAGGTCCCTTACCAGCCGGGTCATTTTCTGGAAAGTCGATTTTAAGGGAACCATCCTCATGGACATGCTCATATCCTGCAGTTCACGGACAATTTTGTTTGTGTGGGCGACCTTTTTTAAGAGGTCATGGTGGTTGTTGTTGACAACTACTTGGTCCTGGGCCACCATCGAGTGTGCGATCACCAGTTCTCCCACCATGTCAATCAACTGGTCTAACCGGTCCGTACTCACGCGAACTGATGCCTGGACTGTCTTTTTGGCGTCTTTCATCTGGCGCTGAGTTCGAAGGGCCTGGCCAACATCCTTTACTGAGGCGGCCTTTGATTCTACAAGCGCCTCACCGATTGGTTTATCAGGATAGGCGGCTGCGGCCTTTTCCAATTCCTCACGGTCAACTTTATCCTGGGCTATCAGGATATCACCGAGACGAGGTTCGTCTGCGGCCTTTTCCACACTCTCCCTGTCAACCTTGCCCTGGGCCACAAGGATATCGCCGACCCGGAGCTCAGAGGTCTCTATAGTTTTGTCGGATATGCCGGCTGCCTCCGGGTTTGCCAGAATGCCCATTAAGTCATCGTAGCCATCCGGTTTTGTAAGAGGCTCGCCGTTTAAGGCGTCCTGGACAGAGTCGATGAGATATTTGATCATATCAAGGGAACGGAGCGCCAGGTCGGCATACCCTCCGGCATAGCGTATTTCATTGTTGCGGACACGACTCAAAAGAGACTCCGCGTGATGGGCTATTTCCGAAAGGAGTGTGATTTCAAGAAACGCGGAATTCCCCTTAATAGTATGAAAGGCACGGAAAACGGTTCCTATAGACTCTGTATCTTCCGGATTGGTCTCAAGCGTTAATAACGCTTCTTCCGCGCTTGCGATCAGGTCTATGCCTTCAGTGATAAACTCACTCATTAGATCAATGTCCACGTCCTCAGGCATGTAATTTGGCCGCGGATCATCAGCAACTGACCGGTCCGCCTGCTCCGGTGCGGGTACTGCGGGCAGCGATTCGTCATCGTCTGAAACTGCCTCTGAAGGGTTCTCATCATCGTGATCCGTGGTCGGATCTTCCGGGGCATGTTTTTCATCATGGGGAACAGGGTCCCCGGGGGAACTGCTCTCCTTTTTGTATGTTTGTTCCTCTACCGCATTCATAGCGATTTCAATAAGGTCGCCAACCTGTGTAACCGCGGAGTCCGGGTCAGGGACATCTCTCCTAATTATGTTTTCAACAATTTCTATGGCCCGGACAATATTTTCCCTGCAGTTTTCACAGCAGGATTCATCGCCCGCAATATTTTCCAGTGATTCATGCAATTCAGCCAGGCCCGGAATATCATCCGGATCAAGTTGAATAAGAAGGGCCGCGGCATCATTCAGGGTAGAGTTTTTTACTGCCTGTACGATCCTGTCATCTTTTTTGCTCATGTTTAGTCCCCGCCATTTTCACATTTCACCTGTTTTTGTTTCAATCAGATTTCATTAGAGACAACCATCCCGCTTTGATCACTGTGTTGCATCCTGCCAGACCGGTAATAGATTACATTAGAGGACGCCAAATTATTCAATAAGGCTAAAGATCCCCTGACGAGTTCAAGGGAATGGGTAATCAATGACCTGTTGTTGTGATTAATTTCCTGGATACTCTGTACTAATGACAGAAGATTTGAATAACAGTACTTCAATCGAGAGGAGTAGGGTTCTTCTATTAGCTGAGATATTTTACTCATGGTGAGATCACGAGACCGGTATCCCAGATGATTGGCCAGTCTTATAAGCATTCTCGATCTTTCTTCTTCCAGGATTCGAATCTTAAGGAACAGACTCTCTTTTTCTTTTGTGGTTTCATTTATTTCTTTAAGATCTGAAATAACGACCGCTTTTTTCTCTTTCTGGAGGATGCTAAGCAATGTTTGAAAAAGACCGTTTTCTCCTTCGATCAGACTTATAAAATTATTTAATAACAAATCCATTTTGATCACCAGTCCAGGTACAAGTTAGTTCGTTTCGTTCATCCCCGCTGAAACAGCGGGGGGAATATTGGAATACTGGTTTGTTTGTAACTACACAGGTATTTATTAGACAGGATAACAGGATTAACTTGATTTTTTTGTATTCCTGTAAATCCTTTAGATATCCTGATAGACCGTTCCTTGCTTTATGTGTAATTGTTTTGGTTAAACCCTTCTATTATAATCTGGTTTAACCCGCTCTCCCCATTGGTCGGAAATTATTTTAAATATTCATTTCATATTTAAGAAAAACGCAAAGAGGATATATTAAATTCCTTATTCGGAGTTTGTTTGTAAGGTATATTACCAGGATATTTTATTTGATTTACAGGATTATTACAATAAAGGCTTGTTTGTGACTTAATAAAAATAGGTTCCTGTTTATCGTTGCCTGCCCCGCGGAACGCGGGGTTATCCTGTCTAAATAAAAAAGAGATACCTGAATAGTAACGTTTGTTTAACCATTACAGCAGTTCATTTAGAAGAGATTCCTTTATCATCTTTTGGGCAATCTTTTTTGCATCAATTTTATATGTTCCATTTTCGATCTGCTCTTTTATCCGTGCCACCTTTTCTTCCTGGATATCGGGAACGGAATCTAAGAGCTTTTTTGCCTCCTGAATCTCTTTCGCCCTTGGGGACAGCACAACCTTATCGGATTTGGGAATTTCTTTAGGGGCCTGTCCGGATGAGGCATCTATCTTTTTTTTGTCCTTAATATTTTTGACATATGCCTCTAAATTAACAGATGGGTCTTTCCCCGTGATTTTCATTAGTTAAGCCTCCTGTATTACCGGCTGGTTTTATTTATTTCGATTATCTCCAATCATGTACTCTATCGGCATAATATGGAAAAAACTTAAATTTATTTATTTGGTCCTGTTTGGCTTTTCAACCTGTTCCGACCTGCCCGTGAGCTGATCACGAATGATGGAAGCGAGACCAAGCCCTCCCTTTAAGGAAATTTCTTTTGCTAATTGAGAATCCATTATGGATGTATAGATTTCTTCAGCCTTCCCACCGCTCATGAACCCTGACTTGGGTATGGTGGCCCGCATTTCTTTAAGAAGGATGTAAATAAAAAGAGACTCAAAGCCGGAACACGCTTCCTCAAGTTGAGCATTGCTTTTTAAATCCGAAGTGGTCTTGCCGGATTCCGGAGAATTCCTGACAGTTTGCATCTTACTGGTCGCGTTTGTGTTCTGGCACGGTATGGCTGGTAAAAATACTGGGTCTGGCATCATATTACCTCTAATGTCGCCATAAGAGCGCCTGCCGCCTTGATGGACTGCAGGATGGCGATCAGGTCCCGGGGGGTTACCCCGAGCGCATTCAATGCCCTCACGACCTTTCCGATACTCACCCCGGATTTAACCAAAAAGATCGGGCTTTTTCCCTCTTTTACCATGATGTTTGTGTCAGGGACCTGTACGGTCTGACCCTGTGAGAAAGGAAGCGGCTGGGAAACATCTGCACTTTCCTTGACCTGGATACTGATGTTTCCGTGAGCAATTGCGATAGTTGAGATCCTGACATTTTCCCCCATAACTACAGTTCCGGTTCTTTCGTTAATCACGACTTTGGACACTGTGTCCGGTGTGACCCCCAGTCCTTCTATCAGGGCGACAAATTCGACAATTTTTCCTGAATATTTTTCAGGAACCTTGACCTTAACAGTCCCTGCATCGGGGGGTTCGGCTAATTGAGCATATAAGGCCATATTGATTGCCTCGGCCATACGAGAGGCAGTTGTAAAATCAGGGTTGTGTAAGGCTAAGTATAAGGTGTCCTTGTTGTTAAAAAAAGGTTGTATCTTCCTCTCCACGATGGCGCCGCTTACAACCCTTCCCACAGTAGGGAAATTCTTCTGGACGCTGGCGCCCTGTCCCCCTGCAGAAAATCCGCCTGTGCTGACCGGCCCCTGGGCAACGGCATAAACCTGTCCGTCTGCTCCCTTTAGGGGAGAGAAAAGCAATGTTCCCCCCTGGAGGTTTGTTGCATCGCCTATTGAGCTGACAAGGACATCGAGCCTGCTGCCCACCCTTGAAAATGGCGGGAGATTAGCAGTGAGCATTACGGCGGCGACATTATTGACCTTTATATCTGCGGTATTAACCGTTACTCCCATCTTTTCCAGCATGCTCGCCATGGATTGAATGGTGAATTTTGAATTTTGACCATCTCCTGTTCCATCCAGACCGACGACTAATCCGTATCCAATCAACTTGTTCAGCCGGACCCCTTCAATATCTGCGATGTCTTTGATCCGGACGGCATGAACTTGTGCAGCAAAAAGGAACAGGATTGAGAGTATTATTCCGAATCCCGGAAGTATTCTTTTATATGTGTAAAACAAAAAGGAAAATCTCATTTTTTACTCGCTTGCCGTAGTTAGCGATTGACAGTTTGCGAACTTTGCTTTAGGGATCAAACGGAATCCTTCCTCCAGTCAATTTTGATGCACTCGAAAAAAGTCAAAATCACGTCACTCCCGCGAAGAGCTTGCCCCAGCGAAGGGAGGGGCGAAAATCGAACATCTAAAACGGCCAGATCTTGTTGAGTATATTTGCCAGCCAGCCTGGACGCTGCCGGTCATCAACTACCCCTGTTCCGCTATATGCGATCCTGGCATCAGAGATATAGGTGGACAGGATTATATTATCAGGAGAAATATCTCTGGGCCGGATGATGCCGGTCAGTGATATAAACTGTGTCTCGCTGTTTACCATTATCTCCCTGGAACCAGCGATTTTCAGGTTCCCGTTTGGAAATACTTTAGTCACTCTTGCGGTGATATAAGCAGTCATGGTTCCATCTCTGGTGGTTGCCCCGTCCCCTTTGAAGGCGCTCTGAAGGCTGCCCTTTACCGCTACTTTCCCTGCTTTGTTAAATACGCTGAGGTATTTGCTGTAATGGGGGTATCTGTCCGGATACCAGTCTTCCATGCCAAAAAGCTGGTCTATGCCGGCGGTCAGGGAGGATTCCCTGCTGGTACCGGTATTGGCATTATTCGAAGCACTTGAGGATTCAACAATGCTGATCGTTACGATATCCCCTACCTTTCTGGCCTTGGGATTCATAAACAGGTCCCCTAAAGGGCTGGCTTCCTTCCATAGAGATCCCTCATGCACTACCTGCGGTTTTTGCACGGCCTTATGACGAATAGCCTCTATTTTTGGCTTCGTTTCCTTATGACGGGCAGCACAGCCGAAAAGGGTTATGAAAAGGAAGCAGGAACAAGAGCCATAAATAAGAAAGCTTGAGAACCTAATGTGTTTGAAAGACATTTTTTTTACCTCTAAAAATCTACCTTTACTGTATTTGAATCAAGTACGCGCGCGTATATCATCTTATTTGAGTCAAGATTTACAACCTTGATCCTCTCACCTCTACAGCCTCTTTTTTTTACTTTTCCACGCGTGGTAATTCTCAGGCCATCGGATTCCGCAATGATCAGCACCACGTCTCCGCGCCTTACCAGAGGAGGAAATTCAATGAGATCGGTTCTTAAAACCGTTTTTGAATTAACTGTCCTTTTCATTCTCTTGCCAATGACCTCTTCAAGGTCAGTAATGACATTGGAAGGCAAATTTGCCAGATCCATTGTTTGCAAATGAATATCATCTTCTGTTATAAGCCTATATCTTCCCATGGGTCTTTTTGTGACAACCACTTCTATCAGCATCTCAATGTTGACAGTTGCCCAGACCTTCTTTTGAAATTTTCCATTTACATCGAAAAATATGGACAGGGGTATCGTACAGAATGACTCTATGCTCTTAGGAGGGACAACCCTATATGTAATGTTCCCTTTAGGGAGAATTAACCCGTGACTTACTTGAATTTTTTTTATCTTTACCCTGTTTTTCTTAAAGGGGATACGCTGTATGATAAAATCCGAAGCAATTTTTTCAATTTCCTCTTTTGTAATCTCGATAGAGGCCCTGAATACTTCGATTTTGCCGGGGATATGCAGCTTGATTTGAGACAGGTTAATGTCATTTTGTTTTAAACGGAGTTTGATATAGTCTTCATCAATCCGGCGTGACTTGCCCGGCAGGGGGGCTTTTCCAATGACAATGGCATGGATTTTTCGAACCAGATTCCGGTCTTCACCCGTGATCTCGGCAATTTTTCCCAACAATATTTGTTCTGTTTCAACGGTTGTGTTTTTAAAAATTCTGATAGTGGCTGTATTTGCCAGGGCTGAATGAACCGGCACTCCCCACAGGAAATATGAGATCGCAAAACAGAAAAAGACGAAAAAAACAGTTCCTTGATTTCGAACTTCAAATTTTGGCTTTTTCATCGGCATATCTTACCTCTTTATGTTGTTTGCAATCTGTAACATGTCATCGGCGGTTTGAATTGCCTTGCTGTTGATCTCATAAGCCCTCTGGGCGATAATCATATTCACCATTTCTTCAATCACGCTAACATTTGACATCTCTAAGTATCCCTGGGCTATTGTCCCGAAGCCGTTTTCACCGGCGGTTCCTGTGATAGTATCACCTGATGCCGATGTGGGAAGGTACAGGTTCCTGCCGATGCTCTTCAATCCGGCAGGATTGATAAACCTTGCAAGCTGAATGGTTCCGATCTCGCTGGGCTGTGTCCCTCCGGCCTGTAAGACCGAGACTGTTCCGTCTGTTCCGATGGAGACCGCGATTGTATCAGAGGGGATAGAGAGTTCCGGTTCAATCAGAAACCCATCAGATGTGACGATCCTTCCCTCGCTGTCCAACTTAAATGCCCCTGCCCTTGAATAGGCAACTTCTCCATTGGGCTGTAAGATCTGAAAGAAGCCGTCGCCCTCAATGGCAATGTCCAGCTCATTCTGGGTATGCTGGAAATCTCCCTGGAGAAAAATCTTCTGGACGGCAGCAGGTCTTGTCCCCTGGCCTATTTGAATTCCGGTAGGCACCTGGGTTTCTTCCGAAGAGGCAACCCCCGGCTGGCGGAGGGTCTCATATAATAAGTCCTGAAAATCGGCACGACTCCTTTTAAAACCGGTTGTATTTACATTTGCGAGATTGTTTGCAATAACATCAATATTTAATGTCTGCGCCGCCATCCCCGTTGCTGCTATCCATAAACTCCGTATCATTTTCCCCCCCTTATTATTTGTTATTATGCCAACCTTGCGACCTCATTGATCGCTTTTGATGTTACATCATCAACGGATTTTATTACTTTTTGGTACGACTCATATGCCCTGAGCACCTCTATCATTTCTGTCATTACCCTTATGGCAACCACATTGGAGAGTTCGACAAATCCCTGGCTTATCTTGATTTCTTCGGCGTTATTTTCAATGACGCCTGGATCCATTAGGGCGAACATGGTGTCCCCAACCTTTTTCAAGGGGTAGGGTTTGGGGAAATCAACTATTTTAATGGTATCTGTCTGTTTTCCGTCTACCGTGATATTTCCTTTCGCATCAACAACAATATTCTGTCCGTCGATTTTTATTTCTCCACCGTTGCCCATAACTGTTAGACCTTCCTGGGTGACCAGCATTCCTTCCTTATTAAGTGAAAAATTTCCTTTTCGTGTGTATTGAGTTCCTTCCGGCGTTTGAACGCAGAAAAAACCCTTTCCATTCAGGGCCAGATCAAGGGCATTGCCTGTATATTTTTGATGGCCTGGTGAAAAGTTGGTCATGGTCCCTTCAAATGCAACCTGGATGTTATTTAGCGGAGCTTGTTGCCCTCCGGAAATTAAAGTTACTTCCGGGGATCCTCCTTCGGGAGGCAGTGAACCAGGAAGATAGGACCTGAAAACTGTCCTGTCTTCTTTAAAACCTACGGTATTGATATTAGCCAGATTATTTGAAAGGACCTCCAATCTAATCTGTTGAACTATGGCCCCAGAAGCGGCTGTATATATCGATTCACTCATATTTAAATCTCCAGCGTGTGACCCGGTGCTATTTTTAAAGCGTTAACGTTGACGGTTTCATTAAAATTTTGCGAAAAAAAATAAAATATTGCATTTCATACCTTAAAATAATGCAAAAGACATACCAGGTATCATTGTTATGCGGTATAATTTCATCCTGGCTGATGCTTTTGCGCACAAATAACTGGATAACCTTTCTACTATTAGCTCAACCAGTGTCTGCCATGTTATATAAATATGGTTTTGGCAATACCTGAAGCCTGTTTAAACAACACTGAATAAATATTGCGCATAAGAGCGGCATTATACGGGCAATTTTTTCCCCTTCTTCCATTTTTGCCTATTGACGGCCTGATGCCGTATGCCTGATATGTAAAGGAGTCGGTACTTCCTCATTATGCATTTTCTTCTTAAGCTTAACTAAAAGTTCAATTTCACCCTTAGGTATTTTTGTTTTTTTTGAGATTTCTCCAGCCTTCAGACCCAGATCAACCATCCTGATGACCTCTTCATGGCGCCCGGTCAATGGTTCATTACCGGCCTGGTTTTTTAACTCTAAGCTGAAAGACTTGCTCCCGTTTTGATTTTTTGTATCTTCTACCAACTCCTTCAAAACCCGGCGCTCTTTGTTTATGGTGGCAATAATAGCATCAAACGACTTCCCGGATTGTTGTTTCAATAACTGAAATATAAGCGCATCATTAAACATGCCGGGATTTCCCTTTTTTGCATATTCCCGGGCACTTTTATTGCTTTTGAATTTGATTATTATAAGACATATAACTGTAATGACGCAAAGGCATAGACCGGTTATATCAATCACTGTCTCCCAGAAATCAAATGTCAGATATGCCATTTTAAACTCCTTGCCCTGAACCGGTCATATAGAGTTCCAGCCAAAGATTTTTGTTAAAATCATGATCTGAAACGCTAAACAACTATATCTATTAGTTTCCCCTGTGCATCATCCACTGCTTTATTTTTCAATTCAGGCCTTTGATCAATCCTGTAGTCTGCCTCCGGCGTGTTTTTTGTTTGCCCTGTCGCATCTTCAGTTTCCGAGAAAACGGATGTATTATCCGTTTGATTTTTTTTCTTGTCTTTTTCTTCCTTAAGGTCCCTGTGAAAGCGTTTTTTATGCATACTGCCGTTTTGGCGTTTCACATGCTTTACTCTGTTAGCAGAAAAGACAGGGATTAATCCTTTTTGCATCTCAATCTTCTCAACCATGAGTCTTAACCTCAAAGACTAATGAAGGTTAAATTTCAAACAGACTTTCCCTGTTAAGTTTTCCTCGCAGATGAATAACTGCCTGGGAATGAATCTGGGAGACTCTCGATTCT
The DNA here is from genome assembly GCA_030613055.1 of Desulfobacteraceae bacterium. Taxonomy (GTDB): domain Bacteria; phylum Desulfobacterota; class DSM-4660; order Desulfatiglandales; family Desulfatiglandaceae; genus JAUWMR01. The sequence continues at coordinate 31,995 of JAUWMR010000002.1, forward strand.
GTTATATCCAAAACCTTTCCAATCTCTTTCATTGTCAATTCATCCCAGTAGTATAGCGAAATTACCAGTTTTTCCTTTTCAGGCAATCGTTCCATGGCTGCGGCAATTGTATCTTCCACTTCTTTCAGCCCTGTCAGTACAAAACCATCATCGGTAGAGCCATTGGCCAGATAGTTTGTTAGTTTAACTTTGTCTTCATTTAGAGAATATCCCATTTCCTCAAATCCGATGAAGGATAGGCTGGAAATTGTTTTGATCTCATGCAATTCCTCAAGGTCAAGCCCCAGTTCTTCCGCGATTTCCTCGTCATTGACCTCTCGCCCTAATTTCTGCTCCATGTCAAAATATGCCTTTTGTAACTCGCGGAATTTCCTTCTATTTAGTCTCGAAAGAAAGTCCCTTGACCGCAATTCGCTCAGTACCGCGCCTCTAATCCGGAACGTGGCATAAGTCATAAATTTGTTGTCTCTTTCAGGATCATAACGATCGACTGCTTCGATCAAACCTATAATCCCGGCGGTTATTAAATCATCAATGTCAACACTCGGAGGAATATGCGCTGCAATTCTGTGAACAATATATTTGACATGGGGAAGATGTTCATTTATCAGGCAGTCCCTTTGTAAATTGTCTTCCCTTATTAAATCATCCGCCTGCCTTCTTGCCAGCTCCATGATCAATCAATTCTCCTGTTCGGGACAAATAAATTTTATAATAAGGACTGATATCGCCCGCCAGAAATTGGACGGGGAGGCGATTTGTCCATATTCTTTGCCAGGGAGGCAAAACATCTGCTTGCCTGGGTATGAGGGAATACTTGTGTAACGATCTTTTGAAGCCGCACGCCTTCAGCGACCTTTTCATCAAACAGTATGTTACCGATGTATTCGATTGATATATCCAGGAATCTGTCGGCAACCATGCTCAGTTGTCTGAAGACTTCATATGCTTCACTGCTGTTTGCTGCCAGGTTAACCAGTAATTTGAAATGTTTCTCTGAATAATTTATCGACAGGACCTTCATTAGAGCGTAGGCGTCTGTAATAGAAGTAGGTTCAGGCGCCACAACGACTATTATTTCCTGTGCGGCGGCATTAAAATGCATGACATTTGAAGAAATACCAGCGGCCGTATCAATCAATAAAATGTCAACAGGCTCAATCAATAGGTCAAGTTCGGCAAGAATGTGATCCCTTTGTTTTGTTGTCAGCAGTGTAAGCTCTTGAATACCGGAGGAGGCAGGAAGTATTTTAATATTCCCGGGACCTTCCAACGTAATTTCCGTCATTTTTTTTTCTCCTGTAATGACGTGGGACAAATTATACTTTGGGGCCAACCCTAACAATATATCAAGGTTGCCTAACCCTAAATCAGCGTCTAAAATAAGGACCTTTTTTCCCAATTGACCAAAGGCATATCCAAGGTTGGCAACAATGCTGGTTTTACCCACTCCTCCCTTGCCGCTGGTTATGGCGATTATCCGCGTATTTGATCTGCGATTTACGCCTTTCTCTTGAGGTGAAACGGTTTTTCTATCCGCAATCTTTGGTATCAGGCTGATTACGTTGTTGGGGTAGTCCTTTTGCATCATTGTTTCAATATCTCCCTGTTTGTAACTGCTCAGGAATGTATTATCCTGCCCTGTTTACAAAGCGTTAAAGTGTTACAATCAAACGTCCTGTGGCGCGAGTCCCGCTCTGACGGGATTTTGTCCGGTTTGGGTTTAATACGTCAGGGTTAATATCCAAAGGTAGCGATCCTTTTTTTGTCCGGAATCCCGGAGGATAGATTATGATTTTCAATGTTGTCAGGATTACATAATCCGCAGGGCTTGAACCCTTTGTTCATTGCGTCTTCTATGTTTTTGAACTCTATGATATTATCTTTCTTAATCTTTTTACCCCATTTACAGTCCGGATAATGAAAGACATCCGAAGTTTTATTAGCAACATAATATTTACTAAAACGTTGACCAGGGGTATCTTCTTTTGTTTTTTTGTCCTTTAATATTATGTGCGGGTAGTCAACGAGTTTTGTCTCATGTTTTCGGAATAATATCAGGTCTAACAATTTGTCTAAGGATGCGATTTCAATATCTTCGGGAACCTGCTGGCCGTTTGTGAAATATGAAACGGGAAATTTTGACCGTGATAATTGATTGAGTATGTTTCCGTATGTTGTACTTTCGTCGAGCTTTGTGAATATCAGCCCGCTAACTGGAATTAATCTAAACCGCTTTAATATGTCATTGAGGTCATCATCTTTTGTAGTTGCACTCAGGAGTAACTGAATTTCGACATGACGAAGTTTATCCAGAAGGCTTGCCAGCTCATTAAATTGAGATTCATTACCCTGGCTAATCCCTGCGGTATCAATTAAAATGAGATCTTCATTCCTAAACTTCTTGAGTGCCATTTTTAGCTCCCTGGCGCTTGTCGCGACCTCAATGGGAATACCGATGATTTTTGCATAAATCTCAAGTTGATCAATAGCCCCGATCCTGTAGTTATCCAGCGTAATCAGGGCAACTCGCTTTGCCATTTGAAGGGCGTGGTATGTGGCTAACTTGGCAACGGTGGTTGTCTTTCCCACTCCGGTTGGACCTACAAAAGCAATTAGCTTTTGTTTTTTATGCTGTGTCTCTGTATGATTACATGATATGCCCATTTCACCAAGGATATGAACCAGACATGATTTAATTTCATCATTATTTGTAAGTGGTTTTATTGACGCAATTCTTTCGGTTTTTTCCATCAATTCAAGCGTTAGGGCTTCATCCACGCCATGGGATACCATCTGCCGGCGTATCATAAGTAATTCGTAAGCGGTGCTTTGAGAAACACTATTTCTATTAGTCATATGTTCGGGTCTGTTTTTAATTGCAGTTTTTTGTTGCTTAAGCGATGTAATAGAACCTCTTGCATGAGGGGCATAATAACCGAAACGACCCTGTTGATAGTCATGAAGTGCCGTTTTTATGCTTGAAGGGATCTTTCCCCCTGCTTCCGGATGATATGAGTCGGTTGCTGCAGTAACTTCCACTCCGGGGTTTGCCAGGAGTCCAAGTATACCTCTTCCTTTCTTGAGATTTTTAGCGGAAAGAATCACTGCCTCGGAGCCAAACTCCAGTTTGATCAACCTTAATGCATCTGTCATGTCCTGTGCTTTGAACCGTTTAATCTGCATCGGAAATTTCCACCGTACCTAATGATTGAATTTTGAAATTAGTTAAAATCTCATTATATGAGAGCACCACTAAGTTAGGAATAAAGCGATCTGTGAATTTTTTGAAATGTGATCTGATCTGGGCGGAACACAAAACTACCGGTTGATAATCCAGTGATGAAAAATGCTCAAGATTGTGGGCGAGGTTTTCCATGATGTCCTGGACGATCACCGGGTCCATAGAGATAAAGCTGCCCTGTTCTGTTTCCTGAATCGCCTCTGATATTACCTTTTCAACGCTCTGTCCAATCGTTATTACGCTTATTTTTCCTTCAGGGTTTTGATAGAGTTTAGTAATTGATCTTGCCAGCGACTGGCGGGCATATTCTGTTAGCGCGTCTGTATCTTTTATTACAGGGCTCCAGTCCGCTAATGTCTCTAAAATAGTCAGCAGGTCTCGCACAGGAATCTGTTCTTTTAGAAGATTTTGCAGGACTCGCACCACCCCGCCAAGGGACAACAGATTTGGAACCAGCTCCTCAACAACCTTTGGATGAGAGTCCTTGAGATTATCCAATAATTGCTGGACCTCCTGCCTTCCCAATAATTCGTGAGCATGTCGCCTGATCGCATCAGACAGGTGTGTTGTCAGGACAGTTGCCAGATCTACCACCGTGTATCCCCTGGCAATTGCATTTTCTCTCGCTTCTTCTTTAATCCAGAAAGCCGGCAGCCCATAGGTAGGCTCGCTTGTCGGCAGACCGTCAATCTTTTCATCTGAGGTGCCAGGATTCATGGCCAGATAATAGTTTGTCATCAATTCGCCCTTTGCAACTTCATTTCCCCTGAGTAGAATAGTATATTCACCGGGTCTTTGTTTCATGTTATCCTGTATATGGATAGGGGGAACAATGATACCAATTTCCTGCGCAACCTGTTGCCTGATTGACCTGATCCGGTCTAAGAGCTCCCCGCCCTGTTGCTTATCCACTAAAGGAATCAATCCGTATCCAATATCAAGTGACAGGATATCGAGAGGGGGAAGGGATTCGGTTTTTTCCAGGGGAATGGCTTTGGCCTCGGTCTCTCTGGCTTTTTCTTCTTCCAGGACGGCCTGTTTTGCCTGCGAGGCTATATAAGCAATGAACCCTGAAACTATTGACAGAAAAATAAATGGAGCGGTCGGGAGTCCGGGAACAATGCCAAACGCGAAGAGCACGACAGCGGCGATAGCAATAGCGCGCGGCTGATGTAAGATCTGAGAGGTTATTTCTTTTCCCAGATTTGTTTCGGAGCCTGCTCTGCTTACTACAAGACCTGCCGCGGTTGAAATGACCAGGGCGGGAATCTGGGTAACCAGTCCGTCACCTACTGTCATCAGGGTATAATTCTGGGCCGCATGTGAAAAGGTCATTCCATTCTGGAGGACTCCGATTGCGAGCCCTCCTATAATATTGATCAGGGTGATTATTACCCCTGCTATGGCGTCTCCCCGGACAAATTTGCTTGCCCCGTCCATGGCACCATAGAAATCAGCTTCCTGAGAGATTTCCAGTCTCCTTGCCTTGGCGTCCTGTTCATTTATTAAACCTGCATTCAGGTCGGCATCGATGCTCATCTGTTTGCCGGGCATAGCGTCTAAAGTGAAACGGGCTGTTACTTCGGCAATTCTTCCCGCACCTTTTGTAATAACAACAAAGTTAATAATGACAAGGATAAGGAAAATTATGGCGCCCACCACATAGTTTCCGCCCACAACAAAGGTTCCAAATGCCTTGATAACTTTACCGGCGGCCATTGTTCCCTCGTTTCCATGGAGCAGAATTATTCGAGTTGAAGCAATATTTAGAGACAGCCGGAATAATGTGCCTAACAGGATTATGGAAGGAAATGCCGATAATTCTAAGGGCCTCAGGATATAAGTGGCAACCAGCAGGATTATTAAAGAAATTGTTATGTTGAATGAGAGGAGGATATCGAGCAGCATAGGCGGCAGGGGTATTGTCATAAATATCAGGATGCTCACCACTCCCAGCGCCATGACAATATCGGTGTTTTTCGCAATTAATGGAAATTTGCTTAAAAATTGTGTTTGACCTGTTATCCCCATAATAGAAAAACCCTGCCTTTTTTTGCGCCCTCACGTCCATTCTTATATAATGGAGGAGGACCTCAGTTTTCAGGTTTGCAGATTTATATTATGCATTTTTCATGCCTTATCTCAGGCATATTTTTATTTCGATTTTAAAACCATGTCCTCCCCCGCATAGCGGGATCTTCGATGGGCGTGGATTCTTTACTTATTTTTTAACCTGTAGACATATGCCAGGATTTCGGCGACTGCCCTGTAAAGGTTAACAGGAATAAAGTCCCCAATTTCCACTACCTTGAAAAGAGTCTGAGCCAGGGGTTTGTTCTCTATGATGGGGATACCGTGTTTTTCAGCTATATTTTTAATCCGTTCTGCAATAAACCTGGCTCCTTTTGCTAATACCCGTGGGGCGATCATCCCTTCGGGATCGTACTTAAGAGCAATAGCAAGATTTGTCGGATTTGTTATGATGACATCTGCTTCAGGGACCATTTCCATCATACGGCGCTGGGACATCTCTATCTGAACCCTTCTGATCCTGGCCTTAACCTTAGGGTCCCCCTCTCTTTGTTTTAACTCGTCTTTGACTTCCTGTTTGGTCATCTTCAGGTCCTTTTCATGTTGATAGCGCTGGTAGGCATAGTCCAGAGCTGCAATGAAAATTAGAGTGAGACAGGTAAAAAAGCAAAGCTTAAGTGAGACCCTGCCGATGAAGCCAAGGATATCTCCTACCCCCATTTGTATCAGGGAGGGAATAGTGTCAACTTCCCCTCGCAGTGTCAAAAATGCGACGCAACCAATAAAAATGATTTTAAAAACCATTTTGATAAGCTCGACAAGAGATCTTAAGGAAAATAATTTCTTTATTCCCTTAATAGGATCGAGCTTTGAAAGTTTAGGGACAAGAGGTTTTCCGGTCAATAAAGGACCAACCTGCAGGAGATTGGCCGCAATTCCAGCAACCAGAACAATCAACATCAGGGGCGCCAGGATCATGAATGACTGCACAAAGACTTCAGACAAAAATATGTGTACGTTAGTGTCCTCAAAACGCAAAGTTGTAATATTTTGAAAAACGCCTCGCATAATCTCCGAAATACTCAATATCATCCAGGGTCCTGAAAAAAGGAATAACCCCAGGACGCTTGATAAAATCAGAACAGAGGGAATTTCTCGACTCTGGACAACCTGTCCTTTTTTCCTGGCATCTTCCCGGCGTTTAGGACTCGCCGGCTCGGTCTTTTCCTGGTCGGAATTTTCGGGCATAACTGTCTACATTCCTTTAAAGAGAAGGATAATATCAGTGCCAAAATCGGCGAATATCTGTTTAAGAAAAAGTGAAAAAATTGGAAGGCTGAACCCTAAGAACACAAGCCCAATTGCAATTTTTACCGGCATAGCCACAATGAAAATGTGCATCTGCGGAACTGTTCGTGCGACCAGACCGAAAGCAACGCTCGTAAGCAGCATGACCGCCATGATGGGCGCTCCCACCTTGACGGCGATAATAAACATATTACACGCAAGACTCATTAACTGCTCCATTAAGGAATTGGTGAATTGGAAATCAAGAGGAGGAACCAGACGAAAGCTTTCCGCTAATGCCCGCAAGAACCAGTGGTGAGCATTAGTCGCCATAAATATCAGCATGGCCACAAGGTTGTTAAACTGGGCAAGGACCGGAACCTGGGCGCTTGTTACGGGATCCATGACATTGGCAATGGCAAAACCCATCTGGAAGCCTATTATCTGTCCTGCTAATTGAATCCCGGCAAATACCAGCCTGACAGAAAGACCAATAATGATTCCCATAATAATTTCACCTGCTACGCCTATAACAAAGGGTACAGTCCCGCTGAGGAAAGGGCCATTGTCTAATTTCAAGATGGGAAAAAGGACAATACTGATTGCAATCGATAGTCCGGCTTTAAACAATACGGGCATGTTTTTGTTTCCAAAAAGCGGGGCGCTTATCAGAATCGCGCCCACCCGCAGGAAGACTAAAAAAAACGTCTGAAATTGTGGCAGGGAAATACTAAGAATTGTCATTTGACTGCTCACGCTCTCCCGCCCTGGTGTAATCAATGGATATAGGTGGGGATGTTAATAAAGATGTTTCGGGCAAAATCGGCGATAACCTGAAGCATCCATGGGAAAAAAATGAGTATTGCAATTCCAACTGCAAGCATTTTCGGAATAAAGACCAGGGTCATCTCATTAATCTGGGTGGCGGCCTGAAACATACTCACAAGCACACCTGCAACCAGACCAAAAATCAAACATGGCGCGGCCAATAGCATGGCTGTCTTCAATGCTTCAACGAAAAATCCGGATATGAACTCAGGTGACATCTTTTTTATCCAAAACTCTTCACTAAGGACCCGACAATCAGATACCATCCGTCAACCAGGACGAACAGCATCAATTTAAAGGGCAAAGAAACCATTATAGGTGGCAGCATCATCATTCCCATGGAAAGAAGAACGCTGGCTACAACTATATCGATAATCAAAAAAGGCACGTAAAGCAAAAAACCTATCTGGAATGCTGTTTTTAATTCACTAATTATGAACGAAGGAATGAGCACGGAAGTTGGAACCTCATTAGCGGTCTTTGGCCGCTTAATATCTGCGATACTAACAAGCAGGGCCAGGTCCTTTTCCCTCGTCTGTTTAAACATGAATTTTCTTATGGGTTGCGATGCCTTTTCTAACGCCTGCTTTTGAGTTATTTTCTTTTCTAAGTATGGTTGAAGCGCCTGTTTATTGATATCCTGCCAGACAGGCGTCATAATGAAGAATGTTAGAAACATTGAAAGTCCCAAAATTATCTGGTTAGGGGGCATCTGATGGGTCCCCATTGCCTGGCGCAACAGCGAGAGCACGATAGCAATCCTTGTAAATGAGGTCAGCATTATTAGAATTGCAGGGGCTAATGAAAGAACCGTCAACAGGGCGAAAATCTGAAGAACTACAGACACTTCTCCCGGGCTTTTGGCATTATCCAGACTGATAGTAAAGAATGATGCTGGTGCGGGCTGGGCATCACCCCAACAAATATGAGGATACAAGGTAATAGACGCTATCAAAAACATCGAAGCAATTATGATGGTTTTTACGAGTTTTGGCATAAACTTGTTCGATCCGCTAATCCCACCATGGCGGGATAATACTGGAATATTGGAATGATGGAATGTAAAACCTCATTTTGTCATTCCCGGCCCGCATCAAGTGCGGGACAAACTACAGCGGGAATCCAGATCTGGAAAAAGCTACAAATTCTCTTTCTGGAAATGTATATCATTCTTACTTTGTCTGAATTTTGATGATAATTCATGTAATTGATCCGAAAATGAGGACGATGTTTTATCTCCTTTAAAACCAATAACTTTGTCTAATATTTTCTGGTCCTCTATTTTTGAAAGGAGAGTTATATTGTCATTTGTAATCCCCAAGACCAGGACTGAACCAGGAACTTCGACTAATGAGATACTTTTCTTAACCCCGATATAATTGTTTGCCAGGATTTTAATCAAATTTTGTTTTGGTCCTCTGATTCCTTTTCTTAATAAACGCTTCGAAATATAGAACAAGAGCAACAGCCCGCCTAAGACAACACTCAGGGCGGCGAACATCTTAATGGTTGTTGAAAGAAGATCGGGATGATAGTTCATTTAAGACTCTCAATTCTTTCTGTCGCGGTTATAATCTCCGTAAGACGGATGCCGTATTTTTCATTAACAACGACAACCTCGCCCCTGGCGATTAATTTTTGATTGGCAAGTATTTCCAGGTTTTCCCCGGCAGACTTTGAAAGCTCGATAACTGATCCCTGGCCGAGTTTGAGCAATTCATTTATGCTCAATTTACTCCTGCCTAATTCAACGGTTATTTCCAGGGGGATATCCAGTATGAAATCTATCTTATCTGGCTGAGTGGAGTCAGGCGCGTTGCTGATGTGGGGAAATAGAGGAGGTTTTTCCTGTATATCCGGTTCAGTAACTCCGGCCGCCTCCCCCTGTGACTTATTGGGCTCCAATTCATTTAGCGAACCTTCAGGAGGGGATTTTTTGTTTAGCTCTTTTGTGTTTTTTTTGGCTTCAACCATTGTTTTTCGCACCTCCATTCCGGCGAAGTAAGGATGTTATTTGAACTGCCTGATTGCCCTTAACAACTCCCGAAAAACCCTGGTATTTTGGAATCTTTTCAACAGAAATTATCACCGGATCATGGGGCCCGGTTTTAAGCTTAATAACGTCCCCTGTCTGCAGGTTCATTAAGTCACCAACAGTGTTTCCAGCGGTTCTGCCTAATTCTGCGGTTACTTTTACCCGGGTTTCTTTTAAAAGTTGCAGGATCTGAGATTTCCACGAATGTTCCATATCCGAGTCTATCATGTATTTAGAGGAGAGCTCGTCTCTGATAGGCTCGAGCGTGAGGTAGGAGACGCATAGATGAATATTCCCTGCGAATTCATCCCCTTTAAATGAAATAACAACGACTATCATTAGGTCATTGGGGGCAAACAGATGGACGAACTCGGGTTTGGTCTCTGTTTTTTTCAAAGAGATGTTTATCGAATAGACAAACCCCCATGCTTTCTCAAGGTCTTTCAGCACCTCAACAGCGAGTTTCTTTATCATCCTCTGCTCGATGGGCGTGAATTCTCTTACTTTGCTCAAGGGCTTTCCCGACCCGCCAAACATACAGTCTATAGAAGAAAATACGAGGTTTGGTTCTATAGCCATAAGGCCCGATCCAATGAGGGGATCCATGCTGAAAATATTGAAACTCGTGGGATTGGAAAATGCCTGTCTGAATTCACCGAATTTAACCATTTCAGTGGACACAACCTCAACATCAATAGCCTTCTGGAGCAGGGAAGAGACAGACTTCCTCAATAGATTTATAAACTTGTCGTATACCTCTTCAAGGGCATAAAACTGTCTATGCAGCATTTTGCCCGGTGAAGTGAGATCATAGACTTTAACGTCATCGAAGACTTCCTTTTTGGCCGCCTTCAGATCGACCTCTCCTTTGTCCATTGAAGTAAGGAGGGCATCTATTTCTTCTTGAGACAGGATCTGATCGGACATAAGCCTTTTACCTTTACTGGATCACAAATTCTGTATAATAGAGATTGGTTATACTCCCTTCACCCAGGAAGCTATTCAGTTCGGTCATTACTTCTTCGCGTAAAGCGATTTTACCTTCAACGGTAGTGATGTCTTCCTGTTTATTAGCAGGCAGTACCATCAAGATGCTGTCCCGGATCCGGGGGAGTTGTTTCTTCAATTTGTCGGTGAGATCATCGTTTTTTAACTCCAGGTTCATCGTGACCCTCAAGTACCGCTTCCCTTCTTTATCAGCAAGGTTTACGATAAACGTGTCGAGGGCAAACATGGGTCCTATTTTGTCCGTGGCCTTTTCCTCTTCGGCCATATCTTCTGAAACTTCTTCACTCTGAGCGCTCGCCGGCCGGTTAAGGGATGATATCTTGCCCCACATGACAAAGAAACCGGCCCCCATAACCCCCATAAACAGCAGCGAAATAGTGATAACTATGAGCAGTGTTTTTTTTGGCATTTTAGTTTTCCTCCTCTTTCACCAGAATGATTTCAACTCTCCGGTTTTTGGCTTTGTGTTCAGGTGTGTCGTTTGGGAAAAGGGCCTTTGCTTCTCCATATCCCACTGCCGACAACCTCCGTGGGGGGATTTTTCCCGATTCGACAAAGTATCTCACTACGTTTACTGCCCGCGCGGTTGATAGTTCCCAATTTGAAGGAAACCTGTCGGTACGGATAGCATCATTGTCGGTATGTCCTTCAACTCGAATGGATTCAGGCATTTTTTTAATTGCAGCGCCTATCGTGTCCAGGATAGGATAGGCATCAGGGTTAATATCGGCGATCCCTGATGTAAAAAGGACTTTGTCTTCAAGCGTGATTACAATTCCTTCCTTTGTATAAGTAACGGAAATTTCAGGTTCTAAATCGAGAGCTTTGATGGGATCTTCAATTTTCTCCTGATCTTCTTTCCCGTAACTTGAACCTGTGTCTGAGATCCCAATCGATACCTTTTGTCCCTCTTCCAAAACACCAAGTGCGCTCTGGAGAGAGTTTTGAAAGGTTTTTAACATCTTTACATCCACACTGCCCATAGCGAATAGAAGGACAAAAAATACCATAAGGAGAGTCATGAGATCATTGAAAGTTATGAGCCACTTCGGCGGCTCTTCTTTGACATCAGCAGGCTCTTTTAGTAATTTATCTCTATTCATTTTTCCGTCTCCCGTGCCAGTTTCATTTGCCCCTTCTTATGGAAGATAATCTCTACCCTACGGTTCCTGACTCTGTGCTCAGGGCTGTCATTCGGGAAAAGGGGATGGAATTCTCCAAATCCTACCGCAGACAATCTCTGCGGAGATATTTTCTCGATTTCCAGGAAATATCTCAGAACCTTCACCGCACGCGCGGTTGACAGTTCCCAGTTCGAGGCAAACCTCCTGTTACGAATAGGAAGATTATCAGTATGTCCTTCGATGCGGATTGAATAGGACGTACTTGAGATAAAGGATGCGATTTTTTTAAGCAACGGTAAGGCTGCCTGCGATACGTCAGCAGCGCCGACAGCAAACATGACAGTATCAGAAAATCTTATCATTATTCCCTTCTTGGAAGATGAAATCTCTACGTCTTTTCCCAGACCAAGATTGCTTGTAAGCGCGCTGAGTTGTCGGAAGAACTCGGCTATTTCGGATTTTTTATCAACAATATCGGCTGAATTATTCAACGCCTCTTGACCGTGTTCGAATTTTCTGCCTCCTGATAGTACACTGATGGCATTTGAAAATGACTTCACAAACCGCGTGACCTTGCTTTCCTCAAAAGAAGCAAACGAGCTCAACATAATAAAAAAACAGAGAAGAATGAGAATAAAACCGGTATATGTTATTTCCCATCCACCGTCTTCAGATATGCCGGACCGGTCCTGCAAACTATGTTTTCCGGGATTTCCAGTCATTGTTTTCCTTATTTTTCTTCTCCGGATTCACGTATCTTGGGCGCGAGAAAAGCCTTGAGCTTTTGTTCCACAATACGATGATTGTCGCCGGCCTGGATTGAAAGGATCCCCTCTAAGGTCATTTGCTTTATTAACATCTCCTCCTTGCTTCGTGTTTTGAGTTTTCCGGAGATGGGTATAAAAAAGAGGTTGGCCGAAAGCACTCCATAAAACGTCGTAAGCAGGGCAACTGCCATTGGGCCTCCGATCGAACTGGGATCATCCATCTGCATTAACATCTGAACCAGACCAATAATGGTTCCAAGCATCCCGATAGCAGGGGCAAATGCACCCATGGTGGCGAATATTTCAGAGCCCAATCTATGCCGTTCTTGAACAAATTGGATTTCCGTTCTCAGAATCTCCTCTATGGAATTTGATTCCATTCCGTCTATGGCTAACTGTAACCCTTTAACGAGAAAGGGGTCGTCGATATCTCCAAGTTGTGATTCAAAAGAAAGGATTCCTTCTCGTCTGGCCCTTTTAGCGAAGTCGATTATCAAAGCAATAAGCCTGTTGGGCGACTCGGAGGTATGTGAAAAGGCGTTTTTTGCCACACCGAATACACTCATTACATCTGAAAGGGGATAATTTATGAGTGTCGCGCCCATGGTTCCTCCAATCACAATCATAAGAGAAGGATAATTGATAAACCATCCTCCAGGCCCGCCCATTATGATTGAACTGACTACCAGACCACCGGCTACAAGGATACCAACAAATGTTGTGATATCCACCAGAATTCTCCTTTATTAATTATATTTGGATACAGGGCAGGCCCATGCCTGGAACAAAGAGACGAGGCGTAAGAAGAATGAACCCATATATCCGTGAGGAATTTTTTCTCTACTGCTATCCTTTGATGAGCAAATATTGTGCCAAATCAGGGATTGCACGCATTTAAGTGCTTAAAAGATTTACCTTTTAGGCGAATAGGATTGGCAGATTTGTATTTCAGGGGGGAATGAGAGGTGAAAATGGTAGGGTTCGTGGTCTCTAACTAAAATAAAGATCTGGCGCGGATTATTTCCTGATCACGTCAAAATTTACCAGGGATTGTCAACTTTTTGACGTTAGGTTATAAATCATCGCCAGCGTCTTTCAATTTAATCCGCCAAAGGCGGACAAGCCAACCAGAGGCAGGCAGGGGTTTAATTCCCCGCAGCTTGTCGGAGCGTAACGGAGATCCCGCCTGAGCGGGGCTGCGAGGTAGTTCATTATTGTGGATTTTCACGTATCATCTCAGTATTTAGAGGTATAGCTCATGGATTCCCGCCGTAGTTTATCCCGCACTTGATGCGGGGCGGGAATCCAGTATATTGGTATGCAAAGGCACTTACCCCGATTTATTGAGTAGATGGATTTTCACGCCTTTTATATCATCTTAAGAAGTAAAACACGAGCCATTATCATCGTAGATAAGGTTAGAAAACCCATTATGAATTGACCTCTGGTATTTGATAATTTTATTGGAAATTTCTTCCACGGGTTCTTTGACGATCAACTTCCCTCTGGTAGTAAATGTGATGACAGTATCAGGTGTCTCCTGCAGGGATTGTATCATTTCCACATTGATCAGCATCTTTGAATTGTCTAAACGGGTAACCTCGATCATTTTAACACCTCCCATATAAATGGATTTTAAATTTGATGGCTTCGTAAAAAGTCGAATTTTCTTGTTTATCTGGATTCCCGCCTACGCGGGAATGACGATAAAGCATTTAATATCAAGTAGATATGATAGCCGTCATACCCGCGAAGGCGGGAATCCAGGCGTTTACATGAGTTTTTACGAGTTCATCAAATTTATAACCGAAATCCATGTCCTCCGGTCACCACCCCCTGTAGGAGCGGCTTTAGCCGCGATTTCTAAATGGCGTCAATGTCCGGGGTCGAGGCTAAAGCCGCTCCAACCGATGCTTGGCGGTTAAACCGGTGAACAATTAAGTGCGGTTTTGTACGGGGCAGTTCATACAGGCCCCTTATCTCTTAATATTGATCAGCTCTGCGAGTATTTCGTCGCTTGTGGTAATAACCCTGGAATTTGCCTGAAATGCCCGCTGGGTGGTTATCATCTTGACAAACTCAGAGGCAAGATCAACATTCGACATCTCAAGTGAGTTGGAACTGATATTTCCCAGCCTGCCACTTGCCGGTGTCCCCGGCATGGCCTGACCGGAGGCAAGGGATTCACTATAGAGGCTATTACCCATTTTTGCCAGACCCCAGTAGCTCGGAAAATCAGCCAGGGCAATCTGGAAGAGGGGCATTAACCGGCCGTTGGAGTATGCTCCTGTAATAACGCCATCGGAATCAACTGCAATGTTGCGGAGCATTCCGGATGGATAGCCGTTCTGGGTTTGAAAGGAGACGGCGGATGTTGCTGCATAGCCTGTAATGTCACCATTGCTGCTACCGGCATCATTAACAATGTCCCATGTGACTGCCTGGGGGGCATCGGCCCCGTTTGTCAGGGCAAGGGAGACTATTACGTCTCCTGCCGGTGCTGTTATTTCTCCATTTGCGTCAAATGTCATTAGCATTGTTGCCCCACCGTCAATTGTGGCGCCTGTACCAGCTGACGCCGGTATTGAAGCCCCCACAGTCCATTGTCCGGGCACCGCCGTTTTTGTAAATAAAAGGGTTAAATCGATGGGGTTTCCCAGGGAATCATAAAAAGATAATGAAGTAGAATAGGAATCAGCATTGACGGCTCCAGCATCAAGGTTCAGGTCGATAGTAAATTCGTCTGTGGCTGAGGGAGGAGTAGTGCTTTCCCCAGGAACAGTTATGTCCTGGATTGATCCTAATTGAAGTGTGCCGTCCGCATTTACTGCTGTCACCTGATAGCCCTGGACAACTAAGTCATCCGGGTTTACCAGGTATCCGCCCCTGTCAAAATTAAACTCCCCTGCACGCGTATAGTATGTGGATCCTCCACCATCGTTGACAATAAAGAAACCTTTCCCATTAACAGCAAGGTCCGTGGGGCTGGTCGTAGTCTCAAGGGAACCCTGGCTCCAGAGGGGGCTGGTTCCCCAGAATCGAACGCCCCTGCCAATGTCATTGCCGATGGAGCCCTGCAGGGATTGGCTCAGGATATTGGCAAATGCAGACCTGTTGCTCTTAAAGGCAGTTGTGTTGACATTGGCAATATTGTCTCCAATAACTGTCATTGCCGTGGCATTGGCATTTAGCCCTGTTATTCCCGCGAATAATGATCCTATCATTTTGTTGCCTCCTTTTTATATTTAAATTTTAGTAACAATTTAGGTCTTACAAAGAATTTCTTTTCAGTCTTCTGTAATCTCAATCACATTGCCTATTGGAATCATTCGATCCCCTGCCAAAAGGTAAGTAACGCCGTCTATAAAAGATATGCCGGTTACTTTTTCAACAATAAAAGATGTAGTTTTTACTTCTTCTCCGGCTGTATCCGTAGCAAGCACTTCAAATTTATATGCGCCTTCCGGGACTTCGATGCCTGCACTGTTGGTGCCGTCCCACTCTACGGTATGTTCCCCGGGGGTCAAGACTCCGGCTTCAATTGTTTTTATAAAAGTGCCCTTCGAATCATAAATGTGAATAGAGACTTCACTTGCTCCGGCTCCCAGTTCAAAACGTATTTCGGCCGTAACATCATCGGTTAACTGGATTGAATTACCAAAAGCCTTTACGCTTTTGCCTATGAAGTCCACGGCCTGGGAATTATTCATGGATGCTTGATACAACTTCAGATCTTCTAAGTTTTCGTTGACATTGCTCAGTTGTTCTAATGAACTGAATTGAGCAAGTTGAGCGGTAAAGTCGGCACTTTCCATGGGACTAAGCGGGTCCTGATGCTTGAGCTGAGTGACAAGCAGGTGTAAAAAGTCATCTTTGCCGAGGACATCTTTTTTTTGAGAAGATACATTGCTGCTCGTGACAACCGGATCTAATCCTGAAATAGACATATCTTCATTTACCTCCATCCTTGTGTTTTTTGCCATTCACATTTTTCATTTGCCATCAGGCAAAAAAATCGATGTGGTTATCCCCTGTTCCTTCATCTGTAAAATGAAGGGGGTTTCCCCCCTCTTCAGGGATAATATCCTTTGCTTCCTCTCTATCGCCAAATTCACCCGCAGTTTTTTCAAATGAAGGGTTTTTATATCCTCCATCATATTGATCTGAATCCCGGTCAACAGAGACCTCAAACTTGTCAATTTCTAATCCGTGATTCTGGAGAGCCGTCTTGAGTTCATTGACATTGTTTTCGATGATTTCTCTTACCAGGGGCGCATTTGTCAGCATTCTTAGCATTACCTGGTGATTCTCAATCGAGATCTGCATGCGTAAGTGCCCGAGAATTTCAGGCTTGAGATCTATCTTGATTTCCGTCTGGCCGTTTTTAATATTTAACGCGGCTTTGTCTACTATTTGCTTCAGTGTATCGGTCTGGAACGACTTTTGAGATGTTTCTGTTTCTTTTGCGGGCACATGGAAGCCCTGAACCCTATCTAAAGATTGTCCGTTTGAAGACTGGAGCCCGTTGTTTCCTTTATCAGAATCGATCCTGACAGATCTACTGTCAGGTAAATCCCCATCAGATGAGTTGAATTTGACCGCACCGTCCTTTTTGATCACATCACCTTTCTCGCTTGCCTGATCAGAGATCCGGGAGGGTATATCTGTCTTAGCGGCATTTTCTGCGTGGTCTTTTGAAAGATGTGGCAATGAGGTGTTTTCGGTTATTTTGTCTGTCCCTTTTGGGACCCCTGCATCACTTTGTTGAGTTGCCTGATCTAAGACCCGGGGGGGTATATTTGTCTTGGCGGCATTTTCTGTGAGGTCTTTTGAAAAAGGTGGCAATGAGATATTTTCGGTTATTTTGTCTGTCCCTTTTGGGACCCCTGAATCATTCTTGAATTGGCTCGATTCCTGTTTCAATAAGGTATTTTGATTGTTAAATACTTCAGTCGGGTTTACAGGTGCTTTTTGGGTCGTCTGATCAGAAATCTGAGCGGTCTGATTCGATTTTAAGGGATCCGCCTCCATATGCTCAAGAAAAGATACCGTAACTTTTTGTCCCTCTTGCGAAACTAATTCGGAATCTAACATAAGATGAGTATCAGTGACTTCATCAGTGGCCGTTAGCCCTGTTTCTCCATTTGAGGCATCTACATTATCCTGGTAGGGAAATATTGCGTTTTCTGATTTAGATGAGTCCGGTTCACTTGCGATTCCAAGAAGGATTGCTGAAAAGTCCTCATCAACCGTAACAGCGCCTGTAGCTTTTGGGTCAGTTGAAATACTAAGATCATTTCCCCCTTTCTGTCCTTTAATGCCTGTGCGAAAAGGGATATTTTGATCTTGTGGAATAATAAAGTCTGCTTGCATACTGGTGTATCCTCAACAGTTAACTTCAGTACAACGATGCTGCAAGACTTTTCTGCATATTGTGTGCCAGTATTATGAACATCGAAAAGCTGTTGATTTAGATCGGAGCCAGCGGGGGCTTGGGAATGGCCCGGGCCTTTTAAATCAAGGATATGGAGGGAAATGCCTTGCTGTATAAAGGCACTTCAAATGGGTTGCTCTAAGGCGGGCAATAGGTAATATTTTCCTTTTCAGGGTAAATTTTTCCGCGGGGGCGATTGAACTTAGGGTGCGTTTTTTCGGTTGAATTTATCAATTGCCACCTCATTTGTAAAATCCTGTTCAATTTTCATCAGCCCCTGCCTGTATGTGTTCGACCTTTTGTCTTTCAACTTTTTAAGGGCTTTTCGTTTTTTCATGGCATCTATTAGATCCGCACGTTTCTGATCACATTTAATTTTCACTTCTGAGGTCCTTTTTTCCTGGTTTTCAAGGTCCTTTGACAAATGATCAATAAAGCCGACATATAATAATGCCTCAGAGACAGTAATGCCTTTTTCCTGCTTTTGCTGCAATTCTCCCAACAGTTTTTTTCTGGCATTTTTTATGGCAAACAGCCTGGTTTTCTCATCTGCAAGCGATCTTTCAGACAGCGCCAGCTGTTTCTGGTGGTTTTCTTCAATAAATTTGCGATGATTCAGGACCGGTTCCAGCGGGAATTTGTACATGGCGGCTCCTGGATGAGAATTTATTTTTCCACGCTCCAAGTTTAAAATAACTCGTTGAGTTGTTGAATGCTCTCTTCGAATCTGACATTTTCCGTGATACCCTGTTTTAAATAGTCATTCACCTTATCTATCATATCGATAGCATAGTCAATTTTTGGATTGCTGCCTGCCACGTATGCCCCGATATTTATTAAATCCTCCGCTTTTCTGTAGGTAGCCAGGATACGCTTAAGCCTGTTGGCGTTTTCCTTGTGATCTGAACTCGTAATATCAAACATTACCCTGCTGGTGCTGTTTAATATGTCAATCGCGGGGTAGTGGTTTTGCACGGCAAGGTCTCTGGACAGGACAATATGCCCGTCAAGTATCGCCCTCACGGCATCAGCGACTGGTTCATTCATGTCATCACCTTCAACCAGCACGGTATACAGACCGGTAATGGAGCCATGATTGGAAGAAGTGCCCGATCTTTCTAATAACTTAGGCAGCAGGGTAAAAACGGATGGCGTATATCCCTTTGTGGCAGGAGGTTCTCCGGTGGCAAGACCAATTTCTCTTTGTGCCGTGGCAAATCGGGTTACAGAGTCCATCATCAGTATAACCTGCTTGCCCTGATCCCGGAAGTATTCCGCTATGGCCGAAGCAACGAATGCCCCTCGCATTCTTATCAAAGGAAGTTGATCCGAGGTGGCAACTACAACTACCGATCTCTTAAGGCCTTCCTTGCCGAGTTCTTTTTCAATGAAATCATTAACCTCCCTGCCTCGTTCTCCAATTAAAGCGATCACGTTTATATCAGCAGTTGTTTTGCGCGCGATCATACCGAGAAGAATACTTTTGCCCACACCCGATCCAGAAAAAATGCCCATCCTCTGCCCGCACCCCACGGTCAAAAGACCATTAATGGATCTTATTCCAATATCCAGAGGCCGGCTTATTCTTTTTCTTAAGAGGGGATTCATGGGATTTGTGTAGATGGGGTATTCATTATCAACAGGGACAGGACCTTTCCCGTCAATGGGTTCTCCAAGCCCGTTGAGTACTCTCCCTAAAAGCCCTTCTCCAACACATACTGAGGCCTTCTGCTGCCTTGCAACTACCCGGCTTCCGGGCCCTATTCCACGGATTTCTTCAAGGGGCATTAGCAAAATCCTGTTATCCCTGAAACCCAAGACCTCTGCCGTAACCTTTGGCATGTTGCCTTTGGGATAAATGTCGCATATGCTCCCCAACCTGGATATCGGTCCATGAGCTTCAGTAACCAGGCCGACCACCTTAGTTACTTTCCCATTCGCCCTGATCGGGTTTAAATCATCCAGGGCCATGTGGTATTTGTTTATTCCAATCATTGCGCCCATTATTCAGGCCTTTTTTTAAGCTCTGATTCAAATGTCTCTTTGATCGCCTGGATCTGCTTTTCAATCCTCGCGTCAATCTCTCCAAAATCAGTCTCTATAATACAGCCACCATTTAATACCTTATTGTCCATAACAATGACAATGTCATCGATATTGTCTGCAAGATCCGATGGCTCAAACCCTGAATCGTTTAAATATTTTAAATCGGAGGGGCTTATTTTGATGATGATTTTTTCCTGGTCCACCGCTTCCTTGAGGGCTTGCCTGATAACTCTCAGGATCAGGTCTTTATTCGTGACTATTTCATATCCTACAATCTTTTCTGCAATCGCCAGGGCCAGACCTATCGTCTCTTTTTCAGCATTAAGGCATATTTCCTTTTTTATTTTTTCCAGTTCTCCAAGGGACGTAAGGAAATTTTCCATGACCGGTTCAAGTATTTTCCTCCCTGATTTTAGGCCGGCCTTTTCTCCTTTAGCGAATCCTTCCGCATAACCCCTATCTTTAAGTAACGTTGTCTTATCTTTTTGACCGGCAAATTCTCCTGGTATTTCATCTAACTCCTCAAAAAGTTCTCCGTTCCCCAGGGAACGATGGAAATTAGTCTCCTCACCTGTTATTCCTTCCTCATCAAACGGGTGTTTAATAGGAATTTCGGGAAAATAGTAGGTTTTAAAACCGTTTTCCATTGCAAAGCGCTCACCTTTAATAATGTTAGGCAATGAACTCCTCTCCTTTACGCCCGCTAATTATTATGTCTCCTTTAGCTTCCATGTCTTGAATCAGCCTTGTGATTGTTTGCTGGGCATCTTCCACTTCTTTCATCCTGACAGCTCCCATCGCTTCGATCTCTTCTTTCAGCATATCACCAGCCCTCTCGGACATATTACGAAATATCTTATCTTTTACTTCCTCGGAAGCCGCTTTTAGGGCTGTTGACAGTTCTTTTGTTTCAATATTTCTCAACAGTTTCTGCAGGCCCCTGTCGTCAATCAGTATCAAGTCTTCGAAAACAAACATCCTCTGCTTAATCTCAGCAGCGAGTTCCGGATTGACTTCTTCTATGTCATTCAGGATTAGCTCCCCTGAACTCCCGTCCAACTGGTTTAGTATCTCAGCTACGAGACTTGCACCACCTAATTGACGGATTACGGAAGAATCCTTAGCCGTAAGCACACTCTCAAAAAAACTGTCTATCTCTTTGACCATTCCGGTAGTGACCTTATCCAGCATGGCGATCCTTAAGGCCACATCGGGCTTTATTTCGTCAGGAAGTGTATCCAATACTTCGCTTGCTACTTCGGTTTTGAGATGGACAAGAATTATAGCGATAGTCTGGGGATGTTCTTCTTTGATCAATTCAGTGAGACGATCTGGTTCTATAGACTGGAGGGACTTCAGATTTGATAACCCGGAGATCGAACCGTCAGAATCACCTTTTTGGTTCTGCTTTTGCCCGGTAGTTGAAGCAGATTTATTTCTCCGTTTAGCCATTTCTGTAAATTCTTGTGCTATCTTTTCCACTAAGTCCGGTGATATGTCTCCGATCTGGAAAAGTTGACTCTGTATCATTTTTCTTTCAGCATCATCAAGATTGGTGAAGACCGCGTGCGATATGTCTTCCCCTATAGCTTGAAGAAGAATGGCGACTTTTAGAGATCCTGGCAGGTTTTTTGAATCCATGTATATATTTACTCCAGCAGCGTCAGTATTATTTCAACAGCTTTGAATGTGGTTATAAATCCCGCAACTTGTTAGTCCTTTTTTTCCTGAATCCACTCACGCATCAAATGTGCGGATTGTTTGCTGTCGCTTGTTATCATATTTGCGGCAAGGTCTCTGAAAGGAAGGCTTTTTTGTCCTGAAGCATATTCTCTTTCAATCTCCGAAACGGTCTTGGGAAGCTGGTTTATCATTCCCGCGTTACCGACCGAACCGGAAGTAATCCACCTGATCATAGGACGGACAAGAAAAATGAAGATAAAAAGAAAAAATATGCCTGATACAATATACCTGATAAGATGAGAATACTGTTTCATTGTGGAAAGCCAGCTTTTTTCAGTTATTATGTATTCTTCGCCCTGGGCCAGTTTCAACCTGGTAGTTTCAAACGGGATGTTGATTACTTCGATACTGTCACCCCTTTTGGCACTGAAATTCACGGCCCTTTTTACAATATTTTCAAGTTTCTCCATCTCATCCGAGGTCCTGGGAAAATATTTCCATTCCTCCTTTTTATTTTTTCCTGTTTTACTTTTCATGAGCTTATATGTGCCGTCTACGATCACGGCTACTGATAATCTGATTATATTTCCAACCGGCTCTACCGTATGGCTGATCACCTTGCCTATCTCATAGTTTACGGTTCGATCCTGTTTGTTAAATTCCGGGTTGCCACCTGCTGTGTCGGCCTTGATATTTCCCGGCGATATTTTTGAAGTGACACCGGGTATGCCCGCAGGTGTCGTTTCTTTTTCCTTTGAGGTCTCATTAAAAACCTGTTCGCTTCGAATCACCTTATTATCCGGTTGGTATTTTTCTTCAGTTTTTTCATACTTCTTAAAATCCAGCAAACATGAAACCCTGACAATCGCTTTATTAAGACCGAGTGCCGCCTCTAACATGGTCTTTATTTTATTTTCAGAATTTCTCTCCAGTTTTTCCTGAAACTCCACCTGGTCGGAACCGATTTTCCCTGTTGCGGATTTCTCTTTAAAGCCTGCTAACATTTTCCCGTAGTTATCAACAATAGTTACATTTTCCGGGCTTAAACCGGAAATACTCGACGAAACGAGGTGGACAATCCCTTGAACTTGATTCTTTGTCAGCTTCCTGCCCGGGCTGAGTTTCAGTACCACTGAAGCAGATGCGGGTTTTTCTTCTTCAATGAATAGGGATTTTGACGGCATAACAATGTGGACCCTTGAGCTTTCGATTTCTGCAAACCCGTTGATGGTTCGAGACAACTCCCCCTGGCATGCCCTCTGGTAGTTTACATTCTGGACAAATTCAGTCATCCCGAGCTTTGTGTTGTCAAATATCTCGAAACCAACGCCGCTGCCCTGGGGAAGGCCCTGAGAAGCTAATTCAAGCCTTGTCTCGTATACGCGTTCTCCCGGAACAAGAACCGAGCTTCCGTTTGCAGAAATTCGATATGGGATTTTTTGGTCTTTCAATTTGGTCAATATCGCTCCCGCGTCTTCAGGAGACAGGTTGGAGTAAAGGAGGTGGAAATCGGGCTTTCCTGCCCACATCGCAAATAAAACAAGGCATATCACTGTTCCCGTTAGGAGTATAAATAAGGCAATCGTTTTGCCTGTTGTAAGATTTGTTAACAGTGCTTTAAACTGAGTTGAAGACACTTGAGCTGGCATCTTAAATTATTTCCCCTTTGCCTGTATTTTATAAACGTTATGAATTCTAATTTAGACCTGCATTCGCATTATTGTCTCATAAGCATTTATAATTTTATTTCGCACCTGCATAACCAACTGAAAAGATATCTCGGCCTTTTCAAGGGCAATCATGACATTATGGATATCTTTTCCCTTGCCGGCGGCCAGGTCCTGGACAGCCTGGTCTGCCTCTTTCTGAAGGCGATCCACATCATCCAGCGAGGTTTTTAATATGCCTAAAAAAGATATCTTTTGCGTCCCTTGAGGCTTTTTCTCCAAAGGAGGCGCATTAAGTAGTTTTTCTATGCCGGTTTGGAATGTAATTTCTTTCATAATTAGCGACCTATCTCCAGGGCCTTTAAGGCCATGTCTTTAGAAGCGTTTATTGCGGCTACGCCCGCCTCGTAACTGCGTGTGGCCGAAATCATATTAACCATTTCTTCAATTATATTAATGTTCGGCATGGCCACGTATCCCCGTTTATCTGCATCAGGATGGGAGGGATCGTGTTTTAATATGGGCGGTCTGTGATCAGTTGTGATTCCAACCACTCTCACTCCGGGCAATCTGCCTGATACCTGGGACCTCAGCACATTATGAAAAGAACGGCGAACCGGAAGAGCGGAAAAAATGGCCTCTCTTCTTCTGTAAGGCCCGCCCTGTGGAGTCCGTGTTGTGTTAATATTAGCCAGGTTACTGGAAATCAGATTCATCCGGAGCCTCTGGGCAGCCAGTCCTGAAGAACTTATATGCAGAGCGTCTAAAAAATTCATTTTTATTTTTTACCTCCCTCAATAGCATTTTTAAGCCCCTGGAATTTTCTGGAAATAATATGGGCTGATGCACTGTACATCAAACTGTTTTCCGCTAAGTTTGCCATCTCCTTATCAATATCCACGGTATTCCCGTCGCCTTTTTGTGTGAATTTAGATTTTTCGGCGGGTTTATATGAACTATTATCCGGCACGAAAGGCACTGTAAGAATATGGTTGGGTTGTGTCCGCTTAAGCTGTAGTTTGTTCCCTGCCCCTGCCGTTTTTGCTATCTCTTCTTCAACAATCAAGTCAAACGCCTTGTAATTGGGAGTATCAATATTAGCGATATTAGAGATAATTACGTTGTGTTTTTTTGATCTAAGGTCCAGAACCTTTTCCAGGATGGAAACTGTCCCGCTGAATATTCCCTGTAATCCCATATGAATAAATTCCTGTATTAACCCTGGTTTTCTTTATATTCTTTTAGCTTGTTTCTTAGTGTCCTGATGCTTATATCGAGAATCTCTGCCGCGTGGGTCCGGTTGTCATTTACCTCTTTTAGTGTCTGGAAGATCAACTCCTTTTCCATCTCCTTTACGGACAGGCCCACTTTTATTGAGACTGGTTTTTTCCCATTTTGTTGAGGTCCCTCCAAAAACAGATGTTCAGGCAAAAGGGTTTCCCCCTGTCCTAAGAGCACAGCCCTTTCAATTGTATTTTCCAGTTCCCTCACATTCCCCTTCCAGTCAAATTTCAGGAGAAGGGAAATCGTCTCATCGGCTATGCTGTTCATCTTTTTGTTATTATTTGAGCTGTATTTCTCAATAAAATAATTTGTTAGCAGGGGGATATCACCCCTGCGCTCCCGTAAAGGCGGGATAGTGAGAGGGATAACATTTACCCTGTAAAACAGATCTTCCCTGAACTTACCTTCAATAACGGCTTTATTCAGGTCAATGTTGCTGATCGCAATTATTCGCACATCAACCGGATTTGGCCTTGTACCTCCGACTCGATCGATTTCTTTTTCCTGAAGAACCCTGAGAAGTTTTGCCTGGAGCTGAATGGGCATCTCACTTATCTCATCCAGAATAATCGTTCCATGATTTGCAAGTTCGAATTTACCGATTTTCAGGGTTGCCGCTCCGGTAAAGGCCCCTTTTTCATGGCCGAATAGTTCACTTTCAGCCAGGCTTTCGGGCAATGCCGCACAATTAACCGCAACGTAAGGCTTTTCACTCCGGCCGCTATGCTGATGGATAAAAGATGCAAACAGTTCCTTTCCTGTCCCGCTTTCACCTAAAATAAGAATTGTCGCATTGCTTGGAGCCACGTTTTTTGCCAAGTCTAAGATATCCAACAACTTCGAGTCCTGCGTCATAATCCTTTTATTTCCTGAATCGTTCCTTGAGTAAACCTCAAGTGATTTGCCCCGGGCACGGGCTGTTGAGTTTGAGCAGACTTTTTTGACAGTCGATTCAAGGATATCGGCAGAAAAGGGTTTGAGGATATAGTCTGAAGCGCCTTCTTTCATTGCTTCCACGGCATTGCAGATGGTTCCATGAGCAGTAATCATGATAACCGGAATCCGGGGGGATATTTTTTTAACCTGCTCAAGGACTTCCATGCCTGACATTTCCGGCATCTTAACGTCGGTTATGACGGCGCTGAATTTGCTTCTTTTAAATTTGTCTATGGCTTCAAATCCATTAGAAGCAGTTTGAACTGAATATCCGGTTCTGCTCAATGCATGGGTAAGAGCAAGTCTCATATCCTGCTCGTCATCAACGACCAATATCGATTGTGCATGCATTTTACTATGCTCCGTCAATGATTTGCGATCCGGGATTTGTGTATTGTGATTCCCTATCAAACATCTCATATCCCATGGCACATACGTTTGTTGGCCTTTCCCCATCCCACAGTGGCAGGATTACTGTACACACTGTTCCTTTCCCTTCCGTACTGTTAATATCGATTGTACCGCCATGAAGTTTAATGATGCTATGGACAATCGGCAGCCCGAGCCCGGTGCCTTTTTTCTTTGTAGTGAAGAAGGGATCAAAAACCCTGGATGTGTTCGCCTTGGATATTCCTTCTCCGGTGTCGCTGCATCTGATTTCTAAAAAATGCGAGTTTGTTTGTTGATCACGGCATTTCTTAGTGGAAACGGTTAGCTTTCCACCATCGGGCATTGCCTGGATAGCATTTAAAATAAGGTTGAGGTATACCTGTTTCAACAGTTCCGAATCACCATATATTATCAGGCTTTCGGGAGAATAATCGGTAATAACTTCAATGCTGTCATTTGACTTGATCAGATGCCCGAAGAAGAACAGGGAGTCATTAAGGGAGTCGTATATATCTATAATTTTGAAGTCTGCTTTTTGTTCCGGCCTGATAAATAAAACGAGATTTGATATAATACTGTTGATGCTTTTTACGCCTGATGAAATATGTCCTGCAAGGGCTTTCAATTCTCCGGAGCCTTCCAGATCCTTCATAAGGGCAGTGGCGAAAAGCTCAATGCTCCCTAAAGGATTCCTGATTTCATGGGCTATTTTAGCTGCCATCTCTCCCATGGCGGCTAAGTGGCCGTTACGGTTTGCTTGTTCCTCAAGTTTTTTTATCCTTGTGACATCATGGAGCGTAAGGACAATTCCTTCCTTTTCATTCCCGGGGCCTTTGACAGGAGAAATAGAAAGGCTTATGTGTAAGGAATCATTATCGTTTGTACATATCTCTGTCCCGATCTCCATGCTCTTGTGAATATCTCTGATAGATCGGTATGTTAGGTTTGAATTATGAAAAAAATCAGGGCCGAAAATCTCATCAAACTCTTTTCCTGTGACTGTTTCTGAAACCAGGCCGGTTATACCTTCGGCTGCTCGATTGAAGGTGGTGATCTTTCCTTCCAGGTCGACAGCCACTACTCCGGTGGCCAGGCTCTCAAGGATGTTATCGGGATTATCTTTTTTATAATTTTCCATAAGGCATTTTGCCGGTAGAAATTCAGGTTGCTTTAAGGCGCAAAATACTGTCCAAAAGCCGACGTCATTAGCCGTCTATATAGGCTAAGATCATAAAATTTATCCGCCAGACTTACGGCGGATTTATATCAAGTATTCTACCTCGATCAATTCGTCGTTTTGAGGCCTAACTTCGCTATAAAAGGGGGGCCAAACCGTTTTCCAAAATTAAAACCTGTGTAACACTTTAGCCCTTTGAAAACAGGACCGGGACATGGGGATCTCTTTTTTTTAAAGCCGCATATGCTTACACCATTACATGGAACGGCAGTTAGGCCTTTCCATTCAAGTAAAGGACAGCCCCATACGGGAATTTTCATGATTAAAACCGCCATCCCTGCCTGCTCAGCGCCCATGGTCAAAGTCCAGGGGGCGTGTTGCTGGCATTTGGTGAATTTGTGATGCGGCTTTTAAAAAAGAGATCCCCACGTCCCTACAGGCTATGATCGATTTTTTCAAAGAGCTAAACTATTACAAACCTGTTTTGGATAAGGTTCAACGCAATCATTAAATAAAGCAAGGATTGTGCCGTTTTTACCAGGCGTGTAGAGGAAGGAAAATTAAAACCGGTTAAGTGGCAAAATGATTGAAACGCATATTAAAGGCGGTTTTATGAATTCAGATGTGCTTGAAAGGGAAAAATGATGAGGGCAAAGAGGATAATTATGTCAAATTTTAAATGTCGGGCGTCACTTCCTTGACGCTAACCGGTTTTTAAGAAGAACACTGCTGTAAATCATATCTTTTTATCTTTTCCACAAGGGTCGTCCTGTTCAGATGAAGAAGCTTGGCCGCCTTATTTTTGACCCATTGGGTCTTCTCTAAGGACTGGAAAATGAGGGCCTTTTCAAACTCGCTAACCGCGGTATTAAGACAAATTCCATCCTTCGTCAGCTCTATGCCTGACACCGATGTTCCCCGGCCATTTCCCCCGTGGATACTCTCCGGTAGATCCGGGGGTAATATTGTTCCTTCTCCTTTCAGGACTACAAGCCTTTCCACTATGTTCTTGAGCTCTCGCACATTCCCGGGCCAGGGATATTCTATCATTATATTAATAGCCTTATCTGATACCCCCTGGACTTCCTTTTTCTTTTTTTTGTCGAATTGTTCCATGAAATGAGAAACGAGGAGGGGTATATCGGATTTGCGCTCTCTTAAAGGTGGAAGGGTAAAAGGTATGACATGGAGGCGGTAAAAGAGGTCTTCCCGAAAGGTTTCCTTTCGAACCTTTTCTTCCAGGTCCCTGTGGGTAGCCGCAATAATTCTCACATCGACGCTTATGCTTTTGGTACCGCCGACTCGCTCAAATTCCCTCTCTTCCAGTACTCTCAGGATTTTTACCTGGAGATCAGGGCTCATATCACCAATCTCATCCAAAAAAATGGTCCCCCTGTCGGCCCTTTCGAACTTCCCGGGCTTATCCGATGTCGCTCCGGTAAATGCTCCCCGCATGTGACCGAATAATTCACTCTCCAGCAGGTTCTCCGGTATAGCCCCGCAATTTACCTGGACAAACGGTTTGTCTCTTCGGTATGAGTTTTTGTGAATTGCCCTGGCTATCAGGCCTTTCCCTGTTCCGGTCTCCCCGTAAATTATGATTGTACTGTCGCTATTGGCTACTTTTTCAACCAGCTCAAAAACCTCTTGCATTATAGCGCTCTGGCCAATGATCGTATCGAGCTTGTGCCGGTTTCCTGATTCTTCTGAAGCCACCGTATCATCCGGAAGTAGATCTTGAGGTCTGGATATGGTGATAGGGGCTTTAGCCTGCAATTTATCACCTTTCATAAAAAAGGGTTGCCTTTCCTGGCAACCCGGCTGTCTAACTTTTAAGACCCGTGGCTTTCCGTCCCCACCTCGCAATGGGTTTGGCGTTATCAGTTTCCGATTTTATTTTAATTGAGTCGCAGCTTTCTGGGGTGG
This sequence comes from Desulfobacteraceae bacterium, assembly GCA_030613055.1. GTDB lineage: Bacteria > Desulfobacterota > DSM-4660 > Desulfatiglandales > Desulfatiglandaceae > JAUWMR01. The sequence goes on from JAUWMR010000002.1 coordinate 60,862, forward strand.
ACCTTAATTAGCCACAGACTATGCTGGCTATTTGAATAGAGCAAGGTTCATGCCACATGTAAAATACCGGCGGAAAGGTATTAAAGATGTGAATAAATTCATCGTATCAATGCCCGAACACAAGGCATGCCCTCTGGGAATTGGAGACCCTAAAGTGCAATATTCAAGACATGTTATATTTATCAGGCCTGGCAAAATACCTGATGGATGGTGCAATATCAAGGTAGTAATAAAAGAGAAGAAATTTGCAGATTGTAGGTAGCAGGAAAAGGACGTTTTTTTGCAAAATGCAAAAAAATAAAAGCTCATTATTGAGGGCAATAATAAGTAATTTTAAAATTCCAGAACCGCATATCTATCTAAAACATAAACGTTTTTAAAAGATTTGTCATATTTCCCGAAAAACCTGGAATAGCTAAAATGGATGTTAAAACAAACAGTTATCAGAAAAAGCCGATTATAAACCCTTGATCGGGGATAACTTCTTTAAAACTAAAGGAAAAAAATCAAACCGTAAAAAATTGCAAAATGCAAATATAATATTTGCAATTTGCAAATACACGTACTAAATCCCGTATTTCTTTACCTTTCTGTAAAGGGTTGTGATGTTTATTCCCAAAAGCTTAGCTGCCTCAGCTTTGTTGCCTTTTGTCTTAAGGAGGGCTTTATTAATAAAGATCAATTCATTTTCACCAAGGTCATAGGTCTTTTTTCCTGCTTTTGATGTTTCACCAAATTTTCTTATCTCGGACGGGAGGTCAGCAACCCTGATTGTTTCCTCTACCCCTAATGCAAATGCCCTCTCTATTACATTTTCCAGTTGCCTCACATTACCCGGCCAGTGAAAGCTTTCCAGGATATCCATGGCGTGCGGGGATATGTTAGTAACTTCCTTATTGCTCCTTCCATTGAATTTGGCCAGGAAATGGTTTATCAAAAGGGGAATATCCTCTTTTCGTCCTCTGAGTGGCGGTATCTTAATGGAAACGACATTTATGCGGTAGAAAAGGTCTTTTCTCAGGGCCCCGCTCTCAGTGGCCTCCTCAGGGTCCCGGTTGGTGGCCGCGATAATCCTGACGTCCACTCCTGATTCTCTGGTGCTTCCCACGGGCCTTATCTTCTTATCCTGGAGAACCCGGAGGAGTTTGACCTGCAGGGGAGCAGGCATTTCGACAATCTCATCCAGAAAGATCGTGCCGCCATTTGCGGCCTCAAACAGACCGATTTTATCCTTTATAGCGCCGGTGAATGCGCCTTTTACGTGGCCAAAAAGCTCACTCTCTAAAAGACCTTCAACAATGGCCCCGCAATTTATCGAAATAAAAGGTTTATCCCTGCATTCGCTATTCTGGTGGATCATCCTGGCCACAACTTCTTTCCCTGTTCCGCTTTCGCCCTCGATAAGGACAGTGGGCCTGTCCATGCTGATCCTGTCGATTATTTCGCTGATTTCTCGCATCTTAGGGCTGATTCCAACCAGATCATCGTATTTCTGTTGCGCTTTTAATCCCCTTTTGAGTAATACATTTTCCTTCTCAAGTTTTTTATTCTCAATAATCCTGTCAATCAGCAGCATTAGCCGTTCTAACTTTATGGGCTTCTGGAGGTAATCATATCCTCCGAGCTGAAGGGCCTCAACAGCGGTTTCGATACTCCCGTAGCCGGTTATGATGATTACTTCTGTTTTTGGCCGGAAATTTTTTACGGCCTTGAGAAGTTCAAGCCCGTTGAGGTCGGGCATCTTCAGGTCGGTAAAAACGATATCAAAATCTTTTTCCTTCACTAATTCAAATGCCTTCAGGCCACTGTCAACAACTGTTACCCTGTATCCCTGCCGGGATAGATATTCATCTACTGTCGAAAGCACTGCACTTTCGTCATCAACAAACAGGACCTCGAAATCCTCTTTAGACACGTTGTTCCCTTTCAATTAGTGATGAATTCGTAAAAAGTCGAAAAGGCCCTCTACATGTGAAAAACGGCTTCATGCCTTTTTTACTTTCCCTTTTCATTTAGCATTTGTCAATATTTTCAGATGACCAGTCCCGGGGATATTCAAATGCTAAAGAATTTGTTGGAATTTGCCGATATATATGGTGATCGAGTAATCTCAAAAACCGTGGAGGAATCTTATGTCCACTACTGTCTTATCTGAAAAAGATTGCAAGGACCTGAACAGGTTAGAGGTAAAAAGGGTCGTCAGAAGACTGGAGACCCTGCCTGCCCTGCCTGTGGTGGCCGCAAAGATTATTGAAATATTCTCCGGGGAAGATCCTGATGCCAATGAAGTGATCAAGTTGATTGAGACAGATCAAGCCATCGCAATGAAGATTTTGAAGCTTGTAAATTCTGCGTATTTTGGTCTGCCTTCACGCATCAGCACAATACAGAAGGCCGTTGTCATGCTCGGATCTACCGAGCTGCGTTGTGCGCTATTGGGAGCAGCCGTTTCCGATGCCTTAATCAAATCCCTGGGAGATGCAGGCGGCAGGGGACAGGATGATTTATGGAAACACTCCTTAGGCTGTGCCGTTTGCGCGGAGAAGCTTGCGGGCAAAGCATGTCCGGATCTGCAGGCCGAAGCATTTGTTGGGGGACTGCTGCATGACGTTGGAAAGCTTATCTTAGAAGATTGTTTTCCGGATGTGTCCGGGCAGATCAGGGCTGAGCATACTGAAAAGGGCATTCCATGGTTGCAGGCAGAAAAAAGTATATTAGGAGTGGATCATCCCACGGTGGGTAAATGGCTGGCAGAAAAATGGAAGCTGCCCCGGATATTTATCCAGGCTATCTGGATGCACCACCATCCGTTGAGTAGTATTCAGGAACTCGGTTTTATTGGTCAGAAGAAAATTATTATAACGATCCATCTGGCTGATATCCTGGCTCATGAGATCATGGCGGATTCCTTTTTATGTCACAGGGCAGCGATTGAGCATAAGGATATCCTTGAGTTTTTAGATGTCACCCCAGATGATCTGGAGAATTTATCAATCTCTATGGGAAGATATTACAGTGAGAGGGCTTCGATTCTTGACCTGGAGGAAGATGAACCGTCATTTTACTACGGAGCCCTTAAGCGGGCCAATAAGAAACTGGTTAAGATAGCCTCAAAAAATGTTCGATACCGGGCGTTGAAAAAGATCAACCAGGAACTTGGCCTTCTCCATGACCTTCACTTAGAGCTTGCACGTATTGAAGATGCTGAAGAGGTCCTTGATAGAGCGGCCCAGACAATTGAATTGAAATTAAAAAAACCGAAAGGAGTGATTTACCGCATAAACCAGGAGGAGAGAATACTCAAAGGACGTTACTGGCTTTCCGGGGCGGAATCCAGCGCGTTTTCTTTTGAGCTTGATGAGAATGGGCAGCCTGCCACGCAAAAAATCCATGAGATCGATGACGGATTAGGCAGGTTGATTGAAAGCAGCCCCAAACGATTTCCGGAAATTTCAGTCAGGAACCGGCAGATTAACCTGGTGCAGTACTCCGATCCATATTTCGTTATGCCTCTGATAATTGGTGACCGGATTGTGGGGGAAATCGGAATTGGTGAAGAAGACGGAACAGGTAATGAATCCATGGCGGAGGGAAACCTGAAAATTTACGGGTATCTGGCCTCCATCATAGAAACTGCCCTGTCGCGCATTGAGCTTATCGAAGAGGCAAGAGAAACAGCCGAATCCCTCAGCGCAACCCTGTCGAAAAACAACCAGATGATGTTGCTGCTTAAAAAAAGCATTTCTGAAAAACAAGAAATGGAACAGGAGATTCTAAGGGCACAAAAGCTTGAGTCAATTGGAGTTGTTGTAGGAGGCATTGCCCATGACTTTAATAACATACTAACAGCTATTTCAGGCAATGTTTCGCTTGCAAAGATGTATGTAAAACCCGGAGAAAAGGCATTTGAAAAACTAATTCAGGCAGAAAAGGCATTTCTCAGGGCAAAGGATTTAAACCGGCAATTACTCACCTTTTCCAAAAGAGGCGGGGCGCCGGTAAAGAAGGTTGTCTCAATTACGGATTTGATAAAAGAATCCGTTGGCTTTGCCCTGAGAGGTTCAAATGTCCGGTGCCAATATTCCTTGCCAGACGGTCTTTTACCGGTTGAAGTTGATGAAGGACAAATTAACCAGGTTCTTAATAATTTGATTATCAATGCGGACCAGGCCATGCCTGAAGGTGGAACAATCAGTATAAGCGGTGAAAATATCTCTTTGGAAAAGGGAAATGAATTGCCTTTTGAGGAAGGAAAGTATGTGAAAATAACCATAAAGGATCAGGGCATTGGCATACCCAAAGAGGATCTTACGAGGATATTCGACCCCTATTTCACTACCAAAAAGAAAGGCAGCGGTCTGGGGCTTGCAACCGCCTATTCCATTGTCAAAAAGCATGGCGGCTATATAAGTGTGAATTCTGAGCCGGGTATGGGAACGACCTTCTTCCTTTATCTTCCCGCTTCAGAAAATGGACGCTTAGAAAAGAAGGATAAGGAAGAAAAACCCCTTACCGGCATGGGAAAGGTCCTGGTAATGGATGATGAAAAGGACATCAGGGAGCTTGCTGGCGAGATGCTTGAGTCGATCGGGTATGAAGTGGGTTTTGCAAAGGACGGCATGGAAGCAATAGAAATCTACAAAAGGGCCCTAAAAACCGAAAGACCTTTTGATGCCGTAATCATAGATTTAACAATACCTGGTGGCATGGGAGGAAAGGAAGCTATTCAAAAACTGCACGAGATTGTCCCGGAAGTTAAGGCGATTGTTTCAAGCGGCTATGTCAGCCATCCGGTAATGGTTGATTTCAAGAAGTACGGATTTTGTGATGTTATTGCAAAACCCTACAAAATATCAGAGCTCAGTAAAGTGCTCCATAAGACCATATCAAAATACTCAAGCGTTTAGCCGTTCTTTATTTAAATGTTGCCTTTGCATCTTCGATAGAATGGCTGGTTGCAATTTCGCTCGTTTCTGCAAACTCTTTTAGTTCATCGCTCAGGGCGGGAGAGCTGACAACTCGAATGTGGATCTTCGATTTCTGGCAGTACTGAATAACAAATATGATCAGTTTGATCAATGTCACGTTTGTTTCGGTTACTTTCAGGAGATCCAGAATTAGCTTGTTCATCCCCGAAGTTGCCATCTCTTTAATCTTGTTCTTTAGATGACCTTCAACCTGAACGCTGGTCTGCCTTTCAATCTTTTTTGGCAGAACCAGAATTTGAATATTCCCATCAACTGAAAAATATTTCTTGGACGGGTCATCAATTTCTTCTTCTGCTGCTTTTGCGGGAGCAAGCTTTAATATTTTTCCTACCCTTTCAATTAGCTGTTCACCCTTGAAGGGTTTTACCATATAATCATTGACACCCATTTTTACGATCTGCATCACGTTATCTTTTCCCGATTCTGCGGTCAGCATTATTACGGGAATATCCTGGAGGTCTGATTCGCTTTTCAACTTGCCCAACATCTCAATCCCATCCATAACCGGCATTGTGATATCAAGGATGATCAGGCCCGGTTTATCTTTTGCAGCGCTCGCCAGACCTTCGACGCCATTCTCTGCCTCGAAAAGTATACAATCATAAGACTTAAATGCCTTTTTCACGATCATACGGATCGTTTTGCTATCATCAACCGTTAGAATTTTCGAAGACATAATTAACCTCCAGATTATGATTTCATTTTTCTATTTTATAAAAACCTCTATAAGGGCCAGGTGCTGTTGATAGAGAAAAACGAGACATTCATGCCTGACCCAGTTCATGGACTCAGTCTTAAAGTCGCTTCCGCTCGTTATGTAAGGGATGGAGATATTGCAGGGAAAGCCTGCGTCACAAAAGGCCGACTTCAGGTTGCCGCCTATCATATTGGACATTTCGCCGATCACATCGTGGACCTCTTCTTCTCCCTCAATTTCCTCTAACTCCATGCCTAACATGGCAGCGGTCATGAGACGCGCAAAGGTATCAGATACATGAATACAGAGATTTCCCGTTAACTCTCCTGCAAAACCGACAGATCCCATTATTCGATCGCCATCCACGGTTGTCCGGGAATCCGTATCAGATAATTGCACTTCCATGGAAAGCATTGTATCAAATACCTCGTATACTGTATTACTGACAAAACCCTTTAAATCCATAGCGCTTATTTCATTCATATAATTCTCCGTCCGTTTGTATATTAGTATTTTTGTACTATTTAAGTATTTTTTTTTGTTTGCCCTTCGGGAAAGTCCCGTCATGGCGGGACAGCAACCTCGACTTTTGAAACTTTAGTGGCAATGTCATTAACTTAAAGCGTAGCGCAGGGCTTCAGCCCTGCTGTATTGCACTGTTTCGAGGCAGGGCTGAAGCCCTGCGCTACATTGGAAGATTCCTGCGCCGGTTCGGGCCCTTAAGTTAATGACATTGACGTTAGGGTTTACTCTCCACTGCGACGGGCAGGTGAATGAAAAAAGCGGTTCCTTCATTCAACTTGCTTTCCACATTTATTGTGCCCCCATGATCCTGAATAATCCCATAACAGATGGACAGGCCCAGCCCGGGACCGTTTCCTGCCCCTTCAATGGTGAAAAATGGATCAAATATCTTGTCAACTTCTTCTTCCGATATGCCAGAACCTGTATCTTCAAATCTAATTTCAATGGACTCCGGTTTTCCCTGTAATTGATTAGTGCCGGACAAAGCCCTGGTCGATATTTTCAGCATTCCACCGTTTAACATGGCGTCTTTTGCATTGGATATCAGATGGAATAAAACCTGGGAGAGTTTATCATCATCACCCATAATCGAGGGCAGATTCAGTTCAAGCTCCCTGACAATCTGTATGCCGTGGTGCTTAACCTCATATTCGACCATGGACATGACCTTTTCGATAAGATCGTTTACATTAATTACTCCTATCTCTTGTTTTCCGTAGTGGGAAAATTGCAATAGACTTTTGACAATTTTCGCTATCCGTTCTGATTGTTCCTGCATTATGTTTAAAGGCCTTGAAATACTGGGACTCATACCTCTGTCCATTAATAGCAACTGAATGTGACCGGATATGATATTTAAGGGATTTAATATCTCGTGGGATGCGCCGGAGGTCAACCGTCCGATGGAAGCCAGTTTTTCCGCCTGGATTATCCGTGCCTGGGCCTTTTTAAGGTTTTCATGTTCTTTTTTTAGCTTTTCATACAAGAGAGCGTTTTCCATCATCAGAGAACATTGTCTGGACAACATTTTCAGGAGTTTTAGATTTTTATGGGTTATGGAGCTTTCTTCTATTGGAGTAAGAATAAAAACTATGCCTAAGGTTCTTTTGGCTGTAGAAAGGGGTAGCATGATTATGGTTTTCCTGTTCTTAAATACCAGAGAAGGAATAAGTGCCGGTTGTCTTCTATTTATTATCCAGGAAAACGTGCCGCATTCTACCTGGAAGTCAATTTCTTTTTTACAAATCGATCCTTTGTCATGTGGTGAAACATTCTGGAGGACAAATTCATGGGTATCTTCATCGACCATAAACAGCCCGCAAACGTCCACATTAATTGACTTTCGAATTTCGTCTACAAAGGCCTCCCATATTTGATTAATATTAGAGGGAATATCTATCCTGTCCTGAAATTGACTCAATTGTTCCATCTCATCAATAAATTCCAGGATGGCCTGATAGCCCTTCTGCAGGCTGGTTACCTGTTTTTCGCTAATTTCCGGTTTTTTTTCAGATTGAGACATAATTCAAACTTTAGCAATTTAAGGTGAATGCCTGACAAACTGCCTTACATCTTCAAATTCGCTTTCCATTTCTTCCAAAATGGGCCCAATAGTACTCAATTCCAGTTCCAGGATTTCCCATGCCTCCCTGTCAAGCGGCGGTATTTTTCTGTCTCCTCCCGAGCCCATATTCAACGCCCGGCATAGAATATCGGCTAAGTGCACAATAGCAGTCTCCTGCAAGAACCTCTCTGAAAGCCCGGGCTGGTGGTGATTGGCAATGACACTTTCAAGTTTGGGAGGCAAATTCCACTTTTCCGCCAAAAATTTCCCAATGTCAGCATGAGTATATCCGAGGATATAGTTCTCCGCGGTTACCATAAGGATATCTCTTGACTCCACCATTGAAGTGACCTTTGTGAAGTCCTTTGGCAAAAACAGCATTTCAACGATCTTTCCAATGTCATGTAAAAGCCCGGATACAAAGAGTTCCTCAATTTTATCATATCTCAGGTAATTGCCGATGACCTTTGCCCCTACCGCGCAACCCAGTGAATGATCCCACAGTTTTTCCAGTCTAAGCCTCCCCTTCCTGTTTCTGTTCGAGAAAAGATCAAAGATTGAAGTAGTCAGCAGCAGGTTTCTCATTGCATCAAAACCCAGCAATACGATAGCGCTCGTTACCGTGGATATTTTTTGAGGGAAACCATAAAACGAGGAATTGACGAGTCTCAGGAGCCTTACAGTTAAAACCTGGTCATCAGTGACAACCTTAGCGAGATCTTTAGCTGAAGATCTGGGATTATTTACAAGCTCCGTTATTCTCAAGAAGGTTCTGGGAAGGGTAGGGAGGTCTTCAATCCTTCCAACAATTCTTGTTAAATCAGGTATGCCGGATTCATTTTTCATTCTTTAGCAATCTCTTTTCCAGTTGTTCACCGGCCGCCCTCATGATTTCTGCCATCACGTGGTCTTCCAGTACTCCGGAGAATTTTTCTCTCAATTCTTCCCTGATTGACGGTTTTATTTTATTTTCCGGTTGGAGGTCTTTTTTTTCTTCATGCCCCCCTTCCAGCCAGATTTGACTAACTCCCCAGGATTTTAACATCCAGATATTCTTTTCCGTAAGCTCGTCTCCTTTGTCCAGCAACAGGACTCCGTGGAGACTATGGACGGGTTTGGCGAGCACCATTCCGCTCTTTAACCGGTTTATGCCGACGGAAATCATCAGGGCCTCTTATTTTTTCTTTTGGAGTTCAATCAATGTTCTTCCCAAGAACTCGAGCTCAATCGGTTTTTCCAGATAACAGCTTGCTCCTATCTGTAATGCCTCCTGGATGGTGTCAGGATCACAAAATGCTGAAAGCATTATAACTTTTACATCCTCATCCATCTCTCTTATCCGGCGAAGGACGTCTATGCCATTTTCTCCCGGCATCCTGATATCCAGGATAACCACTTCAGGGCTGTTTTCCATAAATTTTAATATGGCGTCTTTACCATCAATGGCTGTGCTTACCTCATAACCATTAAGTGACAAATATTCATTTAAAAGATCGCATATGGGCAGTTCATCATCAACGACTAATATCTTCATTGGTTTTTTCCTTTGTTAATTTGCAGTCCTTTTAAACTTACCTATACTACAGATTTATCGGATAATTTTATGCAAAACTTTAATAACTAAAATTAAGCAAAATCCATACCAATTTTCAGCAAATTTCTATTAAAATACAATTATTTTCAGTAAGTTTTGGGAATTATGAGACGTTTTGTGCGGGTATATTAGTAGCTTAAAGGTAGGGAACCTGTTTCGAAAGACGTATGCCCGTTAATGATTGGTATAGTTCTAGGGTTAAGGTAAGTTTAAGTCATATCAAAAGCTTGCAGGTTAGAGAAGTCCTCAAAGGACAGGAATCTCCTCTGAAACTAATCTTATTGAATTAAACGGATTCGGATTATTAAACATTCTTATTTATGACTTCAGGCGGAACACGATATATCACGTCGCCATTTTCATTGTATCTTTTGAATACTATTTTACCATTCTCATTTTCGGTTTTTTCGGTTTTTTCGGTTGTCTCGCGTTTCGTATCCGTTTCCGTTCTGGAACCATCGCCTGCTGTTTCAACAGGTCTTTCAGCTCTTAGCATGTCTTTTTTTTGCTTAACTACAGCCCGATGATCCGCGTTATCACTGTAGTTTACTCGAACTAAATACTGGTTTGTCACATCTCCTGTTATGTCAATCATGATAATATGTCTCCTTGCTGAGATTTATAACCGGCAAGGCGATTTTTCCCATTTTTATATAGCCTGCCAAATTATAAACCTGGAAATTCTTCCAAATCGTTTTTATACACAATGAGTTAATTATGCTATTGGCAGGTATGTCAAAATACTTTAGAAAAAAATTAAAAAAATTATCAGATGGTGACGAAATAATACGATAACTATTTGAAAAAAAGCAGGAAATTTTGTTCTGTTTATTTTTTTGCAACCAGCGCTCGCAGATCCTTTTCAATCTGCTCGAATACCGGCGCCCAGTCTCCGTTTCGCTTTTGTCGATAAATCCTCATGCTCGGATACCAGGGAGTATCGGTTCGCTTCAGAAGCCACGGCCAGTGGTGGGCAAAGGTAAGAACGAGCCATACCGGTTTGCCCATGGCCCCGGCCAGATGGGCGACACCGGTATCGACCGCAACGACCAGATCCAGATTTTCAATAAGGCCCGTGGTATCTGTAAAGTCCTCAAGCTCCGGGCCAAGGTTGATCACCTCAATGCCTGCAGGTAAATCATTTGCCTGTTCAGCCGCTTTCCCCTGTTGTATTCCGATCAGGCGCACCCCCCTGATGCCTGCAAGCGGTTCAAATTGTTTTAAGTGGCAGGAACGATTCTGATCATTGGGGTTTTCAGGCCTCCCGGCCCATACCAGCCCGACTTTAAATTCGGCTCCTTGAAGCCGTTCCCGCCAGTATCCCGCCTTTCCGGCATCTGCATGAAGATACGGAACTGTATCAGGTATTGTATCGAGAGTGGTATCGAATATTGCCGGAAGGCTCAGGAGGGGCACATAAAAATCAATATCTGCAGGCAATATGCGATCTGCGGATGCCGGTAACAACCGGTCGATTCCCGGGAAATTTTTCAAAAGTCTTAGAAGCGGTTTTTGGGTTTCAAAAATTACATCTCCGCCATGGGTTTTGACCATAGGAAAGTAGCGTACAAATTGTATCGTATCACCCAGTCCCTGTTCATCGTGAATGAACAGGGTTTTGCCTGTAAATGATTCACCGTTCCAAAGGGGGACTTTACTGCGCCTGAGATTGGCCTTTTGCCAGTCGGCCTTATTTAATCGCCATTCGAATTCCTTCCAGCCCGCCTTGAGATCGCCGGTCAGTAAAAGCAGATGGGAAAGGTTCCAGTGGGGGCCGGGCAAATCAGATCTGGTCTCAATCGCCCTCTTGTATGCGGCCATTGCTTGATCATTTTCACCCTGCTCCTTAAGCAATAACCCGAGATTATTCAGGGCATAAACATGATCGGGTGCAGTCTCCAGAACCTTCCTGTAGCAGGCAATCGCTTCCTCCGGCCTGTCGACCGCACCAAGCACGGCCCCTAAAGCATATATGGCCTCGTTCCTGGCCGGTTCGATCTTCAACAGTTTTTCAAAACAGGCGATCGCTTCATCCGGTTTGTCCTTCTGATCCAATAGGATACCCGAATGATACAGGGCATCGGTATAATCAGGTTTGAGTTTGAGCGCTATTTCAAAACTTTGAAGAGCTTCATCAATCCGGTTCTTTTTCATCAGTGCAACGCCCAGATTGCAATATGCCTGGGTAATATTTGGGTTTAGCCTGAGTGCGTTTCGGTAACATAATATCGCTTCATCAGTCTTGCCCTGAACATGGAAGGCATTACCCAGGTTATTATGGTAGAAGGCATTGTCCGGGCAAATCTGAACAGCCTTACCGATCAGATTAACGGCAGCACCATACTGCCCCACCCGGTATGCCATCATGCCTAACAGGTGCAAGGCCGGTGAATACTCAGGATCGGTATGATAGATTTCTTTACAGATCTTCTCTGCTTCGCGAATCCGCCCGGCCTGGTGATGTTCGAGCGCCTTTTTAAACCTGACGTCTGTTTCATGATGTTCGGCATTTGAACTCGTTAGCATAATTTTTTACCTTTCGTTAAACATCCTGCGGTATGCCCTTTCCAGAGAACCGGTGAATCGGGCGGCATCCATCAGAAATGACCGGGTCATCCGGGGTCTCAAATCGCTGTGAATCGATTTGAGCTTTTCCCTATTATTCGCAAGACTTACTACCTTTTCCACGTAATCTTCGACAGATTCAGCAATGAATTCCGCAAGGCCCGCATTAGACAGGAGGCTGGCCCCCACGCGTGATCTATGGGTCCTTCCCGCTAATGTAATGACAGGTACGCCCATCCACAATGCTTCGCAGGTTGTGGTGGTGCCGTTGTACGGAAATGTATCGAGGCCTATATCGATGCGGTTATAAAGCTGTAAATGATCGAATATGGAAGGAATATGGGAGATAAGCTCGATCTGACCGCGTCCAACGCCGTTTTGGAAAAAGCGATCCATCAGGCTGTTCCGTGTTTCGGGATCGGCAAAAGACCCGGCCTTTAAGACCAATCGTCCGTCAGGGACCTGTGTCAATATCTTTGTCCATGCTCTGATGACCTCCGGCGTTATTTTGGTTCGGTTGTTAAACGAACCAAAGATGATCCTGCCTGAATCCATGATCCCTGTTTTTTCGATTTCAGGCGATTTTTCAGGAGGAGTATAGCAGAGAAAGCCGTGCGGCAGCCGTACCAGCTTTTCCGTATAAAGATGATCGGTCAGGCCAGGGGGGTCTGCCCAGGAATCGGTCAGCCGGTAATCCATGGATTCAAGCCCTGTTGTATTAGGGTAGCCAAGGTATGTAACCTGGATCGGGGCGGGTTTCATAGAGAACAGGAGCATCCGGTTCCCGGCTGTGTGCCCTGCAAGATCAACGAGAATATCGATTTTGTCCCGGCGGATCTGATCGGCTACGGTTTTATTATCTATTCCTGCGATATTTTTAAAATAATCGACATTACGGGCAAACGCGGCCGTGACGTCGTCCGGACAGGTCACGTCCGAATAGAAAAAGATTTTGAATCCGGAGCGGTCATGCGCCTTGATTATCGCTTTAAGAAAACAGGCCACAGAATGGATCCTGAAATCAGGCGAAACATATCCGATACGTAGGTTGCGAGCCGGAGGGCCGATCCCTAGCCGGTCATCACTGTTTGCAAGAGAGTACATCGCAGCCCAACTGAGGTGTTGGGAAAACAGCCACTCCGGATCATTATGGTCCTGGTAATTACAGGCAAGAAGAAGATTTGAATGGGCCTCGGCAAAATCAGGCTGGATCGCAAGCGCCTTTTGATAATTTTCAATTGCTCTTGCAACCTTTCCCTGTTTGAGCAATACCCCTGCCATGTTATTCCAGGCCCTGGCATACCCTGGTTCTATCTCTAAGGCCTTTTTATAAGCTTCAACAGCTTCAGACAGCTTTCCCTGTTTTTTAAGCGTGCCGCCCAGGTTATTGTAGGTCTTGACATTTTCCGGCTTTAACTTCAGGGCCTTTTGAAAACATAATATTGCTTCGTCTGTCTTGCCCTGGTCACTCAAGGCATTGCCCAGATTATTATATGCTTCAGCGTATTCAGGGTCGATATTGAGCGCATTCTGATAACAGCAAACTGCTTCATCCAGTTTGCCGCGGGCTTTGAGCGCGTTGCCTAAGTTGTTGAGCGTTACCTTGTTGTCCGGTTTCAGCTTGAGTGCCTTGCGATAGTATAAGATGGCTTCCTCTGTCTGCCCTTGTTGTTTGAGCGCATTGCCAAGGTTATTGTATGCTTCAGGATAATCCGGGTTAAGCGCGATGGCTTTTTTATAACTGAATATGGCATCTTCATTATGCCCCTTGTCAGCAAGTACGTTTCCAAGATTGACATAAACATCCGGAGTAGCCGGATTTGCTGCAATGGCGTTGTGGTAACAGGAAATCGCCTCATCCGGCTTGCCCTGCTCTTTGAGCAGATCACCAAGAATAGAATACGTTTTAAAACTTTCAGGACTGATTTCCAGGGCCTTCCGGCAGGCTGAAACCGCTTCATCCAGCCTGCCATCTGCTTTCAGGGCAACGGCAAGGTTATTATAGGTATCGGGGTTTTCCTCATTGAGCTTAATGGACTTTTTGTAGCATGAAACCGCTTCATCCATTTTACCCTGAACGCAAAGTATATTCCCCAGGTTATTTAAGGCCTCAGCATGATCCGGTTGAATCGCAAGGGCCTGGCGATAAGAGTCAGCAGCTTCGTCTGCCTTGTTCTGTTCATTTAATGCATTTCCCAGGTTGAGACGATATAAAGGGTTTGAAGGACTGATCCGGATCGCCTTTTTTATGAACCCTGCAGCTTTATCGTGTTCTTTCTTCTGAAAGGCGACAAGACCTATCAGGTTCAGGGTGTCGGCATGGTTGGGGGCGATATCGAGTATTTTTTTATAGGCTGCTTCAGCTTCAGGCAGGCGGCCTGATCGATGAAGAAAGGCCGCCTTTTTAAGTTCCCCGTTTAAGTTAAAAGCGGCCGGATACGGTCCGTTTTTTGAAATATTCCGATGCCTTGCTGCGATCTTTCTTTTTCTTTTTAAAACCATATCCCCCACCTGTGGACTGCTACGACTCCGAATTATAACGTCGCAAATATCATGCCTTTATTGATGAACTCGTAAAAAGTGCCAATCTTTGTCATTTCTTCGCACAGCTTCGCTGTGACTCAGTCCCACTGCTTCGCAGCGGGTTCCCAGTTTCGAGCTGTTATAAAATATATTTTTTTATCTAAAGTTTTCCCCATAGAATCCGATAAACATATTAAAGGTTCTTAAAAGGCTTAAAAAATGATCACGAAAGGAGGCGAAAATAGAGTTAAGAAAGGAAAATAGGCTTAGAGGCGCCGATGAAATCGGCCGAACAAAAACCATTTGGCAAGAAAGCCAAAATAAAAAACCTAGAAAAGGAGAATAAATTATGGCAATATCATTAACACAAGGAATGAGAAATAATCTGTTTGCCCTCCAGACTACTGCAAAATTGTTGGAACAGACCCAGACACGGCTGTCTACCGGTAAAAAGGTTAACTCCGCCCTTGATAACGCGACCAGTTATTTTACGGCCAGGGGTCATATGGAGCGTTCCACCGCGCTCGGAGGGTACAAGGACGGCATGAGTGAGGCGGTTCAAGCGATAAATGCCGCGGATGCCGGTATTGAAGGTATTACTACTTTAATCGATTCCGCAATTGCTGTTGCAAATTCAGCCAAGGAGGCGGATGCCGCATCAGGATACATGACCCAGACCCTTACCCTTACCAATGTCACAGCAGGCGACTTGATCACCATCGGTGGGGATGTCTTTACTGCCAGTGCAAGTCAAGTTGGTACGGGATTTTTGGTCGGAGGTTCTGACGCCGAAACCGCTATCAACCTTGCTATGCTTATCAATGAAACAACCGAAGGCACCAACCCCATAGACGCCACGGCAGTCCAGGGCACCATGATATCTCTCGCAGACACCGGCGAAGCGGACATGGTTGCCACTGACGTTGTCATCGCTTCCGCGGATGAGGATAATTTTGCCGAAGCCGATGTGGCGGCAAGCAGCGAAAAAACACAGTTGGTCGCCCAGTACGCATCCTTGATGTCACAGCTTGACGATCTTATGGATGACTCCAATTACAAGGGGACCAACCTCTTAAAGACCGGCGCCGCATTCAACCTGACCGTAGAATTTGCGGACGATCATTCGCTTACATTGTCCGGTTTTGATGGCTCTGTTTCAGGGCTTTTGCTAAATGCTGCCGCTACGAGCGACTGGGCAGCAAAGGCAGATGCGGAGACAGACATCGCTCTGCTTGAGGCCGCGAAGGATACGTTAGAGGTTGAGGCTGCAGACATGTCTTCCAACCTGAGTATTATCACGGCCCGACAGACTTTTACTGAAAGCATGATAAAAACTCTCCAGACCGGTGCGGATAACCTTGTCCTGGCCGACATGAACGAGGAAGCCGCTAATATGCTGATGCTGCAAACACAGCAGGCCCTCGGTGTCACCTCGCTGAGCTTATCGGCCGAGTCCGCACAGTCCGTCCTGAGGCTGTTCTAATTTCGACCGACGGATATAACAAGGAGGGGGAGCCTTCCCCCTCCGCTCCTATTTAGACAACAATCCAGCCGGGCACGAACAATGGCTTTAAAAATTACGCTAAAACCAAATGAACGGATGATCATCGGCGGAGCCGTTGTGTCCAACGGTAAGACAAAAAGTAATTTTATCATAGAAAACAAGGTGCCTGTTCTGCGCGAAAAGGATATCATGAGCGAGAAAGAAGCCGACACGCCCTGCCGCAGGATCTATTTTGTCATCCAGCTTATGTATATTGACGAGAATAACCTGACGACCCACCACAATACCTACTGGAAGCAGGTTCAGGATATTCTGGCGGCAGCGCCCAGCATGTTGAAACTTATTGACCCGATCAGCGACCACATACTCCACACCAGGTACTACCAGGCGCTTAAACTGACAGGAAAGCTTATAGAATATGAAAAGGAGCTGTTAAATCATGCACGGTAATTCATACAAGGCTTACACGGACGTCGCCACCGCAACCATACCCGCCCGTGAAACAGAAGCAAGGGTCCTGACAAAAGCCGCGCTCAAGTTAAAAGAATGTCAGAAAAACTGGGACTTGGAAAACTGCCGAACCGAACTGGAAGAAGCATTCAAATACAATCAGCAGATATGGTCCATATTTCAGAGTGAACTGACAAAACCCGACCATCCAATGGACAGGCAGTTACGCCAGAATCTGCTTAACCTTAGCATCTTCATTGATAAGAGGGTATACGATATCAGGGCGTATCCGGCCCCTGAAAAACTGACGGCAATAATCAACATCAACAACAGCCTGGCGGCCAGCCTCAGAAGTTAGCCCAATCCAGGAATCTGAAAATTTTCGTTAAAATTTGAAGGCTTTGTAAAAAGTCTAACCCAGCGAATCTGTTATTTCGATTCCGCCAAAGGCGGGAGAGAAATCTTATGTTTTCAAAGAGTCACAAAAGTTAAAGATTTCTCGCTGTGCGAAGAAATGACAAGTTTTTAAGACTTTATACGAAACCATCAAATTTATCTCGCGAAATATATAAAAGGGGGACTCGTTATTGTTCCCTTTTTTTCACAGCTATTCCGATATTATATCATTCAAATATTCATATCAGGTGGGAAGGTGAGGTTGCAGATGCATTCGAAAGACGAACAATTTAGAGAGTTGGTAAAAATTATCCGTGAGATATCTAATTCTCTTTCTTTCACAATCTTAGAAATCGGAGCACTGCAAATAAAAGACAAAACCGAACCTTTCCATCAACTGCTGGATTGTTTCCCTGGATCTATGATTATTGCCTTTGAGGTAGATGAAATACTTTGCGAGGAATTAAACAAAAAAGCGAAACCAAATATGAAATACTTCCCTGTTCCTCTTGGCCGAACGGAGGAAACATGTTCATTTTATGAAACAGTTCATCCAATGTGCAGTTCTCTGTATAAACCCAATGAAGAACTAATAAATCTTTACAACAACATGATGGAAGCAGCAAAGCTGAAATCGGTTAATTACATAAATACAGAAAGCATGGATTTTTTTACGAAAAATAATGATATCAAGGTTGTTGATTTCATAAAAATTGATATCCAGGGGGCTGAGCTAGATGTATTTATGGGAGGGATTGATACTCTTGCAGATGTAGTTGCTATTGTCAGTGAAGTTGAATTTATTCCTCACTATATAGATCAACCGTTGTTTGGAGATGTGTGTGCATTTCTTGCAGAACACGAATTCATGTTCCATAAATTTCTCGGCCTTTGCGGTCGTTCTCTTAAACCAATCGTTTTGAACAATAACCCTAACGTTGGATCTCAGCATATTTGGTCAGATGCAGTATTTATCAGGGATATTACGAAAATAGACGAACTTTCATCGGATCAATTACTAAAAATGGGTATTTTAACCTTTATTTATGATAGTCCGGATATACTATTTTACTGTGTCAGGAAATATGATGAAAGGAACCGTACCAATATTTATCAAGAACTCCTGAATTTAATGACCTGAAACCCGAAATTTAGTCAGATCTCGTAAGAAAATCTATTTTTTTAGACTCCGGCACTCATCAAGCAAAGAAAAAACCGCATTATCCGCATTCCCG
Source organism: Desulfobacteraceae bacterium (assembly GCA_030613055.1). GTDB lineage: Bacteria > Desulfobacterota > DSM-4660 > Desulfatiglandales > Desulfatiglandaceae > JAUWMR01. The sequence continues at coordinate 78,903 of JAUWMR010000002.1, forward strand.
CTTTCAACAGCAGCCTCAAGCAGCAAAATGGCCGATTCAATTCTATTTGATGAAACCAGCCTCTCAGCCAGGTCAACCACATAATTTCCACATTCAAATCCCATATCCTTTATTCGGCCCATTATTCCAAAGGCTTTTTCCTTGTTTCTCTCTATGCAGTATCCACCGGACAGCAGGGCCATGGCTACGGGATGGTCGGGCACATGCTTCAGCAGGCCTTCAAGGACCAAAATAGCGGTTCCGGGTTCCCCTGCGCAAAGGGCGCAGGTCGAATAATTCAGTGCGGCCTCCTTTAGTCCCGGGTCGAGATTCAGGGCCTTTTTTGACGCTTCAAGTCCGGCAGTATAGTTTCCAAGCTCCATGTATGCGGTGGACATGTTCAGGTAGGCAACCGGCATATCACTATTAAGCCTAATCACCTGTTGCCATAACTCGACAGCCTCATGGTGCCTCTTCAACTCGGCGGCCTGTGTTGCGAGCTCAACCAGTGAATACACATCCACGCCCCTCTCCTCGATCTTTTTTTTCCCAAAAAGATAATATTCCTCACCTTTGGAAGCGTTTTCAGCATCAACCAGCTTTCCATAATGATGCACAGGGACCGGACATGGAGTAGGTTTTACCCCTGTCTGTTTCAAGCTCGGTTCAACCAGTTCATGAACCCGACCTTCAAACCGCATGGCCGGGTTATTGGTAAAGAGCCGGATCTTGGTGCTTGGGTACCATCCTGTGCCGGCCTCTTCCTCGCGGTATTTTCCGTCATTGGCAACCCATCCCGGCACATTTACAGGCTTGACATAATTTCTGGTGGTGATTGCATAGGCCACAGGCTCGCTGTTGCCGCGTTTTACCGCATCTGCCAGATTCTCGTAGTCAATTGGAGAGATCACCTCGTCCGCGTCAAGAACAAGGATCCAGTCCCCTGATGCCTTTGAAAGAGAATCGTTCCTTGCCGCCGAAAAATCACCGGTCCAGTTAAAATCGTAAACTTTCGCTCCAAATACCTTTGCTATGTCCCTGGTCCTGTCGGTTGAACCGGTATCTTTGATGATTATTTCATCGACCACGGGTTTTGCGCTGCCAAGGCATCGGGCTAAATGTTGCGCTTCGTCTTTAACTATCATGCACAGAGAAATCGTCTGCTGTTTTTCAGAGTTCGGCAGTATATTCACGGGGCCGATCTTTTCCCGGATTTCGAGCGCGGCCGAAATAAGCCCGTCGTCTATACCGAAGGAGATCATCGCATCTTCTATCTGTTTCAGGGCAAGGTCATATTTTTCCTGTCTGATAAAAAGATCGACAAGCAGGTATTTAAGGTTCCTGTTATTGGGCATTAAGAGAACAGCATCCGTAAACCGCCTTTCAGCCCTTTCAAACGCTCCGATGGCTGTCACAGCCGAATGGAAGGTCACTGCAATATCATTAACGCCCGGGGACAGAACAAATCCTTTTTCCAAAAAATCGATGGCCCCGTCCGTCTGTTCCCTGGAAAGTTTCACTAAGCCAAGATTTGTATACGGCTCTCCATATCCGGGATCAGACTTGACAGCCCTGTGAAAAAAGCCTTCAGCCGTGCTGTTATCCCCTTCCCTGTATGCCAGTACCCCTTTTAGATTCAGGGCCGGCGCGCAATCTCCATTCAGCGCCAGCGCGCGGTCGGCACACTCGTCTGCCTCATTGATTCGATGAAGTCCTTCCAGGCAATAGCCTGCGAGATTAAGTCTTTGAATGTCCGGTTCATCGGCCTTTTCCGCTGCTTTGTTCTCCTCTATTTTTTTCCCTTCGGTATCGGGCATGGTTTCGAGGACTTCATGGGCGTCCTTGAATCTGCCCGCGTTTATCAGGATCTGTGAAAGATAATAATAGATACGTTTGGTGTCCGGATAATGACCAATCCCATTGATAAGCGTTTTAACGGCATCATCAATTTTCCCATTTTGATTTAATTCATCAGCAGTCTCCAGCAGATTCATTATGTAAAGATTCCTACCCATTAAGCTTCCGGCATCAATGCCGCGCCATTTTACGTCAAACGATTTTCGATCTTTATTCCCGGCGCCGGGATCGGGAGGATGAAGGTCGTAATGGTGCACAAACGCGTCAGAGGCGATGATATTTTTAAAACCCTCCAGGCCTGAACGTATACAAAAATCTTTCACCATGAGGCCCGGGGTTTCAAACGATTCATCGAACAGCCCGATCTTTTCCACGAGCGCTCCATTGAACATGATACAGCAATCAGACAGGATTTGGACAGGTGTCCGCCTGTAATGATTGGTATCCCTGAATTTACTGGCATACTTATCAAATCGTTCAATTTCGCCGTAATCGGCCCGGAATTCCTTTTGTATACCCACGGCCGCGTTTGTCATGGGACCGACAACCCCTATCAGGGGGGCACTGTTAAGCGATCTTTTCATGTCTTCAAACCAGCCGTTGGAAACGATCACGTCATCATGCATAATGACAATCGGATCTCCTGTGGAGGCTTTTATGCCTGAATTGACTGACAGGCCTTTTTCACACCAGATAAGACGACAATTTTTCGTTTCCCGTGCAGTGTCTTCCAAAAAATCCTTAGTATCTTTTTGTGCACTGTCGGCTAATAAAATAATCTCATGTGGTTCAGGAGTATTTCTTGTAATGCCATCGACACATTGGTCTAAATATTTGCGCGGATCTGAAACCATAATAAGAATAGATGCATTCGCTGTAACAGGTGTTTTCTTTTGACCAGGTCCGGACCGCACGGTCGCCAACACTCCGGCCTCAATGCCTCTACCCTTTTTAGCGGATTTCACCACAGGATGGTTTGGCTGGTTGATATGCATCTGCGTGTCGTCGAGGTTCCCGCAGGAACGTTCAAGAGTTTGAAAAAGTGCAAGGGATTTTATGGAATTTTGACCGGCTTTTTTTAGCATGCCCATCCCTTTATCCAGATGGCCTGAATCGATGTAAGCAATGGACAGATTGTGCATCAGCACGGGAATCTTTCCCAATATATCGATTGCCTGTTGATAATAGCCCGCTGCCCTACCGGATTCCCGTTTTAATGTGGCAAGCATGCAGTTATTCCCAAGTTCCCAAAGGGCGGATCCCTTTGCGAGCCTATCGTCTGGAAAGTCTGACAAAAGGGGGAAGAATACTTCAAGGGGAATGCTGTTATAAAACTTGTTCCGCAAGCGTGAAAACTCATTTCTTGTCAGTTCCGGGTGGGAATATTCAATTCCTGATTGATTTTCCAGGTAAAGCCCTAACGGTTCTCGAATATGCAAGGCCCCGAGTTTAACAGCCAGGCGGTAGAAAAACTCATAGTCTCCGGCAACAGTATAACTCTCATCGAAAAAACCGACGATATCGTGTGCACTTCGACGCCACATCGGTTGAGGACTGAAGTTGGAACCGGACAATCCCGATAAAGGCGTAAAATCAGGGTAACGATACAGGTGAAGCCGGTCTGTATCCTCTGTGTCAAACATATCGTTTTCAATATCTGTTCCCCAGATATCTGAGTATACCAGTCCGACATCAGGGAACACATCAAGGGCCGTGGCCTTTATTTCGAGTGAACGCAGCAGGTGGCGATCATCAGTGTTTGCGTTTGTTATGTACCTGCCATTAGCCGACCGGACTCCGCGATTCCAGCTTGCATATAATCCCTCACGCTCGTCAGTACGTATGTATAATATGTTTTCGTATGTTTTTTGAAATTCTTCCACAATTGAGCGTTCATTCTCCAGGGAGTTGCTGTCGATGACAATAATCTCTAAACGGTCGGCAATGCTCTGAGCTTCAAGGTTTTCAAGGCAGCCCCGGATAAATCGCTCTGAATTATAGGTGGAAACAATTGCAGATACATCGTATCCGTGTGTGTCAATTATTCTGTTCATGATTGTTCAATTCGCATCTTCACTGAGATTTCGCGCCCTCTCAAGACCTTGCATAACATCCGGGTTTTCAGGATCAATCTCAAGTGCCCTTTTGTAAAAGGTTTTCGAACTGTCATACTGTTTGAGCGAAATACAAATATGGCCCATAATCAGCAGGCTTTCGATATCCTCAGGATCGGCTGCCAAAACCTTTGTGTAAATTTGCAGGGCTTCTTCAATACGACCCAATACAAAATAATAGAAGTCAGCAATGTTTTTCTGAAATGTGATATTTTCCGGTTCAAGACGGGCAGCATTTTTATAGTGCTTTAAAGCTTTTTCTTTGTTACCTCTTTTGTAAAAGAGTACTCCAAGATCGTTATGTGCCAGGGCGCAATCAGGATATTTATCAATTAATTGTTCAAGAGCATTGATTGCCTCGTCAGTCCGGCCGCGGGCTATCATAGATTGAATGATCTGATATATTTTTTCAGGAGATTTGGTTTTATAATCAACACTCGGGGCTGTTTTATTGACCTTCTTTTTTAAAATATTCTCCGGAATGCCTTTTGCCAGTATATTCTTCTGGGCCTGATGCCGCTCTGCAATATGTGATATTATCCTTTTATTTAGAAAAATCGCATGCCCCTGAGTATCATTTGTATTAGATATCGGAGCAAACCCAAAATACTCAAAATGTTCTTCAAATAATCGATGGAATGAAACATTTGATCTATCCCTGTGACAAAAAACCTCCTTGTTTGTCATAAAATAGTTTATCTTGATTTTAGACAAAAACTCGGGGGATATTGATGAATAAAACTGATGTTCCATTCCATGAATATTAAAGATAAGCATATCCGGTAATGGAAGGTCATGGGATGAAACGAAATTTTCGAGGCTTCTGCATTCAGCGGAAATAGCTTTCCCTGATATTAAATTATATTGTTTCCCCATATGCATGCTCAAATTTGAATTTGAAATATCCATCACAAGAAGATCATAGCCATTTGTATCTGTTAATGCATATGGGAAAACCTCTACTCGTGTATCCTTATGAACTGCCTTTTTCAATTGGTCATAAACTTCCGTAACCGGCATAAAAAGGTATATCTTCTTTAAATTCATGAATAGATCAAAATATAATCTGCATTTATTTAAATCATAGACACCTACAGCATATAGAGTTTCAATTTTACCGGTTATCTCTTTTCCTCTATATTTTAATTCAAGCAACAAATCATCTTCATCATATACAAACTTTCCTTCCGGCCACCATAAATCGCTATATTCGTATTTTGTATGTGTTCCATTCGGCTTCTTTTCCTGGCTATTATTCAATCCTTCTTGATGTTCAACGAGCTTACTCTCCCAGAGATGTTTGTAATATTCTATCCGGAAAGACTGGAAGGGGAATCTAAGATTAACATCTTCAGCATTTTGTAAAAGATTGAGCGCCAGACCATAGTTGCCTCTGTTTGCTTCGATGAGCGCAAACCAGAAATAGATTATCCCATAACCAAAATTGACGCCGCCGGTGTGCAAATGGATGATTTCCTTAAAATGCATGTACATATCGTCATGTATTTCAGCAATGCGCGAATCGGCCAAAAGAGTTTCGGAATTTCTAATCTTATCCTCAGTATCTGGTGAAAGGGTTTCAAAGAAATCATTTTTTGTAATGGGCTTGTTTTTGAATATAAATTCGCTTAATTTTTCCACAGTTATCAATTCTCTGATGTTAACATTGAAATTTATTGCATCACCAACAAGTCCGTTAGCAAATGTGTAAATTTCAACTAAATCTACTGACCTTAGTTTATTGTTGTGATTATAATCCGTATCCCTCTCAAGGCTTATATCGATACCCTTTTTAGCCAGAAGATCAGATATAAATTCGACTGATTTATCTTCAAACTCTTTTCTGCTACCATATGGCAACTTTGTCTGATCCCATAAAAGGCCCAATTCATCGGCAACTAATAAAGATAATGATTCCGGTTCAGTCTCGGCATGAAGCACATTTTCCAGGGATTGTGTGCGCGGCACAAAGACCAGGTCTTCAGCGGTTTTATTACTTATTTCTTCGATATAATATTCAATCGCCGTGTCATTTAAGTGTATGCCGTCAATTTGAAGTAATTCATCCTTTGGAAGATTGTTCCTACCGAGAATATTATTTAGAGGATTGATAACAACGATACCCTTTTCGACGCACCAGTCTGTTAACTTCTTGATGAATTTCCTGGAAAAATCGAAAACCATATCTTCAGGTATGCCATAAGTTTCAGAGCCATTTAATTGCTGGGGCGAAATAAGCCATCCGAAATTTCCCTTTGAATTCAATTCAAGGAAAATACTTTTATAAAGACCGATTAGTTCACCAAATGTCTGTTCATACCGATTTTCAGCATATGCTTTGCATAGCAAAAAAATATCATGCATGCCGATTGAAAGCATTTTCCAATCATCTGTTTTAAAAAACAGGGATCTGATTTCCCGGGCTGAAGAATGGTTTTTTAAAAAATGACCGGCGGTAATTGCACCTACCCATTTAACTTTAACCGGCTTATCTAATTTTTCATATTTGAGCCGGGCCCTGAATATCGAAACATGGCTGTTTCCAGCTATAATCATATTGATTCACCATTCTCACGAAACTCCTCATCCCCTAATGCTTGCAATATGGCTAATGAGTTTTCGCGATTAGAAGAATTATATAAATAATCCTGGCGGGCCGCCTTTATGGCCTCACGGTGTTCCCCCAAACCCGTCAAGCAAATGGAGCGCATATAATCCAATCCTTCCACCCTGTACTCTTTTCCAATATTCTGTGAAATTGCCTCATTAAGCAGAACAAGAGCGGATACAAATTCCCTTTCATTTATCAATTTGACTGCGGACGATCCCAGAACAGATGAAATATCAGGTATCGCTGACAAAATACCCTCTATATTGATTTCTCGTATTCCATGTTCGAATAAATCTTCATATTTTACGCGTGGAAAATGTTCTAGCGATCCACCCCGCGTAGCATTGTAAACATTAAAGCCCCAGAGAGTTGCGTACTGTTTGATCTGATCGTACTCATAGTTCATTCTTGCCATGGCCGCCTGCCACTGGTCCCACGTCAGGTGTTCACTGCATTTGTTCTGGTTCGGATTGGCGTAAAAATGGTCGACCCTAATATTTTCATATTCTTCCTTGGTGACCTTCATAAAATCATGATCACAGCCGATAAAATATATCGGATTACAGCCCAGATAAAAGGCAAGCATGAGTGCAACAATAATCACATTTTGACCAAACGGCGGCACGCCGGATGATAAATCAATTCTGCTTTGGATATCCTTTGTCCCGTCATAGTGATAATAATGGAGATCTATTAGTGATCCAAAATTGATACTGCTGAAAAAAGGAAATCCGCCCGTCGGGACGAAAAGTTTTGATGTAATGGCTTTATCCTTCGTCAATTTAAGCAGGGGCGAGAAAAATATCTCCGGCTTCAGCCAAAAATTGGGATCAGCCAGAATCCAATAGTCGGGATTGACTATTTTGGCGTCGGGGTGGTTGAAGAAGGAACTGACAGTTATCTTGACGTCACTGCTTAATCGTGTAATGTCTTGGGTGTTAACGGACGGCCCGTTGCCGATAATGAAACAGCGCTTCCCCGCATGGATATTGCGCAGCGTTTTATTCTTCCTTAGAACATCTTCGAGATTCATAGATACCTTTCAAAGATACTAATGCTCCTTGCTCATTACTATTCCTTATTGGTGTGGGAACATTCGTCATCCAGTTTTTTCAACCTATCCGATATGCCTCGCAGTTGGTTTCATGACCACCATAAACAGGTCAGTCGTTTTCTGCCGGATCATATCCTGATTATATGAGTGCAGGGTATTGGGAGATAATTGACTGGTGATATCTGAAAAATCACGAGGTTGGCGATATCTGAGCCAGGAGAGGTGATTATCGAGACTCCATACCTGCATGTAAGTGAAATGGTCAATTACATAGCCGCATTGCTTTGCCAGAATGTGCAGAGATTCTTCAGTATAGGTATAATAATGCTGCTTCATGTATGCAAATTTACGAAATTCAGGCAGATTGTACATGTAGACTAATGGATTCATTTTATTGGGAATTGTGAGAGCAAGTACACCGTCTTGGCTAATCATGGGGCGAATTCTGCGTAGAAAAGACTTTCCGTCACGCAAATGTTCGAATACCCCGAAACCGGCTACAAGGTCAAACAGATGGCCCTTACAGTGATCTTCGTCCCGGAAAAAAATGACATCCATGAGAGTTGTCTGTACAAATCTCCGATTCTCTTGATCCCTCTCAATGGCGAATAGGGCCGTTAAAGGAGCCTCTTGCTGAGCAAAACGGAGGAATCCGCCGCTTCCACAACCGATCTCTAAAATGGATTGACGGTTCTCCAGAAGATGAGTATAAATTTCTTGGTAATCGTTATAATGAGTTATGGCCCGATTCTGGATATCAACCATGCTCATCGACCGAAAGTGTCGCGAAGCTTGCTTTGCATAATAGTTCCTATAATAGTCCTCTTCTCCTGTCATGAGCGGCTCGAGAAACTGCATACCACAGTTGCCACACTCCAGTACGTTTGTTTGCTCACAATCAAAGATGCCCTGCATGAAGAGTTTGACATCAGTGGTCAGGCACACGGGACACGCTTTCATTATTTTTTCACCTCACATGCCAAATACAGTGTCAGGCCAAAGGGCACTAATGGTCAGATGCTGGCTGTCCGAAGATTAGAAATCTCGCTCATGCATCTCCATCTCGGCCACGATTGTTCTATTCACTGACTTACTCATCTAACCATTTTACCAGTTCAAATACTTCCGCATATTTAACGCCAATCTTCTGGCCTGCATTCTCCGCCTCATGAGTAAAAAAATCGATCCACTTCTCCCGCGTTCTGTCCATCTCGGATTTATGTACTCGGAGGGAATCCATTTTTCTATTGAGATAATTAGTGATGTCCACATAAAAGGCGCCGTGGAAATCAACCGTTGAATGATACCAGTTGCTCCGATACATGAGCATCCTCGGCACATGTCTGCAGGAATGAAGGGAAGCTTTTGCCACTGCCTGATGATCGTGGTGTATGTCACCAACCCAGTGGGTATAGACTTTTTCAATCTTTTGGTCCTGAACAATTCTGACAATCTGAGCATTAAGGGATTCATTAAACTCAATCTCAAGAGTGCGGAAATAGCCACAGGTAAGCGCTACTCCCAGTATCTCCATGGCTTTCCGCCCTTCTTCGAGAGCGATCTCATTCTCCCGAACCACCTGATTTTCAGAATTCATAAAGCCAGAGACGGTCGCCACGTATGCATAAACATTGTCACCCGATGCCACATGTTTGGCTAATGCCCCGCCGCAACCAAGTTCTATATCGTCGAAATGCGCGCCTATCGCCAAAACGTTCATACTTTCTCCTCTCCTGTACTTTAATTTGATAGCAACATTAATTCGCGACACACCCGCACTGCACCGTCAATGCCAACCCCAGCGAGTGCCGCCTGACTCATCCTCTCGATATCCAGTGGTGTATCAAGAAGGCTCAAATCCATTTCGTCATGTGGCCCCGCAAAAACAGAACAGCCCAAAAGCTCTAAGTGTCGGCAATGTGCCACCTCCCACGGTTCGTTCGCCACAGTCACACTGGGCAATCCGGAAGCAGCCGCTTCAAAGGCAGTCATGCCCCCCCCGGTAATAGCTAGGTCGTATAAGGAAAACTCAGCAGCCAAAGATGGCACCGACCTTTTCAATGTTATGCACTCTCCTAGCACTTTGGCCAGTGCTTCGTCATGTCTAAAACCCGGTCCCAGAATCAGGGTGGCGGATTGTTGTCTGGTGCGCAGCCATTTAGCCACCTTCACGGTCACACCATGCGTATCACTTCCACCAAGGTTAACTACCAAACTGCTGCACTGGGATCGCTGTCGGCGATAAAAGGCGATTTCCAGCGCGAGTATCAAATAATCAAGCCCTATCAGTACCTTTTCACCCGACGGAGTTTCTCTACGTACCCCTGCCAGTGCCGCCACGTTTATATCCGCCAGCGCTGCCCCACTGCCCAGATCATCAAACGTCACAAGCGGCAAGCCAAGGTCTTTGATGCGGGCGGCATGGACGGCATCTGTCTGCAACCGGTCGTTAACCCAAATCTTTGCCTCGTAACGCAACGCTATAATGGCCTCCCAACCGGACAGCCCATAATCCTGTTCGACCACGACTTCGAAGGGGATGCTTACTCTCTTCAGCCACGCGCTGGACGGGGGGTGATCGCCCAGCAACACTACAACCGCATCGGCCCCATTTTGACGCAAAACCCCATGCAGGTTGATCATGCGGAACAGGTGACCCATGCCCATGGCATGGGATGATTTCACGCAAAGGATGAACATTGCCGGATCAGCGCCTCCGTACCGATGTGCACATTTGTACCAACGTTCAAGTATCCAGAAATACGCTGGTAGTCTTCTTGTGTATCAATGGTGAACCGTAAATCCGGCGCATGCTTGCTGGCCGGTATATCCAACCTGACTGTACGAAAGCGCGTTGGCCGCTCAAGGATGAACTCGTTCACGTGTTCACGATGATGTGCGGCTTGCCCCTCGCGCCAAGACACTTCCAGCGCTTCAAACTTAATAATCTCTGCCCCCATGCCGATAGGCAATTCACCAAAGCTGTGTGTGTAATCCGCTACAGACGAAAGGTGCAGTGCCACCAACTGCTGCAATGCTTCGATGTCCGGGCAGGGATTATCCCCCGTCAGTCGTATCACATGTGCAAAACAGTAAGCCGCTGCGCATTGATAGTAGCGATCCAGGACATCCTGCTCGCTGCCACGAAAACAGTACACACCCGTCTGTTCACACTGGCATGCTATTGCATCATCCTGCATCTGATCGCTGGTCGCTATCACCAAGGGCCAGGGCAAATCGCGCAGACGCTGGACAATCCAGCCCAGCAACGTGGTGCCGCCCAGCGGCATTAGCACCTTACCGGGAAGTCGGGTCGAGCCCATGCGGGCCTGTATCACAATGCCAATCTGTGTTTTTACCGCCTCAGCCATTCAATGTTGACCTCAACACGCCTGCGGCGTCGCGTCCGCAATTGAAGAGTACGTCGATGCACGAGAGCATGGGCTCAAAATCGCCATGCAACTGCGGGTAAGCCGGGTGCTTGAAATCCTGCCACTTCACCTGCACCCCAGCTGTCCGGAACATTTCCTCATCCAGATAATCACGCGAACCTGTACCTGTCAGGTAAGCATCGCCCTGCTTGGCTTGTACAAGTGCCAGCAAACGGGCACTGCCCGTGGCATTAATATCATATTCCGAGGCACGCGATATCGGAATGGCGATGTCGAAATATTCCATGACCAAATTGAGCAGCGCGCAGTTAAATTCGATCATGCGGCGATGGCCTGCACGATATATCCCTTCCACCTGCGGAAATATCTCAGAAAAATGTACAGCTTTGCCATAGCACTCGCGTAACAGGTTGAGATTATCGTCGATCCAATTCGTGTCTTCCGACAATTCCACCTCTGTAATGAGTTGGCGATAATCCCCCTTGCGTAGCGAAAGTGTAAGCCAAACCGATCCATTCCGCCCCTTGATGCGGTCGCGATGCTGCCAGCCGCGGCGGATAAATTGCACATCGTCCAACAGAATAAAATGCTGCGACACCAGCAGGCGTTGAAAGAAGCCGAGGTAAGGCACAAAATCCGGCTGATGTATGTAAACAGTTACATAACTCACGTTAAGTATCGAATCGTGATAAATTATTTTTCAAGAATATAACAATGAAAGGCTGGCTCTGCCCCTTGGCATAGTTCGCCATCCATTTCTAATAATGGTCCAATGAATTGTTGGACCAAATCTATCCACTCATTTTTTATCTCAACATAGCTGTCTCTCGATATCTGATCAGTCATTTTCTTGAGTACTGGAAAGATTGGACGCAAACCGATATCCCAAATTTGCACTGCAGTTTTCGACAAATGTGTTTCGTGTTCATATACTTTCAGGTTTGCTTTTAAAAAAAGCGACTCCCATTCTCTATCTGATCTTGCCTGTCGAATATTGTCTTTAAAACGGCCTCTGTCCAGTTTCTCCAAAAATTTCCACTTTGGGTTCTCTGTTTTCACATATAGCTGGTTATAGAAACTAAATTCAGGAAGCGTTTGATTCGGCAGCATCAAGCATGCCTTTCCACCTGGCCGAAGAATGCGACTTATCTCTTTCAGCACTGATTGTGGATCATCAAGCCAGTAAACAATATTTGAAAAGATTGAATTGAAACTTTCTTCAGGAAACGGCAGCGTCTGATTCGCATCGCCAACCTTGAATTCACGATAAAGATTAAGCTGCGTGCTTTTCTTTAATAAATTTGCTTTGTGATCAAAGGCAACATCTATCTTATAGTCTGAGGGTTTTTCGACAATTGAGGATTCATTCTTTTCATAAGCGTCGTAAATATCAATATTTTCAAAATATTGATCTAAATTAGTCAAAGAACGAAAAGCGTCAAATTGTTTATTTACTGTCCCTCCCCCACGAATAAATGAGAACATTCCATCCCCGCATCCGAGATCAAGCGAAGGAGAGCAAAAAGAGAATTGATGCATTGCTCTAATATCCAATTCTCTCCATAGAGCTGTCTCAGGCCTCAGCCAGTAGACATTCAATAATTGTTCAAACGATGAGGTCATTTTTGTACCTTATTCAAACCATATCCCATTGAATCAATGTCCCTGCGGGAATGAATACCTTCGCAACTCGTCCCACCACCAGCGGCAAGTGATGAGGATGTAAGCCATCGGACGGCCGGCGAATGGCAATATGCTGCTCAGTAATCACAGTCCCCGCAGGGATATCTATCGCTGCAAACAATGATTTTCGCGCGGCCTTTAGCCATTTCTCCTCAGTGGGCAGAACACGTTTAATACCGTCGCCCAGTGCTTTGTTGACCAGCTTAACGCGTTCTACCAAGCGACTGAACTGCATAGGGTCGAGTGATGCCTCATGGTCTGGTAACTTGAGGGCATGATCCAGAGTAAAATGTTTTTCAATAACCACGGCGCCCATTTGCGTTGCCAGTATGCTGGTGAACTCATCTTGCGTGTGGTCTGATAGCCCAATCGGCAGCCCGAAAGCTTTTTGCAGGGTCTCGATCACCTTCAGATTGGCATCTGCAGGGCGTGAAGGGTACGACACCACGCAGTGTAGCAGCACCAGCTGCTGGTTGCCGGTGGCCAGCACCATTTTGACAGCCGCCTCGATTTCCCCAAGTGAACTCATGCCTGTGGAAACCAGCATCGGCCTGCCTTTTTCTGCAATCGCGCGCAGGAACGGCAAGTTCGTTAGATCGTCAGAGCCGGTCTTGTAGAACGGCAGATTGTATTTTTTCAGTAACTCCAGGTCATTTATATGGCTGGGAGTGGAAAGCCACCGGATGCCAAGTTCATTGCATAATGCATCCAGCGCCTCATGGTCATCCTCGCTGAGTTCATATGCCTTGAAGAAATCGGACTGTGAGACGCGACTGCCATCTTCGAAGGTAAAATAACTACCCGGCGTAGCGATAGTTTCAGCACGATAGGTCTGAAATTTGACCATATCCGCGCCACATCCAACCGCTGAACGCACCATGTCCTTGACGACATTCATGCCACCGTAATTAGCGCCGATTTCAGCAATGATCAGCGGATAACCACGTAGGCTGTATGCTTCCAAAAAACTATTGGACACCCTGCGCCCCCTCTTGCCAACGATGCATAATGATTTCGCCACCTTCTACCAAAAAATTGTGCCTTATATAAAAATTGAACCCGCGAACATTGCTGGTCATAACGCTTGTGCTAAGCAACAAGTTTCGTTCACACGCAAGTGTTGCCGCATCACTTAGCAGCGCCCCACCTAGTCCACTACCCTGATGTGCTGGTTGCACGGCAACCATAAACAACTCAAGGTGCGCCGGACGCATCAAACAAGAAATAAAACCTGTCAGATGATTATTTGTATCAACTGCACAAATTACGGTATCGGCGAATTCCGTGCAATGTTCATAAGCTAGACGATCCCAAAAATCCACTGGTAATCGATCGCGACAAGCGGGGTCAAGCATCAGGCGACTGTCCTCAATGTGGAATCCGTTGATCTGGAAATTCGGCACACAATGACTGACCCGTCGCATCTGCCAGCTCGTATCGTCGGTATGCACTAGCTCATCCGGTTTAGCCACTAAACACAGATCGAGTCCAATGTATCGAAAGCCCCAAGTTTGCAGTCTTGCGACGACTTTCTTATTCTGTTGCGGCACGCGCGCAAACACCAGCCTGTAATCATCCATTGACTGATCAATACAATCAGCAGTAAAATCATCCAGTCTGCCAACCGGCAATCCAAGCTGTCGGCTATCCCACTGCATAGGCAGAATCATAGGCACCCACCCAAAACATCAACCACCATGTCCATCTGCGCGTCGGTTAAACTCGGGAACAGGGGCAAGGTAAGAATAGAACCCGCAATGCGGTCAGTAACCGGCACAGTGGCAATCACTCCCTGGTAGGCCGAGAACATGTGAATCGGCCGATAGTGAATGCTGCACTGAACGCCTCGATCCGCCATGTCGCGTATGGCGTTATCTCGTACATCCTGATCACCCGGCAGCAATACCGGAAAAATGTGATAGCTTGAATCTGTGTGGTACTTTGCAAAAGGCACGCTTACCTGAGGTAACCTTTCTGCAATTAGGCAACGGTAACGTTCAACGCGTTCTTTGCGTTGGGCATTGAAAAATAGCAACTTGCGCAGTTGCACGATACCGATAGCTGCGCGCATCTCATCAAGACGGTAGTTGTAGCCAAGCTCGGCAACATCGTATCCATAAGCGTGACCCTTGAAGCGTTGATAAGTTGATGTAGTAATGCCATGTGTACGAAGAATACGGAACCGCTCTATCAGTTGTTGGTTGCGGCTGATGATCATACCGCCTTCACCAGTGGTCATGTTTTTGTTACTGAAAAAGCTAAAACATCCTGTATCACCAAATGTACCAAGCGGTTGCCCCTTCCAGGTACCCAAGGGGGCATGCGAGCAATCCTCGATCAATGCAAGCCCGTATTTTTGTGAGATGGTTAGCAATTTGTCCATGTTACAGGGATATCCAGCGTAATGTACAACCATGATGGCACGGGTA
This sequence comes from Desulfobacteraceae bacterium, assembly GCA_030613055.1. GTDB lineage: Bacteria > Desulfobacterota > DSM-4660 > Desulfatiglandales > Desulfatiglandaceae > JAUWMR01. Next base: position 94,022 of record JAUWMR010000002.1, read on the forward strand.
CGCGATGTGATCTTGGCTGCCACATCGGTAGGCGAGATGTTCCAGTCGAGTTCACTCGTCACATCGGCGAATACCGGCGTCGCGCCTACATAGCGTATGACATTAGCACAAGCCACGAATGTCAGCGAAGGTACGATCACTTCATCGTCCGACCCAATACCCAATGCCAATAGAGAAAGATGAAGTGCTGCGGTAGCACTGGAAACGGCAACAGATTGTACATCAGCACCTGTCGCGGTAGAAAAAGCAGATTCGAAATCAGCAATCATCGGACCTGAAGTCATCCAGTTGGATTCCATGACGCTGAGAACCGCCTGCTTTTCTTCATCACCGAGTACGAGATCAAAAAATGGAACTTTCCAGTTCATACTTTGAGTTCCTTTCGCCTGAACTTGTCAGGGGTCTTTAGCTCAAACACTTTTTGCGTGCCGGAAACGTATTTTTCAGCGGCTACCGTGCGATCACCGATGACTACAGTTGCCTGAAAAGTCTTGAGCGGGAGATAACATTCGGCGCAGGTGCTAAGTTCGAAAGCACCAGCACAACGCCTATGAATCCCTCGCACACGGGTCATTTCGGTGCCATGCCAGATTTCATGGACGCTTTGTTTGTTAGCATCTCCGGTGATGATCTTGTTTTCCTCATCGTTGGCGCACATCACACACAAGCCGTCGGCACCGACGGTCAATCGCTGATAGATTTGCGGGCAGGAGAAATTTTCAATCTTGGGCATATCGCGCTTACTCTGCATGAAATCGATCAGCGGATTGGCACTCACCATATCAGAGATCGGGGCAAAGACATCGTAGAAGGCTTGAGGATCTTGTGCAATAGCAGGCAGGATGCTCTGAATCTTGATAACTGGTTTGACCCGCCCCTCAGCCTGCTTGATTTTGGCGTAGTTGGAGATTTTTTCGATAGCACGATCGTACTTGATTGGACGGCGGATCTGTTCATAAATCTCACTAAGACCATCAAAAGAAATAGTAATCCAATCAAGGCCAGCCTCCATGATCTTACGAAACATATCTTCATCCAGCCTTAAACCATTAGTAAGTGTGGAAACCTCCTTGATGCCCTTTTGCTTTGCATAGCGCACACAGTCCAAAATACGCTCGTGAAGGAAGGATTCTCCACGTAAGCTGAGCCGAATTGAGTATACGCCACCGTCTACGCACTCGTCGACCAGCTTGGTGAACAGCTCATAATCCATCAGCTTTGTATTCACCTTTTTCTTGAACTCTGGCGTAATCGTATAACACATTGGGCACTGCAAGTTGCACAATGATGACAATTCGATATCCACATGCAGAGGGTAATCGGAGACATGCTGGTGTTGGGCATACTCCGTCCATAGCTTACGGTTTTCCATATAATCCTCTTCGACACCAAATCCGCGATTGGCCTCGAAACGTGCTATACGATCTGGCGTCTCCAATGAGAACTGGCCCTTGTTAATCGGTATAAACGGGTTATTCTGATCACTCATGCTGGTTGCCCTTTCAGGAAAATTGCTCTCCTTTTCTCGAAAATATCGATGGCTTCAACATAATCGTCTGATCTTCCGATATCCAGCCAGTAGCCGCCATACCTCATCACCGATGCCGGAGTGGCATCCGCCAGTAAATCCAACATCAGGTGGTCAAAACCATAGGGTTGGTCCTCGGGGATATATTGCAATACGGCACGGTTGAGTGCGTAGATTCCCATACTAACATCGAACCGAAACTCAGGTTTTTCCTCGAATCCAGAGAGTTTGTTGTCTTCATTGATCTTAAGGACACCGTATTCCGACTTAAGTATCCGTTGAAAAGAGGCAATCGTGAAATTGTTGCTACAGTCCACGTGATGTGTAAGAAAATCTCGATAGTTTAGATCGGTAAGAATATCTCCATTCATAACAAGAAAGTTTTCAGGCAGGTCTTTAAGCAGTTGCAATGGCCCCATTGTGCTGAGTGACTTCGTTTCAATTGAATAATCAATTTTCACTCCCCATCTGCTACCGTTTCCAAAAAAAGCCTTGATGATATCAGCCTGATGATTCACAGCCATAGTGATATGACTGAACCCAAAATAGACAAGCTGTCTGACGATAACCTCAAGTATGGGGTATTCGCCGACGGGCATCAGCGGCTTGGGCAAAACCACTGTGTATGGATGAAGCCGGGTTCCTCTACCTCCAGCTAACATTACTGCTCTTTTAGACATTGTAGATATCCACCTTGTATTTGGCTAAATTTGATGAAATTTTAAACCACTCAATGGTTTCTGCTAATCCTGCTTCAAGGCTGAATTCCGGTTCGAAATCGGTTAACGATTTTAATTTTGTATTATCACACCAAAGCCGGAAGACTTCAGATTGTTTGGGCCGGGTTCGTTTTTCTTCCATAACTAATTCCACATCACTGTTCATGAGCGTTTTGATGAGCATTAGTGTATCTTTAATCGAGATTTCATAGTTTGAACCGATATTAACAGTTTCCCCCACTGCTTTTATATTTTCGGCCAGGGCGATTAACCCCCGGCAAGTATCCGCCACATAAGTAAAGTCCCGGGTAGGGTTTACTTCGCCAAGCTTGATTTCCTTTTTGCCACTGGCTATCTGGGTGATAATGGTTGGGATTACCGCCCTGGCAGACTGCCGAGGACCATATGTATTGAAAGGCCGGGCAATGATAAGGGGTAACTTGAAAGAATGATAGAAACTCATTGCGATTGCATCTGCTCCGATTTTGCTGGAGCTATAAGGAGATTGAGGTTGAAGCGGGTGTTTTTCGTCAATAGGCACATACTGCGCTGTCCCATAGACTTCGCTGGTGGAGGTATGGATAACCCGCCCACAATTGTTTTCCAGCGCGGCCTGGCAAATGTTCAAAGTTCCTTGAATATTGGTCTCAACATAGCTATAGGGAGCAATATAGGAATAAGGGATAGCAATGAGAGCGGCTAAGTGAAAAATGATTTCCGCGTCTTTAGTAATTTTTTTGCAGAAATGAGGGTCCCTCACATCTCCGGTTAATACTTCAATATCGTTAAGACAGTCTATATCCTCAAGCCACCCCCAATAGTTAAGGGAATTATAATAACTAAGAGCCTTGACTTTTGCTCCCTGCTTTACAAGATATTCTGTAAGGTGAGAGCCGATAAAGCCATCCGCGCCAGTTACTAAAATGCTTTTATTTTTCATTTACGAAGCACAAGCAGAATGCCATGCGTTTCAACACGGGCAGGAGTGAACCTTTGAACTTTGAACCTGAGTTTCGGTTTAGATACAGCTCCGCCCCTTCGGTTACATCCCGTATCGTTCAATAACAAGCTGATATATTTGAGTTTTTTTAATTTTTTTGAACTTTACCTTTGTAGGTCAGCAAAAAACATGCGTAATAGAGATTATAGCAAAGGCCATGCCACCTTTTTCTGTTTGGAATTTATTAATTATTTCAAGGAGATATATTTAAAAGTGCGGGATTGAACCCGGGAGAAAAGACAATTTTTTGACTCTTAAAGGCGAAAATTTGACATATTTCATTTGAGTAGAACTTCAAGGAATGTCAATATTTTGACACATACCTCTCTTATCTAACGTCTGGTCACAAACATCAGGAATAATATAGTCATCGTCTTCATAAGGAACTGTGTCTTTAATTTTTATTACTCTGTTAAGTACATCTTCCTCTTTTACCGGTTTATTTTCAGAGGCAGGCAGGTAAATTTTAAAAGAAGTTCCCTTCGTTTTCTCCGAATAGACATCTATATATCCGTTGTGGGCTTTTATGACACCGTAGACAAAAGACAATCCGAGACCGGTGCCTTTACCCACGTCCTTTGTTGTGTAAAACGGATCAAATATCCATTCCATGGTCTCTTTGTGCATGCCTATGCCTGTGTCTTTAACGGACAATAGTACATAGTTTCCAGGCTTCGGTTCGTAAGGTCTGCCGGTCATGTCTTTGTGCGTTACGTTCTCCATCTTTAAAAAAAGATCGCCTCCCCGGGGCATCGCATCCGTGGCATTAATACAGAGGTTATGCAGGGCCTGCTCAATTTGATCCCGGTCTGCCAGGATCTCGTGTAAGTTATCAGCAATATCTCTATGAACCCTGATGCCTTTTCCGTTCCCGGCAGGGGATTCAAATGCCTTTTCCACCAACTGACCCAGATCAATGGGCTTGAATTCATTTATCCCCTCCCTGGCATATCCTAAGAGCTGGTTGTTCAGTTCAGAGCCGGATTGAACTAATTTTTCAATAGTTTTTAGCCTTTTATAATGGGGATGCGCAGAGTGAATCTCCAGCGCCATCAAAGAGACGTTTGCCTGAATACCCATAAGCAGGTTATTGAAGTTATGCGCCATGCCGCCTGCCAATGTGTTAAGGGCCGCCATCTTTCGTTCTTGCCTGATCCTGGCATTGCGTTTTTTTTCCTTGAAGTCAATGTATGCGGTATTTTCAGCCATATTGGATTTCCTTTGTACTGTAATAAAAACATAAAACTTCAATATTCAGTAAATTCTGCAGGAATTATGCCATTTGTGGGATTTAATCTCTTTTCGGGTCTAATTCCCCGCAGCTTGCTGCGGGGTAATTCATTAATGTTATTCATGTTGTTTATGCAACAGTAGGGTCTATAGAGGTGCTATTGCTGTTGCTGAGAGAAACTGAAAATTTGAAACTTGAAACTGGATGATCATATATGAAACAGGAAAAAATTTCCTACTTTGGTAAGAAAATGCCGGTATCCGGATAAAGATCTGGCAGGATAACTTATTGCATCAATTAGATAATCAGAAAGGAAAGAGAAACAATAAGGCATGGCATTGGTCTTGCAAATATATGTGGAGAGCATTTTTGTAATAAAGGACAAAGGACCCTTTTTGTGTCCCTGATAATATGATGGAATTCCAATACATAACACCTATGAGCCCCGCCAGAAACACTTGTCCGGGCTTGTGTAAAACATATCAAGAAAACGATATAAGTTTTCAATCCATGCTCGATAGGGAGCCCATTACCTACTTCGATCACGGGACAGGAGTAAGTCCCGCTGTCAGATCATTTGAACCTGCCATCGTGCAGGAAATGACATTCAATAGCGCGCCAAAAGCAGAAGCATTTGCCGCCTATCAAAAACAGCTAAGCCAAACAGCTCAGGTCGATGATTGGGAGAAATACAAAGACGACCAACTTCTCAGCAATCCCGGAGGAGATCATTACTATCTGGACGAAAAGAAAGTAGTCTCCAACCCTGAGGATCAGAAATCCTTCTGGGGCCGGATAAAAAAGGATCTTTCAGACGCTTTCAGCAATGTAAAGAACTTTTTCAAAAACCTCTTTTTCGGCGCAACGAAATTATACAGGGATGAAAACAACCAGATCCAGGAGGCTAAGCAAAGAGGACTTATTGGTTCAGTTGTTGATTTCTTTAAGGATTTGGGGAGTGCCTTGAGTTTTGGCGCATGGCGCCCGGATGGCGAGGAGGAGCCCCAGGGAGTTGTTAAAAGGATAGGATTCTTTTTTTCTAAGATGAAGGAAGCTATATTTGGGGACCTCGTCCAGGGGGTGTCAGGAAGTGTTATACACATGGGAGAGGATCTTTTACTTGCGGGTTGGAATCTTTTGGAAGTGGTGCCGGATGCTACTATTGGAAATTTTGAGGCCGGCAGGAAATTGACCACAGTCATTTTTGACAACGGGCAGGTGGCAATAGACTACCTGACGGACATTTTGCCCACGGGTGAGGCATGGCTCAGGGTACATGCATTCGACCTTAAGGATTTGAGTGCCCCCATATTATATAATATCAAGATGCCCGAGCATTATAAGAAAGATGTCAGATGGCAGCATGTGAGAAATACCCCGTTTAGAAAAACCATAGAGACTATTGGTTCACTTTTGGCTGATGTTTTTGTGTTCAAGCTCTTTGGTGAATCAACAAGCTTGAGTCAAGAACGTCATGAAAGAAATTACAATAATTAACCTCCGGCTGGAGCTTGACTCGAATAACAAATAGCAAAAAAACCAACCGCCTTTTGTCATAGTATCCCCTTTACCTCCCATAAGAGCTAAGTTATTTTGTAAATATTCTCAGGTTGTATTTATGCCGTACGGGGGTGTTTTAAAAGATGTTCGATGTTCATTTTTTCAGTACCTCCCATAAGAGCTAATCTAAAGATTTCCACCCCAAATGAGCATTTTTTGCTCAATTGGGGCGTTACCAAAATCACGTCTTGTGTGCATGAGCTTTTTCTGCGTGTTATCAAACAGAAAAACAAGGCAGGATCTCAAGTTTTATTACAAAAGGCCGATATGAATATCATAGGTTCCAGGTGAAAAACAGACCTTAATCACACAGTAAGCGTGTTTGCCATATCTAAAACCTGTCAGGAAATCTTATGATAACTAACCCAATGCAGGCCAGGCCAGAGGAGAAAATTTATGTCACACATTAAGCAGCAGATCAGCGAATGGTTTAATGTAGACCGAGACTGCCTGAACGAAATTGAGATTGAGGATGTTGAATTCGCAGAATTTGCACAGCAAAATATTAACAGGGCAGTAGCCCAAATGTTGTCTTTTGATAGTAACATAAACCCAAGCGGTGGGCAATCCGTGCCCAGGACAGGGGGAGGTATCCCCTGCAAAGGTTTCTGGGTGGAAGATTCAAAAGATTTGATTCTGTACGTATTGAATGGGAATCAATCGAGAGCAATTGTGGTGCCACAGAACGGGTGGATGATCAAGGATGATATTACGTTTAATTAGGCACAGCTAAGAATTCAGGCTGGCCTTTAAGCAATCCGCATATTGAAATGATGCTCAGCCCCCCTGCCTGCGGCAGGCGGGCTTTTATAACTAAATTGGAGAAAAACCGACAAAAAAAGACCCATGGATCGAATAATCCATGGGTCTTTACGTTTGGTTTGAAATGTACAATCCTACGAGGGTCGAAAATCGATTTCTGGCTTATGGTTGACTGCTCAACAGGGCTGTCTTCTTAATGCTTTCAGAGATGCCGTTTTTTTCAGCAAAAAATCCTTCCTGTTTTACCAGGAGAAATCCCGCGGAAAAGATACGCGAACATCCGAGAAGCATGTTTAAGTGCCACCACAGACTCCCTTTTTTTAGGTATAACCGCCGGAGGCTTTTTTGCCATCACATGGTTTATTGTTATCTGTTGAAGTTGGGAGGCACTAAACAGGCGCTATTTAAAAATTTTCAAAGATCCTGATCCTGACATGCAGCTTTAAGCATTTACTAATGATTAATGCAAAAGCCCTGCCATTTATTCCGGCCAAAGCCGCGTACACGATTTTATTTTCATAGGTATTATCGGCAGGAAATGGAAATTACTTGAGTATTTTTTTTAGTAATTCCCGATATCTTAATAATCTCCCGTCAGGCCATCTGTTCTGAAAGTCTGAGCACCCTGTCCACAAATGAGGCCGTCTCTCGATACGGGGGGATACCCTTATGATGCCTTACTGAACCGGGTCCTGCATTATAGGCGGCTAAGGCCAGTTGAACATCATCTCCAAAAAGATCTAACATTTTCCTCAGATACAGGGTTCCTCCCTCAATATTCTGGTCAATATCAAAAGGGTTTTTTACACCGAGGTATTTTGCAGTTTTTGGCATAAGTTGCATCAACCCCTGTGCTCCAGCGGGAGATACCGCCCTTACCCGGAAGTTCGACTCCGTTTTGACGATCGCCCTTATAAGATTAGGCTCTATACCGTATTTAGAAGAGGCTTTTTTTATGCTTTGTTCAATTTTTTGATGTATGGAGATATTAACAGGCTCGCTTAAAGAATTTTTGTCAGGATTATGGATACTTTGAGAGCCTTCGGTTTGATAAGTTGTAGCCGGTGTTATGTTTTTAAAAGGAACCGTGTATCTTGATGACCTGTAAGTACCGAAAGATTGGTCCAGATGTATCGTTTTGACCTTGCGTGAAGGCGAGGAATTATTGATTGTTCCAGGAAATTTAACATGGACAGGATTTGCCAGGTAATCGGAAATCTTCAACCCCGTGGATTTATTCTTTTCCATTTTCCCCCGTGCTATTCTACAGGACGAAAGAATTCCCTCAAACTTTTTAGATGGCGATAATGCCGTCCTTCTGTCTGAATTTGGATTCCTGGTCCCGAAAAGGCTGGATCCCAGTCTTTTGAGATAATCTTCTATTCCGGAAAAAAAACCATGTTCCATTATTTCTCCATTTGTAACATTTTAGCTCTTTGAAAAAATCGATCATGGATTATAGGGTCGTGGGGATCTCATTTTTAAAAACCGCAAATGCTTACATCATTACATGGCACGGCAGTTCGGCCTTTCAATTCAAGCAAAGGACAGCCCCCTACGGGAATCTTCATAATTAAGACCGCCATCCCTGCCTGTCGGAGCGTAGCGTAGATCCCGCTATCGGGGCTCGAAGCCCATGGTCAAAGCCCAGGGGGCGTGTTGCTGGCATCAGGTGAATTTGTGATGCGGCTTTTAAAAAAGAGATCCCCATGTCCCGCTCCTGTTTTCAAAGTGATAAACTATTACCCAATTTTAATTTTTAGGGAGAGTATCGGTCCTTTTCACTCATGATCGGGAAGATAGTCATCCCTTGTAAACTTAATTATCTCAAGTGAAGAGATGATAAGGGCCTGATTAAGGATATCCTTTAGCCCGTCTCCATCAGGAAGGGAGTTGAGCACAGGAACCAGGCTTTCTCTTTCCTCTTTCATTTTATTAACCAGGGGATAGATGTCTTTTATGTCAACCTGTGTATTTTCCAGGTCCTGGCGGTATTTTGACATGATATCTAAAAAACTATCTACCCGGCTAATTATGAGGGCCTTCTCATCCGGGGCGAGGATATTGGGCCGTATTTCAGGCACGACATTTATTGTCCATGTCTTTTGCGTTGTATGGTCTAACCCTGAATGGGATTCAATACTTTCTTTGAAGATAGTCCCGAATTCCTTATCCACGGGATTTTTGTTATTCACATCTTTTTGTGGACTTACATAACTTATTATTTCGTTGCCTGGGTCTATTTTCATCTTTTTCACCTTTTATGATATGGATTTTTTAAAACGGCTGTAAAACCTCTTTTGTAATATCTCAATATTTAGGGGTATCACTCGTGGATTCCCGCCGTAGTTTATTCCCGCCCCATAGGGACGGGAGCTCGGAATGACGTTGTGAGATAAGTGCCTGTCATTCCCGCGAAAGCGGGAATCCAGTAGGTTAGTATGCAAAGGCACTTACCCCGATTTATTGAGCAGATACCCTATTTTTGTGTATTGAAAGGCGTGAACCTGATTAATAATTCATGCAAGAATCGTGCAATATTGTGGTATTTTAATTTCGATAGAGATTCTGAATGGTTAACTTGATACCCTCAAAAAACAGGGTTTTTGTGTGTGATGGAGACAGGAAAAAAATTCCCTTTTGGGGAGCAGGGCAGGCGGGGTGTTCATATTTGAAAGGATGCCCGGAGGGGCAGAAAACAGATATTCACGCAGGATTTTCATCCACTCGAAATTGCGATCCCCTCCGGTTTCCGTTTAGGACAAGATTAAGTTGTTGTATGGCAGGATTCCAGGTCTCGTAAAAATGGCTCCAGAAAAAGGTCTGAGCCAGGACAAACCGGTTGTGTTCTGAGCCGGCATGTCTCATTTTTTTGTCCCAGGAATGCTGGGAAGCCTGAAGTTTATCCCTCATCTTATCATCTTCTATACTATCTAAAAATTCATCAATGGTCCTTTTCCGCTCACGTTCAAAGGCCAGCCTGTCATTAACGAACAACTCATGAAGCCGGGCATGCCTGTCCAATGCCTCTTTTTCCCTTTTCTCTTTTTCTGCTCGCCACTTCAGCCTGTCCATAACTTCTCCATATTAAAAAATGAAAGTCGCTTCGGGGTTGTGCAATAAAATAAGAATAGCATTTGTGGAGAGTAAGATCAAGAAGAAACAAATATGAACCTACAGGAAATTATCAAAATGGTGTCATTCTTTTGACACGTTATGGGATTTCCTGTCATGAACGGGCGCGTTTTATAAATACCTGGAATACAAAATGATCTCTGAAAGGCAGGCATATGGCAGGAATCTTGCTTACTTTTCAACATAAAGGGTATTTCAGAATTTATGTATGATTATTTTAAGCATAAAACGGTCATCATGAAAAAAGGGGTCATTATGACGGATCTTACTCTTAATGAATATCAGGGCGTGCCTGAAGATGAGCTAAAGGCAATTCTCAGGGAAGAGAGGCAAAAAATGTTTGGCGTTGATCATGTTGAAATCATAGAGCCTGGCCTTGAAAGTGATGCCTTGTGTTGTGAATTGCCACATGTTACATGGATAGAATCCGGCATAAAATGTCTGAATAAAATGTTATGGAAAAAGAAGATTAGGGAGGCCCGGGCAGGATAAAATCCGGCACCGGTGGCCTGAGACCTGAAAACGCAATCAATTGTTGCCACATACTTCCGGATTCTTTCCCATATGTCTGTGTGAACAATTTCATGTCCCTCGAAAGTATTTTTTCCGGTTTTTAATTCAATCCTCTCGGAAATCGAATGAATTTCATGCCCCTTGATGTCACGAAATGAGATTGTAAGATCGCAGGCATCCCAGTTCTTATCCGAATACACCGTAGCCTTCCAGGAGAAAGTCACTAATAACTTGTGCTGGGTGATTTTTTCTATCGTACATTTTGCCGTGATCTTAGCGCTGACGGCAACGGGTGTAAGAAAAAGCAGTAATATCAAAAAGATAAATATCTTTTTCATCTGTAACTATTCAGGTTGGTTAGGCTGCCTGCCTGTGCAGGCACGGCAGACAGGTAGGCAGTCTATCTACCTGAGGTGTTGCAAGACATCAAATCAAAGGGTATCAGTCCCCTGAAAATCCTTAATGACTGCTGCAACTTGCACCGCTAGGTGCTGCACCTGCAGCAGGAGAGGCTCCAGAATCAGCAGCAGCACCCGGCCCGGCGTCCATGCCGCCTGCTACACCACCGATAAATCCTGCTACTGCTTCGGGATCGTTTGTCACATTCAGCCCTGCAGATGTGCATGAAGCCACATCGTTATCCAACAATGCTGCATCTTGGTTAGTTGGTTTACAATGGCAATCAACTGGATCCTTCGTGAATACATTTGTTTCAATAGAATTCGTAGTATCCGGACCTATAGCGAACTGTTGCAGGCTCGTACTTGCAATCATGCGATTCAACATGTCGGCTCGTCCTCGTCCCTTTTTGGTTTTTTTGACTTCCACACCGAATGTTGTCCCCCTGACACCTATAACGGCATTGGGCGTATCAAGTTGTACTTTTGCGTTTCTGAAGTGAAAAATTTTCTTAATATAAAAAACCGCTTTCCCTTTCGACATCCCGAAGATAGTTCGCTTTACACCTCGAAAAAGCTTAGACTGCATTTCTTTAATCTCTAAATGGCTGTTGGCCGCCATAACGATTTCGTCATTGTCAAAAAATGTGATTCTGCACTTGCAATCAGAAAGTGTGTAGAGCCTATCATGTTCATAAACGGAATCATTTTCATCAGCATAAAAGCCTTTATTAGATGGTTCACGGACAACGATTAGTTTGCCATCACCTTTTAGTACACTGATAATGCCAACTCTGTCATTAGGAGATTTTATGAATTCATCAGTTATTTGAATACCTTTTAGTTCGTCTGGAAGTTCGATGGTTTCGGTGGCATATGATGTAAAGGCAAATAGAAGTACAATTGAAAGAAAAATCGTACATAAAATACCTTTTTCCATAATTGCCCTAAAGAGCGATTTCCCCTTTTCACACATTAATAAACCTTGAAATGTCATGAGTTCCACCTCCCTTATCTATTCGTTTATGTTAAACATAATCCCAGAACTCGAAAAATGGTTAAATGCGGTTTTGATTGAATGTTTCATTCCACGATACCTCCGTTTACATTATAAAAAACGGCTGCGATATTATCTGAACTTTTGTTAAAAAAATCATAAAAAGCGCGTATAAAAATGTCAAGCTCTTTTTCGGTCCCTTTGTCGTATCAAGTTGGGCGACAGATTCAATCAAACGCTGCTTTAAAGCAGGTTTTTTTAGTTCTTCAGGTATTGAACTGTGCTTTAAAAGGGCTAATCAGCCGGATCGGTTTCTGCCTTTTCCTCTGTTGTATCTTCTTTCTCGGTTTCTTCTTCTTCTTCGCCCTCCTCTTTCTTTTTACGGGCGAGTCTGGAAACGAATATCCCTATTTCATAGAGTATAATCAAGGGGCCGGCCATCATACACTGGGTGATGACATCCGGAGGTGTAAGTATGGCTGCCAGTACAAAGGTGAGAAGTATGGCGTATTTGCGTTTTCGTTTTAAAATTTCGGGGGTCACAAGCCCGATCTTGGTAAGAAAAAAGATGACGACAGGGAGTTCAAATACAACACCGAAGGCAAAAAGCAATTTTATGGCGAAGGAGAAGTACTGTTTGACCGATGGGAGGGCCTTTACGTATTCATTGGCAAACCCGATAAAAAATTTAAACCCGAAAGGAAAGACCACAAAGTAGCCAAACAGCGCGCCTCCCACGAAAAGGATAGTCGAGGATATGACGAAAGGGGTTACAAATCTCTTTTCTTTTTTGTACAGGCCAGGTGCCACGAACATCCACAACTCGTAAAATATAACAGGGGCCATAAGCATGATTCCGGTGATAAGGGCTACCTTGAGATATGTGAGAAACATCTCCGGAAGGTTGGTAAAAATCAGTTGGTCCCCTTCGGGCATCACCTCCTTTAGCGGTAAGATCAGCAGCTGGAAAAGCCTATCGGAAAAAAAATAGGAAACGATAAAACCTATCCCAATGGCAATGGCACATTTAATTAACCTTTTACGCAGTTCCTCAAGGTGACTCATAAAGGGCTGCTTGTTATCGTTATCCATCTTCGTTTTTCTCCCCGGCTTCAGCAGCGTTGTCCGGTTTTTCTGGTTCTTTTGAGGAATCGGTTTTCATTTTTTCGTAGTCATCTATCACCTGGTCAAAGTCTTCATACTTCGGCTTTTCCTCATCCGGAGTATCCGACGGCGTGAGTTCATGCGGTTTGTCCAATCCGCTGACAGCATCAACAAGGTCATCTTTGGCCTCTCTGAATTCATCATCCACATCCAGGCTTTCCTTGATCTCCTGTGTGGCTTTTTTAAATTCCGACATGCCTTTTCCGAGTGCCCTGGCAAGGTCGGGCAGCTTGTTCGGTCCTATAACGATCAGAGCGATGACCAGAATAATAATCAATTCCGGCATACCGATGCCAAACATGTCATCCTCCCATTAAGCAGTAGATAAATGGTTGATTGGTCAAATGGTTGAGTCGCAATATAAATATATACAAGTATTAGTTCACGGGGGTCGGGGATCAGGGCTCAGCAGCGATTTCACAACTTGCTTAAGTATGCCGGAAGCCCTAAGGACAACCGTTGCCTTTCCCTGTTCCCCGGCCCCTGAACCCTGTGTGAACTGTTACAGAAAAACACTATCTTAAATACTATAGTTCAATCATCAGGGCTGTCTCGTCGCAGTCCGGGAACTTGGGGCAATTCAGACAATCGGCCCATATTTTGTGGGGAAGGGACGATTTATCGATCTTATTAAACCCGAATCTCAAAAAGAAATCGGGTATATAGGTCAGCGTGAAGACCTTTTTGAGTCCAAAAGAGCGGGCATCTTCAAGACACTCCTCAACAAGCTGTATGCCGTAGCCTTTACCCTGTTGTTTTTCAGAAATGGCTAACGATTTGATTTCAGCAAGGTCTTCCCAGCAGATGCGCAGCCCGCAGACACCGCGGACTGGACGTCCCTGATTACTCTCCTGAAGCACAAAAAAGTCCCTCAAGTGATCATACAGTTCACTCAACGATCTTGGCAGCAGAAGCCCTTGATCCGCGTAATGGTTCAGAATCGTGTGAATATCCTTAACGTCTTCTATGACGGCTTTTCTGATGTGCATTATAATTGCTTCCTGTTTTTCGTGTTCTTCGTGGTGATTAATTTCCTTTCATTTTAAGTAGGGCATTGTTATAGACATAAAGCCCCTATTAATTTACCAGAGTTACAAAACCCTTTCCATTTCCCTTTTTTATTAGCAGTAGTTTGAAAGTATCGGCCTCTTTTTTGGTCTTGAATTTGCCGCACCTCACCCGAAAGTAGGTCCTTCCCTTTACGTCTGCTTTAGTATAGAAGGCCGGATGGCCGCGGGCAAGCATTTGATTAACCATTCTGATTGCATTGTATTCACTGTCCAGAGAGGCTATCTGAACGGTGTATCTCGGACCGGTTTCATGAGATTGTTTTTTTTTGACCGGCGTTTTTGCCAACTCCTTTTTTTTGGCAACCGGTTCGGTTTTTTTTGCTGTCTTCTTTTCCGGCTCTTTTTTTATTGTTGGGATATTTTTTTTTGGAACCTCATCCTGTTTTTTGGAAAGTTCGTCATAAAAAGTAAATTCAGGGTCTTTGCCCAACTCCTTTATATGATCCAGATCGGATTTTTTTTTGTCGCTGATCATTTCCTGGAGTCGGGTAACCTTGGACTTCAGTTCCGTAAAGTTCTTGACTTCGTCGGACAGAAAGCCTCGACCCACAAGTATTCCTAACACAAAGATCCAGCCTAAGACAAAAAAAATACCTAAAGACCAGAAAAAGATAGATGTGAGAGATAACTCCAGGTGATATTTCTTGCCCGTTTTATTGGCTTTTTCATGGGCCATATTATTTTTACATTTTTTCCGGGGCGCTTATGCCTAAAAGCCCAAGCCCGTTGGAGATGACAAACCTTACGGCCTGTACGAGGAAAAGCCTTGCCTGGCTTTGGGCCACGTCATTAGTAACAATCCTGTGAGCCGGGGTTTTCGTTCCTGAGTTAAAATACCTGTGAAAAGTGGCGGCCAGGTCCGTGAGATAATAAGTCAACCGATGTGGCTCCAGGGCCCTGGATATGTCCGCGAGCAGGGACGGGAATCCTGCCATGGTTCTTATGAGTGCCATCTCCTCGTCCAATATGAGGCGTTCAAGGAGACCTTCAGGCCGGTCCGGTAAAGAAATCCCGTCCAAGGCAGCCTTCCTGAAAATACTGCATATCCTCGCGTGAGCGTACTGTACGTAATAAACAGGGTTGTCACTGTCCTGCTTTTTTACGAGATCTATATCAAAGTCAAGCGGTGAATCATTGCTCTTGGTAAGAAAGACAAACCGCGCTGCATCCACTCCGACTTCATCCACAAGTTCCTGAAGCGTGACAAAGTCCCCGGCCCTTTTTGACATCTTGATTTCCTGGCCGCCTTTCCAGAGCTTTACAAGCTGAATCAGGATAACAGAAAGCCAGTCCCCGGAAAAGCCGTGTGCCGAAAGAGCGGCTTTCATGCGGGGTATATATCCGTGGTGATCTGCGCCCCAGATGTCGATGGCCCTGGTAAATCCCTTTTTCTGCTTTTCGAGATGATAGGATATGTCAGAGGCAAAATAGGTAAACTGGCCGTCCTTTTTCCGGATAACCCGGTCCTTGTCGTCTCCGAAATCAGAGGTCCTTATCCAGAGGGCGCCTTCGTTTTCATAAAGCTGTTTTTTCTCTTCAAGTTTTTTCAGGGTCTTGTCAAGCAGCCCGGAATTGAAAAGATCGCTTTCACAGTACCAGAAATCAAAGGACACCCTGAATTCATCTAAGTCCTTCCTGATTTCTTCAAGCATGATCTCCTCGCCTTTTTGGGCGCAGAGTTCAATAGCCTCTTCGTCTTGCATATGGTTGAGTTCAATGTCTTCAGATATTTTTTTGGCCAGGTCCGAAACATAATCTCCATGATACCCGTTTTCCGGAAACGGGTAAGTGGAGTCATTTATTTGCTTGAACCGGCTTAAGATAGATTCGCCTAAGATCCTGACCTGCAGTCCCGCATCATTCACATAGAATTCCCGGGCCACGTCATATCCGCAAAAGGAAAGAATCCTGCATAGGGTATCCCCTAATGCGGCACCCCTGCCATGGCCGAGATGGAGGGGGCCTGTCGGGTTTGCGCTTACAAATTCCACCAGAACCTTCTGGTTATCTCCTGTAATGTTTCTGCCGTAATCTTCCTTAAGCCTGACAATACTTGATAAAACGCGATACCATTCATTCGGGCTGATCTTGAAGTTAATAAAGCCGGGAGCTGCCGCTTCAGCCTTTTCAAGGAGGTTTTCGTTGTCTATTAAGTGCTCAACGAGCACTGATGCGATTTCTAATGGGTTGCGTTTCTGGCCCGAGGCAAGTGTCAGGGGTAAGTTTGTTGCAAAATGACCATGCTCAGGATTATTGGGGATTTCTATCACATAGTCCGGCATAGGGGTCTTTTTAAGAAATCCATATTCGAAACAGTGGTTGATTGTGGATTCAAGTACAGTACTGAGCTTGCTTTTCATAGTAAATAATCCTTAATATTTCGTCCGCCAATGGAGCAAAATACTTCATAGGATATGGTGCCTGCCCACCGGCCTATATCATCACCTGTAATGGCTTCCTGCCCCTGGGAACCCAAAAATACGACCTCTTCTCCGGTTTTAATATCCTCAAAACCTGTTATATCGCACATGGTAAGATTCATACAGATGGTTCCAACGATGGGGGCCTTTCGTCCTTTGACAAGCACGTCTCCCCGGTTTGACATGGCCCGGGGAAGGCCGTCCCCGTAGCCCGCAGAAAGAACTGCTATTCGGCGGCGGCCTTCTGTATAATAGGTCCTTCCATAGCTGACAGGCGTTTTATCCGGAAGATCCCTTATCTGCATGACCCTGCCTTTGAAATGCATCGCTGGTTTTAACGGGACAGGACTTTTATATTCCGGTGAAGGAAGACCGCCGTACAACATAATGCCCGGCCGGACCATGTTAAAACGGGCATCCTTATATCCCATAATCCCGGCGCTGTTGGCCAGGTTGTTGAAAGGCAGGTCCAGGCCAAAAGAAATTCCCGTATCAACAGCTTTTTTAAAATTATTAATCTGGGTTTTTGTAAAATCGCCTTTGTTTTCATCGGCAGATGATAGGTGCGATGTAAGTGCTTGAACATTAAGGCTTTTGAGTGCCGCGATCCTGCCGATAAACTGCCCGACCTCCTCATAAGGAATGCCGAGCCTCCCCATACCCGTGTCCACCTTAAGGTGGATGGGTGTTCTTTTACCCAGTTTCGCACTTTCCTGGTCCAGGGCTTCAGCGATTGAGAGGTCAAACACAACAGGGGTCAGGTCGTTTTCCGCAACTTCACGGGATTCGTCCCTCGTTAAAATACCGCACAGGATTACGATAGGTAACCTGGTTCCGGCTTTCCTCAATTCAAGCGCCTCATAGAGGTGGGCCACGCCGAGACAGTCTATTCCAGCTTCTTCCAGCTTTCGCGATACAGGCAGCATCCCATGCCCATATGCATCTGACTTGACAACTCCCATGATTTTGGTTTCCTGGCCCACCAGGCGTCTAACCTGGTTTAGATTGTGAAGCAGGGCAGGGAGGTCTATTTTTAATTGGTTTGGCATATTGTTCATTATGCTGTAGAAGCTAACCGATCTTTTTTCATAGATCAAGAATTATATATCTGTTACGTCAGCTTGACACACAAATAAGGTGGCACTATGGTAGAAAAAACATTTTGATTAGGAGCCGATTAAATCGTTTTCCGGTCACGGCTCTATTTTATGTTAAATGGCTTGAAAATGAAACTGCTGATCTGCGTATTAGGACTCGTACTTATAGTAGAAGGTCTTCCTTATTTTGCCTTTCCTGGAAAGATGAAGAAGTGGATGTCGAGCATTCAGGAAATCCCTGATTCGTATCTCAGAGTTATGGGATTTTTTGCAATGGGTTTGGGGTTGCTTTTGGCATATTTCTTCAAGGAGTAAAATAGTTTGACTTTAAAACTGATCTTGTTTATTCTAATTAGTTTAAAGTATTTGGATGTTTAATATTGAAGACTATAATTACGAATTGCCTCCAGGGTTGATCGCCCAGGTGCCGGTTTCAAGACGGGACCATTCCCGTCTACTTGTAGTGGATCGTTTGAGCAGGGCATTTTCGCACAACCGTTTTTTTGATCTTCCAAAACTGATCCGGCCCGGCGATCTTTTAGTCATAAATGATACCAGGGTTGTTCCTGCAAGGCTTTTTGGCCGTAAGGAAAGCGGGGGTCGCGTTGAGATACTGGTTTTAGAACATCCTGATTCATTGGAAACAGGCCCCACGTCGCGCATTTGCCTCCTGAAATCCTCCAAGCGACCCAGAAACGGGATTATCCTGTTCTTTGATTCAGGTATTTCAGGGCAGGTCACAGAAGTCCTGGGAAACGGCTTTGTTAAAATTGCTTTTAAGGGTAACGGATCTATTGATTCACTTCTTGAAGAAAAAGGTCATCTTCCCTTGCCGCCATATATCAAGAGAGAGCAGGAAGACAGGTACAAAGATCTTGACAAGGTGCGTTACCAGACTATCTTTTCCGAAAGGAAAGGCGCTGTTGCCGCGCCCACGGCAGGCCTTCACTTTACGCGGGATTTGATAGAAAAGCTGGAGGAAGCAGGCATTTCCTTAGTTAGCCTGACCCTTCATGTAGGATACGGGACGTTCGGTCCTGTCCGCACAAAGGATATCAGGAAACATCAATTGGGAGAGGAGACCTACTGTCTTGAACAAGAGACAGTGGAGGCAATCGCATGTACTAAAGAAGAAGGCGGCCGTGTAGTTGCTGTGGGGACTACCGTGGTAAGGGCCTTGGAAACTGCTGCCCGTCCGCACGGCTCAATAATGCCGGGAACGGGAAAGACTGATCTTCTAATAACTCCCGGGTTTTCTTTTAACGTCGTGGATGCCTTGATTACGAACTTTCATTTGCCAAAAAGTTCGTTGCTTTTCATGGTATCCGCCTTTGCAGGCTTAAAGTTAATTAGAGATACCTATGCACTGGCCATTGAAAGAGGATACCGGTTTTACAGTTATGGCGACGCAATGCTGATTTTGTGAAGCCCGATCACATGATATTCATATTTGAAATTACGGTAAATTGGAATTTCAGGTTATCCATAAATGCAGGACGAGCCAGGCCAGGGCAGGAGAAATCAGGACATCTCACGGGAGTTTTGAAACACCGGTATTTATGCCGGTAGGGACCCAGGGGTCAGTGAAGGCGGTTTGCCCCGAGGATCTGGAGAATGCAGGCGCTAAGATTATCTTAGCCAACACCTATCACCTGTACCTGAGGCCAGGCCACGAGGTCATTGAGCGATTAGGCGGATTGCATGGATTCATGAACTGGCCGGGGCCGATTCTTACTGATAGCGGGGGGTTCCAGGTTTATAGCCTCTCGCGTTTAAGAACCATATCTGAAGAGGGGGTGACGTTTCAGTCTCACCTTGATGGGTCAAGGCACTTCATCAGCCCTGAAAAAGCAATGGATATCCAGAAGGCCCTGGGCGCGGATATTATTATGGCCTTTGACGAATGCGCGCCCTATCCATCTGATTATGAGTATGTCCTTAATTCCGTCAGGTTAACGAGCCTGTGGGCCCGAAGGTGTGTCGAGCAGAGGGAAAAAGAAGGCCAGGCCCTTTTCGGAATTGTTCAGGGCGGCATGTACAGCGATTTGAGGGAAATGAGTGCTAAAGAGCTGGTGGATATGGGTTTTGATGGGTATGCCTTAGGAGGACTTTCCGTGGGAGAAGACCGGGAAACCAGGTCGCGTGTCATTCAGGAGACCGGAGGCTTTCTCCCTGAAGACAAACCCGTTTACTTGATGGGCGTGGGCACACCGGAAGACCTGGTTGAAGCAGTAATGCTCGGAGTGGATATGTTTGATTGCGTGATGCCAACCCGCAATGCCAGAAACGGAACTCTTTTTACCAGCAGGGGACGATTGACCATTAAAAACGCACGCTATGCGGAGGATAGCCGGCCTATTGATGAAAACTGCGGGTGCTATACCTGCTCCCGATTTTCCAGGGCCTATTTAAGGCACCTGTTTATTGCAAAAGAGATTTTAGCTTACAGGTTGAACACCATACATAATTTGTACTATTATCTGGGCCTGATGGCAGAGATAAGGCAGGCAATCAGTGAAGATAGCTTAACAGCTTATCGCAACGAGTTTTACCGACTTCGGGGGAAAGACGTGGTTGAACAGTTGAGTAGTTGAGTAGGAGATTCAGGTGAAAGGGTCACCATTTAATCAAATCAAAGGGAGGTTTTATAATGAATTTTTTGGCTTATGCTATGGGAGGACAGGGAGCGGGTGGACAGGGGGGAGGTTTTGGTGCCTTCGTCCCCCTGATACTTATGTTCGGGATTTTCTATTTTCTCTTAATAAGGCCCCAGCAAAAAAAGGCCAAGCAACATAGAGCGTTGCTCTCGGCCTTAAAGAAGGGTGATCGAGTTGTCAGTTCAGGTGGGTTGAATGGTGTGGTTACGGGCCTGACGGATGATCTTGTCACTATGGAGGTCGCTCCCAAGGTGAGAGTAAAGGTCTCCAGGGGATCCATTTCGGGAGTGGCAGGTAAGGCGTCTTAAATAATTTTCCCGCCATGGCGGGATAGAATTTCCAATACATTTCAATCGTGAAAGGGAGCAGCAAGTGTCAAAGAGTTTGGGCTGGCGCAGCGGAATTGTCTTATTTGTAATATTGATTGGGTTCACCTATCTTATGCCTACTTTTACCGGTGATCTTCCCGGCTGGTGGTCGAATGTTTTGCCAAGAGATAAGATACATCTGGGTCTTGACCTCCAGGGGGGGATGCATCTCGTCCTGGAAGTTCAAGCATTAAAGGCCGTTGAAAGCCATTTAGAGAGGGTTATTGAGGAACTGAAACTTGATTTGCGAAAAAAGAAGATCAGGTATATAGAACTTAGCCGCCATGGAAACGAACGGGTTTCCGTGGCGCTTATGCGGGCAAGGGATGCAGGTGCTTTTGAGAAAATGGCAGAAGACAGTTATCCTGATTTTGAAATAAAACCGGTACAGGGTGATGAAAATCTGCCGGCCTTTGATTTTGTTCTAATTGCCAAGGCCAAGACCCGTATCATGAAAATGGCAGTGGACCAGGCCCTTGAGACAATAAGAAACAGGATTGATCAGTTCGGGGTAAGTGAACCGGATATCAGGCCCCAGGAAGGCAGCAGGATTCTGATACAGTTGCCAGGTGTCAAAGATCCCAAAAGGGCGATAGAGCTTATTGGAAAGACGGCCCTTTTAGAATTCAAACTGGTAGATGAGGAGCATAGTGTTGATGAAGCCCTGAAAGGAAATATACCTCCTGGAGATGAGATTCTCTACCAGGTTAAAATAGATCCAAAGACGGGCCGTAAGACAAAGGTTCCCTTTCTGCTGAAAAAGCGGACGCTTATTACGGGTGAATATTTAACCGACGCAAGGGTCCAGATAGACAGCCAGTATAATGAACCTCACGTATCTATTTCATTTGATGCCAGGGGGGCCAGGCTTTTTGAGCAGATTACAGGACAGAACATCAAGAAAAGGCTGGCCATTGTCCTTGACAAAAAGGTCTATTCTGCCCCTGTCATACAGGACAGGATTTCAGGCGGAAAGGCACAGATTACAGGGCGTTTTTCTACGGATGAAGCGCGGGATCTGGCAATTGTGCTGAGGGCAGGCGCACTTCCTGCGCCCGTTAAGATTATTGAGGAACGGACCGTAGGGCCTTCCCTGGGTAAGGATTCGATTGAAAAAGGCTTCAAATCCATGCTCATCGGTGGCGCGATAGTGATCATTTTTATGGTTTTCTACTACGGTCTTTCCGGTGTTATTGCAGATTTGGCCCTTGTGTTGAATATCTTTTTTATCATGGCGGGTCTGGCCTTTTTCGGGGCCACTTTGACCCTTCCCGGGATTGCCGGTATTATCCTCACCATCGGTATGTCTGTTGACGCCAATGTATTGGTTTTTGAGCGCATCCGGGAAGAGACGAGACTCGGGAAGACGCCTCGGGCCTCCATAGAGGGGGGATATGGAAAGGCCCTTGTGACGATCCTTGACGCCCAGGTCACAACACTAATTGCTGCACTTGTCCTGTTCCAGTTTGGGACCGGGCCGGTCAGGGGCTTTGCGGTTACGCTCAGTATCGGTATAATCGCCAGTCTGTTCACTGCAATATTCGTGACACGTATTGTTTTTGACTATCTTCATGTGCAGTTGAGGATGAAAAAGATTTATATATAGCTGTGCCCATGACAACCGGAAAGACGTTGACAACTGACGACTGACTATTAGCCAAGGACTAAATGATATGGAATTCATAAAACCGGGGATTAATCTTGATTTTATAGGAAAAAGAAAAATTGCATTTGTGATTTCTGCTGCAATGATTATTGCGACTGTGTTGCTTCTCATATGGCGGGGAGGCCCCAATTACGGCGTGGATTTTACAGGAGGTATTTTGGCCCAGGTCAAACTGGATCAGAATCGGACTCCTTCTGAATTGAAATCGGCACTTAGATCGATTGGGCTGGGAGATAGCCTTATCCAGGAATTCGGGGAAAAGGGCCAGTTCGAATACCTGATACGGGTCCGCAAGGCAGATATCGAATTAACGGGCCTCAGCGACAGGGTAAGAGATGCGCTCGGCTTTAAATTCGGCCAGGGAATTGAAATAAGGCGCGTGGAAATGGTGGGCCCGAAAGTGGGTAAAGACCTGCGACAGAAGGCCCTGTTTGCAATTTTTTACTCCCTTTTGTTTATCGCGGTTTATATTTCCGGCAGATTCGAAATGAAATGGTTTATGAGTATCATAATGGCTATCTCCCTTGCCTTCGTTGTTTACGTCACTTCAAGTTTTGGCATGAGTGTTACCTGGCTTATCGTGATAGCCTTGATTGTGACCCTCGGGCTCTGCTGGTTCCTGCAGTTGAAATATGCCTTAGGCGCTATTGTTGCTATTATTCATGACGTGGTCATTACGGTCGGAGCCTTTGCGCTGACGGAAAGGGAGATATCCCTGTCCATCATTGCTGCAATACTTACCATTGTTGGGTATTCCCTAAATGATACCATTGTTGTTTTTGACAGGATCCGCGAGAATCTGAGGCGTTTTCGGAGGCGTCCCTTTGAAGAGATTATGAATGCCAGCATCAATGAAACCCTGAGCCGGACTATTCTTACGTCTACAACCACCCTGGTTGTTGTTATCGCTCTTTTTGTCTTAGGCGGTGGCGTGATTCATGATTTTGCCTTTGCTATTTTAGTAGGTATCATTGTGGGGACCTATTCGTCCATTTTTGTGGCGAGCCCGGTCCTTTTGATCTGGGAAGGCAGCTACAAAAAAAAGAGGCATAAATTAATTCCCAAAAAAGAATAATCCAACCTCATCCGTCAAGCAGTTATTTTGGCAAAGAAGAGAAAAAAAAAGTCAATATTTGGCCGTCCAGCTTTTTGGGTAATAAGCCTGCTTATTCTGGCAGCCTTCATTTCATGGTGGTGGCTCTGGCGCGGCATATATGTTACAACCCACCGTTTTGATTATGTCCTGATAACCGTGGATAATGAACCACGGAAGATCCTTTCGGGGGAAACATTCCACCTACACCCGAAAAACAAGGTTA
Organism: Desulfobacteraceae bacterium; assembly: GCA_030613055.1. Classification (GTDB taxonomy): domain Bacteria; phylum Desulfobacterota; class DSM-4660; order Desulfatiglandales; family Desulfatiglandaceae; genus JAUWMR01. The sequence continues at coordinate 117,626 of JAUWMR010000002.1, forward strand.
AAATCCTCAAGATCTACACAAACGTCCCCTTCAATTATACTATTCGTCTTGTAGCTAAGGAAATGGATATCAATGCGCTTCGATATAACGAGAAGAGTATTTCTGCCTTGCTGCCGGACAATGAGGTGTTTGATCATTACAGTATCCGGATTTATGTAAAGGACCGCAATCAGGATTTAGGTTTTATTGATCTGGGTATCCGGCCCCATGCAGAGGATTGGCTGGACAAGGCCAACCGGATTATTGACAAGAAAAGACGACTGGCCCTGCTTGAGCGTGCTTCTCGGCTTCTGCCGGAAGAAGAAGATATCAGACTGAGGCTCCTTGAGGAATATAGATCTCAGAAGTTGTGGAAAAAGGTCGCTCCGATGCTTGAGGATCTGGCTAAGGAGAAATCGGATCGTGACACGCTCTTAAAGATTTTAGACGTTTACGCGGCCATGAACAGCGGGAAAGGTGTCATTTCTGTTTTACAAAGGCTGATCGATCTGAACCCGGGTGATCTTGAGCTACGTAACGAACTTGCGGAGTTTTTTCAGAAACGGGGAGATCTGAAAGCTGCTATTAGGGAGTATGAAGCACTTGTAAAGCGTATGGATAAAGAAGACAGGCTACCGGTTTACAAACGCTTAGGGTATTTATGCGCGAAGGCCGGTATGGTTAAAAAAGCGATTTCTTTTTATCTTAACGCAGTAAAATTAGAAAAAAGAGATGCAAATCTTTATTATAATCTGTCATATCTATATGAAAAAATTAAACAAAAAGAAAAGGCGGATTTTTATTTAAACAAGGCAGTGAGTCTTAAATCGGAAGATGTGGAAAGCCGTCTCAAGCTGGCTAGGCGATTAATCGACAAGCAGGATTTTGAAAATGCCGAAATGCATCTCAGGACGATATTAAAGGAAAAGCCCGGAACACTTAGCGCCCTTCTGATGATGGCCCTGGTTATGGAAAAACAGGGCAAAAAGGACGAGTTGAAGCAGGTTTATGAAAAGATCCTTTCCCTGGACCCTGAAAATGATACAGTGATATATAATTTAGGGGCACTCGAATACGGTGCGGGGAATCTGACCGAAAGCCTCGATTATTTCAAACGCTATTTAAAATCACATCCAGGGGATACAGCGGTCCACAAAATTGTATTTGATATATACCAGAAACTGAACGACGACGAAATGGCATTTTATGAAGCACGGATTCTTATCGATTTAAAGCCGCAGGAAATAGAACCCTACCATTATGTATTTAGTTATTTGAGTGGCGTGAGTGACTATGAAAAAATAGTCCCTGTCATGGAAAAGGGAGTAAATGCCAATCCCGACCGTCAGGATCTCAGGGAGTATCTTGTGTTGGCCTATGTGAAGACAGGGGAGGAGGGCCTGGCTATTCAACAGATCGAGGAAATCCTCAAAGCCAGGCCGAATGATATTGGGCTATTGCTCCACTCGGCGAGGCTCCTGGAGAAAAAGGGGAGGATTGGAGATGCCTTGAACGCCTACAAGAAGATCATTGACATATCACCTGACCATGAAGAAGCCGAGGAGGGATATCTCAGGTTGAGGATGAAAGGAGTGCGGGGTGAAGGGGCAGGATAGAAGACCCCGCTTTCATGTCACCGCTGCGTTGATCTGGAAGGACAGAAGAGTTCTGATAGCAAAGTGGTTATTCGCACCCGTTTTAGCCCCGCTGGTACGCAATCGCTTGATTATATTTGTCCTAACAGGCGTGGCAGTAGCCCAGGTGTGGCTGACGGCCGTGGGTTTGCCTGCCTGGCAGTGCCCGTTCAGGTCAGCATTAGGCATACCCTGCCCGGGCTGTGGGTTGAGTACAGCCATTGTGTTTTTGATTCACGGCGAGTGGAGAGCAGCCATGACCACTCATGCATTTGCGCCTTTTTTTTTAGCAGGGTTCGCCCTTATGGCGGTTGTGGGTGTGATGCCGGGTCGTCTTCACATAGTTGCTGTGCACCGGATCGCCGTGCTGGAACGTAGTACGGGATTCGTAGCTTTCCTGCTGATGAGCATGGTTGTATATTGGCTGCTGCGGCTGCCGGGGTGGTTGTAGGCCCGGTCGCCGGTTTTAGTTTTTGATCCTAACCCATAAAAAGCCAAAAAAAGGATTGCCATACACCGCAGGTTGTTGTTGCGGTAAAGGCGGATTAATATTATAATAGTAAATATTCCTTGCTTTTGGAGCTTTCCTTTTTTCGGGAAATCGACTGTTAAGGGAGTTTGGGTTATCGAGTAAAAGGAGGAATCCATGACTGTTATCTTTATCGCGTTAGGGTTATTTTTGCTGTGTGCATTCCTTAGTTTCATCTTTTATATAATTGTTCTTATTAAGCTTTTCAAAACTGACGGGCCTATCATGGGGATCCTGGGCATCTTTTGCGGGATCTGGGTCTATATCTGGGGATGGATCAAGCACAAGCAGCTTAGACTTGCCAGGATTATGTTGCTATGGACGATTACAATTCTTCTCCCGCCCCTTGTCGCATTCGGCTTACCTTTTTTTGTCGCCGGGGATATGCAGAGCATTGCAGAGCAGATTGCAAGGCTTTCGGGAATCTCTATTAAAAAGTCCGCTGAGAAGTCACATAAGAAAAGAGTTATCCTCAGGCCCTATAAGACGGCGTCAAAGAGGGTGCCCGGGAAAAAGGGAGTGACAAGGAAACCTCCATCCTATGATTATGAAATAAAAAAGCTGGACAGCCTGATCAGCAGGGACGGCAACAATGCCACTGCCTTTTATAACCGGGGCTGGCTGTATGCGTCAAAAGGCAATGACCAGCAGGCAATAAAGGACTATACGCAGGTCATCAGGATTAGTAGAAGTTATGGGGACGCCTATTACAACCGGGGGCTTTTGTATGTGAAGATGAAAAAGTATGATCTGGCTATCAAGGATTTCAGCCAGGCCATGAAATATAGTCCCCGTTTGATTGATGCCTATTGTAACAGGGCAAATGCCTACTATGAACAGGGCAATAGTAAAATGGCCATTAGGGATTACACGGCGGCATTGAAAATACGACCTAATGATGGGGACCTGTATTATAACAGGAGCATTGCGTACCTTTCTAAAGGTGATAAGCTAAAGGCCGCGGCCGATTCCAAACAAGCCGCCCGGTTAGGGAAAAAGAAAGCCGTAACACCGGCAATACAGAAAGGGAAAAAGCAGGCTGCCCGGAAAATCCCGTCCGCGACACCATTATCAGTTATATGGAGAAAAGACCTCCGGAAGGTGAAGATACCGGATATGACTGCAAGGGGGATGATTCATGGTGAGGAATTTGTAGCGGAGTCAGCTAAAATAGAAAACGGCATCCTGACGATTCGCGACGGAGAGGGAATTTTCCCGAATCATGCCGTGACGATTTTTCTCTTTTTGAAGAAAGGTGAATCACTGGAAAACAAATCTTATAATGTAGTGAGCACCAGTGGTTTCGGATCGCCGCATGTTCATATGAAATGGAAACCCGCAAACAGCAAGATTCCGAAATCAGATGTTTTTATGAAAAATTATTCCATGCGCCTTGATTTTGCTAAAATACAGAACGGAAAGTTGCCCGGGAAGATATATCTCTGCATGCCGGATAAAATGAAGAGTTTCGTGGTTGGGAGTTTTGGGGCTGCAGTCAAAGGGCAGGGAAAGAGGACAAGGCCAAAGGAGTAAAGAGAAACGTTATGATCAAAGAAGGCCCTGTTTTGCTCGATATATCTTTTTTTTCAGCGAGGGGTTGTTGCCTGAAAGTTCTTCTGATTTCCGGAAATGAAACTTAGCTTTTCGGATTTGCCCCAGGTTTTTGAAGTAAAGGCCAAAGTTGAAATGGGCTAACGCCAGTCTGTTTTGCCTCCCGTACGAGATGCCCAAATGGTAATAGACGTCATTTTTGACATAGTTGAATGAGGCTAATCTCTCAAACAGCCGGATGGTTTTATTATATTGCTCGAGATTTTCGTAGGACAATCCAAGAAAAAACAGGGCTGATTTGTCATTTTCATCTATTTTCAAGGCCTTTTCAAGAATTGATATAGCTTCCCTGTCCTGTCCATTCATTTGATAGATATCTCCAAGGCTCGTCAATATAGGAACAAAATCAGGGTCAAGTTCCAGGGCCTTTTTCAGGTAACGAATGGCCGGCTCATACTCTGATTTTTCTGCTTGTATTACGCCCAGCCCAAAGTAGGGTAGTGATGAATCCGGGGATTTTTTCAGATCACGATTAAACAGCCGTTCCGCATCACGGAAATCCATGGATTTTGCTATAACAACAGTTTTGAAAAAGGGGAAAAGCACCCTGAATCGTTCCGCCTTTTTCTTGGGAGGATCGGGTTTGAAATCACTCAACATGGAATCAAGGTTGGCCATCCTTTCGGGACCGGTCGGGTGCGTCAGAAGGTATGCGGGGATTTTTTCTGTGCCGAACCAGCTACCCTGTTCAATTTTATTCAGGGTGATGATCATCCCTTTGGGGTCAAACCCTCCTGCCTTCATGTATTTGAAACCTAATTGATCTGCCTGCCGTTCATCCTTTCGGCTGTAATATAACTGGCTCTGAATCCCGGCCGCTATTGATCCGATTGCCAGACCACTCCCGGCCTCTCCACCGACAAATATTGCTGCAAGGACACCGGCTAAGGTGGCCATCCCTATTTTTTTGTTTTGTTCAATCCGCTTGGCAAGATGCCTTGCCGAGATATGACCGATCTCATGACACATGACCGCGGCTAACTCATCAACCTCGTCCATTCCGGCTATCAGTCCGGAAAAGAAAAAGATATGTCCTCCAGGGCCTGCAAAGGCGTTCAGGGAATTGTCCTTAATTAAGTGGAAATTGAAAGGAAAGTATTTCGGTTCCATGGGCCTGATGAGATATTGGCCAATGTCAAACATATACTGATTGGCAAAATCGTTATCAATCAGATGAAAATGATTTCTAATCTGGGTAAAAAATTTCTGCCCCATGATTTTTTCATCCTCGATTGAGAGCGCATATGCCTTATGCGTTGGAAGATGATATGTTGAGAATAAAAGGCATAGAGTAATTATCAACATAATCGGGTTGATGACTATGTTGTTTTTGGCCCTCAACATTTGGTCTCCTTCTCCTCAATATTGATCTGCGGCGCTTCGATCCAGAGACCTTCCAGATCGTAAATATCTCTAAAGGGCTGGTAAAACAGGTGGACAACCACGTCCCCGTAATCCATCAGGACCCAGTGCCATTCCTGTCCTCCTTCAATTCCGTAAGGCCTGAATCCCTCCTCACGCATTTTTTTCTGCAGGTGCTGCATCATGGCCTGAACCTGCCTGCTTGAGTTTCCGCTGGCAATGAGGAAATAGTCGGTAATGGATGTAAGTTTATCCACTTCTAACAGGAGTGGATCAATGGCCTTTCGTTCCTTGATTATCTTAAGGCACAGTTTTGCTTTATCGAGAGTTTGCATATTTTCCGTACAGGTCCTTTTCGATTATGTAATCTCTAACCGACCCGGGGACCAGAAACCGGATGGATTTGCCATCCTTTATTATTTGTCTTATGCGTGTAGATGAAATATCTAAAAGCGTGGGTGACTTAAAGATTAATGTTTTTCCCGATGGCGCTGTGAAAACATCAGGTTTGGATGTTTTTTTTGTTTTAAGAGAAATGTCAGCAAGAACAGCTTCCTGCTTTTCAGGTTGAAACCCGGCACGCCGGATAATGACGAAATGAGCATAATCGAACAGGCTTGTGTATTCTCTCCATGTCATAATCTCCGTGAATGCATCCGTGCCCAGGATAAAAAACAGTTCGGAGTCCTGGAAGGAGTTGTGTATCTCTTTTAGTGTTTCAATTGAATATGAAAGACCGGGTCTTTTCCCCTCGAGGTCAAGAACATCCAAAATGGGTGAGTGGGCGGACGCAAGAAGGACCATGTTGAGCCGGTGCTGAAATGGGGCGACCGGTTTTCCTTTCTTGTGAGGGGGGTAAGCGGATGGGATAAGATACACTTTATCCAGATCCAGGTCCTGGCCTATTTCTTCTGCCGTGCGCAGGTGGCCAAGATGGATCGGATCAAATGTGCCGCCTAAGATGCCTAACCTCTGCAAAAGAACTTCCTTTCAGCCGTCGCCTTGCTCCAATTGCTTGCTCAGCACGAGATTATCCCGGTGTATAACTTCATCGTCGTGTTTAAATCCCAATTGTGATTCTATCTCGTTGGAGTTCAGGCCCATGATTTTCCTTATGTCGCCCGAATGGTAATTGACCATACCAACCGCAATTTCCTTTCCGGTTTTATTGATTAATAGAACAGAATTGCCCTGGCTGAACCTGCCCCTTACTTCTCTAATTCCCGATGGGAGGAGGCTTTTTCCATGTTCCATCAGGGCCTTTTCCGCTCCCCGGTCAATAATGATTTCTCCTTTAGGAGACTTTGTAAACGCTATCCAGTGTTTTCGAGTGCAAAGTGCCACATCCTTGGGCAAAAACAGAGTTCCTTCTTCTTTTCCTGCAAATATTCTCTCTAAAACCCCTGGTTTCAGCCCATTCGCGATGATGGTCGGGACACCTGCAAGTGCCACTTTCTGAGCGGCTTTTATCTTGCTCGCCATGCCTCCTGTTCCTAAAAAACCAGGAATCGAACTGGCAAATTCCATTACTTCTCGGTCCACTTTTTCCACAACCCTGATAAGCCTCGCATCTTCATGTAAGCGCGGGTCTTTATCAAATAGACCATCAATATCAGTAAGATTTACCAGAAGCTGGGATTCAGTGACATTGGTTATCATGGCACTCAGGTTGTCATTGTCGCCAAATTTGATTTCATCCACTACCACAGTGTCATTTTCATTGATGATGGGAATGACATTCCAGGAGAGAAGAGTAAAAACGGTATTACGCGCATTCAGGTATCGGCGCCTGTGTGTGAGATCGTCCCGTGTGGTTAAGATCTGGGCCACATTCAGCCCAAGACGGCCAAAGGCTTCCTCATAGGCCCTCATAAGGCTGGTCTGACCAATGGCGGCCATGGCCTGTTGTTGGGACACGGACTGAGGCCTTTTTAGCCTATTGACTTTCTTTAGACCGGATGCGATGGCGCCTGAAGAAACTACAATAATCTCAATCTTTTTTTTTCTGATCGCGAAAATGTCCGCTGTGATTTCATCTATTACGGACATGTTCAGGCCATTTTTTTCCGTCAGAACGCCGCTTCCCACCTTAATGACGGCTCTTTTGACTGGTTTTAGCAGGTATTTTCTCGAACTGCTTTCCATTTTTGAAAAATAATCCTTTTCAGTTCTTCAAGACCCTCACCGGTCAATGCCGAGATGGGTAAGGAATCGATACCCTTCTCCTCAAGGGCCTTTTGCGTTTTTACCAGATTCCTGTGGTCGTTTCTATAAAGATCCATCTTATTTATCAGCACCATTTGGGGCTTTTCGGCTAATCCGGGATTATAGGCAATCATTTCGCTTCTGAGGGTTTGAAAATCATCTAAAATATTATTTTCAGGTTTAAAAGTAATGTCTATGAGATGCAGCAGGAGTTTTGTTCGCTCAATATGCCTCAGAAATCTATGACCGAGGCCACGACCCTGGCTGGCCCCTTCAATAAGACCCGGAATGTCGGCGATAACCACAAACATTTCGTCGTCAAGGGCCATGACACCGAGATTGGGAAAAATGGTAGTGAAAGGGTAGCTATCCACCTTGGGAGTGGCAGAGCTGAGGCGAGAGAGAAGCGTTGATTTTCCTGCGTTGGGTAGTCCGATCAGCCCGATATCGGCAATAAGTTTAAGTGAAAGCCTTAATTTTTTTTCAACTCCGGGAAGACCAGGCTGGGCGAACCTTGGCGATCTGTTGGTTGAAGTGGCGAAGTGCTGGTTTCCCTTTCCTCCTCTTCCCCCGGGGAGAAGAAGGATTTCCTGGTTGTCATGAATTAAATCCGCAAGCAGCTCGCCCGTATTGTAATCTTCGATAACAGTTCCTAAAGGTGTCGAAAGTATTAGGTCTGCACCATTCTTGCCGGATTGATTTTTTCCCCTTCCGTGTCCACCTTTGAGTGCCTTGAAAAACTTGCGTGAACCGTAGTCAGTTAAGGTATAGAGCGTCCGGGTTGACTTCGCAATGATGCTTCCGCCGTTTCCGCCATTTCCGCCATCCGGACCGCCTTTTGGTATGAATTTTTCTCGTCTGAAACTGACACAACCTTTTCCACCGTCTCCTGATCTGGCCGTAATTATTGCTTCATCCAAAAAGCCCATTTAATACCTGTAGGCGTTCACAGGTTCAGATCTGCTAAACCCTGAACCTGTTTACTCGGCGTAAACACTTACCCTTTTTCGCGTCTTGCCGAAACGTTCAAAGGTGACGATTCCATCAATTTTGGCGAAAACGGTATAGTCCTTGCCGAGACCGACGTTAATACCCGGGTGTATTTTGGTGCCCTTCTGCCGGATAAGGATGTTTCCAGCGCGCACCTTCTGCCCGCCGAACCTTTTTACGCCGTATCTCTGCCCTGCGCTGTCCCTGCCGTTTTTGGAACTGCCGCCTGCTTTTTTATGTGCCATCCTGCTTACCTCTTATCCTTCAATATTTTCGATCCTGACAAGAGTAAAATATTGCCTGTGGCCCTGTTTTTTACGATAGCCTTTTCTCCGCTTGTACTTGAAGACCACTATTTTCCTGTTCTTGCCCTGACGGGTGATTTTTCCAACAACTTTCGACTTCTCAAGATAGGGCTTGCCGATCTTGATTTTTTCGCCGTCAGATGTTAAAAGTACCCTCTCAAATGTAACACTGTCTCCCACGTCTCCGTCAAGTTTTTCGAGCCTTACCTCGTCCCCCTGGGCGACACTGTACTGTTTTCCGCCGGTTTTAATTACCGCATACATTATTTTCCGCTCCTTGAAAAGAAATGAACTTTAAATTCTAAATATATATTTTTGTCAAGTCAAGATAAAAAATAATCCTGAATCCTGGGACGCCCCTAAAGACTAAAAGGTGACAATAAATGGAAGATGAGAGAAGGTCATTTCAGAAAATGTACTCCGAATTTCCGGCAGTGCCTTATAATGTCGGATCTCAGGAGTCTAAAGGGATAGAACCACAACTGCATTTTAAAACGTGGTTTATCGAATACTGTTTTTTGACCCAGTTCACGGTAGGCCGAAAGTCTTTTGTTGGGCGGCGCGCCAAATCGGGGACATCGGTTTTTAAGGCTCTCTTTCAAGACGGCGTGCAGTTTCTGGTTTCGTGGGCAATAATCCTGCGGATAAGAAGGTGTCCAGAAAAGGGGTGTCTTTATCCCGCGCCAGAGTGTTTCCAGCTTCCATATCTTTCTTAGCAAGGCGTCGTCATCTGCAACTTCGGCCAAAGGCCTTTTGAACAATACCTGTCTATATACATCAACAAAATAAACATCTTGCCCTTTTCTGATTTCCGCTATGGTATGCGGCGATGTTTTTGTAGTATTGTCCCATAGATAGACTACCTGGGTTTCCCATCCCATCTGGTAAGCAAGTTCACAGAACACCCACGCCTGCCTGTCGCAAACGCCATATCCTCTTTGCCAGATAACATAAGGCCAGGGAATATCCTTGAATCCTTTTTCATCGGGCTTAACTTTCTTAACTACCGTTTGAAACAGTGCCTTGATGTTGTTCGGGTCATCATTAGTGATGTCCCGAGATATGTGATGGAAAAAACATGCGTATCGCCATAATTCGAAATCCCAGAAATTGAATGGTGCGGTAAAAAACGGGCCTTTGATGCCTTCATGTTCAGCTAACTTTAGATGCTGCTGCGGTATGGAACCGGGTACGGTTTCAGGCACCAGTTTACGGGCCAGGGAAATGGCAGTATCAAGATCATTTCCGGTAACCGAGGAAAGCCACTGTTCCGACACCATAATGCGTGTTTCCTTGCCCGGCGCGTCTGCGGCCAGGGCACACTCGTTATGCCCTGACAGGGGTACGACTGCAATAAATGCAATTGCAATTAGTCCTGTCTTCCATGTCATTTGATATTTTCGTGGTAACATCTTCCCGTGTCTTCTCTAAGTCGGGTTAAGCGTCTTAGCAAACTAACATTCTGAATTCCCGCCCCTACCTTCGATGGGGCAGGCTTTTTGAGGGAATGACAGGCTGAAATATCGACAGATGGTGAAATTGGGTGCGTTAATTGTTATCTTACGGGATTTTTTCGATTCCTTGGTAGCTGATGCTGAGATCTGAACGCTTTGCCGGGTGATTCCTGATCCGGTTTCGTGGCCCCTTTCAGGGGCAAATGGAAGCCATGTCTTTTGGATACGGATTTTTTACTGGTGCCCCCGGCATGACTCGAACATGCGGCACCCAGATTAGGAAACAGTTCCAGGGGGTGCCGCTAAAATGGGGGAGTCACTTAACTTATTGATTTTATTATGTCGGGGTAGTATAAACAATATAACGAAAATAGGCAAAAAAAATAATTACTGTCACATTTTGTCACATTTTGTCACATTTTTGGGGATATGCTGTTATTTCATGATGTAAAATAAAAAACGCAAAAACACACTTTTTCCTTGATATTATAAAAAAAAAGACGATAATAGTATCAATCATCCCATTGAGCGCCTGTGCCTCAGTGGCCCCGAATCCCAGAGGGTTCGGGTTTTTTTTGCTAAAAGGAGCGAGGTATGATGAGGACAATATTTTTCTTTGATGGATTTAATGTATATCACTCCTTAAATATTTATTCTAAAATCAATGGAAAGAGGAAAAAATCCTATAATAAATATAAATGGCTGAACTTATACCGCTTGGCGCAATTATTTATTAGAAAAGATGATATCCTTGCTGATGTATACTATTTCACTGCCTATGCTACTTGGCTGCCTGATTCAATGAAAAGACACAGGGTACTTGTTAAAGCCCTTCAATATGCAGGGGTAAAAGTTGTTTTAGGGGTATTCAAAGATAAAGACAAGTTTTGTCCACTATGTAAGAGGCCATATCGGACAAAAGAAGAAAAACAGACCGATGTAAATATAGCTCTTTACCTCTTTAGAGAAGCTTTTTTAGATAGGTATGATAAAGCGTTCCTGGTAACTGTTGACAGCGATTTAGTACCAGCAATTGAATTAGTCAAAAAAACATTTCCTGAAAAGGAGATTATTCTCCTTACTCCAATAGGAAGAAACTCTTTTGCACTAAAACAGGTTTGTGATTTCAGGATGAAAATAAAAGAGAAACACTTAATAACCAGCCAGTTCCCTGACACAATTTCTCTCAGCGATGGTGCAAAGCTTCAGCGACCTTCTGAATGGAATCAATAAAAACTGTTATTGTTCAAACTAAATTTTGTCAAGCCTACAAGATTTTTCCACATCCCCATCACATGATCTGTTATCCCCGCGTTCATTGATAGAGTTTTTTCCCGTCCAAACGAAAACAATCTGAGCTAACAATTTCCTTTTAAAACAAATACTTGACAAAGATTTGAAAATGCAATTGAACTCTGAGGATCGGGCTGGCCTGCGCTTTTATTTGCTCTTTCAAAACTGAATACCCGTAAGGAAGCCGAGGTTAGCACCCTGGCAGAAAAGGCGTGTAAGTCACTCAAGACAACAAATCCCGAAAGGGAGGGATGAAATAGAGTGTCCCGTCAAGGCGGGTCGCAAGCCTAAGCGAAAAATGGCATTTTAAAAATATAAAATAGATATTGAATGTTTTATTTCAGTAATATAAAATAAATTTATGACTGTTTTAGTAGCGCTATCAACAAAAGATTCATTGGTAATGGGATGCGATAGTCTCGGTTCTGTAACAAGGGATTTGGTCGATCCATTTGATCTTCTTCCAGATTTTTTTGAGACGAAAGATGATTGGAGCCTCAAAGTTGATAAAGAAGGGAATCCCACCCTCAAAACATTCCAGGATATATATAAAAAAGCTCAATCAGTGCCCTTCAACCACATGCCTCATGTTACTAAATTATTTCCTCTTGATCCTCTTGAGATGGGAGTTATGATCACTGGCATTGCATCAATTGGTGAAAGGACAATCAAAAGCCTAATAAACGAATTTAAAAATAATGATATCGCATTCAATAAAAATAAAAAACCTGCAAATTATGCGGTGAAGAAAGTAGCAGGAAGGTTGTTGAAATTTATTGATCCATTTTACCAAAAGGAGTATGAAAAATTGAGAGGGAAACCTCCTTTGGAATTCATGATTGGGGGATATGATAAGAGGGCTCAATTACCAAAGATTTTTAGAATTTTTTTCCATAAAGAAAAACAATCGGATAGATTGGAGCAAAACCTTACGGATTCTTTTGGAATCGCATTTGGGGGCCAAACGCAGGAGATCGAGAGAATTGTTTTTGGCACAGATAATGCAAATAGATTAAATATAATAAAAAGGATTGTCAGTCTCTTTGACGTATATAAACAAATTCTACAGGATTTTCTAAAAGAAAAAGGAATAGATGAAGAATTACCCCCTTCATCCGACTACATTGACAAATTACATCCTTTTAAAGAATGGGGTTTATATAGTTTCGATGCGAATTGGGGGGATTTTTCTGAACAAAATGCAATTGATTGTGTAAATTTTTTTGTTGAAATTATGATAAAATCACAGCAGTTTAGTACAAGCATGCCTACAGTCGGAGGCCCTGTTCATATTGGCCTAATAACTAAACAACATGGATTCAAATTCATATCAAAAGAAATGTATGAACATGAAGGGTTTGCAACCCCAATAAGGAGAGAAAAATGAGAGAATCAATGAAATATATTACGGTCGAGGAACGCAATTTATATGAGAGATTAGCGAAACAATATAATATTAAAGGTTATTCGGCTCCAGTATCCATTATATGTAATTCTAATAAAAATAAACTCCAAAAAGGGAAAATACCAAAAACAGAAACCCAAGAACTGAGTAAGTGGATATCGAAATAATCTGTGATAGGCAAGATCCGATCTTACAATTAATCTTTTTTATTTGTTGCTCATTTTTCCTACGACAATTCCCACGCACCTGCTTCCATTGCGGGTGCTATCCTTAATATCCCAGGAAAGGCATTCAAGCAAATACCGTGTATATTTGGCCTCACTCTTAGCAATTTGCTCTTTAAGTTCCGCAATCATAAATCTGATCCCTTCGGAAGATAGTGGTCCTACACTTTCCAAGACAAAAATAGCAGCTTGGAGACCTTTATTGAAAACTTAGTTGCTTCCCTTTCCGTCAATAAGTTTTGATATTTTTTGTTCTCCATGATGATACCCCCTTTCTGAAATTGATACAAAAAGACCTCAGCAAATAATGTGCCAGGGATTGGGGGAAGGTCTCAATTTTATTAAAAGTGTGAAAACCATTATTCACGGGGGTTTTAAAGAGGCAAACAACTGAAGGATTGGCTTGAAAAGGCGGGGGGCTTGAAGGGCTGCGCAATTTTTAGGCTTCATTATTTAATTAGGAGGTTTTGCCCGATGAATCCAGAACAAGATAAAAGACAAAGAAACGAAACAACCTTTTTTGTGTTTTGTGCCCTTATCGGATTGGTGGGAGTGTGGTTATGGACAGAAAGCGTGGGAGCTGTCCTTACATTATTTGGTTTAGCCACGTTGATTGGTGAATGTACTTCAGCTATTACCCGCCGATTGGACGCTATAATTGGCAAGGAGAGAGTATTATGAAAAACCAGAATTGAGGCTTACAATGAAAGGGGGAACGATATGAAAGACAGTTTAAAATGGATTGAAAAAATAGGGAACCCAAAAGAAAGGCTTATGCACATGGTTTTGGAATTGCCGGATTCCATGACCTGAGACACACCTTTGCAAGCCATGCAATCATGAGAGGGGCAAGCTTAAAAGATGTTCAGGAGGTACTCGGTCACAAGACTATGACAATGACCCTCAGGTATTCTCACCTTACCCAGGAACACAAAAAGAAAGCGGTCAATCTCTTGAATGGATTGACCGCCTCTGCTGACGGTTTATGTCACAAAACTGTCACATTTTATCAAGTCACAATTTCGGCCACCAGCTAACTTATTGAATATACTGGTGCCCCCGGCATGACTCGAACATGCGGCACCCAGATTAGGAATCTGGCGCTCTATCCACCTGAGCTACGGGGGCACGAAGGAAATTCATAGCACAAATAAGTGAAAAGTCAATATCTTCGTTTCAAGAAAAAGAATTTTGAGCTTTATACTGACAGGTGAAAGTATTGGCGAGGCTCTGTGGAATTATTCCAAAAACTTTTTCTTAAAGGCCATGGTTTTAATCAATTATTAGACCAAAAAGGCATTGATTTAATATTATATAGTGCTTATACTTGAAAATATGTAAAAAGATTGCAAGGGATGCCGTTTATGCGGGGATGTAGCTCAGGTGGGAGAGCGGTACGTTCGCAACGTACAGGTCAGGGGTTCGAGTCCCCTCATCTCCACCAGTTTTTCGTAAAATCGGTGATTATGTATGGGACGGGAAGCAAAGATAGATAGAAAAACAAAAGAGACGGATATCCATCTCAAACTTAATCTTGACGGCAATGGCCTGTCCGAAATGGATACCGGTATACCGTTCATGGACCATATGCTGGGCCTTATGGCGGCGCATGGTTTTTTTGATATAGAGCTAATTGCCAGGGGCGACACAGAGATAGATGATCACCATACTGTTGAGGATCTCGGTATTTGCATGGGAATGGCATTAAAGGAATCCCTGGGTGATAAAAGGGGAATAGGAAGGTACGGCGAAGCGATAGTTCCTATGGATGAAGCATTAGTTAGGATCGTTATGGATATTTCCAACAGGCCGGTCCTGTGCTACAGGGTGATGTTGAAAAAGCGAACGACCGGGACGTTTGATGTTGGCCTGATTAAGGAGTTTTTTCGCGGCTTAGTGACGAATGCCGGCATAACAATGCACATCGATCTCCTCGCTGGCGAAGAGCCTCACCATATTTCAGAGGCCATCTTTAAGGCATTTGCCAGGGCTTTGGACAAAGCTGTCAGTCTGGAGAACCGGTTGAACGGTAACGTGCCCTCCACAAAAGGGCTTTTATAAAAAGATGGGGGTGCTTATGGGCGAGAATATATTAAAAAGGCATCAGCAGTTATTGTGGCTTTTGGCACTGGCCTTTCTCCTGCTGAGCTTGGGGTGCTACGGTCAAAGGGCCAGTGTTCCGG
Organism: Desulfobacteraceae bacterium; assembly: GCA_030613055.1. Classification (GTDB taxonomy): domain Bacteria; phylum Desulfobacterota; class DSM-4660; order Desulfatiglandales; family Desulfatiglandaceae; genus JAUWMR01. The sequence goes on from JAUWMR010000002.1 coordinate 132,800, forward strand.
ACGAAAAGTCGCCTGTCACAGGAATAACAAAAATTGCCGTTATCGGTTTTCGGCCGGCAGTGACCCAAGGTAAGAAGCCTGATGCGGTCAGGGAGCCTTTTTCCGGAAAGTTGATAATGGCTTCGCCGGTGTCTCCTGACGTGGCTGAAAAACTGAGTGATATTTTGTTCGACAGGCTGGTGGATGAAAAAAAATATGAGCTGATATCCCCTGATCAGGCTATGGGTGTCCTTTCACGCATTGTCGATTCGGATCAGAACGTGGGCATGGATACGGTCAAGATTTTTCAGGAAGTGGGAAAGGCTTTCGGGTGCGATGCCGTCTTAGCGGGCCTGATTTACAGATGGCGTGAACGGGAGGGTACTGCTATCGGTGTCAATCGTGCCGCTTCAGTCGCATTTGATCTCCGGCTTGTCAGGCCGAGCGATGGAGCGATCCTGTGGCGTGCGAAATTTGATAAGACCCAGCGATCATTGACAGAAAATCTTTTTGAGGCGGGAACCTTTTTTCAAGGCGGGGGGGTGTGGATGACCGCTGAAAAGTTAGGCATGATCGGCCTTAATAAGATTTTGGCGGAAATGCCGGGAGGTATAAAGGGAAAAGAGGATTAAGATTTTGATAGTAATCCCCGCCATTGATATCAAGGAAGGTCGCTGTGTCAGGCTTAAGCAGGGCCGAATGAACGATGAAACGATTTTCTCAGAGTTCCCTGAAGAGATGGCAATAAAATGGTTTGAGCAGGGTGCGGAAAGACTTCATATGGTGGATCTGGATGGCGCGGTAAAGGGAAGACCCGTAAATCGCAAGGCCATAAAAAGAATCGTGGATTCTATTCCTATCCCTGTGCAGCTTGGCGGCGGTATAAGGGATATGGCTACCCTTAATGCCTATTTCGAACTGGGGCTCAGCTTTTTGATTTTAGGTACAGTGGCCTACAAAGATCCTGAATTTGTTAGAAGGGCGAGTGAAAAATATCCGGGGAAGATTATTTTAGGCATTGATGCTAAAAAGGACCGGGTGGCGATTGAAGGATGGATAGAAGAAACCGATCTGACGCCGGTGGAATTAGCGAAGCAACATGAAGAGACAGGCATCGCTGCAATTGTTTATACTGATATTCAGCGGGATGGAATGAGGTCAGGCCCCAATGTGGATGCCACAAGGACAATGGCAAGAACTGTGCGGATTCCAGTGATTGCATCAGGGGGTATTTCCGGGATTTCTGATGTTGTAAAAATATTGTCTCTTTCGCAGGACGGCGTTACCGGTATGATTACGGGAAGGGCGCTGTATGATGGGAGCCTTGATCTGGCCGAGGCCATCAAGGCGAGCAAGGGTAAAAGCTGAATATGCTTTTATTGCTTGACTAAAATATTTTTATTAATATAATTAAAAGTTTACTATTGAATACCATAAAATATGTCACTGAAACAGAAAATAATTGAAGATCTTAAAGCTTCCCTTAAAGCACAGGATAAAATGCGGACTTCGTGCCTGAGGATGCTGAAGGCCTCTCTGAAAAACAAGGAGATTGAGTTAGGTCGTGAATTAGAGGATGCCGAGATTCACGCGCTCATATCCACCTTAATCAGGAAAGGCAAAGAGGCAATAAAGGAATTCAAAAAGGGAGATCGTGAGGACCTGGCTTTCAAGGAAGAGGAAGAGATTGAAATATTTTATGAATATCTACCGCAGCAGTTAACACCGGACGAAATTGAGAAGATACTGAGAGATGTTATTTCCGAGGTGTCTGCCGAGAGTCCCGGGGATTTAGGAAAGGTCATGAAATTGGCCATGGCCAGAATGGCAGGACAGGCACAGGGCAAAGAGGTAAACGAAATAGCCAAAAAGCTGCTGAGCTAAAGACCAACATCTATTTTACAGTTCCTGCATGATCGAACACACCTATCAGGTTCTTGGATATTATCGCCTGTTGGATTTCTTGTCCAGTTACGCCGACTGTTCACTGGGTCAATCAGATTGCCTATCACTCAAACCATCGAATGACATAAATTTCATTGACAACGAGTTGAGACTGGTTTCGGAGATGAGACTTGTTTTGAAAGTAAAGGGGTTTGTGTCTCTGTCAGATCTTTCCGACATATCGCCTGTTCTTAAAAGGTGCAGCGCCGAAGGTTCATACGTGCAACCGGACGAACTGTTGAGGGTTCTCAGACTTTTGGAGGCATGTGAAGAATATAAAGATCGCCTTGCTTTCGATCGATCCCTTTATCCGAGATTGTGTTTTCTTGTGAAAGATATGCCTGGTTGTCATGACTTAATTAAAGCTATAAGGGACACGATTTCAATAGAGTGCACGGTCAGGGATTCAGCAAGCTCCGCTTTAAAAAAAATCAGGGCAAAAAAGATCAGGCTGAGGTCGGATCTTGAGAGAAAATTAGAATATATCACAAAATCGCACGGTTTGTCCGGCGGCGGGCTGGATCACCAGGTGACTGTTCGGGACGGCCGATATGTCATCGCGTTAAGGACTGACCAGAAATCGCGCATTGAGGGAATTATTCACGATTATTCCCGGACACGGGCCACCTGTTTTTTTGAGCCGGTCATGGTAATTCAGGACAACAACCGGGTGGCAGAACTTGCTCAGGAAGAAAGGTCAGAAGAGGTTCGCATACTTACAAAGTTGACCGGCATGGTAAGGGGTCTTGCGGCCGACATCGAATATTCCCAGTCCCTGATATCAAGGCTTGACGGCCTGCATGCCAGGGCGAGATTCGGCGAGACCCTGACATGTGTGATGCCGGAAGTCTGTGAGCAAAACAAGGTTGAGCTTAAGGGGGCCAAAAACCCGATCCTACTGGCCATTGCCCTGGATAGAAAGGATATGGATGGAAAAAACGACCTTCCGGTTCCAGTTGATATAATAATAGATGGCAACCGTAATATACTGATCATTTCCGGTCCCAATAGGGGTGGAAAGACCGTAACGCTAAAGACTCTTGGGTTGATTAACCTCATGGTTCAGGCCGGAATGCATATTCCTGCTGAGGAAGGAAGCAGGCTGTGTATTTTCAATGAGGTAATCGCGGATATCGGGGATGATCAGGATTTGCAGGCGGGTCTCAGCACTTTTTCGGCTCATGCGGCTCATCTCAGGTATATAATAGAACACGCTGATAAAAAGAGCCTTGTGATCATCGATGAACCGGGCATGGGAACCGACCCTGATGAAGGAGTGGCCCTGACCATGGCTGTTTTGGACGTTCTCTCCAGGCAGGGAGTGTTTGTGGCAGTATCCACTCACCTGAACCGGTTGAAAACCTATGGACTGTTGAACCAGCAGGCCGTAAATGCCTCTGTTGAGTTTGATACAGAAAAAAAATGTCCCACTTTCAGACTCAAATACGGGACACCTGGGATCAGCCACGCATTTGACATCGCACGAGATATGGGAGTGCCTGCCGGAATTCTTGACAGGGCCAGGGGATACCTGGATAAGGACGAAGTTCATCTGAACAGGCTGATTGAAAAATTGAATCGCCTGATGACTGAAGCAGGCCAAGAGAAAAGGGAAGCGGAACATGCCAGGGAAGAGTATTATTCCTCCGTAAAAAAATATAAAGATAGCGTAGCTGCATTAGAGGCCGGAAAAAAGGCGGTAACCGAGGCCAAGAGGGCCGAGGCGGACGCAGTTATAAGGGAGGCCAGGGAGGATTTGAAACAGGCGATTAATCTATTGAAAAGAAAGAAAGAAACCTCTCAAGCCTATGTTACGGATAAATATGCGGAAGTCAGTCGCCGATTGACGGGGCATTTTGAGCCGCAGGATATTGAGATGTATACTGCCGATATAAATGATATAGAAAAGGGCCTCCTGGTTTACCACAAAAAACTTAGGCAGAAGGGAATCGTCGAGTCTGTGGACACAACAGGGGGGCGTGTCTTTGTGTTGTTTGGAAATGTTAAAATTGCTTCCGGGATTCAGGATCTGGAAATTCTCAAACAGAGCAAAGAAGCCGGTTTGCGTGAAGGGATCACGCCTGTTTCCTGGAATATCGGAAAGGTATCTACAAAGGAATTGAATGTAATTGGATACAGGGTGAATGATGCGATCCCATTGATTGACAAAGCTATAGATCAGGCATTAGTGGAGGGTGAATTAAGCCTGAAGATAGTCCATGGATTTGGTACCGGAAGGCTGCGGGAGGCGATCCGTTCACATCTTAAAGAGGCCCCCTTTGTGAAAAAGGTTTTTAGTGCTGAGCAGGGGGATGGCGGTGATGCGATAACGGTCGTAGAACTATCTTAATTGACAGTCTCGTAAAAAGTCCAACTTACCGTCACTCCCGCGAAGAGCTTGCCCTAGCGAAGGGAGGGGCGGGAGTCCAAAACTGCCTGAAATGACTGGATTCCCGCCTCCGCGGGAATGACAAAAAAAGACAGATAAAGACTTTTTACGAGTTCATCTTAACTAATACTGATGATTTGGCATTCAATAACCAATGTCCAATAACAAACAATACCCGGTAATCAGGACATGGTTTATCAACAGTCTGCAAAAGAAGAAATAAAAAATGCGGCCGATATTGTGGAACTTATCGGCCAGTTCGTGCAGCTCAAGAAAGCCGGACGAAACTATGTTGGGCTTTGCCCTTTTCATGCTGAAAAGGATCCATCCTTCACGGTGAGCCCTGAAAGGCAGACGTTCCATTGTTTTGGATGTAAAAAGGGCGGGGATATTTTCTCTTTCTGGATGGAATATCACAGTTCAACTTTTCCGGAGGCACTTAAGGATCTGGCGGAAAGATATCAAGTAACGATTTCAGAGGGGTTTTCCGGCCATAAAGAGAGGGAGAGATCGGCACAGAGAGATGCTGTTTTTAAGATCAATGAAAAGGCAGCTTTCTATTTTCAGGAGGCATTGAGCCATTCCAATGTGGGTAAGGCTGCCAGGGCGTATCTGGGCAGGAGATCACTTCCAAAAGAAGTGATTTCACAATTCCAATTAGGATATGCGCCGGATGAATGGGATGGTTTGATTGAGTTTATGCGGCGCGAGAAAATTGACCTGGATATGGTCGCCCGGGCTGGCCTGATTGTTCCAAAAAAGAACGGGGGATACTACGACCGGTTCAGGGGCCGGATAATCTTTCCGATTCTTGATTTAAGGCAGCAGGTGGTTGGCTTTGGCGGCAGGGTATTAGACGACTCTCTGCCCAAGTATCTGAACTCACCTGAAACCCCCGTATTCCACAAGGGGGAGGTTCTTTACGGATTGCATGCTTCCCATAAGGCGGTCAGGGAAACGGGAAGGGCCGTGCTTGTGGAAGGCTATATGGATCTCTTAGCCCTCAAAAAAAACGGTTTCCAGGAGGTCGTAGCAACCCTCGGGACAGCTCTGACCGCCACACATATCCGAAGACTTAAAGGGTACGCAAAAGAGGCGGTAATCGTGTTTGACTCTGATGAGGCAGGGAAAATGGCAGCCTTAAAAAGTCTTCCCATTTTTTCGAATGAAGGGCTTTCAGCTAAGGCCGTTGTTTTGCCTGAAGGTCATGACCCTGATACTTTCGTGAATGCATACGGACTCGACCGGTTTTCAGAGCTTATAGATCGGGCCGCCCTAATATTTGATTTTTTTTTAGATCAAAAGCTGGCCAAAAAGGATCCGGACGTTGAGGAAAAGGTCCGTCTCTTAAAAGAAATTCTTCCGGTCTTATCAGGGCTTTCTAACAATTCTCACCGCTCATTATATGCGCGTCGCCTATCGGAAAGGATCGGTATTAAGGAAGAAGTGCTCTTGTCGGAGCTGAGGTCCTTTGAAAAAGATCGTTCGGGGAGGGCCTTTCAAACGCGTATGAAAGGGCGGTTGACCGATTCAAAGGTGGAAAAGAGATTCGACGATTTGCATTTACTCAATCTGTTGATTCATTACCCAGACGCCGCCTCGAGGTTAGTGGGTTGTGACTGGAAGATTCTCCTTTCAGATTCGGCGGTTATTGAGATTGTCGAAACATTTTTTAGAAAATACAGCCAGGAAGGACCCTTTTTGCCTCAGGATTTATTAGAGAGTCTGAAGAGCGATGTCGCCCGTGAACAGTTCAGGGAGGCACTTGTTGATGACGCCCATTATTCGGAGCAGGAGGTGGATTTAGCTGTGGCCGAAATTGAAGAAAAGGCACAGGAGAAAAAAATCACAGCATCTATTAAGATGGCAAAAGGGGACGTTGAGGCATTGAATCAACTTCTTGAGTTAAAAAGGAATAAAGATCGCAAGGTTCTTAATGGATGAGGGCTCAGTCCTCATCATACAGAATAGCTGGAACTTTGCCGTATGGAAAAATTGCTTCCGGGAGGGAATCAATAATGAGTAAAAAGACCGATGTTGGCCATCTGAAGCGGCTTATTCGTGTAGGCAAGGATAAGGGCTACATTACGTTTGAAGAGTTGAATGACGACCTGTCTGAGAATATTGTTGCTTCTGATGAGGATATTGATGACCTTATGATAATGTTTGAAGAACTGGATATCATGGTTATTGATCAGGACTCCAAGGAGGCGATTGAAAAGGCGAAAGAGGAAAAGAAAAAGCGCGGAAAACTCGAGGCAAGAGAAAGTTCCCGCGCAGAAATTTCAGATAGATCTCGTGTTTCTGATCCTGTAAAGATGTATTTAAAGGAGATGGGCTGCATCTCCTTGCTGACCAGAGAAGGGGAAGTGGAAATCGCAAAAAGGATTGAGACCGGCGAGAAAAACGCCTTAAACGCGCTTATGGATTGTTATATTGGCGTCGAACATATTGTTGAATTAGGAAACAAACTCAGGGAGGACAAGATAAAGCTGAAAGAGGTGATCAATGACCTGGAAGACGACGACCATAATTCCATACAATTGGGCGAGAGAAAAGAATCTCTGTTGAAACTGATCGATCAGATAAAGGAGTTGGACGAACATATCTGTCCTGGGAGACGAGAGATGGCAAAGAAGCGTTGTTCCGAGAAAATGAAAAAGGGACTCGCGGCCAAGATAAAAAGGAACAAAAAGAAAATCATGGAGGTGGTGGACACATTTACCCTGGAAAACGTGCAGCTTGAGCTGATGGAAATGAGATTCAAGATTATTGTGGACGAGATTGAAGAAGCGGAAAAAAAATTGGCCGAATGCATGTTGCAGGCTGGCGGCAAGTCGATTGCCTATATTAAAAAGTGCATCTCCAAGGTGCCGAAATCCGCCGAAGACGATAAAGTGATTCCCTCGATCGGTTTGACTAAAGCCGAACTCATTGCCCTGAAATTCAGAGCGGACGATGCCCAAAGAACCATCAGACAGGTCAAAGAACGAACGAATATGACTCCCCGTCAGCTAAAAGCGAGACTGAAAAAGGTGGAGGGAAGTATAAACAAGGCAAAAAAAGCCAAATCCGAGCTTATTCAAGCCAATCTGAGACTGGTTGTCAGTATAGCCAAGAAATATACGAACAGGGGGCTACAGTTTCTCGATCTTATTCAGGAGGGAAACATAGGATTGATGAAGGCCGTTGATAAATTTGAATACCAGCGGGGATATAAATTCAGCACATATGCCACCTGGTGGATCAGGCAGGCGATTACAAGGGCCATTGCCGATCAGGCTAGGACTATCCGCATTCCCGTCCATATGATTGAAACCATAAATAAGCTGATAAGGACTTCTCGTTATCTTGTCCAGGAACATGGGCGTGAGCCGACACCGGAGGAAATCGCTGAAAAAATGGAATTTCCATTAGACAGGGTACGAAAAGTGCTGAAGATCGCTAAGGAACCAATATCTCTTGAAACCCCCATCGGAGAAGAGGAAGATAGCCATCTTGGAGATTTTATAGAGGATAAAAAGGTCCTTTCGCCAGGGGATGCTGTGGTCAATTTCGGCCTGGCAGAGCAGACCAGGAGGGTGCTCAGGACGCTGACGCCCAGAGAGGAAAAAGTACTTAGAATGAGATTTGGCATTGGCGAAAAGGCGGACCATACATTGGAAGAAGTGGGTCGTGATTTTAGTGTGACCCGGGAGCGTATCAGGCAGATAGAAGCCAAGGCTCTTAGAAAACTGAGGCATCCCAGTAGAAGCAGGAAGTTAAAAGGCTTTGTTGAACACAAGGAACGCTGAGGTGTTTTAGAGATTTTTCTTGACAATTTATTCTTAAGTGCGCATTTTGTTTTAATTGATTTCAGGGCCCATAGCTCAGTTGGAAGAGCCACCGGCTCATAACCGGTAGGTCCCTGGTTCGAACCCAGGTGGGCCCACCAACGGTCATAATAATATGATGCTTTTAAAAATTCCGTCAAAATTACTATATCCAGAACTTGAGATTCGGTTTTAACAAGGGCGCACCTGCTTAAGAGTGCGCCCTTCATCTTTTATCAGAATTAAAGTAATATTTCAGCTATTTGAAAAAATCGATCACGAATGGTCAGGACATGGGGATCTCTTTTTTAAAAGCCGCATATGCTTACATCATTACATGGCACGGCAGTTAGGACCTGAAATTCAAGCAACGGACAGCCCCGTGTAGAAATCTTCATGATTAAGGCCGCCATCACTGCCTTTTCCGAGCCCATGGTCAAAGCTCAGCCTCCGGCCCATAGGGCCTACGCCCCGGTGGGGGGGCGTGTTGCTGGCATTAGGTGAATTTGTGATGCGGCATTTAAAAAAGAGATCCCCGTGTCCCGGTTCTGTTTTTAATGAGCTAAAGTATTACGAATTAAAAGGTTTCGGCCGCATATGATCCCTCGAGTAAAAGATTTTATGGACCTGCTGGAAGAGATGGCTCCCATACAGTTGGCAGAGCCATGGGACAATCCCGGTCTCCAGGTCGGCTCTTATTCTCAGGAGATTAGAAAAATATTTGTCGCACTCGATGCGACTTTAAAGGCACTGAGGTCTGCTTGCAGGCAGGATGCTCAACTTCTGTTTACCCATCACCCTCTGATTTTCAAGCCACTATCCCGGCTTGACGTAGCAGTGCATCCCGCAAATGTTGTTTTTGAGGCAATAAAAAGCGGGATTTCCATAGTTGCCGCCCATACAAACTTAGATGTTGCAAAGGAAGGCATAAACCATATCTTAGCGGATCTTCTGGGGCTTCAAAATGTTGAAGTTCTGCAGGAAATAGGCGGTAACGAGGGTGCGGGATTAGGAAGGGTCGGAGACTTACCTGAACCAAAGGAATTGTCTATTATAGTAAAGAAATTAAGGAGAATCCTTGGCGTTGAAAGACTAAAGGTTGTTGGCAAAGAGGATATGCGGATTGGCCGGATTGCAGTTGTGGGAGGAAGCGGCGGGGCCCTTGTATCCCTTGCCTGCGAAAAAAAGGCGGATCTTTTCATTACAGGGGATGTCGGTTATCATCACGCGTTGGAGGCCGAATCTCTCGGGATCGCATTGATAGATGGAGGGCATTTCCACACAGAAAAAACCGCCTTTTTGGTCTTTGCCGATCGTCTAAAAGGCATGTTCAATGCACAAGGGTGGGAGGTTTCGGTAGAGGTAGACAGGGATGAGGTCGATCCCATGTATTATAGTTAAGATCTAAAGAAACTCTTAGGCTGAGGTGAAAGAATTGGATGAAAAAATTACAGGTTTGATCGATCTCCAGGAATGCGATAAACTGATAATGGAGGTCCGGACAAAAAAGGAGCAAGGGCCTGTCAGGATCCGTGGGCTTGAGGAAGGTTTGGATCTTTTTGAAAGAGAGTTGGAAGAAAAGACCGGTGAACTTGTGAAATACAAACAGGAGAGACGCCAGGTCGAAAAGGACGTTGAAGATTTCGATAACCGGATAGAAAGGAGCAAAATAAAGTTAGCCAATATTAAATCAAATAAGGAATACCAGGCAGCCACAAAGGAGATCGACGGGTTAGGGGTTGAAAAGGCGCTCCTGGAAGACAGAATTATCGAGATCATGGAGAAAATCGAGAAACTTGAAGAGATAAATGTTGCCTCCAGGTTAGAGGAAGGAAGGCTTAAAGAAAAATATGAAAAGGATCGTGATGAGATCCTGAAGGAATTGGAAGCCCTGGATCGTGATTTTAAACGGCTTGAAAAAGAAAGGGCTCGTGTTTGCCAGACCATTGATAAAAGGTTGATTAAAAAGTATGATTCTCTTCGGGAACATAGAGGCGGCCTTGCTATCAGCCCTGTTATCAAGGGTGTGTGCCAGGCGTGTAATATTGGTATCCCGCCGCAGCAATTCAATGAATTGATTCGCGGGAACGAGTTGATGAGCTGTCCTAATTGCACACGTCTTATCTATTGGGGTGAAGACGAACGGTTTCAAAAGGCAGCTAAGAAGGAGTAAAGGCGTATGTTAGAGCAGGACAGATGACCGCTGCCCTGCCGATACGGCGGGGGAGAGGAAAGTCCGGGCTCCGCAGGACAGGGTGCTGGGTAACGCCCAGTCCCGGCAACGGGGAGGAAAGTGCCACAGAAAGCAAACCGCCCCCGCCGATTTTTTTAAATCTGCGGGAGTAAGGGTGAAAGGGTGAGGTAAGAGCTCACCAGTCCTGCCGGTGACGGCAGGAGCTAGGTAAACCCCACCTGGAGCAAGACCAAATAGGGGAACGCATGAGGGTGGTCCGCCCGAGTTCCCGGGTAGGTCGCTTGACCCCGATGGCAACATCGGGGCTAGATGAATGGTCATTGTCCCGAAAGCCCCGCTTACGGCGGGGCTTCGGGAAACAGAACCCGGCTTATGGCCTGCTCTAACATACATACACATTTCCACAAAAGAATTTAGAGTTTTGCCCGGATAGATGAAAGTGTTGCCGGGGCGTAGTTGATTCATTCGGCGCAAGGCATTAGGCTGAAGGCGCAGGGTTTCGAAATTATTTTATAAGACAGAAAGGTGCGGTATATCTATGTTTGTGCTTGCCAATTTTTTAGTGGCTGTGGCCAAGGTGCTTGATATAGCCCTTACACTCTATATGTGGATTATTATCGCTCGTGCCGTTATTTCCTGGGTGAATCCCGATCCATATAATCCCATTGTGCGGTTTCTGAATTCCGTGACGGAACCGGTGCTTTATTATATCAGGCGCAGGCTTCCATTGAACTTTGGGGGTATGGATTTTTCCCCGATTCTCGTCATACTTGCCATCATATTTATTCAGGCGTTCCTGGTTCAGAGTCTGATCCAGTTAGCCAGGTATCTTGGGTGATGCCGTATCGCATTAATCCTGTCTAATGGCCTTTCAATAGGTGAACTATTACGGTAGATAAAGGCAGCAAAAGCGTTATCCGGATCAAAGTATTGCCAAGGTCTTCCATGAACCAGATCGCTGGCCTGGAGAACGATATATTCAAGGTGAAGTTGACTGCCCCCCCGGTCGAGGGCAAGGCCAACAAGGCCCTCATAGATTTTCTTTCCAAAAAGCTGGATATCCCAAAAAGAAACCTCGAGATTATTTCAGGGCAACATTCAAAATTAAAATCGGTCAGGATTCAAGGCCTTTCCAAAGACAAGGCCAATAGACTCCTATCAAGCTGACGGTATAGGTGGGGGTGATCCCTCCATATCCACTTGTTATTGAGCAGATTCAAATGACCGAATTTGACTAATGACGGAAAGCACATCATATAATATTTAGTGAAATAAGGGGGTTATAAAACACTGATTTCATATTTAAAATGAATTTCGAGATTAAATGAATCAAAATAGTAAATTTAGCTTGAAAATGTTTTACCTATCTGGTAAAGGATATTTTAAAGAATGGATATATCTTTCAGAAATAAAACTCTTAAAAAGGCCTTTAATTCTGAAAAAGAGCTGAAAAAAGAATTTGGATCAGAGAAAGCGCGTTTGATAATGCGCCGCATGGCAGTACTTAGAGCATCACCGGTATTGGCTGAAGTGCCGCATAAAAAACCTGAACGAAGACATGAACTCAGCGGAAAACGGAATGGTCAATTCGCAGTTGATTTAAAACACCCTTTTCGTCTTATCTTCAAACCGGATCATGAGCCATTGCCAAGAAAGGACGATGGCGTACTTGACTTAACCCAAATAACAGCAATCAAAATCCTTGGAGTGGAGGACTATCATTAATGGCCACGACAACCCAAAATCAATATACTCCCGACCATGCTATTCATCCCGGGGAGATTTTAGAAGAGACCCTTGAAGCCCGGGGGATAACAAGGACTGCGTTTGCCGAGCGCAGCGGGCTGTCCTTAAAGACAGTTAGCCAAATCATCCATGGAAAAGCTCCGGTTACTCCTGAAACTGCTATTCACTTCGAGCGGGTTTTGGGTGTATCTGCAAATATATGGAATAATCTTGGCGCATATTATCGGTTGCATGTTGCTAAAATTGCCGACCGTCGAATGCTTGAGAACAAAAAAGAATGGGCGAAGAAATTTCCCCTGGCAGAACTTGCGAAAAGAGGCTTTATTCACAGACGACAAACCCTTGCCGAAACAGTTGAAGAACTTCTGGATTTCTTTGGCGTTGCGAGCGTGGAGGCCTGGAAGGCCCAGTTTCAGCGCATTGCTGTTTCATACAGAAAATCACCAACCTTTACAAGCTCGAAAAAATCGGTATCCGCATGGCTCCGGATCGGTGATATTGAAGCGGAAAATATCAAAACATCTCCGTTCGACAAGAATACATTTAAAAATGCATTGCAGAAGATACGATTCCTTACACGGGAAGACCCGGAGGTTTTTGAGCCAAGTATGAAAGAGCTCTGTCGAAATTCCGGCGTTGCGCTTGTATTAATTCCCGAACTTCCAGAGACCCGTCTGAGCGGCGCAACGCGATGGCTCGGCCCGGATAAAGCGCTGATCATGCTCAGCCTCCGTTATAAGAGAGATGACCATTTCTGGTTTACTTTTTTCCATGAAGCAGGTCACATAATTCTTCACGGGAAAACCAGTGTATTTATCGATGAAGTAGATATGGGCACAAACAAGGCTGAGGAAGCAGCAAATAAATTTGCGGCGAACACATTAATCCCTGAAAGCAAATACAAGACTTTCGTGGCAAAGAGGCAATTTTATAAAGACGACATTCTTGCCTTTGCACAATCCATTTACATCTGTCCGGGCATTGTTGTCGGCAGGCTGCAACGCGACGGACACATTCAACACAAATGGCAAAATGATTTAACGCGCAAGTTTCGTCTCAAGGAATAGAAAAAACTTGAATCTATAACTCATACATTGCAAAAAATTCAAATAAGGGAATAATTGGGGATAATGGTTTAAACAAACATAATTTTACCCAGGAGTATCTTGATTAAGACATCAGCCGCCAGATAGAGCTTGAAAGCTACGGCTACCGCTTTTTAAGGCTAAATAAATTTAACTTGAGGCCCGGGCAGAAAGACGAGACAAAGACGGATGTTTTCGACAGGCTTTTAAGAAAGGCTTTCTACGTTGAATAATACGGTTTTTTTCTTCTCGCAATTTGTGGGATATGAAACGATTTTATGAGCAGTATGCAGGGCGCAACCCTGATGGTTATTACAAACTACGGGGTTTATCAGCATTGACCGTTCCTTACCCCGACCGCAGAAAGCCACGGCTTTAGTCCCGCCCTTTTGTGGGCGGGATTGAGGTCGGGATGTCGTACCACTAAGTCCCGCCGATTGCGAAGCAATTCGGCGAAACTAAGTGGTATCACGGGCTTGCCCGTGGGGCTCCACTGGCAGATCGGCAGCCGGATTCGCCAGGATATTTTGAAGGAAAAGCGGGCGGAGTACGGAAAAGAGATTGTTGCTACACTGTCGCGACAATTAACCAACGATTATGGAAATAATTTTAATGAAAAAAATCTTCGCAGGATGATTCAATTTGCTGAAGTCTTTCCAGATAAAGAAATTGTCGTATCACTGATACGACAATTGAGTTGGACCCATTTTGTCGCCCTTATCCCTCTTAAAGATGATCTCCAGCGTGACTTCTACGCTGAAATGTGCCGTATTGAACGGTGGAGCGTTCGGACATTGCGGAAAAAAATTGATGGGATGCTTTATGAGCGCACTGCCATATCAAAGAAGCCTGAAAAATTGGCAAAGAAGGAGCTGGCCGCTTTGCGGGATGAGGATAGGTTAACACCGGACCTTGCCGCCAATGCCATAATTAGGATCAACGAGGGCTTTGATTCCCTCAGGCCAAGAATTGAAGAGGTTGCCTTTGAGAGGGCAGAAGAACTCCTCCTTGCCCATCGCCGGGTAAGAACCGCGGCACGACTCAAAGGCATCCGTTACAGAGTAGAACCCCATCTTCCACCTGACGTCCTTGGAATCTATGTTTATTTGCCTGTTTTGTGAAGGGACATTTGAGTATTCTATCAAATAATGTTATATTGATTTTAATAGCTTATCATGGGCACCAAACTTCATTATTTAGAGTCCCCCTTTCCTAAAGGGGGATGCAGAGGGATTGTCATGGAAAGAACAGCATCAGACTTAAAAAGGGCAGGCTGGCCGCGCCAAGAGTTACTTGGATACCATCCCTGGCAAGCAGTAGAGAGACACAGCCAGGACCGGGAGCTAAATGTTCGTCGCGATCGCGCATGGGAGGTAGCGCGCAAAGCTGCAATCATCCTGAAAGAGCGCTTTGGAGCAACCCGGGTGTTGGTATTTGGTTCACTTGCCCACCGTGCATGGTTCACTCCCAGATCGGACATAGATCTTTGTGTTGACGGAATTCCCGTTGACAAGTTTTTTCATGCTGAAGCAGAAGTTGAAGCATTGGCATCCGTGTTCAAGGTAGATCTTGTCGACTCAAGAGAATGTTCCCCTGAGCTGTTAAAACAGGTAGAAGAGGAAGGGGTGGAATTGTGAAAAAAAAAGCTTTGAAGGAGGCAAAGAGAATCCATGATGAGCTGAGCCAGATTGACACAATCGTTTCACATGTCAAACGCGACTGGAATGAGTTTGTACTGACGGGAGATGATGCCTATTTGAAAGCCGTAGCATATGATCTTCAAGGCTTTTATACAGGACTTGAAAGGATTTTGGAGTCAGTTGCAGATACCATAGACGATCATCTTCCAGCAGGTGAAAGCTGGCATAAGAATCTACTCGATCAGATGTCTAAAGAAATCCAGGGCGTTCGTCCGGCTTTACTCTCCGACAACGCTAAGAAACTGCTCGATGAATTTGTGCGGTTCAGACATAGAGTCAGGAATATTTACTCCTTCAACCTTATCCCGGAAAGGGTTGAGAACCTTGTTGAGAAACTCCCTTATGCCTATGAACAGGCCAGAAAGGACCTTTCGGCCTTTGCCCAGTTTTTGGAGCAAGTATCCTCTGAGGAATAAATTTGGCCTGGAGGGCTTTCAGGGTCGAAAAATTCATTCCTCTGTGTTCTCCGCGCCTCTGTGGTGAACTACTGAGAGAAAAAACATGAGGCAGAAATACCGAGATATCTTCACCACCATAAAGACCGAAGGAAACCTCCTTCCTATTGATCTCCTTCACCGCATTGCAGAAGGTGACAGTGGTCTCAAAGGCATCAAAGGGCTTACACTACCGGCCAATGGTTATTCTGTTGACTGGGGAGAGCGACTATACAAAAAGGAAAGATATAATCTGTTTGATTAATTTCTTAGTTTCTTATGGACGTCCCCCTCAATTTACAAAACATTTCTCCACAAACTTGTTGGAGAAATTCCATGGGGGCAAAATCTGGTCATCGTGCAAAAGGTAAAAGATTTCTACCGACCAGGGCGAAGTGGTTAAAATCCATTATCGCTTTTGCGAATGGAGCTGGAGGGGAGCTAATTTTTGGGGTAGATGATAAAAGCAGAGATATAGTAAGAATAGAGAACCCTTTGTGATAAAAATGCGTTAGAGTCAACTGATTACGGCATGAGGGAGGAGTTATCAAATGAATGATTCACTAAAAAAGGCAATAAAAACTATTGTCAAGGTAGCCGAACCTGACAAGATTATCCTGTTTGGCTCACATGCAAGAGGTGATGACAAACCGGGTAGCGATTATGACCTTCTTGTTTTGAAAAGAGGTGTCAAAAAACAGCGTT
>JAUWMR010000069.1 GCA_030613055.1 Desulfobacteraceae bacterium
TACTTTAGTCTTCCCTCGCAAGGTAAACCTGTCCATTCTTTTGCATGTGCGAATATTACCAAACACCGGTTCTACAATGCCCAATCGTTTGCTGTATGTACGGCGTCCCTCCGGTGTATCGATCTTCTGCTTCATTTCATCTGTAATGCTACCTGGACGTCGACCGTGAAATATCCTCACTTGTCGTGTTGAACCTTCAGGCGATCTCAAGCACTTAGATCGCAAATGGCAACCCTTACATGCTCTCTTTGGTGCCCTATAAGAGAGTTGAGGGGGACGTCCATAAGAAACTAAATAACTCAGAATGCTTTTTGGTTTCTTAGTTTTTTATGGACGTCCATATTCCCACAGCTTCTGGTGTCAGGTGCACTGACAGGTTGGCGGCTTGAAATGCAAAGGCAACCATCAATAATGATAACGCCCTTGCACAAAATCGATTCTTTCATGCCCCACGACATAAACCAACCGATGTTCTTGAGTAATTCGGCGAGACCAAACACCTGATCCGAGAAACTTCAAAGACTCCGGTTTGCCGATACCCTGAAACGGATCTCGTATTATCGCCTCGATTAATTTAAAAACTCGAAGTGCTGTCCTGCGGTCCGTCTCCACCCAGTAACGTAAATCCTCCCTAAACTCTGGTTGAAACACAGCTTCTCGCTGCATAGTAGTGCGGGGCGTTTTCATATAACGCCTACTCAAAACCGACATCGCTACGAAGTTCATCGATTGTTTGTGGTGTGCCGGATTCTTTCCGGACTCTATCCAGTGCGGTAAGGAGTCGCTCTGCATTGGTGGGCGAACGAAGCAAATGTGCCGTTTCGAGTATGCCGGTCAACTCGTCAGCCGCTATCATGGCGACGTCTTCACTCCCACGTCGTTGGATGATAACCACCTCTCGGTTTTTAGTTACCTCATCTATCAAAAAAGCGAGGTGTGCTCGGGCATGGGTATAGGTTGTTTGAATAGCCATATTATCCTCCTTGTTTGCGTACAGCTATACTGTACATATTAAAGGCAGGAATGTCAATATAGATAATTATTGTACTCTATTTACGCGACCCGCCAATGCGGAGTTTAACGGAACCCCCGACTTGGGAGAAAATGAAGACGAAACAATACTTTCCAGAGATCAGGAGTAGGCCCCGATCCCGAAATGGGTATCAAAGGATGGTCTCTTTTTGAAATACTTATAGGGGCTAAATCGGGTTGGAAGGTATTAAATATCCCGGATATCATGCTCGTTCAGGTTGAACAGGTTTAGCATCGAGCTTCAAATAATTAGAGTAATCCGTGTAATCTGCGAAATCTGTGGATTAAACATTGAATCGAATACTCAGGATGTTGCCATCCTGGACCACGTAGTTTTTTCCCTCTAATCGGAATCGACCGTTTTCTCGAATCGCCTTTTCGGATCCGAATGCCATTATATCATCATATGTGTAGCATTCCGCGCGGATGAATCCGCGGGCCAGATCCGAGTGAATGGCGTCGGCCGCCTCAAGCGCCGTATTCCCTTCATGAATGCTCCAGGCCCGCACCTCATCAGAACCCACGGTAAAGAAGCTGATATATCCCAAAAGCCCATAGGCCAGGTGGGTCAAACGATCCCGGGCCGATTCCCGAATGCCCATATCGACCAGGAAAAGTTTCTCTTCTTCCGGATCATTCAGGCCGGACAATTCCATTTCAAATTTTCCGGTAAATTCGATGACCTGGAATTTTTTTTCAATATCGCTCAAAAGTTCACTATTCTTACCAAAACCGTATTCGTCCGAGTTCAGGATGATCATCAGGGGCTTTTGCGTGAAAAATTGAAACCCTCTCACCATCTTTTCCTGCTCTTTGTCCAGGTTAAGGTCGCTAATGGCCCTGTTCTCGCTTACATGTTCAACGATACTTCGAAGCACCTTTTCTTCCATTTCGAGGGCGGCTGTTTTTTTCCCCCGATTGTAGGCATGGGCGATTCGCTCCAGTCTGTTTTCCGCGATGATCAGATCCGAGATCAATAACTCGTCCATGATTTTTTCGATATCAGCTATCGGTGTCGGGGGATGCTCCTGTTCATTTTTAAAATTTCGTACTACAAGGGCCAACGCGTCCGCAATTTTTATCGATCCCGTATCCGGTCCGGAAAATAAACCCTCTTTAGCCGCGCCCTCCTTTACGCCCACAAAATCAATGAACTCGATGCTGGAACATATTGTTTTTTTTGGCCGGTACATTTCAGAAAGACGGGAGATCCGGTCATCGGCCACCTCCACCACCGCCAGATTCGGCTCAACCATGGCGTTTGCGTAAGCGGTAACCGGGGCCTCCTGTTTTGTCAAGGCATTGAAAATCGTAGTCTTTCCCGAGTTGGGCAAACCAATCAATCCTATTCTCATAATTTGATCTCTTTTTTACCTTTCATTGTCTTTATTATTCAGGCTCAGAGGACCTGGCTTTGATCTGCCCCTATAAGGGGCTAAAGCACCATAAAGAAAAAAGTGCCTAATCCCGCCTTGGCGGGATTAAAGGCAGAGCCGATTGGCTCTGACCCCCGCTATGCGGGGAAGGACATGGTTTGAAATCGAAAGAAACATCCATGTGATGCTAAAAAAAACCACTCCAGACTCTCTATGGAGTGGCCAATTTACCACGGTTTCCCAGGGAAGCCGCTTCCGGTGTTTTATATCCCGAAATATGAATGTCCTTAGTTAGTGCTCGTTCCCCTTCCAGCGGGACTCCATTCAGGAATCTTTGTTTTATGTATGGGCACTAATTAAGCATTCAGATTTGTTTTGTCAACCCTCTCCTCTTTGCGGAACGATGCAGATGAAATCAAACGGCTTAGACCCTGTATTTCTAAAGTGGTGGGCCTCGTTGTTATTGACATAAACATAATCGCCCGTTTGCAGCTGATGTTCATTGCCCGTTGCATCAGTCACAATGCCGTTGCCTGCTTCGATTTTGACCAGGTGCGGAAAATCATGAGTGTGATGTGGGCTCGTTCCACCGGGCTCTAAGCTGAAATAGCGCAACACGATCTCCTCGGACCCGTCGTCTGGACCTATGACGATTTGCTTTTTCACATGATCATACCCCTGCAAAACTGCGAAGGGGACATCCCTCAATTTTTTAATAATCATAGCTTTCTCCTTTTGAGCAATAAATCAGGTGTGACCCTTTTTCACTCGGCGCAGTCGAGGTGGAAGAATGCTCACCTTACGCAAACCTTCTTTCAGCGAAATGGCATCTTCCGTACAGAAGCGCGCGCAAACGCCACAACCGAAGCATGCGTTTTCATCGCGTTCGGCAACTCCGTCATCATTGATTTGTATAGCGTCGGTGGGGCATCGCTCCACGCAGATTCCGCAGCCCGTGCAGGCATCCTCATCGATCACGGAAAGGTAGTAGGTTGAGTTAACGAGAGGGAATGCGCCGGCCCGCCAAAGACGCAAGGTATCGCAGCAGTCCTTACAGCAGTTACAAATGCTCGTTTCCGGACGAGACACCTTTGAATTGGGATGGAAGGCCTTGTGAACGAGGCCTGCCTCCTCTGCTTCCTTCATGATCTTACGGGCTTCTTCTTTCGTGATCATCCGAGTAAAGCCCTGGGCGGCAGTATGACGTGCAGATTTACCGAATGTGAAACAGTTTATCACAGGCGCGTCCGTTAGGCAGGGGTCTCCCAGGACTTTTCGCCGCTGCCGGCAGAAACAATGGCCCACCGCGATCTCATCGAATTTGTCGATTATTTCCTCCACGGACTGGCTCGGCAGAACAAATTCTTCCGGCACCTCAATGTCCCTGTCAACAGGGATAATTTTAATGGTCTTGCCATCTTCCGTGGCTCGAACGGGCACAGTTCGGTCGACCGGCGGGGCGTTTTGCATCATGGGGGTAAGCTGGTCGTAATTATCCTGGATCTGGTCCCTGACTTCGTCCATTAGCCTCTGGAATAATTCGGCTAAATGTCTTTCTTTTTCGTCTCCTTTCAGCTCACCCATAAATTTATACTCCATCAATCCAACCAACATCAGGGGGAGCATGCGGTAAACCATTACCCCCTTTGAGCTTGGCTGATTGAAGACCAATCCCTTCCTGGCGAGACTCGTAGCCAGCTGCTCGATCTTCTCTTCGGGGAACTCGCTCGATTGTTTAAGCTCCTCCATGGTCTGGGATGCCTTATCATTGAACGCGTGGATAAAATCCAGCTCATCTTCGTCATCCCCGACGACATGTTTCATAATAGAAATGGTCGTATTGTTAACAGGGAAAGGCACCATGCCCTGTTTGCAGATAACGCCCGCAGCCCGCCTGTATTTTTCTTCCAATGAAACGTTAGCCATAATCCCTCGCCTCGTGCTTGAGAATAAATTTAAGGGTAAATATGGTTCTTCTCCCAATTAGTTGGGAGAAAGGCCTGCCTGCCTCAGGCAGGGGGCCGGGATCCGTTAAATTTCCAAATGCTTTAATAAGTCTTAAATATAGTAAAATGTCAAAGAAAAATGACTAAAAGCCACAAGAATTCTTTTATCCGTTGACACATGCATCCCGATTTTGATAGGGTCTTTTACTTTTCTTGCAAATACCATGGTCCTGAAACAAACTGCTGCCATAAGACCACGGTTCCAACACTGCCTAATCTGACAGCCTGCAAAAACGTGATAATCTTCTTTGAAAAGGGTTGAAAAATGGGTCTAATATCCGGATCCGGAAGCTTTACCAGATATCTTGCAGATGGTGCTCTTCTGGAAAATTTTATGGAAGTTCTGTCTGAAAAGGTCGCCCGGTACTCATTCCGGAATCTTGATGAAAAATCAATTGATGAACGCTCAGTAGGCTGGGTTAATGTCATGGACATGTTTGATAACCGGTTCGCGGGGCTTGAGTTTCTCAAAGAACCTTACGTTACCGTGTCCTTAAGGGTTGATGAGAGGAAAATTCCTTCAACGGCCCTGAAACAATACTGCCTGGAGGCCGAAGAAAAAATCAAAGAAGATGAGAATCTGGAGTATCTTCCGAAAGGACGTCGTTCGGATATAAAAGAAGGCGTCAGGCTCCGTCTCCTGAAGAGGGCAATTCCCGTTTCCAGGACCTATGACATGATCTGGAACTTCAGTACCGGCCTTGTAATATTTGGTTGTACCACAAACAAGCTTTGCGACGAATTCATGGAGTTTTTTCTCCAGACCTTTGATATTCAGCTCCAGGCAATCTGTCCATATACCCTTGCCTGCAGGTTTTTTGAAAAAGAAGGCGCTTCACCCGATATTGTTGACGGCCTGAGTCCTTCAAATTTTCAGGAGGAGCAATAGTTATGCAGCTTTTGGAAAAAGTTAGAGAAACAGAATTCCTGGGAAGGGAGTTCCTTGTCTGGTTGTGGTTCAGGGCAGATATGGACAGGGGTTTGTTTACTCTCGGCGAGAAGGGAGCCGCTGAACTCTGGTTTGACGGAAAGATCACTCTCCAGTCAGAAAACGAAATGGGGATGGAGACAATCATCTGTGCAGGCAAAGCGCCAAATATGAAAGAGGCACGTTTTGCGTTAGCAGAGGACAAAGAGATCATCCAGGCTGCGGTAAAACTGGTTATAGGTGACAACCAGTGGTCTTTTGTCCTTGATTCCACCTGGATGAATTTCAAGACTTTTAAGACGCCCAGAGTAATGCAGGAAACAAAAGATGACCTGGACGGGATTTTTTATGAAAAGATGTTCCTCATAGAAGAGGCAGTATCCGCCATCGATCAGATATTTTACTCCTTTATAAAACTCCGTCTTTCTCCTGAGTGGGAAGACCGGGAGCGTCCGGCACTTGTCAAATGGATAAGCGAAGGCAAATAGTGTCACGCAATCACCTCCCTTGGCCTTAAAACCGGCATTGGGTGAATTCGTGATGCGGCTTATAAAAAAGAGATCCCCATATCCCGGTCCTGTTTTCAAAGGGCTAAACCATTACAAAAAATTCATGTGAAATATTTAACATGATATTTCTTGACGCCCCTTTTTTTTTGTGATAGTCAAAAACTTTTTAGAATAAAAGCCAGAAAAATTGGCGATTTATATAGGAATCCGGTGAGGACAACATCTCCAAACCGGGAAAAACATCAATATAAGGAGGGTTAGATACATGGCATACAATGCAGTAGAAATGGCCGACTGGCAGATTTCCGAGGCAGCTGAAGCTAACATGCCCACACCGGATGAGTGGAGAGAGAAATTAGGACTTGAAAAACAGGAAGTCCTGGCAATGGGCAGGCTGGCCAAACTTGATTTTCTTAAAATCATCGACCGCCTCAAAGACAAACCGGATGGAAAATACATTGAAGTGACCGCCATCACACCAACACCATTAGGCGAAGGGAAAAGCACAACAGCGTGCGGCCTGATGGAAGGTATGGGCAAAATCGGTCTGAATGTGGGCGGTTGCCTGAGGCAGCCTTCAGGTGGCCCTACCATGAATATCAAGGGGACCGCGGCCGGAGGAGGCAATTCCCTTTTAATCCCTATGACGGAGTTTTCCCTTGGCCTGACCGGTGATATCAATGACATCATGAATGCCCACAACCTGGCAATGGTGGCCATGACCGCGCGTATGCAACATGAGCGCAATTACAATGATGAACAACTGAAAAGACTGACCAATATGCGCCGTCTTGATATCGATCCTACCCGCGTTGAAATGGGCTGGATTATCGACTTTTGCGTCCAGGCCTTCAGAAATATTATCATTGGAATCGGCGGCCGTATGGACGGCTTTACCATGCAGTCCAAGTTCGGTATTGCCGTGGGTTCAGAGCTTATGGCCATTCTTTCCATTATCACGGATCTTGCAGACCTGAGAAAGCGTCTTGATAATGTCACCGTGGCCTTTGATAAGGCGGGAAAACCGGTGACCACAGGCGATCTTGAGTGCGGCGGGGCCATGACCGCATGGATGCGAAACACCATCAATCCCACGCTCATGTGCACGGCCGAATACCAGCCATGCATGGTGCACGCAGGACCTTTTGCCAATATTGCCGTTGGCCAGTCCTCCATCATTGCTGATCGTGTAGGTCTCAAGCTGTTTGACTATCATATCACTGAGAGTGGATTCGGGGCTGACATCGGTTTTGAGAAATTCTGGAATGTGAAATGCCGTTACAGCGGTCTCAAACCCCATGTGTCTGTTTTAACATCCACCATTCGCGCCCTCAAGATGCACGGTGGAGGTCCCAAGGTAGTAGCCGGGCTACCCCTTGCCGATGAGTACACAAAAGAAAACCTGGAATTGTTGGAAAATGGCTGCGAGAACATGGTTCACCATATCAACACCATCCGCAAGGCAGGCATCAACCCTGTTGTCTGTATTAACTGCTTCCATACGGATACCGATGCCGAGGTTGCAATGGTCAGAAAGGCGGCCGAGGCTGCCGGAGCGCGTTGCGCCAAATCCACCCACTGGGAAAATGGCGGAGACGGGGCCATAGAGTTTGCCGAGGCCGTGAAAGAGGCATGTGAGGAGAAGACGGACTTTAAATTTCTCTATCCCTTAGAGATGAAACTGAGAGAGAGAGTGGAAACTATCGCGAAGACGGTCTATGGGGCGGACGGTGTTTCCTGGACAGCGGACGCAGAGGCCAAGGCCAAGATGCTTGAGAATGATTCCAAGTATGACGACTACGCCACCATGATGGTTAAAACCCACCTCAGTCTTACCCACGATGTGGCAATTAAGGGAGTTCCAAAAGGCTGGACCCTGCCCATCCAGGACGTGTTGATTTACTCGGGCGCAAAATTTCTGTGTCCCTGCGCAGGAACAATCAGCCTGATGCCTGGCACAAGCTCCAACCCTGCCTTTAGAAGGGTGGATGTGGATGTCAAAACCGGCAAGGTTACAGGTCTATTTTAGGCTGAATACAACGCAGATAATAAGGAGGGCTGTTTTTCAGCCCTCCTTTTTTTGTGTTGCATAATTTGTTCTTACACACAATTATAGAACTATCTTTTTTAATCTCTTTGGGTCTAATTCCCCGAAGCTTGCTTCGTCATTCCCGCGAAAGCGGGAATCCACAGTAATAGACTCCTGCTTTCGCAGGAGTGACATTATAGATACCCCGTAGCTTGCTGCGGGGGAGGTTCATTGGAGCGGTGAAGCCGCGTTCAATAAACCTGCGGAGCAATTTTATAACCGGTAGGAGGAAATAGTGGCAGGATGTGTGATTGGTATTGATATTGGCTCTGCCTCTTCTAAAGGCGTGGTTTTCTGTGATCAGAAGATACTTGGGTCTTATGTAATCCCCTCAGGGGGAAATTACAAGCTCACCGCAGATAAGGTCAGAGAAGAACTGCTTTCCAGGACAGGCCTGTCATTAAGGGATATTGTTTATACAGTGGCTACTGGATACAGTGCAAAAGCGGTGACCTTTGCAGATGACCTAAGAACAGATATTTCCTGCCACAGTAAAGGGGCCTTTTATTGCTTTCCCTCTGCAAGAACGGTGGTTGATGTTGGTGATCTCCACAGCAAGGTATTCCGGATAGATGATAAAGGAGGCCAGTTGAAATTTCTTTTAAGTGGCAAATGCGCCGGAGGGAGTGCAAGGGTATTAAAGGTGATCGCCAGGGTATTACAGTTAAAAGTGGAGGAATTAGGAGCCTTATCACTAAAATCTCGAAAAAGGGTGGATTTTAACACTGGCTGTGCTGTTTTTGCAGAATCCGAGGCCGTGGGAAGAATCGCCGAAGGTGTTGCAAAAGAAGATCTGCTGGCCGGCATTCACAGGGCTTTGGCAGCCCAGCTTTACAGCCTGGCAGAACGGGTAGGAATTAAAGAAGACTTTGCCCTTGTAGGTGGTGGTGCCAGGGATGCGGGGTTGATCAAGGCAATGGAAGAGATAACAAATCTTGATATTTTTGTGCCTGCTGAGCCCCATCTGACAGCCGCCCTCGGGGCCGCAATTATCGCGGAAGAAATCTCAAATGCCTAATCTGATTGTATTCAATATTAGGCCCCGAGTTGATATCTTTACGTGGTATTATTCCAATGATCCGGCACTCAATATCCGGAGTTTTTTGATGTTACAAAATAGCTAATATGTAGCTATAATGTAAATATTTTTTTGTTGTTATTTATTGGCCTGAAGTGTATATTTAATTTCTGGTAACTACTCAGGTTATTTAGGTTGACTAAATGAGTAGTCACAATTTTTGTATTACCTGAAATAGATAATTTTACCGTAAGCACTCAAAAAGGAGATAAGGCCGATGAATGAAAAAAACAGTGATATTTTTTCAAGGATAGAAAGCTATTACTCGGACTACGGACAAAGGGCAAAAGAGCTGAAAAATGAGGGCAAAAAAATTATTGGCTATGTCTGTTCTTTTATTCCTTTAGAGATTATTACAGCAGCCGGGTGTGTGCCCTTCAGGATGCGGGGAGACATCCATGAACCAATCACAAAGGGAAACATAAATCTGGAGACCATCGCGTGCCCTTTTTATCGCAGTTGCTTCGATCTATCAGTAAAGGGAAGATATGATTTTCTTGATGGATCAATTGTTGCCCACGCCTGCGACAGCATGGCCAGGACCTATGCTGTATGGAAATATACCCTGGATCTGCCCTATTCTCATTTTGTTAATTTACCCCACACGCTCAGTAAGTCATCTATGGAATTCTTTAATGAGGAGTTGAATACATTTCGAAAAAGCCTCGGAGGATTCGCCGGAAAAGAGATTTCAGATGATGATCTTGCTGAAGCTATTGGCCTGTATAATGAAAACAGGGATAAGGTAAAGGCCCTTTATGAATTGAGGAAGCCGGATCCCCCTATTATCTCCGGGACGGAATTGACAAAGATATTGACTGTTGGGGCGAGCCTGCCCGTAGCAGAGGCAAATCAACTGTTTGATGAGGTATTGGAGGAACTCGGGAAAAGAAAAGAATCACCCTTAAAAAAGGTCCGGCGGATTATGATTGACGGTGCCTGCGTGGATAACATCGAGCTTGTCAAGCTTATTGAGGATCTCGGTGGCAATGTGGTTATTGATACCCTTTGTAATGGCACCAGGGATAACTTGCCTCATACGGACATTGGAGGTGATCCCGTGTCCGCCCTGGCGGACCGGTATCTGAACAAGATCAACTGTCCAAGGACATACAGGGAAAACAAGGAGCAAGACCTGCACAAGGACCTTGAGTCGAGATTTGGTGATATCGGCTTTTATGCCAGGGAATTCAAGGCCGATGGGGCTATATTGTACGTCTACAAATATTGTGACCCTTTTGGCTTTGAGGTCCCGGCAAGGAAGGCATATTTTGATTCCATAAAATTACCGCTTCTGTATCTGGAAGATGAATACTCGGCGGGAACCATCGGTCAACTAAAGACAAGGATCCAGGCATTTCTTGAGATGTTAGGGTAAATGCTGACCCCAAGTAAGGAGGTTTTGGCAAATGGCTGAAGAAAAGAAAAAACATAAAAAGAGAAGAACGGCGACCGAAGCGGCTGCTTCCATCGGTCCCATGGTAAAGGAATTTATAAGTGGTACCCTGAGGGCAAAGGAAGAAGGGAGAAAGGTCGCATTTACATTTATCGTTTGCCTGTATGATGAAATTCTAAGGGCCATGGATATTCTTCCCGTATGGACTGAAAATTTTGCAGGCATATGCGGCGCAAAGAGAGATGCGGAAAGATTCCTTGAAAGGTCAGAATCCTTGGGCCTTTCACGATCTCTATGCACCTATGCCCTTTGTGGAATCGGATTTGATCAGTGGCGGGAAGAATTAGGCGAGATGCCCCCGGATGCCCCGTGGGGTGGGCAGGTAAGGCCTGATATGATGCTGTCAAGCGGCCAGATCCTGTGTGACCCGAGAAACAAGTGGTATCAGGCATCACAGCTATATATGCCCGATGTCCCGGTATATAATATTGACCTTCCATATCCCCTGTATGAAGATGATGTCGAGTTTACTGACGTTCGCGACTATTATGTCAAGCATATTATCGAGGAGTTGCGCGGACTGGTGGCATTTCTGGAAAAACAAACCGGCACAAAGATGGACTACGACCGGTTGAGTGAAACCGTTGATTTAGGGGAAAGGACCTGGAATCTGATCTGGGAGACCTATGACCTTAGAAGGGCTGTTCCCACACCAATGGGTACAGGAGACGCCATGAATACCATGGTGCCCATGTGCTTTATGATGGGTACGCAGGAGGCCTATGACTTTTTCTTGGGATTAAACAAGGAACTAAAGGAAAAGGTAGCCCGGAAGGAGGGCGTCGTTGAGGATGAAAAATACAGACTCCTCTGGGGCGGGGGATTGCCATCATGGTTTGCGCTGTCCGATTTTAATTATTTTAACAGTAAAGGGGCGGTTTTTCCGGCAGAGACGACCTATCGTATGATCGAATCCATGTATCAGATATATATGCCTGATACGAATGACCCCATTGAACGCCTGGCCTGGAGATGGTTCGGCTACTGGGTCTTCTGGCATAACAAGGCCAGAAAAAGGCCTGGCTCCCACCCGGATGTGGAGTGGCTCATCCAATATATTGAGGATTACAAAATTGACGGGATTGTCATGCATGAGGCATTTTCATGCAGGACCTGGCATCTCGGTCTGATCTGGCAGTTGAATCAGCTGGCAAAAATATATAAGCCAATCCCGGTCCTGGTGCTTGGTAAAGATGGAAAGAAAGAAAAGACTAACAGGGAACTCCCTTCATTGGTTCTGGAAAGTGATATAATTGATATTACTACGTATTCCGAGGTAGACACAAGAAACAGGATCGATGCCTTTATAGAGACGCTTGAATCAGTTGCAAAAAGCAAGGTTCATTAGTGCTTACCTGCATTGGCGGGATGCGATTTATAGCGCCTGGCGCAAGGCGCAGGGCATAAGGCTTACGATGAAAGACTATTGCTTAACTATGTGGTCCTCTGCCTTGAGCCTAACGCCTTGAGCCACGGTCTTATTTCGACTTCCCTGTCGCCATAGAAGACCTTTCATTAAATTAATTAGCACCTGGGTGTAATAGTGGAATACTATGCAGGTATTGACATTGGATCCACAATGACGAAGGTTGTGATCATGGGTGAAGAGATCATGTCTTCTGTCATAGGGCCTACAGGCCCGGAACAGAGAAGGTTGGCCAATAACGTCATGAAAGAGGCGCTAAATAGAGCAGGCCTTCCTTTTAAATCTATCAGTTATGTCGTGGCTACCGGTTATGGAAGGATTAATGTCCCCTTTGCGGACAAACAGATAACAGAAATTACCTGTCATGCCAGGGGGGTAGCGAGCTTTTTTCCTGATGCCAGGACCATTATCGATATTGGGGGGCAGGACAGCAAAGGAATTAAGATAAATAATGGCAGGCCAATAGATTTTGTCATGAATGACAAGTGTGCGGCCGGCTCCGGCAGATTTTTAGAGATTATTGCGGATACCTTGGGTATCAAAATTGAAGAAATGGGCGAATTGGCTTTGCAGAGCAAAAATCCTGCCGTAATAAGCAACATCTGCACCATATTTGCCGAGCAGGAGGTCGTAGACAAATTAGCGGAAGGTATTCCTCTTAAGAATCTGGTTGCGGGCATACTTGAATCACTGGCAAACAGGGTTTCAAGGATGGTGAAAAGGCTCAAAATAGAAAGGGAGGTAATTCTGACGGGCGGAGTAGCAAAAAACGCGGGGATGGTTCAGGCACTCTCAGACAAATTGGGCTATCCTGTATCAGTCCCGCCTGAACCCTTGCTGACAGGTGCCGTGGGTGCCACATTACTCGGAAAAGAGATCGCCCAAAAGGCCAAAGAAAGGGATGAATCCCCGGAAAGGAAAGAACGATCTTTAAAGGAAATAGAAATCCTTTAACTTAGGGTGAGAAAAAAAGAACCATCAGGTTCCCTGACTACCTGCAATCCAAACATGGTGATGGTCTGTGTAAGGGGCCTGCCAAAATGAAAATCCATCTCGTCCATGGATATGCCCAGCTTTTCTGACGCAAACTTCCGGATATGTTGATCAAATTTTAGTGATTTAAGAATTTTTTCAACAGCCGCCCCCCCTTCCTTCTCGATCATCCTCACATACCTGTCAAGCTCACTGTAGCTGCATTTCTTTTCGTGTTCGTCTATAAGCGCAAGGAGGACCCTGTCGCGGATAATGGCTTTTCTGTCCGCTTTGGGTCGCTTATACACTTTCATAAATTCACTTGAATCCCAGCAGGCAAGGGCCACGCACTGAGAGGGCCTGCGCGGATATATGGTACACGCCTTTGCGCCTTCATCATAATAGACGCAACTGCTGCC
Source organism: Desulfobacteraceae bacterium (assembly GCA_030613055.1). Classification (GTDB taxonomy): domain Bacteria; phylum Desulfobacterota; class DSM-4660; order Desulfatiglandales; family Desulfatiglandaceae; genus JAUWMR01. The sequence continues at coordinate 13,292 of JAUWMR010000069.1, forward strand.
TTCTTTCTTTTCCCTAATTTTTATAAACTCTATGTCTGTTATTATCAGCCTGTTTTTGATATTGTCCCGTACAGGTTCACCAACCCTTATGGTATAAAGAACACTTCGCTCAATAGGCCCATCCGTTATAATCGGGATGTCTTCCATTTGCAGGGTAGGGCTTGACCCAAGGCAACACTCCCCGCATCGAATACAATGAGTTCTTTTTTCAGTAGGCGCCTGGGGCATGATGGTCTTTCACCGGAGTTCATGGAAAAAAACCGGGCCACTCTGTTTAAAACAGGGTGGCCCTTTTCAAAAGTTAGTTTGTCCTTTTAAAACACACTCTCCGCTGGCTAACAGGTCACCTTGAAGATCATTGCCGCGCCTGTATCTCCTGCGGCGCAACCGGTCCAGAGGCCATAGCCACCGCCAAGCATAACCATCTCTTCCAACAGTTCGGTGATAATCCTGCCGGCAGTGGGAGCCTGAGGATGCCCGTAAACCAGTGAACTACCGTAGTTGTTCATTTTCATAACATCAAATCCCATCCTCTTGGCCATATTAATATCATTGACGATAAAAGGGTTATGGGTCTTGATGGCCTTCATATCCTCTATTTTTAATCCTGCATCCTTCAGCGCCATCTCCGAAGCGGGGACCGGGGCTGCAGCCATATAGCCCGGCTTGGTCCTTGAAAAGCCGTATGAGACGATCTGGATCTCAACGTTGGGGTCTTTACTCAGCTCTTTGGCCTTATCCCGGGTGGTAACGATAAAACCGCAGTTCCCGTCAGCAGGATGTGTCTGGGCGCCAAAGCTGATGACACCTCCCGGTTCAACCGGTTTCAGCCTTGCAAGGCCTTCGGCGGTTGTGGGGGTGATACCCTCATCCTCTTCTACCAGAACCGTTTTCTTTTTAGATACCCTGACCTCGGCGGGAAACATGTATCTCTTCTGAAAGGCCCTGTCATCGGCCAACGCATCCTGGTACTGTTCATATCTCCTTAAGGTTACTTCATCGCACTCTTCTTTGGTGATCCCAATCTCTTTAGCCACATTCTCGGCAGTCTGGACCATCTTCAGCCCGGCATTGGGATCAGAGTTGAAATTGTCCATCATCCAGTTCTCAGATATTACTTCACCGCCCGGGCCCATGGGATTCGGCCATATGGTATGAGCGCCGTTGGAGCAGCGATCCGACATGAGGGCAAATCCTGTCTCGTAGGTTCCGGTCTCTATGTTAACCGCGCAAAGATGAATACAGGTGGTTGATGTCGTGCATGCCTGGTTGACCATAAGTGCCGGCAAATCTTTCTCATTGTCAACCAGCATGGCCGCCGCCCATGTGTGGCTGTAAAACATATGGTACTGCGAAATGGTGATTCCATAATACATATAGTCTAAAATCGTGGGATCAATTTTGCTTGCCAGCATCCAGTTTCTTGCCGTGTTTGCACCCAGAACAATAGCATTTTCGTTTGCCATGGTACCCTGCCAGCGGCTAAACGGGCTTGAATAGTAGCCTTTGTAAGGTATAAAAGCTTTTGTCAACATGTTGTTTCTCCTCCGGTTTTAAGATTTACACTAAAAGTTTGCAGACTTAATTAATATTTTTCTCAATTTATTTGATCTCGGAATTCCTATAAAATGGCAATTTTTTGGATTCCCGCGAAGGCGGATCTTCGATATGCCCACGCAATGAAGCGGAATGAGAAAAAATGAAGCGAATTCCCCTGTTAGTCGTCACTCCACTTGCCGTACTTTTCCCTGAGAATGCGGTGTAATGTCTTTCCAGTAGGAGTTCTCGGCATTTCTTCATCCTTGATAAAATCTATGGTTTTGGGTCGCTTGAATCCGGCTATTTTTCCCTTGGCCGACACAAGGATTTCTTTTCCCAGATCATCGCCTGGCTCATAGCCATCATTAAGCACCACAACTGCCTTAATGGCCTCTCCCCACTTGTCGTCAGGGATACCGATCACCGCAATATCCTTGACCGCTTCGTGTTCACCAACAACGCTTTCAACCTCCGAGGGGTAAACATTTTCCCCGCCCGTGATAATCATGTTTGCCTTTCTGTCCACGAGCGTATAATAGCCGTCCTCATCCCGCTTAACCATGTCCCCTGCTGAAGACCATAGACCGTCAAACGCCTCCTTGCTCTTCTCGGGCTCATTCAGATACTCCTTGAAAAGCATGGGCGTGCGATAGAAAAGTTCTCCCACTTCACCGTCAGGGACGTCATTTCTGTTCTCATCTAAAATCCTGATTCGATCAGTCCCGAATATCTCCTTACCGATAGACCCGAGTTTTTTGAACTGGTCTTCCGGCCGGAGGAGCGTGACGAGACCGCCTTCGGTGCTGCCGTATGCCTCCCAGAGTTCGGCGTTCTTGAAATAATCCATGATAGCTAATTTCAGGTCTTTTCTCGCAGGCGCGGAAGATATAAGCAACTGGCGCATTGAAGAAACATCAATACTGTTTTTAACATCATCCGGCAGGGATAACATCATAATATAATGGGTGGGGACCAGAGAGGTAAATGTGATTTTGTATTTATCGATGGTCTTCAACAGGTCCTCGGGATCAAAACTGACCATATTATAAACAAACACCGGCGCTGTTAATAAGCTATAAGGAAAGGAGTAAAATATGGAATTGATATGGCACATGGGCATAACCAGCATTACCTTATCCGTTGGTCTGACACCCTGGTTGATGTTATTCAGGTAATACTGGGCCATGAAACTTTCATGGGTCCTCATCACGCCTTTAGGCCTGCCTGTGGTCCCTGACGTATACATGACGGTCCAGATATCGGCACTATCCACCGTGATATCCGGCTCATCGGGAGAGGACTTTGCCAGCCAGTCTTCATATCCTATATATCCATCAGGTACAGGGCCATCTCCCATATAGATGTATGCATCCTTGGAAATAGGGAGCTTGTCTTTGATACCGTCAATCAGCTCCACAAAAGGCGCTTCCACGATAAGCGCCTTACATTTCGAGTGATTGGTAATATACTCTATGTCAGGCCCTGCCAATCTGAACATGATTGGGACAACCATTTGCCCGCCCTTGGCGCAACCCGCATAGATATCCATCCACTCACCCCGGTTAAAAGCGAGCACGGCAAATGTTTCCTGGTATCCTACACCAATGTCCTTCAGACCGTTCGCAACACGACATGACCTGTCGTTCCAGTCCTTAAAGTTAAATTCATTGTTCTTGTCCTGCCATCCCAACTTATCAGGATAATTGATGGCATTCATTTTTACGATAGTGCCGGCGTTCGTCCATTTACTTATTGTCATTTTTAACACCTCCTAATCGCTAATTTGTTTACTATTCCATATTCTGTGCCACGATCTCCGTAATATCCATAATCTTTATCTTGCCGCGCTCCTCTTTGGGTATGGCCCTGGCCCCTTTTCTTAAGTTATCCTTACAGGCGGCACAACCCGAAACAATGATCTCCGCCCCAACGGCCAGTGCGTCACGCACCCTTTCGGTCGCCATTTCCACGGACAATTCAGGATCGCTGGCTAATACACCACCGCCACCGCCGCAGCAGCGGGCCTGAAGCCTGTTCCTGTCCATCTCCACATATTCAAGCCCGGGGATCGCTTTTAAGATATTTCTCGGTTCCTCAAAGACCTTAAGGTGCCTGCCCAGGTCACAGGGATCGTGGTACGTTACTTTTTTCCCCAGTTCACCCTTGAATTTTATCTTTCCTTCATTGATCAATTTTTCAAGATACTCCACAGAGTGATAAACCTCCATGCCAAGGTCTCCGATCTCCGGATATATCTTCTTAAATGTCTTATAGCACCCTGCGCAGGGGGTCAGCAATTCCTTGGCGCCCGTGGCCTTGAGCCTCTCAATAACCTTTTCTGCATGTGGTTCAAATTCATCTGCGCCCATTAGGAACAGCGGGAACCCGCAGCACCCTTCTTCTGTTGCTAAAGTTGTGTAATCAACCCCGGCAGAATCCAACTGTTTTATCAGGCTGGGGATCATCTTCATGTCCAGATAGCTGGGAACACACCCCATGAAAAGGAGGGTTTCAGCCTTCTCTTTGAGTGTCCCATCCTGGATTTTTTTCTTGAGATCAGGGGGATAGATATCGATTCTGTCTGCCTTGGCGCTTGCATAGACATTTCCTGTATTGAATATATTATCCCGTACACCGAGCACCGGTTCGGGTGTAAATCCTGCCTTATACAGCTTTTTGCGAAGCCCTTCCATGATTTCATCCACCTTCACCTGGGCCGGGCAGAAATAGGTGCATGCCTGGCAGGTGGTACAGCTGTAAATGGCATCCGCAAGTTCTTTTGAGGGTTCTAAAGTCCCGTTTAAAAAATTAAAGGCAAGGACATTTCTTCCGCGTGCATTCCTCGACTCCCTCTGTGTCACGCTGAACGTGGGGCATCCGAGCCGGCAGAAACCGCAAAAAATACATGCGAGGAGCTCGTTATCAACGTCCTCACCATAGGAATTAACACCTTCGGGATGTTTGAGGAAATCCTTAAAGGCAAAATAATCATAGATATCATATTTTTTCTTTTCCAGCCCCATCTTGCCCGGGTTGAGTATTCCATTTGGATCAAGGGCCTTCTTGATAGACCGCATGACATCTAAGGCAGGGCCTAACTGCTTTTCTATATATGGATTCCTGGCAAGGCCTGTCCCATGTTCGGCAGTAACCGTACCTCCCATTTCAAGGGCAATTTCGGCAAGCTCATCCGCGGCCGGTCTGAGCCTGTCCCATTCCTCCCTGCTCCTCATATCGGTTACAAATGTGGTATGGACATTGCCGTCACCAATATGGCCAAAGGTCGTCAGGAGTAAATCATACTTATCGGCTATTGCCTGGGCCTTTTTAATAACTTCGGGGATCTTTGTCGGGGGAATGCCAAGATCTTCTGAGATGGCAACAAGCCTGTTGCCCGGCTTGATCCTTGACAATGTCGGAACCAACTTTCCACGGGCCTCCATAATCTCTGCGGCCTTGGCAGGATCAGCACTCCAGGTGTATTCCTGAACACCGTGTTTCTTACATATCTCGCCAATCCTCTCCATGTCCCTTTCTACTGTCTCTTTGACACCGTCTGATTCAATAATCAGCATGGCCTCTATCTTGCTAACATCCTTATTAATAGCCTCTTCAACAACCTTTAGGCTGTATTTGTCCATGATTTCACAGGCAGTAAGCTGGATACCCGAGCCAATTATATTGGTAACCGCATTTCCTGCCGCGAACAGATCGTGGAAGATTGCAAGGGCAAGGGCGTTATATTCCGGAACCGGCCTAATCTTTACCGTAACCTCAGTGATAACACCGAGTGTTCCCTCGGAGCTGGCAAAGACATGGTTCAGGTCATATCCAAAAGAAGATTTAGGGGTCTTAAAACCTGTTTTGATGATTGTTCCGTCCGCCAGAACAACCTGCATATCTTTTACATAATCCCTGGCAGTTCCGTATTTCACGGCCCTGTGACCGCTTGAGTTGGTGGACATCATTCCACCGATTGTTGCAATTGCCTCGCTGCCGGGATTAGGGGGAAACATGAGATTGTATTTCTTAAGCTCGGCATTGAGCTGGTTACAAATGACACCCGGTTCCACCCTTGCGTAGAAATTGTCCTTATTGACCTCAAGAATTTTATTCATTTGATGAACATCCAGGAGGATGCCGCCTTCTACCGGAAGAGAAGCCCCGGTTGTGGCAGTCCCTGAACCCTGGACCGTAACAGGCATTTTTGCCTCATTTGCCAATCGCATAATCGCAGAAATCTGCTCTGTGGTGTACGCAAAAACCACAACATCAGGTATGCCTTCGTGGACGGAAAGATCGCGCGAATAGGAAAGACATTCCACGCGGTCATCAAAAACGTTCTCCTCGCCGACGATTTCTCTTATTTTGGGAATAATATCCATAAGTTTACCTCCTATATCTATTGGGCGTTATATCTAAATTTTGGGGATTTTAAATTTCAAATCTGCATTCAGGAATCCGCAATCCGCAATCCAATTTATGGCTACTATTTAGCTACAATATAACCAACGACCTTAAAAATTGTCAAGAAAAACCCTCCTTATCAGCCTTTCCGATAGCACCCTGACCATCCTTTTTCTATAAAGTGGTGAGAGGATCATATTATTAACCGGGAATGCCTCATTATAGGCCCTTTCCGGGATCTTCCTAAGTTCATCAGAAGATAGAAATTCATATACAATGGGCCTTGGCCCAACAGACCCGGAAACGAGCCTTCCCCTGCCCTTAGTATCCATGGAAAGGGCTACATTAACAACAGGATAGTCCACGGATTTTCTCATCCTGAGCTTTTCATATCCGCCAATCATTTTTTGGGAAGGAATAATAACCTCCTTAATGAAATCGGTCTTTTTCAGGGAAAAAGGAGACATCCCGTCTCCTGTAAAAATATTTTCCAGGGGTATTTCCTTCTCACCGTCTTTTCCTACAAGGCAGATAGATGCGCTGAGGGAAATAAGCGCTGGCGCAAGGTCTCCGCGGTAAATTGAAAAGCACTTTTTCCCTCCTTTTACGGCATTACATATATCACCTCTGTTTTTTAAACAGGGCTTAAAGGAGAGCCTCCATGTTTCAGGCTTATTATAATACAGGCACCTTGTATCCTGTAAGATATTACCTCCCACGGTTCCCCTTTGCCGGATGTTTTCATTAGCAGTTAAAGCGGTTGCCTCATGAAGAGCGGGGTGTTTTTCTTTTATCATAATATTATTTTTAATATTATAAATCGTTGTAAGGGCACCTATTCTCACCTTTTCTCCATCATCTTTAACATAATTTAGGCCCTCTATATCCTTAATATCTATGACAATATCGGGTTTCTTCAGTCCTAACTTTACCCTCGGTATCAAATCCGTTCCACCGGCTAAGATTTGAGCCCCTGTTTCGTGACTTAAAAGCAGGTCAAAAAGTTCATTTGCCGTCCCGGGCCTTTTGTATTCAAACTCCGGCAACACACTCATTAGTTGTCTCCTTTTGTGTCTGATATTACTCCCTTTATCCTGTCACTTGTCATGGGGAGGGTGTAAATCCTGTTGCCCGTGGCATTGCATATGGCATTGGCAATGGCCGATATGACCGCAGCCCTCGGTGTTTCACCGACCTCTTTTGCCCCAAAGGGACCATTGGGTTCGTAACTGTCCGCTATTATTGAGCTTATCTCTGGGATATCGTTCGCGGTAGGCACCCTGTATTCAAGGAGATTGGGGTTCATTACAATTCCCTCTTTTATCCTTACCTCTTCAAACAACACATCCCCTATACCCATTACAGCCTGGCTCATTATCTGTCCCTCAACGGATTTCACATTTATAGGCGTCCGTTCGCAGTAACAACTAATTATCTTGCGGGTTTAAGTCCCGCCCAAGGAGTTGTCCGTGCGCCTTGGTAGCTCAAGGGAGCAGCGTCTGAGTAATCAGGGGTTGTAAGTTCCCAATTGGCAAAGCCGCAGGCCGCAACGAAAGTGAACCTACAGGTAGCCTCGTAAATAAGTGTTGAA
>JAUWMR010000079.1 GCA_030613055.1 Desulfobacteraceae bacterium
GATTTGTTTTCTTGTGTCTGTGTTCATGGTTGTAACTGTGCTTTCAGTTCTACAAAATTCGCGTAGCCGGTTTTCAGTTTGACCACTTCGGATATTTTTGTCATTGGCTGACCTCTGTTTTCTGCAAGTGCATGCATTGAAATAATGGAAGGGCCTCGACTTTTTTGTGAAGCCGGTAACGTTCCTTTCCGGGATATACGACAAAAAGCCCATTCAAAGAAAGATCATGAAGCGCAATATGCATTGATTTTGTCATAGACGGGGCGTCACTGCACTTGAACTCAAAGCCCCACCGCATACCGTCACGCAGAAGCAGGAGATCAAGTTCGGCGCCGCGCTGGGTGCTCCAGAAATAGGCATTATTGGATCCCAGCAGGGCCAGTACCTGTTCAAGGGCGAATCCTTCCCAGGACGCGCCGTAACGCGGATGCGAACGTAATGAGGCCATATCCGTAATCCCCAAGAGCATATGCAGCAACCCGCTGTCACGAATATAGATTTTTGGCGATTTGACCTGTCTCTTTTTAAGATTCTCAAACCAGGGAGGCAGAACGCGTACCATATAACCGCCGGCAAGGATATCACGATAATACAGAGCCGTCTTCGGAGAGGCTCCAAGTGAGCGCGCCAGTTCCGAGGCGTTCCATGCCTGTCCATGATAGTGTGCCAGCATTGTCCAAAAGCGGCGAAGAGTTTCGGAAGGAACCCGAATCCCAAGCTGCGGTATATCCCGTTCCAAAAAGGTGGAAATAAACGCTTCCCGCCACCGACGGCTGGCGCCATCCGATGAAGCCATCCATGAACGCGGGAATCCGCCCCGGATCCATAAAGTGTCCTGTGAATCAGCGCCCAATTCATCCAGGGCAAAACCCGGCACAGGTATAGACAAAGCGCGTCCGGCCAGTGATTCCGAAACACCGCGAACCAGGCCCGGCGAAGCGCTGCCCAAGACCAGAAAGCGCGCCGGAGCTTCAGCCCGGTCGGCCAGTGGGCGCAGTGTTTCAAAAAGCTGAGGTATGCGCTGTATTTCATCGATTACAACCAGGCCCAGCAGCGATTCAAGGGTTATTTCAGGCGTTGCCAGGGAGGCCCGTGAAGCCGCTCTCTCCAGGTCGAAACGATGAACCACGGCCTTGTTTTTATTTTCAAAAACATCGGCCACCATCTGCGCCAGAGTGGTCTTTCCTGTCTGACGGGCGCCAAGCAGCACGGTAACCGGCGCCTCATCCAGAAACTGGAGGACCTGATTCATCAAGCGCGGTCGTGAAATCAGTTTTGATTGTTGTTGCATATTGGGAGAATAACCCCTAATTTTCCCTAATGTCAATCAGGTATCGAATTATGTCGACGGAATATTTAATTTCCACACTGTTTCTTCTCGTAACCACCATAGGCCTTGCCGTATTTCATCAGCCTCGGAATTTGGATTGTGGATTACGGAACGCAACTGGATTTTGCTCCTGTAGGGCAAAGAAAAACCCTGTATCAAGACCTGTCAGCATCTGCTTCCGTCCTTTCCCTGTGGATATCTTCCCAGTTCCCAATAGGTTTTTCCTTTACAAGGGCGTTTAGTACACGTTTTTTGGCAGCGCCCCTTTAGTTGTCCTCCTCACCCCTTTTCAGGGATTCAATAAGCTTGTTCATGCCAGTGACAGCCGCCTGCTGGATACTGGAAATTTTCCCCACAGTCTGGAGTTCCCTGAGAGCTTTCCATATTTCAAATGGTATTCGGATGGTTACCCGTTTATCTTGCATTCCTTTGCCTCCTTTATATGGTATGTGGATCTCCACGGGCAAGCCCGTGGCACCACTTAGTTTCGCCGAATTGCTTCGCAATCGGCGGGACTTAGTGGTAAGACATCCCGCCCTTAAGTGCATTAATCTACGATTAAAGCCGTGGCTTTCTGCGGGCGGATAAATATATATTAACACCATAACACGGAAATGTCAAAATGTAAAACATTCCGGTTCGAACAGAAATCATTCTCGTCGGAAACGGGATTTTATGTCAGGGAATAAAAGGCGGAGATCGGATGTCTGAGGGTGGAATGCGGCGATCGGAAACAGGGTATAAAAAGGGGCTTTTTTTATTTTTCGCAATGGAGTATACAAATCCCTGGTTGAGGACCTTGAAACCGCAGAAAAAAAACGAGAAACAGGAGAACAAGACCTATGACACTGATGGAATTTTCCATAATCCCCCTGGATAAGGGATCAAGTTTCAGCAAGTACATTGCTAACACCCTGACAATAGTTGACGAAAGCGGTCTTGATTATCGCTTGAACCCCATGGGAACGGTGGTCGAAGGCAAGTGGGATGAGCTTATGGCCCTGCTTACCAGGTGCTTCCGCGCCCTTGAAAAGGACTCTCATCGCATCAGCCTCCAGGTGAAATTTGATTACCGAAAAGGCGTGTCAGGGGCACTGGAAAGCAAGATCCGGAGCGTAAAGGACAAGGCAGGCCGATCGCTTAAATAGACGAATATGATGAATCAAAAGACTGTATCAGACCTGAAATCCTGGTTCTCCGGGTACGTAAAGACCTTTCAATCCGCTGATCCCGGCTACCAGGAAAATATTGATTTGAAAGAAGAGCACTCCAGGCGGGTCTGCGAAGAGATCCTGGATGTCGGTCAAAGCCTGCGCCTTTCCGGTGACGACCTTCACCTGGCGGAAATAACCGCCCTGTTTCATGACATCGGCCGGTTTGAGCAGTACGCGCGTTACGGCACGTTCTCAGACCTTGTATCCGAAGACCACGCCATGCTTGGAGTCAGGGTGCTCCGCAAAAACCAGGTCCTTGATTCCCTTGACCCGCAAACCCATGAACTGATCCTGCGGACTGTTTCCTATCATAACAGAGCAACACTTCCCGAAGAAGAGACGGAAAAATGCCTGTTTTTCACAAAATTACTGCGGGACGCGGATAAACTGGATATATGGCGTGTTGTCACTGACTACTATCGTGAAGATGATGGCGTCAGAAACGGCACCATCGAACTTGGGTTGCCTGATACCCCTGAGATTTCCGATGACGTATGTGCGGATTTGCTGGCTGGAAGGACCATAAGAACAACTTCCTTGAAAACACTGAATGATTTCAAAGTGCTGCAAATGAGCTGGGTCTTTGACGTCAATTTCCAGCGGACATTCCAGCTCGTCCGGGAGAGGCGCTACTTAGACATGATTCGTGAGGCCCTGCCCCAAACTCAAAAGGTATCAAAAATCTTTTCCGTGGTTCAAACTTACCTGGAGAAACACTGTTAGGAGGATGCTTTTTTCACACCTGTTTGTTTTCGCCCGCCAGCTCAATTTTTCCGGGATCCAATCCGAAAAAATGCCTCACTAAAATAGTGCCTTCCGCTACAATAAAATAGAGCGTCGGCACAAACAGTAGTGTCAGAACAGTCGCCACCATCAGTCCAAAGGTGATGCTCACGGCCATGGGAATGAGAAACTGTGCCTGGAAGCTCCGCTCTAATAAGAGGGGAAGAAGACCGGCAATGGTGGTGATCGACGTGAGTATAACCGCGCGGAATCGCGCCTTGCCCGATTCTTCAACGGCCTGCATAAGAGGCATCCCTTTCCTGATAGCCCGGTTGATAAAGTCAAGCATGATAATGGAATCATTTACAACAATACCTGACAGGGCCACCACACCGAAAAGGCTCATCAGTGTTATGGACATCCCCATAATCAGGTGCCCTAAGACAGCACCTACCATTCCAAACGGCAGGGCCACCATAATAACGACAGGCTGGAAATAAGAGCGGAACTGGGTGGCCAGAAGCAGATAGATTCCTAAAATTGCAATGATAAATCCCCCAATCAAGCTGGTCACCGATTCATTCGTGCGTTGTTTTTGGCCTTCAAATGAATACCTGACACCGGGGTAGCGCCCGACCAGGTCGGGAAGAAAATCCTCACTGAGGTCCCGGACAATGAGTTCAGCATTGGCAACGTTCTCGTCCAGATCCGATATCACGGTTATCTGACGGTGCCGGTCGATTCGATTTATTACAGAATATCCGCGTCCGTAAACGACCTCGGCGACTTCTGAAAGGGGCACTTCATCCCCGTTTGGGGTACGGATTCGCATCTCTTCAATCGTGCCCAGGGTGCGTCTCTCGGGCTCGGAATATCGAACCATGACCTTGACATCATCCCTGCCCCGCTGGATACGAACTGCTTCATCTCCGTAAAACGCCTGCCTTACCTGGCGAGCCAGATCAGCTAAAGTAATCCCCAACGAACGCGCTGTCTCTTTTGCCCTGAGCTTGATTTCTATTTTCCCGGGTTTGAAATTGTCCGTAATATCAAAGGTGCCATCATATCGGGCTATCTGAGCCTTGAGTTCCACGGCCGCTCTTTTAAGCTTGTCAACGTCGTTTCCAATGAGTTGAATTTCAATGGGGTTTCCGCCCGGCCCCCCAGTCAGTGTGGTAAAAACAACTCCATCCGCGCCTGGGATTTCACCGACTAAGGTCCTCCAGCGGTTAAGCACTTCACTGGCCATTACAGAGCGTTCCTCAGAAGGCAGAAGCTCCAGAAAAACCTGGCCGGCGTGCCCGCCTGTCTCCGGGCCTTCAAAACCGCGTCTGGCAATCGTCCCCACAAGGCTGAAAGAGTAGAGGACGATATCCTTACCCCGCGTTCTTGTGCCGGATAACTCCCTGTTCAACCGGAAAGAGGCCTGTTCGATTCGCTTTATCGTGGCCTCTGTCACACTAACAGGTGTGCCCAATGGATAGCTCAGCTCAGCCTGAATGTAGTTGGTGTCACCCTTCGGATGCAGGACAAAAGGCACATGCCCGCCTGCGACAAGGCCCAGGATCATAATAAGCACTCCCACACCCAAGGTGAGAGTAAAATACCGGTTTCTCAGGACCCATGTCAGGGCTGGACCGTAAATATGTTGTATTGTGTACTGAAGGGCACGGTGGATACGGTCTAATAACCGGGTATGCCACCTTTTTCCGGTTACTGTCTTTCGATGATCACGTTCCAACGATCCGGCCAAATGCGCCGGCAGGATAACAAATGCCTCGAAAAGCGAAACAAAAAGGATAACGATAACGGCGGCAGGAAGGATCCTGATAAATTTTCCCATGATGCCACTTACGAATAGCAGGGGTATAAACGCGACAATAGAGGTGCTGACCGCCATAAGCACCGGCACCCCCACCTCTTTCGTGCCATCTAATATTGCCCGAAGGGGGGCCTTGCCCCGTTCATAATGGGCATAGATGTTTTCCCCAATAATAATTGCGTCGTCCACCAGTATACCCAGGGTCATGATGAACGCGAAGAGCGATATCATATTGATACTGGCATCTAAATAATAGAGCACGCAAAAGGCCGCCATGAAGGATATAGGGATGCCGAGGGCAACCCAGAAGGCCAGACCTATGCGCAGAAACAGGGCAAGAGACAGAAAGACCAGCGCTATACCCTGGATCCCATTTCGTTTAAGCAGATCAATACGGTCTTGAACCAGTAATGAGAGATCACCCCATGGCGCGATGCTAATGTCAGGAGGAAGCGAATGTTTGTTCTGTTCGATATATGTGTGTACGGTCCTCGCAATATCGATCATGTCCTCATCCCGCGTTTTCCTGACCTGAACGAGGGCCGCGGGCTTGCCGTTAAAACGGCCCTTTTGATCCGCGTCTTTGAAGCCATCCACGACACGGGCCACGTCGCCTACGCGGACAATTGTGCCGTTAGGGAGGGTAATAATAGGAATATCCTCGAATTCCCTGCCTGCGTAACATTGACCCTTTGACCGGATGAGCACCTCACCTCCGGCAGTCTTGATGACGCCACCAGGAAGATCAAGGCTGCCCGTCTTCAGGGCCGTTGCGACCTGATCAAATGTCAGGCCATAGCGCCTCAGATTTTCCTCGGAAATCTCCACGGAAATCTCGTAATCACGGATGCCGGCCAGGTTTACCTGCGAAATGGTCTTAGATGATAAGAGATCGTCACGAATCTTTTCCGCGACACGGCGAAGGGCCAATTCCGGCACATTGCCAAAGACCGCGATATTAATAGCCTCCTCTTTAATTGTCACCTCCTGAACCAGCGGGGTTTCTGCTTCTTCAGGAAACGTGTCAATACTGTCAACCAGGGTCTTGATCTCATCCACCACCTTCTGGACATCATCAACATCCTCTCTAATTTCCAGTACAATCGTCCCAACTCCCTCACGTGCCGTGGAGACAATCCTCTTTACACCTTCGACAGACTGAATCTTCTCTTCGATCTTGACGATGATCCCTTCTTCAACCTCCTCAGGACTGGCACCTCTGTAAGGCACCTGCACAGATACCATATCCAGGCTAAAGAAAGGGAACACCTCCCGCTTCATCCTGGTCAGGCTCGTGAATCCGACAATTATTATAAAGGCCATCAGCAGGTTTACTGTGACTCTGTGTTCAACGGACCACCTGGCTACAGCTTTCATCCGATTATTTCCTCTTGATCATCAAAGCGAACAGCGCGTTGTGTACGGTGAAGCGAATAAAATAATTTCAAGGTTTCCCCTCTTTGCTATGCCCTGTACGTTTTTCACTCTGTGATATACGCACTTTCATCCCTTCAGAGACAACTCCCGGAAACAGAGTAATCACCTGATCCCCATCTGAGAGGCCCTCTTTTGCATACACCTGATTTCCAACCCTGCGTAGTATTTTCACGTGCCTGACCTGTACTTCCCCCTTTTTCACAATATAGACAGACCCGTCTTCGCGAACCGCTTCTCTGGGAAGAACAAACAGACCTTTCACCCTTTTGCCCACGATCTCCACGGTTACAAACATTCCCGGCAGGACGGGGAGCCCTGTGCCAGGATGGCTGTTTTTTACCTGCACAACAAGAGGAAGGGTGCGGGTGCTTTCTTCTATTTGCCCCTTGATCCTTGATACGAATCCATCCCAGACAAGTTTTTTCACGGGGTTATCAAAGGTAACGCGGGCTATGGCAGGAGGATATTTTTTGAGATACAATAGACTTTCGAGATTGGAATTAAGCCATGCCACCTCACGCGGTGCAATATTTACTTCCACTTCCATGATACCCACGTTGTATATGTTTGCCAGTTGTGTTCCGGCAGTCACATAGTGGCCTCTTTCCACTAACTTTTTGGATATGCGGCAATCGAAAGGGGCAAATATTTCTGTCTTCTCAAGAGCCAGCCCGGCCTCTTTTTGCTGGACCCGCACTGATCGGCGCTGGGCCTGTAACAGATCTATTCCTGGTTGGATAAGGGCAAGGGCATTCTCAATTTCCTGAGCCTTCTGACTGCTCATTAGCCATCTCTGTCGAGTTTGATCCATCTGGTTTTGGGATATCACGTTTCTTTTGGCAAGAGAAAGGTTCCTGTCGTACTCAGCCTTTGCCAGCCGCAGATCCTCCTCAGCGATCTTCAGGTTTGTCCGGAGGTTTTTCTGTTCCTGAATTATGCGGGCCGATTCCGCGTCCAACCGCCCCATCTCAGAGTCGAACCTCTCAACACTGAGATCATAGTTACGGGGATCAATACGCACCAAAAAGGATCCTTTCGGGAAATAACTACCCTCCTCAAAGTCCGGGGCCATTTTCACGATTCTGCCTTTGACCTCTGCCATGAGACTCAGGTTTTCCCCTGAACGCACCGTACCATAAGTTTGTATCATCATGTTCGCGGAAGTCTTGCGCACCTCAACGACTTCCACAAGAGGCTCCACATTTTTCACGGTCTTCTGCCCGGGATGAGGTCGGGTCTTTATAAAAAAAGCAGCAACACCTAAGGATATTATTAAGACAAAGGCGATTCTTAAGCCCTTTATTACCGGATGAAGCTTATTTTTGTCCCGTGATTCCACTGATAACCCCGATCTATTTTTCCTTCCAAACAGGTTCTCGCTTGTTTAGTAGTTTAGTGATAACTACTCAATATGTTGGGGAAACGAATATCCAATGGCCAATATCCATCGAAAAACTTGATAATAGATACATACAAAAAATAATGCCATCTGGCAAGTACCTGCCAAATGGCATTATTTGGGGCATTAGATTTCTATTTAATAATCAACTGACTTTTTTTGCTCTTTTTTTCTTCCCGATCATCCCCTACGTACAACAAATTCGTTGTTTCCTTTAGCTCTTTTTGCATCTCTTCCAGCTTTTTCCAGTCACAATCACTGACTCTTACAAACATGAATCGATGTCCTTTCCGGGCAAATTCGTAAGTAGTCATGATACTGAGCATCCTGCAACCATATTTCCGGACAATGTCCGTTACCTCTTTTATTGAACCGGCCCGATCCTCCAATTCAAACCCTAACTGGACCCCGGGTTTGTTTACGCCGGTAAAAGAAACCAGCAACCTGAATATATCGGTCTGTGTAATAACACCAACCAACTGTCCTTCATTGTCCACTACAGGGGCACCTGATAATTTGTTATCCACAAAAACGCCCGCGGCCTTGTCGATCGGGTAATCAAACGGGATTGTAATGGGATTTTTGGTCATCACATCCTTGATCTGGACCTTAGTAATCATATCATAGAGCTCACCAATATATTCAAGCCTGGAAGCTTCTGACGGAGCTACCCTTTTAAGGTCCTTATCTGTAAGGAATCCTACTAACTTTCCATCTTCCAGGACCGGTAGTTGCCTGATTCTGTTTTTTTTCAAAAGCTCATCCGCTTCTTTAATAAAGGCATTAACATCAATAGTTATAGGGGGTTTGCTCATCCAGTATTTCACCAGCATCTTTTTCTCCTCCTTTCTGTTGAGCCTATTCCGTAGAATTCCCTGTTCTTTTTTCCGGGTTGAATTTTGATTTATCACCGCTCCCCGGATATCATCTCCTATAACTGAATTATAGCAAGAATAATGCCATACATAAAAATAATGGGGACTGCGGATTAACTATTTGATATAATAATATATTATCAAAAACCTCAAGACAACAAAATTGCCCTGAATATGATACCTGTCACATTTTTATTACACTATGTAAACCGAAATACGAGTGCAGGCAGGGATCAGAATTTCTTTGATGTTTAAGAATAAAATTTCTATAATGTTTTTATTAAATATTTAATGCCGTTGGCTAAGGAGGTTAAATAGCCAGATGCCTTTTCTCTTTATTGGCTCCACAGGGGATCATGCAGGCCATAGCCTTATGAGCTGGGCCATAGCCCGAAGGCTGGTGGAAAACGGTCTCAGCGTGGGGTTTATTAAGCCCTTTGGAGACAATCCCGTTTATGTCGACGGCACCTGGACCGACCCCGATGCCGTCCTCTTTAAGGAAGTATTGAACCTCCATGAACCGTTTGACCGGATCTGTCCTTATCTGCTCTCAGAAGAGGCATGGAGACAAAAGGAGTCTAATGAGATTATCGCGGAAGTAAGCTCCCTTGCCCGTGAGCTTTCCGATGGAAAAGATATTCTCCTTATTATGGGCTCCAAACAGATTTTCTTTGACGATATTTCGTGTCAGGTTTCCGACATTGCTCTTGTCCACGGACTTAAGGCCGATTTTGTCCTCGTTAACCGGTATCAGGAAATGTCCAGATCCATTTATTCCATTTTATCAGTCAGTTCTCTTCTCAAGGATAGGATCAAGGGAATCATTCTCAACCGCGTTCCGGCGGAAAAACTTGAAGAAATCAAAGAGCATGTAGTCCCTTCCCTTGTCCAGAAAGGGATTCAGATCACTACCACACTTCCGGAAGACCCTATACTTTCGTTCCGGAGCCTTGGGGACATAAAGCAGACACTTAATGGCAAAATACTCTGGGGAGACGAAGGTCTCGACCAACCCGTGAGCGGGATGACCGCTGGTTCAACCGACCTGAGAGGCGAACTCAGGCTATTCAAAAGGGCCTACAACAAAATCATTCTCCTCGCGCCATCTCCTAACGGAGAAATCCAGGGGGAAGCAGCCAGTCGGCCTATTGCAGGGATAGTCCTGACAGGTGGACGAAAACCGGCCCCCCAGCTCTTGGAGACCGCTAAGGAAGCCAAAATTCCCCTTATGCTGGTTAAAGACGACACATTTACTGTCCTGGAACGTCTGGAAAAAAGTTCTCCTCCACTTTCTCCCGGCGACAAAGCCAAAGTCCACCGTTTTACAGAACTCATGGACATTGATGGCTCGCTCGACCGGCTGGTCGAGACTGTTACGCAGCAAGTCTGACACGGACACAAGGTGGTTCTAACAACTTGTAGTTTTATGAAAAAATACTGATCAACTGATTTCTCAGCCGATGGTATCCGATACGATCTTAAGGAGCTTGTCCGGTGAGATCGGCTTTGACAGAAACAGGTTGGCTCCCACATCAAGGCCCTTGGCCCTGTCTTCCTCCCTGCTTTTAGCCGATAAAAATACTATAGGTGTTTCCCTGTAGTCTTCTATCTCGCGGATCCTCTTGCAGAGTTCAAACCCATCCATCTCGGGCATAATAATATCGAGCATCAAGAGATCATAGCCATTCTCATCGAGTCTCTTGAGGGCCTCAGCACCGCCTGAGGCAATATGGATCTCATAACCCTCCGGTTTAAGGAGTTCGTTGAGAGCCATGCGGACCATTTCATCATCATCTACGATTAGGATACGTTTTGCCATTTCGTTACTCCTTTCCCGATTCTTTAACTGGAAGAAGGACTATTACCTCAGTCCCCTTAAAATGCCTGCTTTTAATTTCAAGCCTCCCCCCGTGGGCCTCTATGATGCCGAAGCAGAGGGAAAGGCCAAGGCCCGTGCCCTTGCCCACCGGTTTTGTAGTATAAAATGGTTCGAAAACCTTATCAACATTCTTCACGGGAATCCCAACACCGGTGTCCTTTATTGACACGGCCACAAACGGAACTCCATCATCCTCCATGATGTATGAGCTAATAGTCAACTCCTTCGAACCCGAGGTAACATCCATTGCGTCCCTGGCATTGGAAATCAGGTTAAGGAAGACCTGTTCAAGCTGGTTGGAATCACCAAGGATCTCGGGCAGATCGTCGGACAGATCCCGCGCGACCGAGATGTTGTGGTTTAAAAGCTGTTGCCCGGTGATCATTAGAACATTCTCAATGGGCAGGTTAATATCGAGTTTTTGAAACTCGGGCTTGGTCTGCCTGGAAAATTCCCTTAAGTGTTCAACGATCTTCTCGATCCGATTATTGCACTTTTGAATAAGTTTTAGCCGCTCCAGGTTGGGACAGTCTTCCTGAGGGTCTTTCAGAATCACATACAGGATCGTCTGCGAGGCCATGAGTGGATTGTTCAGTTCATGGGCTACTCCGGCAACAAGTTCCCCTAATGCCCGAAGTTTGGATGCCTCAACCAGGCGAAGCTGAGCGGATTTTAGTTTTGTCTCCAGACGCTTTTGTTCCGTGATATCCTTAAAAATTCCTGCCGTTCCAATAACCTGATGATCTTCGTCTCGCAGCAGGAAGAGTGAAGTCGTGATTGCCAGGACCTCCCTGTCTTTCTTCTTTACATCCATTTCATAATTTACAGCCCTTTCGCCTGCCTGCAAAATACCCATGATATCCCTGGCCTGATGGATGCCGCTGACGTAAAGACACGAGATGTGTTGTCCTAAAAGCTCTTTTTTCCGGTATGCGAGCATCTCCTCAATAGCACGGTTTAAATAGGTTATTTTACCTTTGAGATCCGTGGTAACGATCCCGTCAACAGAGCTCTCCATGATATTTTCAAGAAATTCTTTTGTCTCACGGAGTTCTTTCTCGAGTGCTCTCCTCTGGGTGAGGTCCCGAACGATCTCTACAAAGCCGGTTGTCTTGCCCGATGGGTCTTTCATGGCAGTAATCGTGCTAAGGGCTGGAAAACGATTGCCATTTTTCCTGATCCGATCCATCTCTAATTCGCAGACGCCCTCTATCCTTATCCGCTCAGACATCTCTTTCTGGATGCCTCTCTCATGGTCCTCCGGAAGCAGGGTGATCTTGGCTTTTTCTTTATTGAGAACCTCCTCCTTTTTCCATCCAAAAAGTTTTTCCGCCCCTTTGTTGAATTCGATGATCTTTCCATAAAAATCGAGGGCCATAATGGCATATTCAGTGGCGCTATCCAGGATGCTGTTCAAAAACCGGGAAATATCACGATATTTCTCTCTTGATTCCTTGAGTTCCCGGGTCCTGTCCTCTACCATCTTCTCCAATTCAGAGGTGTGATGCTGGATCTGGATTATCATACGGTTAAAAGACACCCCTAAAACGCCGATCTCATCCGCACCGTGGATACTGACCCTCTGTGAGAGATCGCCCCCTACCATCTTTGTAGTTACCTCCGTAAGCTCCTGAATCGGCCTCGTCAGGACCTTTGAGAAGGTGATAGTCAGTATAAAGACCAGGGCGAGTCCCGCAACGCCCATAATCAGGATGAATCGCTCCGTCTCGTAGAGGGAATGATAGATTTCCTCCTCATAAGTGCCGGCAGCAATAATCCAGTCCCATGTTTTAAAGTATGTGTATTTATTGATCTTTTGCCTCGGATTTTTCTCTCCTAACTCAGGGTTGATCCATGGATAACGAATGGTACCCACGTCTCCTTCTCCAAGTGCTAAGGCATCTACAATCATAGCCTGGATGTATTCAAAGCCTGACGAATCTTTCGAATCAATGACATTCTGCCCTTCCTTGGCCGGGTGAACCTTCAGGATGCCATTGCTGTCTATGATGTAAACATAACCGGTATCTCCAACCTTGATTTTTTTTATCTCGTCCGTCAGGGAATGGGCACTCTGCTCCCTTACGCCCACATAAAGGGCACCAATTACGGTCCCATTCCGTCCCCTAATCGGCTCATAGGCCGTGATATACCAGTCATCCACTACATAGGCCCGTCCTTTGTAGGAACGCCCTGCTGAAATCGCTTCTGCCACGGGGCTGTAGGAGGGAATAAATGTCCCAATAGCCCGTTTGCCGTCCTTTCCCATGACATTGGTAGAAATGCGAAGAAAGCGATTTCCTTCAATTCTCTGGAATATAGTACAGGTCCCGCCAACGATATTCTGCACCTCATCGACAAAACCCGTATCCCGGCTTAAAGTAAGACCCCCAACCTTCCAGACCGGCACGCTGACCGGGTGAACCTCATTGGTAAACTGGTCAATGGCGTCAAAATAGATCTTATTCTCTTGCACGATTTCGATTTCATGGCCTCGGCTATAAAGGATTTTGCGTGCAACATTAAGGTCAGAAACCACCTTCATCTGGACCATCTCCTGCTGGACCTTGCACATGGAATAGATATTTCTGACTAAGTGCCCCAGATCTTCCTCGGACGCGCTTTTAAGGGCTTTGCCGAAACGGTCCATGGTAAGATAAGCGACACACAGGAGGGGAATCATGACTAAAAAAAGGGTTACACTGATAAGCTTTGTGCGAATTCTCAAATTGCGAAACTTGGGTATGGACATTTGAATCCTTCTCTCATTCACGGAAAAAGTATTCTCTTTTAGCCTACTATTTTATTACAACACAGAATTCTTGCATATGTAAACCATAATTTCCATGGCCATCACTCTAAGGTCCTTTCGTTAGGGTAAATGCAGAGTGCTCTGGTTTGGCTTCATTTTGTTGCGCTGAATCCCGTCATGAGGTATGTTGTTTTAAGAAGGAAGGTGACTGATGCCCCAGGAGACTAAACGCCGATATCTTATCCTCACACTCATCGGGAGGTTATTTCAAAAGCTGAAAGAAGCCGGCCGCGACCTGTTGCCTATCATTCTGGTCATTACCATCTTCCAGCTTGCCATACTTCGGCAGCCCTTTCCGGATCTCCTTGAGGTGCTTATCGGCGCAGTCTTAGTGATAATCGGTCTTATGCTGTTCGTCCAGGGCCTTGAAATGGGCCTGTTCCCCATCGGGGAGACCCTGGCCGTTGCCTTTGCACGAAAAGGGAGTCTGGTCTGGTTGTTGGTCTTTGGATTCGGCTTGGGATTTTCCACAACCGTGGCCGAGCCCGCCCTGATTGCGATCACCCAGGAGGCAGCAAAAGTGGCGTCTCAAGGGAACATTATCGCGCCCGGCGAAAGCGCCCGGGCCTCCTATGCCCTGGGCTTGCGTCTTACGGTGGCGGTTTCGGTGGGGCTGGCTATCGCTATTGGCATAATACGTATCCTTCGCGGCTGGCCCGTTCATTATCTGATTATCGCCGGTTATATGATTGTCATTTTGATGACTCTAATTGCCCCTAAAGAAATCGTGGGGATTGCCTATGACTCCGGAGGCGTCACCACTTCCACTGTGACGGTGCCCCTTGTCACCGCCTTAGGGGTTGGCCTTGCTTCCTCTATCCGGGGCCGTAACCCCATGGTGGACGGCTTTGGCATGATTGCTTTTGCCTCACTGTTTCCCATGATTTTTGTTTTGGGCTTTGGTATGATAGTTTTCGGTGTTAAAATCGCATGGTAGATAAATATGTTGCTTGAAATTGCACAGACATTTGTGGCTACTTGCAGGGATGTTTTTCCAGTTTTGGCGCTCATAGTAGGTTTCCAGTATATCGTACTGCGCCAGCCCATCCCTCACTTGCGTCAGGTGATTGTGGGCTTCGGCTGTGTGCTGATAGGGCTCACGCTGTTTCTGGTTGGATTGGAGAGAGCCCTTTTTCCGTTGGGAAAGATCATGGCTAAGCAACTCTCTGCCCCGGGGTTTGTTTTCGGAAGCGAGATGGCACCTGATAATCCGGAATGGCGGGCTTACGCCTGGGTCTATGTGTTTGCAGCATTAATCGGTTTTGCCACCACCATTGCAGAACCCGCGCTCATTGCTGTTGCCTATAAAGCGAATCAGGTCTCCGGAGGCACCATCAGCCAGTGGGGGTTGCGGCTTGTCGTGGCCTTTGGGGTAGCTATCGGGATTGCATTAGGGACATTTCGGATCATTACCGGAACCCCCCTCTTTTTGTATATCGCGGCCGGATACCTGATAGTGGTGGTGCAGACTGTCTTTGCGCCAAAAACCATCATCCCCCTCGCTTACGATTCCGGTGGGGTAACCACGTCCACAGTAACTGTTCCATTAGTCGCGGCCTTAGGCCTGGGTCTCTCGGCAACCATACCGGGACGCAACCCGGCCCTGGACGGCTTTGGCCTGATCGCCTTCGCAAGCCTGTTTCCAGTAATAACAGTAATGGCCTATGCCCAGGTTGCTCAGTTGTGGACCGGGATACGTCTCAAGTTTACCAAGGAGGGATAACATGAGATTTAAAGTAATCATTGCAACCGTGAAGACCGATGTAACCGATAGTATCGTGGACGCGGCAAAGGAGGCCGGCGCCACCGGCGCCACGATTACTCCTTCGCGCGGTACGGGCATTCGTGAGGCAAAGACCTTTTTTGGCCTGACCCTTGAGGCACAGACAGATTTGGTCATGTTCTTGTTGGAGGAACACCTGGTAGAAACGGTTATGAAAGCAATCTCCGAAGCCGGACACTTTAAAAAGCCCGGCACAGGTATCGCTTTCGTATTGCCGGTGGACCAGGTAGCTGGCCTGGAAAGCCAGATAGAGCGTTTCAAGGAAGAGGTTCGAGAAGAGTACTTTTGAATCTCTGAATTCGGAGACTGGGATCCGGACACCGGATTTCAGGATAGGCGAACCTTCAGAAACATGTTAGACAGGAAAATCCAAAAACGGGCAGGGAGGACACATAATCATGTCAGTTAAAACACCCATTGTTCAAGCCAAAGACGTCATGCGCCGGAATGTGGTGGCCATAGATGGTATGGCCACAGTCCGGGAGGCCATCGCGAAGATGCGATTCGAAAATGTCACAGCCTTGATTGTGAACAAACGCGATCCGAGCGACGCCTGGGGCATTGTTACCGTCGCGGATCTGGTGCGGGAAGTCATAGCTCCCGGACGTCCCCCGGATGATACCAACGTCTACGAGATTATGACAAAACCGGTCATTACAGTGCCCCCCGACATGGATATCCGTTATGTGGCGCGGCTTATGTATCGAGTAGGCATGAGGAGAGCGCCTGTGGAAGCCCAGGGAGAACTGTTGGGGATGATTTCGCTGTCCGACCTTGTTTTAAGAAAAGATGTTTTGTAACAGTCTGCCTGGCTTTGTATTCATTAGATTGGCCCGCTTTCAGAAAAGTTCTTTATCTCCAACAGGGAACTATGCAGAGGCGATTTGAGTAACCGGCTGTGCCTTATTGTGAGACCGGCCAGATTGTGTGGAGGCTCTTTTTGATGAAATTTATTCCCGCCCAGGTAATTTACTTTGTTCGAAGCAGGACAACGAAGAGAAACCTTAAACTCCTGTTCAAGTTTCTTTTAGCCTTAACGGCTATGGTCATAATATACAGTATTCTGTTTCATTTCATAATGGTTTTTGAAGATAGAGAATTTAGCTGGATTACAGGTTTCTATTGGACTCTCACTGTGATGTCCACGCTTGGCTTCGGTGATATCACTTTTACAAGCGATTTAGGCAAAGTCTTTACATTGGCTGTCCTTATATCCGGGATTGTTTTTTTGCTCGTCATGCTCCCTTTTACATTCATACAGTTCTTTTATGCCCCATGGCTCGAGGCCCAATCAAGAGCGAGGACACCACGTGAATTGCCGGAAGATACATCAGGCCATGTGATCCTGACAAACTTTGACCCTATTACCATAAATCTTGTTGAAAAACTGAATCAATATAATTACGAATATGCCATTATCGTAACTGATTTTCAGCGCGCATTAGAGCTTTACGACTTGAACTACAAAGTTGTAGTGGGTGATCCGGGTGATCCGGAAACATATAAACGCCTTCGCATACAAAACGCTGCTATGGTGGTTGCCAACAATGATGATATGATGAATACAAGCATAGCCTTTACCATAAGGGAGATATCAGAAAAAGTACCCATCATTACCAATGCCGATGCGGATGATTCCATTGACATTCTTCAGCTTGCAGGCAGTACTCACGTCTTTCAATTCATGAAGATGCTCGGGAAATCTCTGGCCCGAAGAACGCTTGGGGTGAGCATGGGTGCGAACGTCATCGGAAGATTCGATCAGCTTCTTATTGCTGAAGCCCCTGCAATGAGGACACCTCTCGAAGGAAAAACCCTTATTGAAAGCAATCTACGGGAAAAAACCGGCTTGACAGTCGTCGGTATCTGGGAGAGAGGCAGATTTGAAATCCCCCAGCCCCAGACTCGAATCAATTCCTCAACCGTCCTTTTATTAGCTGGATCT
>JAUWMR010000010.1 GCA_030613055.1 Desulfobacteraceae bacterium
GCAAATTTATATTGTTGACGTTGCGGCAGACCAATGATGTTGAAAAGGATGTCAGCCCCCGCTTTTTGGTTAGAAACTGGCCCCCTGCCTTCATAGAATGGAGCTCCAGGGCTGTGCGGGACGCATTTTTCGCATCACCGAAATTTCCACGCCTCTTAAATGCAGAAGCCATAAAGGACACCATCGTCCGTGGTGTTAGCGAAGGCCACTTAGCCTATGTCGGAAAATCGCCGGATGGCGGTTATTCCCCGTTCCTGTATAAAAAACCAATAGATATTCTTGATGTGGAAATATCGGAGGCCATGTTCATCATCACCTCCGAAGAGGCGGAAAAGCATGTAAAGCCGCCTGAATTAGCCAAAATTATGGTTGCGCCATCACAGACTCAATTAAAGCCGGGAGCAAAGCAGACCTTTCCTGTTAGGGGCCTCGACCAGTTTGGTCGTGATATAGAGACGGGAATAGTTGAATGGTCGGCAACGGGTGGAGAAATCGCGCAGGATGGTGTTTTTAAAGCCGCTGAAGACGAAGGGAATTTTGTCGTTAGCGCAAAGGCTGGTAAAGTTTCGGGGGCTGGAGATGTCCAGATTGGCAAAGAACCTAAACCTCCTCCGCCTCCCACACCTCCTCCGTCGGATAAATTACAGAGGTTGATCTGGTCCGGTGAAGTCACTCCACAGAAATGGATGAATTTTTACACAAAGGTCCTGACAAAATTCGTAAAGGCCGGTAGTCTCAAACTTAATGTAAGCATTGAAGCAGCGCCTAAAGATGGTGTTACCGACCATCAAATTGAGGAAACCAAGGCCGCACTTCGGGAACTTGGCTTAAATAACAATGTCCATAAAGAATAAATTAGTACCTGAATCTTGCACGCTTTTGATCAAATTTCGTGCAAGAACTTTTTTGCACGTGTTATTTTATAAATATTAACACCGCGTTAGGCAATGCGTAAAAATACCCCCCTCTGAAAGCGCCGATTCTACTGGCTTCCCGGAGGGCCGTCATAGGACTTATTTAAAAAGGTTTTCCCAATGACATGTATATACTTTTGTACCCAGATTGTTAAAACCCGGATTTATTTGCATCTGAGAATAATCAGCAACAGTAAGTCTCAAAAAATCATACTGCATTTTTAGCTCTGTTCCGTGCAAGATTCAGGTAGTACATTGCTCCTTTGTGACCTTTGTCATCAACGGCAAGACCTATACCGACGATCTCATAATCCATCCTGACAGCAAAATCCTGAAATCGTGGTAGCGTAAAAGGAGCCATCAGCGCACCATGGATGATTTACGGGAATTGATTGATGCTGCAACGGAGGTCATTGTGGCGGAGACACGGGTTGCGATATATGATATGGATCACAACCCTACCCAAAACTGTGATAAGAGAGTGATCTCTAAATTCTTTGTGCCACTAAGTCGCGTTACACTAATTTGTTGTATTTGCTACTGGAGACAGAAAAACTCAAATATACTGCCGGGCGTATTTGCGCACGTGATGCCCGTCCAAGACATGAAATTGCCGGATTTTTTTTAGTGTGACCGGAGAAAAGGTGCCGATTGGCAGGTAAATGATCTTTTTTCCCAGGTGGGCCGCTATGCTCCGGCATCGTCCTGAAGGCGGGGTAGCCGCTACATAGACCACGTGCTTCTCTATGCTGTAATCAAGGGCCGCCATAAGAAGGCGCTCCGGCTTGTTCCTGGCCATATCAAAGAATGGATCTCTCCATATATCGTAGACGCGCAGGGGAGGATAGGTGAGCATGAAACCGCCATACTGGCACCTGGAGATTGCTGGTCCGTCCATGACCGCCCCTGCCGGAGTGCTGTAAAAGGCCATGTCTGATTCCTGATCGTGCTCCCCAAGCCATGTGACACACCACGGAAAATCATCCTTTCCTTCTTCGTCAGGAAAATCGGGATCAAAAATCACCACTACCGAACCCACTTTGCCTGTAAGCGGCTTTTCCTCTTTCACGTAGACCTTTCCGCTTGTCCAGTCCCTGATGGTCTCCCTGATGTCCAGGCCTTCCATCATGGAACAGGTAAAGGGTACGATCCTGGTGTTCTCTTCGGATTTAATCTCAATGGCCTTTTTCTGGAGATATTGGCCATATCCTTCAATGACCACGTCCTCGGGGGGATAAGAACATATGGAGAATCCCTTGAATGACTCACGCCACTGGCCAGGATATTTTTCCCTCTTCTTTTTCCTGACAGGGACCGGTATCAGGCGCCTCCGCATGGTCTTTAGTTGCCTGTGAAACCTGATCCGCCGATGATCCAAAAAAAGGTCCTCCCCCTTTAATCGCAGTATGGGAAGACCCGGTTCCTCTGTCTGCCAGGGATATTCACTTCCTTTTTCCCAGACCTCATATGAAAAGTTGTCGTCGGCCGCTCCCCGGGCAGCAACTATAAGTTGATAGAAATTGGGGACAAGCTGGCCCGATAACAGGGCATAGTTTCTGGCGAATTTGTTCAGGATTTTAGTCTGGCTGCGCGACAGTTCCTCTTTGTTGTTCTTCCAGTGGCTTTTTTTAGCAATTTCTATTAATCCGCTGTTGATCTTAAGACGGTCTAATTCATCAGGATTGCCCTTGGATCTGGCATGTTCATACGCCGCGGCGAGACAGGGCATCTCGGTCATGATCTCCCTGCTTGAATCCCTGTGCAGATGGGCGAGCCCGACGCCTTCACGTTTTCTCCGCCCGATAACCTGGGTCTGCGGTTGATTAAGCAGTTCCAGGATTCCCGGCAGATGAGACAATCCTCCAACAAAAAGAATCCGCTCGCCCTTCTTGCTTAAACGTCTAAGATGAAAGGCCATGGTTTTTTCGCGGAGAACATCTTCAGGGAAGGCGTAATATTCGTGAACTTTAAGGTATGCCTGGCAGAAGATGAAGTGCCCGATTTTTCTGACTACATAGGGGTCTGGCATCGGGGAGAAGTCAAGGGGGTAATCTTCCGTATCGCGGTCAATGAAGTTAACAGGGGTGCCTGCAGCAAGGGCAAGCCGGATGGCCTCAATCTGACCATCGGTCGGCTCTATCAGAAGATAAGTAAATTCGCCCTCTATTTCCTCGTAGTAGACTACCGACAAATACGGGAGGCGTTTAACACCTTTCAGTATTTTGGACTCCAGCGTATCCGGGTACTCCACTGCCACGTGATCCGGCCTGAATTCATCAAACTGCCTTCTTACTTCTATGGCAAACTCCATCCTGTTATGGAGGATAGGGACAAAGCGGATATTTCCCCACTGGATATTATTCTTCGAACTCGATTTCATCATTTACAATTTCAACAAAGTACTCGGAGGCAGTAGTATCCAGAATCATAAACGCGGCTTCTTTTAGATACTCTGCTGTCCTCCTTTTTTTATCCGCGTGGGTCAAACGTTCACTACTTTCCACCAACCGTTTCAGGGCATAGCGGGCAATATTTATGCCATCCCTGACCGAGTAGCGCTCGTCGGCTTCATGGGCCGTCTGCAGGAATTCAACCACATACTCAAGAATTTCATCGTCAGCAAATGGAAGGTTGCTTTTCAGAATCAAGAGCTCCTCATCTCTTTCAGGGAAATCAATATAGATCTGTGGCTGAAGTCTGGAATGGATATATTCAGGGAGTTCAAATGTGCTTGCGTCGTCATTCATGGTAGTGCACAGGCGAAAGTTAGGATGTGCCTTGACCTTAATGCCCGCTACAATAGATTCCACATACCGCCTGCTGTCCATGAGAGGCGCAAGCGAGGCCCAGCTCTTTTCGCTCATCCTGTTTCCTTCATCGATGATAGCAACACCGCCCTTGATCATTGCGGAAACAACAGCGCTGGCCATGTATTTGATTTTGCCTTGATCTGAAATAACAGGGGTTATGATCAGGTCTTCAGGCCGTGTATCCATGGTGGCCTGAAAAAGATAAACGGGTAGATGAAGGTTCCTTCCCGCATGATAGGCCAGGGTTGTTTTTCCGACACCTGGCTTACCAACAAGCCTTGGATAAAGAGGAAGATCTTCATCCCCAATTACCAGCCAGGCGGCTAAGACCTGGGTGACCAGTTCCTCCTGACCTACCCAGGTCATGGGTACGTCGTCAGGCTCACTTATGTGAATTTCCACGCCATCTATTACAATTTTTTCCATCATTGCCAAAATCCTTATTAATACAATTATTAAAAGAATTATGTTATCAATTCCAGTAACTTCATAAGTAAATGAAATTCCAAGATTTATCGTTTCTTACAGGACACGCAACTTAATCTCTTTATTATAATCAAACTACAGACATAAATCAAAACTTAAAGCTGTTTTTATCAGCAAATAAATTTTTGACAGTAAGGAATTTTCAAAGGACGCATTTTGTGATATCCTGTTAAAGTCGTAACTGCTCAGGTAGATAGACTGAAGGTATTTAGGCTGAAGTAAGAAGGTATCAGGACTGAGGTGAAAGGACTGAGGATTGAGAAAAAAGCTTAGCCCCCGCCTGTCGGAGTGAAGCGTAGATCCCGCTATCGGGGCAGGGCGGCGGGCAGGCTTAGTCCTCAGTCCTCAGCACTTAGTCTTTATCTGTGATTCAGCCCTTTACTAATCCCGCGTTCCGCGGGACCTACAGCCTAAAAAACCTGACTAATTACATTAAGTCAACCTTAATTAGGGTGTTATCGGGTATTTGTTCAGAATGATTTATACTCATAATTTTAGCACTGATGGAGGTAAAAAAATGCCTGCAAGTATTAGCATAAAGACCGGTACCAGGATCGATATGGTAGATATCACATCCCAGGTGCAAAAAGAGGTCTTAAACACAGGGATAAACGATGGGATTTGTGTTGTCTATGTTCCACACACAACTGCCGGAATAACAGTAAATGAAGGGGCCGATCCTGCCGTTTGCCAGGATATTATAAGAAAACTCAATGAACTGGTTCCCCCGGATGATGGTTATCGCCACATGGAAGGCAATGCAGACAGCCACATCAAGGCATCAATTATGGGCAGCTCTGTAACCGTACTGGTTGAAAATGGCCACCTTGTCTTAGGCACGTGGCAAAAGATCTTTTTCTGCGAGTTCGACGGCCCGAGAACCAGGAAGGTGTATGTTAAGGCATAAAGAACAGGGAAAAGGCATATTCTAATTCTGGCTATGGGACCACCTCTTATTGTGTGTTTAACCGCAAATTGACGATTTTCGATTGAAGATTGACAGTCTCGTAAAAAGTCCAATTTACCGTCACTCCCGCGAAGGCGGGAGTCCAAAACTGCTTGAAATGACTGGATTCCCGCCTCCGCGGGAATGACAAAAAAAGACAGATAAAGACTTTTTAAGAGTTCATCAAGATTGATGTGCTCGTAAAAAGTCAGTTAAAGAAATTTCTCTGTCTGTAACCTATTGATTTTGTTAAATGCGATTTTAAAATTTTGCGCTTTTTGCGCCTTTTTGCGGCTTCATCAAGATTGATGATTTATGGAGGCGCCTTATTATTCAATAGACAATAATCAATAGTCGATTAGACGAGTCTTACGGATTTCGGGTTCAGACCTGCCTCCTTCAGCCAATACTGAATGGCCTGATAGAGGAGCATATAGTATTTTTCCGTGCCGCCCAGGCCCCGTCTGCCAAAATAATAGTTTATCTCGAGAAAAAGGGGCTCCGGGTCTTTGGCTGACATATCAAACACAAAATCAATTGCTGCGAGATTGATCCCTGTCTTTCGGGCCAATGCCCGTGCTCGTGTGTTCCCCTTTTCCTGAAGTTCGGGCTGCCATTGATGGTCAATGATTGCCCCCAGGCTGATAGTCGTAATGAACTGGCCAGGTCTGTTGGGGCGTTTCCAGTAGGTTAAAATATTTTCTCCAATAATCACGACCCTTAGCACATTCCCGTCTGATGCGATACATGCCTGCGTGACAAAACCGGGCATCCCTGACATTTCTCGATATTCCAGTTGCTCCAGTGCCTTAGCCAGGGAAGGGCTGTCATTAATAAGGTACACGCCTTCTGCCTCGTGGCTTTTGTTGTCCTTGATCATGAACGGCAGGTCATGGGGAAAATCACCAGGGACCGGATATTTTGACTTGAATTCCTTTACAGCCTTCCAGCACAGGGTTTCAGGATGTGAGCAACTAAAATCCCTGAACAAGCGTGCCTGTCCTGTTTTTCCAGGATATTTAAAGCGCATTTCGTAATTCGGAAATATCAGTGCGCCATAACTTGAACAGACGTCATAGAGTCCTGCGTGGCGTCCCTGGGGCAGGATGATGGCCTTTGCCGTCTCGATCAGTTCAAAACCATCTGGACCCAGGTCCTGATCCCCAAGTATGATTTGAACGTCTGCAGCAAAACATGGATGAAATGAAAGGATCATGGTTTGACTTTAGTCTTTTTGGTGACTATAGTTTCTGAAAATATTTTACTCCATAAAAGGGGAGCAAAACAATGCCAATCTTTGAATTTAGATGTCTTGAGTGCGGTGACATATTTGAAAAACTGTTTATGAATTCAAATGATGAAGTGGACATGGCATGTCCCCAGTGCAAATCCCAGTCAATTGAACGGATGGTAAGCAGGACCAACTATGCCGTGGGTGTGGGCCCGGGCGGAAATCAGCCGAAAATGACGACCCAACACTGCGGCCCTTCGAATCAATGTACGACCCTTGAGCTGCCAGGGCATACCAAATGACTGGCAAAAAAACCCATACAGACCTTCAACATGAACTTGATGATGATGATAAGGCGTTCATCACCGAGATTTTCTTTGACGAGATAGTGAAAAAACTCAAAAGGATGGATGCGCGAATCGGAACGCTTAATTGTGATTTTGCAGGAGATCAGTATAAAAACTGGAATATCTACTTCAAATCAAAAGGTCCGGGTTTTGAAATTGTCGATTTTGAATATGATGAAGATTCATTTGGTTTCAACCTTGATCCCTGAATATTTTTATCAGATATGATACCAAACAAATTATTAGGTAGAGAAATTTTTAAGAGGCCTACCTGTCCATTTTGCGGATTGCCCATTGAAAGGCCAAAGGAGCTAACCACTCGAATGCCGGGAGAAATGCCTGTGGGGGCCTGTTCCTGCGGCGCGGTCTATGCATGCGATGAAACCGGTCATAATCTGGGCTCTGCCATGATCGAGGCATTAATGTTCGGGTGTGATCTTGACCCTGACCTGGCCTGGGGGCTTTTGCCTGAAGAGGATTATCGGGACGAAATCGTTGAGCATTATGATTATGTGAATCACCTTATTGTTCCCGGAGGTGCCCTTGAGAGCAGGCGAATATCCGGAGCCCTTTTTTTTATCAAGCTGCATGAAGATGTTCTGGAGGTTACCGCAGAAGGCGTTAAACAAAGGCTGGAAAAGGCAGATCACGTTTCCCCAAAACCACAGGTCAAGCCTAACAGGGAAAAGCCTCTCACCAAGAAAGAGGTTGAGCTATTGGTGAGAGAGTTCAGGTTTGATCAGATTGTAAGCGTTGCAGGGGGGGATAAGAGACTGATCAGCAAACTCCAGCGCCTACTCTATTCCGGAGATGATCTCTTCCGCAAAAGGGCCGCGGAAACACTGGGCCGGGTATCGGCGGTCATTAGTGAGAGTGATCCCGGGGCCATTTCCAAACTCCTTCAACGCCTATTCACTGCCATTCAGGATACGGCAGCTTTTACCTGGGGAGCATTTGAGGCCATCGGGGAGATCATCAGATTCAGGCCTGATTTGTTTGCCGGATACATCCCCCAGCTTTACAATTATCTCTCTGATGGGACGCTACGCGCACAGGTAGTTGAGGTGATCGGAAGAATTGCCCGGTCAAGACCCGATCTGTTTCGCAAATCTACCTTTCATTTTATCCCTTTCCTTTCTGACCCGGATCCCCTGGTCCGCGGGTACACGGCATGGGTTTTGGGAAATATTGGCGCCTATGAGTGGAAGGAGGACCTGGAAAGACTCGTGGAGGACTCCCATGAAATGAATATATATGAGAACGGGATGCTTGAGGAAAAGACTGTAGGGCAACTGGCATCAGAGGCCATTGAGAAGATAAATGAACTAAAATGAAATAAGGTGCCTAAAGTTGTTAAAATGCACCCCTGTAAACTGGAATTATGATAACAGAATATCTTTTTTCTGCTCCAAAAGGGGATATTCCCGTTGGCCCAGATGAGCTTATCTCACCTTTTAGGCTTACCCCTTCCAAGAATCATTCTTTTTTAACCTTGGGCAACTACTTCGATTCTATTAAGAGCTTTATTTTAAGAGACAATGGCATCACTCTGAGTCGTGTTTTGGGCGGGCTCTTAGGTGAGCGAATAAGTCTCAACAGCATTCACAAGATTCTGATCCGAAGTGAAAAGCATGGTGTCCTGTATCATGTTGCAAGCGCAGAGTTTTTTTTCAAGGGGCATACCATTAAGCTGGCGGTCAGCACCGCTGTCTCAGAAAAAGGAAAAATGTGGCTGGATCGTGAATATAATGTTCTCAATTATTTAAGAGGAACCTTTAATCTCCCTTATCTGCCAAAGCCGTACTTCAAAGGAGAGATAGAACAACAGGTCGGAGCTGATAAGGTGGTCATGGCTATGTTTATAACTGATTGGTTTGAGGATTACCATGAATGGCACCTGTCCAATGATGAAGATATGAGAGGGCAACGGGTCTGTATCTGGGACACAAAAAACGGAAACCGTTTTGCAACCAGGGAGGAAAGCTCTGAGATATTCAAGCAGGCATCCAAAATCCTCACCCTGTATTATAATACTCAAGATTTCAGCCAGGTCTATCCCTGGCACCACGCGGCCGGAGATTTTGTTGTAAAAAGCAAGGATGGAGTGATCAAAATTAAACTTGCTTCAGCCAGGGGATACAAACCAGTCATGGTCTTCATGTCAGAAGAGGCCCTCAATCCCATGGTTTCTCTTATCTACTTTTTTCTTGATCTTACAATGAAAATGCGACTTGATAAGCTGGATGGAGTTGGGGAAACTGTATGGGCAGACGATTTTTCCGTAAACGCAACGACCACAGGGTTCTTCGATGGGTTACTCATCATGGAGTCAGAGGGCCGGTACAACCTGGGCAGTGTCGAGGACTTGCTTTCTCTCCTAAAGGGTTTCAACGGTGACGAACTCAGAAAGCTTTATGATTCATTGCTGGATCTGTACCGGGATAAAGATCCAGGTGATCTGGCCGTCATCCAGGCAAACCTGGACAAACATATCAGGCATCTTCACCACGTTGTGCAAAGATTTCGTTTATAAGGATATCTAAAGGCGTGCTTATGGTCTTTGAGATGGAAATTAGAAACGATGCCTTTTCAAGGTCTGCAATTCCTGAGCTTTTTAGAAGCTCTTTAGACAGGGCATAGAGATCTCGATAGACGCCGTCAAGATCAAAGACAGGGTAATCCTTACCTTCAATGAAATCCGCCTTTCCGCAGAACCGTGCCGTCCCATGGATTCTGGTCGGTATCCCATAGACCCGGCAGGTGATAGGCCTGTATGGATATAGGACGCAGTCCTGGTTTTTATCTAAAAGCGGACACCTGATCCTTTCCCTTGCCAGCACATAGGCCCTCATCTGTGGATCGTTTTCGTGGGATTGCAGCTTTTTCTCTATTTTGTTAAAATCAGCATCGGCCCTATCGCCCATCAGGAAGGCTGAACCCATCAAACTTTTATCCAGTTTTCCAAAATGCTGCTTAAGATATGCGACTTCGATGAGAAACAGGCCGAAAACGGCATGGCAGCAGTCGGAACAATGGCGTTCACACTTGATACATTCGCCGTGTTCCTGCTCCATCTTCAGGAAGGCCTGGTCCGCCTTGTCTACTAAGAGTTCATAGCTGTGAAATAATTGGGTGAGATTCATGTTTGACGGTGGGGCTCAAGTTTTTTCAGGAATTCCGGATGGACCTCGAAACCGAGAGAATCTGCCTTATCAAGATGTTTAATGGCCTTTTCATATTCTCCCCTGCTATAATATGCAAAGGCAAGGTTGTTCTGCCCGAGCGCAAAGTCAGGTGCAATTTCCACTAATTTGTTTCCGATCTCAATTGCCTTTTCTTCGTCCTCTTTCTGGAGATAGGCATTTATCAGATTACTCCATGCCTGTATGATATCCGGATTCAGTTCAATTGCCTTCTCGAGTGCCTGGATGGCTTCATCCGCCCTGGTCATCTGAAGATAGGCAAACCCCAGATTAGCGTACCCACGGGCATATCGTGGCTCTATCTCTATGGCCTTTTTGTTGGCTTCAACAACCCTTTCAAGATCCCCCTTTTTGAAATAGATGTAACCAAGGTTGACATAGCCCTCGAACATCCTGCCGCTGTTGGCAATAGCTTCTTCGAAAAACGGGATGGCTTCATCCAGTTTGCCCTGCTGCATGAAAGAAACCCCCAGATTATAGCTTGAATTGGCACACTCCGGATTTTCCGCAAGTATTTTCCTTTGTTCCGCAATAAATTCTTCAGCTCCTTGCGGCGTTTTCATAATACCCCTCCGAAATTATCAGTATCCGTGTAGGCGTTCCAAGGTTCAGCAAACAACCTTGAATCCCGCTTTCAGCGGGAAAATTTAAACCTGTATAGTTACAACACAAAAAGAGGTCGCAATCCACCCGGATAGCGACCTCTAATGCTACACATCATGTTTCAGTTGTTATCACAGCACTAAAAATCCTCGGTTTGACCCCGTCCTTTCAGCCCGTACATGGTAGTGCTTCCGGTAGAGAAATAGATCAATTTTTCTTCATTAATCAAGGCAGTCGCAGCCTTCTTGACCGCCCTGGCTTTGGTATCCGGAAGCACCTTCCTAACGGCCTTTTCCATTTCATTAAAATAGAACTTGGTCTTTTTGGTTTTTTCGGCAAATTCAAGGATGGCCTTTTTTATGTCCTCCATAATATTGCTCCTTTGCTCTATATGGGTTTGAGATTATTCAATCCCACCCGCTGCCCTTGAGACCTCCCAGGCCGCCTCTGTATATTTAAACTGGGTAGAGGTTCTGTAGGTATCATAGGCCAATCGATAATCGTCTATAAGATGATCGGTAAAGGGCAGATCGCATTTCTCGAAAAACATCTCCCACCCAATCCTCTCTGCCCAGTCGCCTAATCGCTCATATTTATTGGCGTCCGCGTCATATGCCTCAACGATCTTCTTCACGTCTCTACAGACTTCAGGAAATCTAGGGAAGTTATTGGGTAGCCAGGGAACGACTACCTTGGAAAACTTGGGTGTGCTAATCCGGTTGGAGACCTTTCCACCCGCCATAATCGTCACCCCGTCACCCTCTTTGTCAGATAGAGGAACGGCCATACACATGGTGTAACAGTTGCCGCAGAACATGCAGCGTTCGTTTTTGATTTTTATACTCTTTTTGCCATCCTCGGTCTTGGTCGGCGAAATGGCCGCAGTGGGGCAGGCTGCAATAACGAGGGGAATCTCGCACAGAGAATCCATGACCTCGTGGTCAATAACGGGCGGTTTACGATGATAGCCAAGAAGGGCAATGTCAGAACAATGGACCGCGCCGCACATATTAAGACAGCAGGCCATAGAAATCCTGACCTGGGCAGGAAGGGTCATGCCCTGAAAATAGTCAAAGAGATCGTCTAAGACGGCCTTGACCATGGACGAGGCATCTGTAGCCGGCGTATGGCAATGCAGATATCCCTGGGTGTGGACAATATTTGTAATTCCCGCGCCGGTTCCCCCGATAGGGAATTTATAACTTCCGGTCACATGTTTTCTGCTTATCAGGTCTTTTTTAAGGGCCTCCATCTTGTCCTGGCTGTCCACCATAAATTCAATATTGTTTCGGGTTGTGAATCGGACATATCCGTCACAGTGTTTGTCTGCAATATCACAGATCTCCCGGACATGTTCTGCACTTACAAACCGGCATCCGCCGCACCTGATCGTAAAGACCTTGTCACCGGTTTCCGATACGTGGACCAGAATGCCGGGTTCCAGGATCTCATGATATTTCCACTTCCCGTAGTTATTCTGAATAATGGGAGGGAAATACTGCCAGTAATGCCTTGGGCCAAGGTCCGTAAGCCTGTTTTCCATGGGTTTGTCCGGGTTAAATAGTCCCAATCTTTCTTGAGATAATGCCATAATTTTTGCCTCCTATTCTAAATCTATCTCATATGTTTGATTCTGTAGTCTTCGATTTTTCGATCCCATCCGCCTTCCACATCTTCTTCTTTCCAGAAGATATAAGGATTGCTCCTCGGTTCTTTCACCATCTGCGGCATGGGCGGTAAATCTAATACTTCCAAGAATTTAGGAACACCCCAACGCTGGATCAACTCGCCTAAGCGTTCACGATTCTTGCCCTCTTCCATCCACCAATCCCAGACTTTCTCCACGAGTTCTTTAATGTTGTCGTAAGGCGGTTCGCACCTCATAAAGGGGACAGTCAGCATCGACATCTGTGCGCCTTCCAAAATGGGCGCTTTGGCTCCGAAAAGAATGGAGCAGCCCGTATCGGTTCCAGGCCTCAGGGCCCTGGGCATGACATTAATGCAGTGCATGCATCGTGTACATTCTTTATCATTGATTACGAGCTTGCCGTCTTCCAAACGCATACAGTTTGTCGGGCAGAGATTGATGACTTCTTTCTCAATGTCAAATTTACCCCAGTCTCTGCCTGCATGGGCGCCAGCGTTGGGCGGGATTTCACCGCCGATATATGCCTGGACCGCTTCCTGATCGATTCGGATATTGTCCTTCCATGTCCCGATGTAGGACATATCAGCCCGGGCAATGGAGGCCACACAGCAATTTGGGCAGCCGTCAAATTTGAATTTAAATTTATAGGGAAAGGCAGGACGATGTAATTCATCCTGGTAGTAGTGGGTCAGTTCATAGCACATATCCTGCGTATCAATACAGGACCACTCACAGCGGGCCTTGCCCAGACAGCAGGAGGGAGAACGCAGATTGGAACCGGATCCACCGAGGTCCTGTTGCAGAACGTGACCCAACTCATAAAATGTGGGTTCTAATTGTTCCGTAAAGGTCCCTAAGAAAATGATATCACCGGTAGAACCATGGAAGTTCATCAGACCGCTGCCGCGGTACTCCCACAGGTCACAAATGCTCCTTAGATAATCACTGCTGTAAAATTTGCTGGCAGGCTGGTTAACGCGCATAGTATGAAAATGGGCAATGGATGGAAATTTTTTCTGTAGATCCGAATATCTCCCTATAACGCCGCCGCCGTAACCGAATACACCGACGATACCGCCGTGCTTCCAGTGGGTTTCCCCATCGACAAATGACTCTTCGAGTTGGCCCAGAGTATCTTCTACTACATCGCAATCAATCATCATTCGATCTTTAGCAAGATTTTTTCTGTGAAGGGCTTCTCTCTTTGAATCGGCCACAAAACTTGGCCATGGACCTTTTTCCAGGTCGTCGCACATGGGAATGTCATGTTTGATCTTGAAATTTTTGAGCTCCTCTTCCGTGTAATTATTTAGCTCTTCATCGGAATAGATCCTGAGCTCATCATATTTTAGTTCTTTTTGCTCTTCTCTTGGTTCAAAAGCCATTATTCCTGCCTCCTTTTGCT
Source organism: Desulfobacteraceae bacterium (assembly GCA_030613055.1). Classification (GTDB taxonomy): domain Bacteria; phylum Desulfobacterota; class DSM-4660; order Desulfatiglandales; family Desulfatiglandaceae; genus JAUWMR01. The sequence continues at coordinate 13,594 of JAUWMR010000010.1, forward strand.
TAGCTATATTTGTATTTTTTTTAAGGAGTAAATCCAAAAAAAATCTAATGTGGTTACGTTTACCTCCTCCCTTAAAAGATTATATAATAGGTTTAAATATCAAATCTTATATTGCCTTGCCCGACCCTCGCTTCTTTCGTTGGCAAAGGGTAAATATTTTCTGGTAACTATTTGTGAAAATTGGAATTAGTTAATTTTTCAAATAGTTAACATGAGACTTATAATCAAAACGTTTGTTGACTGTCAATAAAAAAATAGTCCAATTTTTTTTATTGACAATCTTTTTGAGCCATGTTCCTAATCCACAACAACTTTATTTACAAAATCGGCTGATGCGCCATCAGATTCAAGGGAATACAATAATGTCTTTCAACCAACCTCGTATTATGATTTCAGCCTTAAAAGGGGGGTCAGGCAAGACTATCCTGTCACTGGGACTTATCGCCGCGTGGCGGGAGATGGACTACCGGATCGCACCCTTTAAAAAGGGGCCCGATTTTATTGACGCCGGCTGGCTGGGATTCGCGGCGGCGCGAACCTGCTACAATCTTGACCATTTTTTGATGGATAAGGAGCAGATTTTTGAATCGTTTCTTACCCATTCTAATCAGGCTGACCTCTCTCTTATTGAAGGAAACCGCGGCCTTTATGACGGATTTGACCTGGATGGGAGTTGCAGCACGGCAGAACTGTCCAAACTTCTCAATACGCCGGTAATTATTATAATTGATGTGACCATGGCCACCCGGACCGTTGCAGCGGTCGTCAAGGGATGCCAGGCGTTTGATCCGGATGTAAATATTGCAGGGGTTATTCTAAACCGTGTAGCCGGTTCGCGGCAGGAGACGCTTATCAGAGGTGCTATTAAAAAATACTGTGATACGATAGTTATAGGATCGGTTCCGAAGCTGAAGGCAGGTGTTTTTCCTGAAAGGCATATGGGCCTTGTTCCACATCAGGAAAGAGAGCAGGCCAAAAAGGCGATTTTATGGGCCAGAAAGATAGTCAAGGAAAATCTCGATTTGGATAAGATTTGGAAAACAGCCAACAATGTCGAAGATTTTGAGATACAACTGCAGGATCAGAAGTTAAAGTCAACCGCTACTGTTGTTAATGAAGCCCCACGGATCGGTTTTATCAGGGACAGGGCTTTCTGGTTTTACTACCCTGAAAATTTAGAGCAGTTAAAAAACATGGGTTCCATTCTGGTTGAAATGAACGCTATTACGAATAGCAAGCTGCCACAACTGGATGCCCTCTATATCGGAGGGGGGTTTCCCGAGACCCAGGCCCTGGCACTGGCGGATAATAGTGTCTTCCGGAACGCCTTGAAGCAGGAAATTGAAAACGGCCTGCCTGTTTACGCTGAATGCGGCGGGTTTATGTATTTAGGGGAAAGCCTCCTGGTAGATGGCAGGAGCTATCCAATGGTCGGAGCAGTGCCTTTTAAATTTATTCTTCAAGAAAAACCTCAGGGGCATGGATATACGATTATGGAAGTTGATGGGCCAAATCCATATTATCCGGTAGGCCAGGTCTTGAAAGGACATGAATTTCACTATTCGAAGGCTGTGATGACCGGCGAAGAAGACGTAAGGTTTGCCTTTCAGGTGAGCCGTGGCAGTGGCGTGGATGGCGTAAGAGATGGTATTTGCAAGAAAAATCTCCTGGCCACATTTACACATGTGCACGCGGCCGGCAACCAGACGTGGGCAAAGGGCCTTTTTGACGCTGCATCTGCTCATTGGAGAAAAAGACAGGATTTTGTGAAGAAGATTGAAAAGAATAATTGACAATTAAAAAAAACTGAATTATGAGTACACAATTAATTTTGCTTTGAGCATTAAAATAAATTGTCTGCCTATTAGGTTAGGATATTTCTTAAAAAAAAGGAGGGTTTTAGATTATGCCAACAGTAGAGTTTGAAGGGAACACCTTCAATATTGATGAAGATGGCTTCATCGACGATTTTAACAACTGGAGTGAAGCGTGGGTCAGACATGTAAAGACAACTGAAGGTATCGAGGAACTCACCGATGAGCACTGGAAGGTTATTAAAGTGCTCCAGGACTATTATAAGAAGAACGGTATTGCCCCGATGGTCAGGATTCTCTCGAAGGTTACGGGCTTCAAGCTGAAGTACATCTATGAATTATTTCCATCCGGACCAGGCAAAGGCGCCTGCAAGATGGCAGGTCTGCCAAAGCCAACAGGGTGCGTCTAATTAGTATAGATTCGACAAGTAGCCTGTCCGTTTGAAACTTAATAGGCGCAATAGGTGCCGGAAGGGCCTTTGCGCCTTTTTCTTTATCTTAGCTTGAGAAACTTTAGCGCTCCACGAGCTTTCTATACAGGTCCGGTCTTCTGTGGGGAAGAAAGTACTTCATCCTGTGTTGTCTTATTTCAGACAGTGTTTCAGCCTTGAGATCTGCAAAAAGGATGTTTTCCTTTTTTCCCTCATATTTAGCCAGAATTTGACCATCCGGACCTAAAAAAAGGGCAATTCCCGGAAAAGAAAAACCCTCACTTGTTTTCCCTGCCTGATTGCAAGCCACAAGGAAAATGCCATTATCAAAGGCCCGGGCCGTAAGGTGTCTCAGCCAGCTTTTTAGCTTTTCCTTCGGGGCTCCCCTTGGAGAAGCATGGGGGACAAACAGGATGTCAGCGCCCTTGAGGGCCATAATGGTGCTTATCTCGGGAAAATGCGCATCATAGCAGAGCTGCACCCCGAAAGACGTGTCTTTATAGGAAAAGATACTGGCCTGTTGGCCTGCCTGGTAGACATCTTTCTCAGCAGGAGAAAGGTGGGTTTTCCGGTAAAGGCCGATTAAGCCATGAGGGCCTGTGACAACCTGTGTAATGTATGGTTTTGCCCCGTCCGAAATTTCTATCAGGCCGACGATAATAAGCACGCGCCCTTCTTGGGCTATATGGATCAACCGGTTCATGACCTCATCAGGATTAATATGCGTGTAAACATCGTCGGGGCGCTTTAAGGTATATCCTGTAACACAGAGTTCCGGGAAACAGACGATATTGGCCCCTATTCGCGCGGCATCCGACACAAAGGACTGGATCCTGTCAAGGTTTTTTTCTATCTGGCCCGGAGCAGCATTCATGCAGACAGCGGCCACTTTAAGATCTTTCACGAGTTCTCCCAGGTAATTTAAATATAGCTGACAACCAGGTCTCCTGCTTCGCTCGTGGTGGGGCCCATTTTGCCGGCCTCCAGGCTTTCGAGATCATTTTTTAAAACCCTTTTTATGGCCTTAAGGAGAAGCCCCGCGGCCTGTTTTTCTTCAAGGTGGTCCAACATCATCTGGGCCGCAGAGATTGCAGCTATCGGATTTATTTTATTTTGTCCCGTATACTTGGGAGCTGATCCCCCGATGGGCTCGAACATGGCTACACCTTCAGGATTAATATTTCCACCGGCAGCAATTCCCAGGCCGCCCTGGATAATAGCCCCGATGTCGGTGATGATATCCCCGAACATATTGTTAGTGACAATAACATCAAACTGTTCCGGGTTTTTTATCATCCACATACACAGGGCATCCACATGCTGATAGTCTGTCTTAATATCCGGGTAATCCAGATGCACTTCTTCAAAAACCCGGTTCCAGAGATCAGACTCATATATCAGGACATTGGTCTTGGCACACAGGGTCAGGTGCCTGTCTTTATTTCTCTTTTCGCAATATTCAAAGGCATAGCGGACACAGCGCTCCACCCCTTTTCTTGTATTAATCGATTCCTGTATTGCCACTTCATGGGGAGATCCCTTCTTAAAGAAGCCACCACCCCCGGCGTAGACTCCTTCAGTGTTTTCCCTCACTATTACGAAATCTATATCATCCGGCCGTTTATCTTTAAGTGGTGTTTTCACACCGGGAAACAGGATCACCGGTCTCAAGTTGATATAGAGATCCAGCTCAAAGCGCAGTTTCAGGAGGATTTCTCTTTCAAGAATTCCCGGCTTTACGTCCGGATGCCCGATTGCGCCTAAGAATATGGCGTCCATGGTTTTCAGTTCCTCAAGAATGTCCTCCGGCAGAAGCATACCGCTTTTTAGATACTGAGTGCCTCCAAGGCTGAATTCCTTGAATTGTAGACTCACTCCGCACTTCCGGGAAACGGCATCCAGCGCCTTAATACTCTCGGCAACCACCTCCGGGCCCGTGCCATCTCCGGGTATCACTGCAATGTTGTACTTTTTTTTCATGATGTACCTTTCACAACCTGTAAAATCCGTAAGTGTTCACAGGTTCAGACCTGCCCGGAGGTTTTAGGTTAACCCTGAACCTCTGAACCCGTGAACGGTTACGCCGGATTTAGTAGCCCATGGTTTTTGATATAATCCACAAGCCCTCCAGCTTGAATTATTTTTATCATGAAATCGGGAATTGGCTTTGAAAAAAAGATTTCACTACTGCCTAAATCTTTGATCTTGCCCGATACTAAATCAACGAAGAGTACAGTGCCCTCCGAAAGACCGGCCACAGCCTCTTCAGATTCCAGGATAGGCAGGCCAATGTTAATAGCATTTCTGTAAAAAATCCTCGAGAAACTCCTGGCGATAATCACGCTGATTCCCGCACCCTTGATTGCTAAGGGCGCATGCTCCCTGGACGAACCGCATCCGAAATTTGAACCCGCGACAATGATATCTCCCCGTTGGACATTTTTTACAAAATCCGGCCTAAGGTCAGCAAAACAATTGCTAGCCAGCACGCTATTATCCGATACGTTTAGAAATTTCGCGGGGATAATCAAATCCGTATCCACATGATCCCCGAATTTCCATACCCTGCCTTTGAATTCCATGGTTTCTGATATCCTCAATAATCGTGACTACTCACGTTGTCAGGCTGAAGGTGTTTAGACTGAAGGTAGAAGGTATCAGGACTGAGGTGAAAGGACTGAGGACTGAGAAAAAAGCTTAGCCCCCGCCTGTCGGAGTGAAGCGTAGATCCCCGTGCCCCTTCCAGTGCTGTTTTATAAAGCTAAAGTATTAAATTGATTCTAAATACCGGAATCATTTATTTAACAACACTATAGTTCCTCCGGTGCCCCGATTCTTCCGAGAACTGCCGAGGCGGCAGCAATAGCCGGACTTGCAAGATATACCTCGCTTTTTGGGTGGCCCATCCGCCCTCTAAAATTCCGGTTTGACGTGGAAAGGCCTTTTTCTCCCTCTGCCAGGACCCCCATATGCCCACCTAAGCAAGGACCGCAAGTGGGCGGACCGATCACTGCCCCGGCATCCAATAGAATCTCAAGAACCCCCTCCCTGATGGCCTGTTTATAAATAAGGGGTGATCCGGGTATAACAATTAGCCTTGTGTCGCGTGCTACAGATCTGCCTTTCAGTATCCCCGCCGCAACGCGCAGGTCTTCACTGCGGCCATTGGTGCATGACCCGATGAAGACCTGATCGAGCCTGACCGGATCAACTTCGGATATGGGACGGACATTATCGGGAGAATGGGGAATCGCCACCTGTGGTTCAATCTCATTTACATTAATATTAACAACCTGGTCATAGACTGCCCCTTTGTCACTATAATAAAATGAGCCTTTGCGGTCGGTCAGATGTTCCAGATAAGCATGAGTTATGTCATCAGGTTCGAATATGCCGTTCTTGGCTCCGCATTCTACGGCCATATTGGCCATAGTAAACCGCTGGTCCATGGAAAGTCTTTTTATAAGCTCTCCGGAAAATTCCAGGGCCTTATAAACTGCTCCAGCCGTGCCTAACCGGCCTAATGTGAAAAGAATCAGGTCCTTCCCTTCCACCCATGGGCGCAAATGACCTTCGTATACGAGTTTAATCGTAGCAGGGACTTTTAGCCATATCCGGCCGGTTACCATTATGATGCCCAGATCCGTACTCCCCACACCGGCGGAAAAGGCGCCCAGAGCCCCGTAGGTACAGGTATGGCTGTCCGCGCCTATGACCAGATCGCCGGGTAAAACAAGCCCTTTTTCTGGCAGGATAACATGTTCGATGCCAGATTCACCCGATTCAAAATAATGCTTGATGTTATAACCCCGGGCAAATTCCTTCATGGTTTTCGCCTGCCGGGCTGATTCGATGTCCTTATTGGGTACAAAATGATCAGCTACAAGCGCAATCTTTTCAGGATCAAAGACCCGATTTGCGCCTAACTCCTTAACAACACCAATGGCCAGGGGCGCAGTGATGTCATTGGCCAGGGCGAGATCCACGTTGACTTCGATTAAGTCCCCAGGACTGACTGAATCCTGTCCAGCATGTGAGGCCAAAATTTTTTCGGTAATGGTCATTTGAGGTGTCATTGCCTGCTCACTCACATTTTACAATTGCTAATTTTGACGGCTTCGCAAAAAGTCGAATTTACCGTCACTCCCGCGAAGGCGGGAGTCCAAAACTGCCTGAAATGACTGGATTCCCGCCTCCGCGGGAATGACAAAAAAAGACAGATAAAGACTTTTTACGAGTTCATCAATTTTGATTAACGATTATCGTAGCATTTGTTCAATCGTCAGTCATCAATATCAGAGCCTACTCTCATCAGGTGTCAGGGAGGGGTTCCGTTTCATATATTCAAGCCTGTTCAGACCATTTATATAAGCCTTTGCACTTGCAGTGATGATGTCCGGATCAGCTCCCCTTCCGAGTGCTATTAGCCGATTTTCTTTAAGGCGCACAGTAACCTCACCCTGCGCATCCATGCCCCCGCTGATTGAATTGACTGTGAAACGCAGCAGCCTTGATCGAGTGCCGGTCATCTTGGCAATGGTATTGAAGGTTGCGTCAACCGGTCCAACTCCAAACCCGGCATTCTGGGCCGCTTTTCCGCGGATTTTCATTTTGACCGTGGCGGTAGGAACGGCGACTGTGCCGCTTACCACATTCAGATAATCCAGCTCATAGGTGCCTGGAACACGAAAAATTTCCTCCGCTACCAGGACCTCGATATCCTCGTCAAGTATCTCTTTTCGTTTATCACACAGTTCCTTGAATTTTTCAAACAGGCCATTTAGTTCTTTTTCAGTCAGGTCATAGCCCAGTTCCCCGAGCTTCTGCCTGAAGGCGTGTCTACCCGAGTGTTTGCCCAATACCAGACGGTTGCTTACTATTCCTACAGTCTCAGGTTCCATGATCTCGTAAGTCATCCGGTTTTTCAGCACACCATCCTGATGGATGCCTGCCTCATGTGCGAAGGCATTGGCCCCCACGACGGCCTTATTGGGCTGCACAACAATACCTGTAACCATACTCACAAGCCGGCTGGCAGGATAAATTTCCGCGGTAGTTATCCGGGTATTGAGCCCCACGTGCTCCCGGCGCGTATAAAGGCCCATCACCAGTTCTTCGAGAGATGTGTTTCCTGCCCTCTCCCCGATCCCATTGATGGTCACCTCTGCCTGACGAGCACCTGCCCTGAGACCCGCCAAGGTGTTTGCCGTGGCCAGGCCTAAGTCATTATGACAGTGGACACTTAACACTGCTCGATGAATGTTGGGGGTATGGTCCCGGACAAAAGAGATAAGCTCTGCGAATTCATCAGGCATTGCATAGCCGACTGTATCCGGGAGATTAACGGTGGTAGCGCCGGCCTCGATGGCTGCCTCGAAAACCTTGCAGAGAAAATCCCTTCTACTCCGTGAGCCGTCCTCGGCCGAAAATTCCACGTTGTCCGTAAAAGTCCTGGCATATCGGACCGAATTTACGGCAGCCTCAATTACCTGCTCACGTGTCATTTTCAACTTATGTTCGAGATGGATATCCGATGTGGCAATAAAGGTATGGATTCTGGGCCGAGCAGCCTTTTTGATAGCCTCCCAGGCACGATCAATATCTTCCTTGGAAGCCCTGGCCAGGGCTACCACGTCAGTGTTCCGGATTTTTTCGGCAATGAGTTTTACCGCTTCAAAATCGCCCTTCGATGCGGCCGGAAATCCGGCTTCAATGGCATCCACGCCCAGTTTCTCTAGTTGTATTGCCAGTCTCAGTTTCTCAGCCTGGTTCATACTGGCGCCAGGCGACTGCTCACCGTCGCGAAGTGTTGTATCAAAAATAATCACTCGTTCCATTGTGGAGTAACCCCCTTTACTATTCTTCGCCAAGCTATCTGGAATCTGTGGCGTGGTTCTTCGTTACAGTATTTTGTCTTATTCATCTTTCAATTTTTGTTCATCTCCTTGGAAAGCTTGTACTGAACGCTATCCACAAGTGCCTGCCAGCTCGCTTCAATGATGTTTTCAGATACACCAATAGTAGACCAGATCTCACGAGCGTCCCGGGTCTCTATCTGGACCCTGACCTTGGCCGCGGTTGCATCGCTGCCGTCAATGACTCGCACTTTGTAATCTACCAGCGCCATCTCCTTAATATGCGGGAAAAATTTGGCCAGCGCCTTTCTCAGGGCATTATCAAGGGCATTAACCGGTCCGTCTCCTTCGGCGGCTGTGATTTCCTGGTCATCTCCGACTGAAATTTTTATGGTCGCCTGGGAAGTGCTCGGACCTGATTGGTTTTTTTCGACGGTTACACGAAAAGATTCAAGAATAAAGGGCTCTTCAAACTGGCCGCTGGCCTTTTTTATTAAAAGCTCAAGGGATCCCTCTGCCGCATCAAACTGATACCCCTTATCTTCGAGTTTCTTAATCTCATGAACAATATCCCGGCTATCATACCCGTTATCTCCAAGTGTTATGTCCATCTCCCGCAACTTGTAATCAATGTTGCTTTTTCCGGATAGATCGGAAACCAGCACCCGGCGCCGGTTTCCGATCTTTTTCGGATCAATATGTTCGTATGATTCAGGGCTTTTCATGATGGCGCTCACATGGACCCCGCCCTTGTGTGCAAAGGCACTTTTTCCGACAAAGGGCCTCTGATTCAGAGGCGGGACATTCGCGACTTCACTCACGTACCGGGACAGCTCGGTCAGTTGTTTCAACTTTTCAGGCCCAACGCAGCAATATCCCATTTTTAGCTCGAGATTCCCGATAACTGCTATGAGATCCGCGTTTCCGCACCGTTCACCGTAGCCGTTGACAGTTCCCTGGACCATTGTGGCCCCCAACTGAACGGCCTCCAGGGAATTACCCAGCGCCAGACCGCAATCATTATGCGCGTGAATCCCAACAGGAACGCCTATTTCCGGCATTACATCCGCCATGATGGTCTGTAACTCGTGAGGCAATGTACCCCCGGTTGTATCGCATAACACGATCATGTCAGCACCGCCGTTTATGGCTGCCTGAAGGGTTTTTAGCGCATAGTCAGTGTTGTCTTTATATCCGGAAAAAAAGTGTTCTGCGTCGTAGATGACCTCCCTGTCCTGTTTTTTTAGATAGGCAATAGTATCATCAATCATAGCCAGATTTTCATCTAATGTTACATCAAGTATCTTCCGGGCATGAAGGTCCCAGCTCTTGCCAAAAATAGTGACCGTTTCCGTTCCCGTATTCAAAAGCGCTTTTATGTTTTCGTCGTTTTCTATTAGCGTTTGCGCGCGGCGCGTGCTCCCGAAGGCGGTGAGCTTTGCCCCGCGCAATGAGATGTTTTTGGCCATTTCAAAGAAACGGGCGTCTTTTGGGTTGGAGCCGGGCCATCCGCCTTCTATATACTGTATGCCGAATTCATCTAACTTACGGGCAATACGAAGTTTGTCCTCGGCAGAAAGATTGATCTGCTCTCCCTGAGTTCCATCCCTCAGCGTGGTGTCATAAATGATGATTTTCTTGGACATGGCTGTTCTCCAGTTGTATTCAAAAAAAATCCGTTACCAGGTGCCTGATAACGGATTTTAAAGATCTTATAAGGAAATGTTACATCATCAGGCATGGATATTTGAGTTTCATCAACAATAGGACGAGCAACAGAGATAGACTGGTCCCTGCTGCTCTGATAATGCCGATTATGTTGTTGTACCTTTGACGCATCATGGTTCCTGATCCAATGTCAAGAAAAAATAAATTTAATCAATAATCTTTAACCAAATGAGATTTAATTATCAATCAGTGCCCGGCTATTTACAGCCGAATTAATTCAAGCTAAAAGCGGTTGTCTATATTCTGTCAAACTTGAGTCGCCATCTGTTAATGGACTTTGGACCGAAGGCTTTTACCTGCAAGAGGATTATAGAGTTTGTTAATAGCAAACTTCATAACATCGAGTCTCTTGTTCTCCGTAATAAAACCCATCAGGGTATTTTCCGCATCGTCCGGTAGCACGCAGGCATTTGAATCGTCGAAAGTCATATCCTGGAACCCTTTGCAGATTTTTTTCTGCTCTTTTTTGCTCATTTCAACCTGGATCGCCTTTTTTCCGTCTATTTCCTTAATTTCGCCGCTCAACCCGGCACCTTCGATTATTTTTAATTTTTCATCATCCAAAAAAACATTGATATAATAGTCTGCCATTGAAATACCTCCTGCTGATTAAGTTTGAATGCCTCTAATGCGCCTGAAGGGTGCCTGTTTCAGTGTAATAACGCATCCCTTTTACTGCTTAGGCATGTCAATCCGGCACATTACAGTCTTGCGATACCGGATTACTTTATAGTATGAGGATTTTTAAATTGTCAACATATTTGTCGTTATGGATTTTATTTGGTTTATTTGTTGACAGTCTCATAAAAAGTCCAATTTACTGTCACTCCCGCGAAGAGCTTGCCCCAGCGAAGGGAGGGGCGGGAGTCCAAAACTGCCTGAAATGACTGGATTCCCGCCTCCGCGGGAATGCCAAAAAAAGACAGATAAAGACTTTTTACGAGTTCATCATTTGTTAACCCATGATTAAATATTTGGATGCCTCTATACGGGGATGATTAAGAAGATGAAGATATTGCTGATATATCCGTATTGTCTTGAAGACAGGCTTTACGCGGAAGACGTAAGTATTGTCCCTATAGGTGTTTATTGCGTCGGAGCCCTATTAAAGGAAAATAATTATGATGTGGAAATATTGAACTGGCATAATATCAACGAGACGCCGGGGAAAATCGAGGAGGTACTCAGTGAAAAAAAAGCAGATGTGATCGGGTTTTCCATCCTGCACGCAAACCGCTGGGGCGGCATAGAGGTTTCACGGATTGCCAGGAAGGTAAATCCTGAAGTGAAATGCGTTTTTGGAGGGATTGGCGCAACTTTTTTGTGGCAACATTTTTTGACCCATTTTCAGGAAATTGACTTCGTCGTTATTGGAGAAGGAGAATACAGCTTTTTAAACCTGGTAAAGTGTATTGAGGAAAATGATTATGATAATCTGGATAAAATAAAGGGCATTGCTTTCAGAAAGAACGGTGAAGTTATAAGGACTGCGCCGGCTGAAATAATTCAAGATCTTGATAAATTGCCCGTTCCGGCAAGGTATTTTGAGTTCCAACATGTTTCGTCAACACGGGGATGCCCTGGCAACTGTTCATTTTGCGGATCACCCGGCTTTTGGGGTCATAAGGTAAGATTTTATTCTAAAGAGTATTTTGTCAATCAATTGGAGTTTCTTTACAGAAAGGGAATCAACTTTTTCTATTTTTCAGACGACACCTTCACAATTAAAAAAGAGCGGGTGATCGAGATTTGCAAGGAAATAATCAAACGTGATCTCAATATCACGTGGGCGGCTATCTCACGGGTCAATTATGTGAGCGAAGAAATCCTTGAATGGATGAGAAAGGCCGGGTGTACTCAGATAAGTTACGGGGTGGAGAGTGGTTCCGAGAAAATAAGAAACACAATTCTGAAGAAGAATACAAAGACGGCCCAGATTAAGAGGGCATTTGCGCTAACCACTTCATACGGCATATTGGCCCGTGCCTATTTTATCTATGGATCGCCAGGGGAGAGCTGGGACACGATACAAAAAACAATTGATTTAATACGTGAGATCAAACCATTAAGCATTATTTTTTACATCCTTGATATATTTCCGGGAACCGGGCTTTACGAAGATTTTATAAGACGATCCGGAGTTTCAGATGATATCTGGCTGAAACGAATAGAAGATATCATGTATTTTGAAACCGATCCCCGTCTGGACCAGCAATTGATATTGGCCTTTGGTGATAGGCTCAGGACGGATTACTATGAAAATCTGAGCGGCTTTGTGGATTCGATTGAGCTGGTAGAGAAAAATAATTTTTCCAAGATGCATTCCGATTTTCTCTCAAGGCTGGCAATGACCTTCAGCCACGGTGATTATGCCCGGATAGAGGACATCAAAGAAAAAGACAAAATTGCCGAGAGATTATATGAAAAAGCACTCGAATATCATCCTGACCACAGGGCTTATTTAGGATTGGGCATTATCCGGCAAAAAACCAGGGCGTATAAAGAATCAATAAGGATACTCACCCAGGGTGTTGAGCACTTCCCCGAAAGCGAGACCCTAAATATATGTTTGGGGACAAGTCTTATTAATTTTGGGGAACCTAACAGGGCGCTTGAGTATTTTATGAAGGTACGAGATTCAAAAGAGAAATTTCAATATATGGCAATATGTTACAGGGCGTTGGGCGAGATTGAAAAAGAGTCCGCCTGCCTCAAGAAATTCCATATAGTGACCTAATAGATGAGATATAGCTCCGTATTAAAAGGTCACAGGCTGAAGGCTGACTGCTGATCGCTGTAGGCTCCCTGATTGAGTTTTGACTCAATTAGGGTATAATTTTGTTGACAATTGTATATATTTGTATACAAATAGATAGTAACCGTTCTCCGTCTCCTTTAGGAGCGGATGTATCCGCGATTAAAATCGCTCCTGCAGCAGATTGGAGTTTAAACCGGTCAATTAATACGACCTCTGTTTATTTTTATTTAGGAGATTTTATTATGGCAATAGATCTTAGGAAAATCGATCCCGAGTTGAGCTATCCTTTAAAACAGGTTGCCCAGTTTCTTGAAATATCCTACGGGACAATCTTGAAACTCAAAGGGGATGGCAAGTTAAAATCTATCAGGATAGGCAAAAGGTATTATGTCAAGGGGGCTGATATCCTGGCTTATATTGAGAAGGGATAAGATGTCACCGGTTAAAAGCTCTTTCAAATAACCAGAATAGACTATATTTTAAACACTTCGCACAAAATCAGAGTTTGTTATGTATTTGGAATATTGGGGATTTAAGAAAACCCCGTTTGACAATGTGCCTGATCCTGACTTTTTCTACATGTCCAAACCGCATAAGGAGGGTTTAACGCGGCTGATATATGCCGTTGAGATGAGGAAAGGGTGCGCATTGTTGTCCGGGGACATTGGTTGCGGTAAAACAACTTTGAGCAGGGTGTTTATTCAGAGGATATCGGGAGAAGGGTTTCATGTTGGTGTGATATCAAATCCATGTTTGGACTCCACTGAGTTTCTGCAGGATGTGTTGTATAAATTGAAAATTGCGGAGGTTCCTGACACGAAAGTTGAGATACTAAAGGTTTTAAGTGACAAGTTGACCGACAATGTCAAGGGAAACAGGGAAACACTTCTCATTATTGATGAGGCCCAGTTATTGACGGATGCCACATTAGAGGAGGTCAGGCTTCTTCTTAATTTTCAATTATCGGATCGGTTCTTGATCACCATTATTCTCCTTGGTCAGCCGGAATTAATTGACAAAATAAAAAGGATCAGACAGCTTGAGCAAAGGATAGCCATTCGATATCTTTTAAAACCGTTTAACCTTGAAGAAACGATAAGCTATGTCCTGTTCCGGCAGAAAAGGGCGGGTGCCGATAGAAACGTTTTCAGCCGCCAGGCCATTGAGGCTGTGTATAAACATTCCGGTGGGTTGCCAAGAATGATCAATAACCTATGTGATTTGGCCCTTTTGATCGGTTATTCAGAAAAAAGGGTGATCACATCAGATATCATAAAAGAGGTTATAGAGGATGGTGCAATTTTCTGATATAATATCAACGGGACCAAAAAAGAGAAATAAAGAAGCATCATCAAGGAAGGATAGCAGGGGCGGAAAACTGTGGATGAGCGACTCGCAGATAATGGATATAGGGGACTTGCAGGGCACACCGGATCCTCTTTCAATTGCCGGACATACCGGCAGGGCAAAGGAATATTACGACGCGTTACTCGAAAAGGCTATAGAGGTGCGCAACAGGGTCAAGAGAACCCAGGGGATATCCCCTTCACCGGTTATCTCCATACTCCATCGTGCCATAGAAGAAGACCTAATTGATGCAATATACGAATATTGCGCTTCAGTTATAAGTGATGATCAACCAGCCGAAAGTATTTCTATCACATTTGGCGCATTGAGGGTAGGTAAAGGTTTAGGGTACGACACAGAAAGACTTATAAAACTGGGACTTGCGGCCTTCCTCGAGAATGTTGGAATGTACCAGATCCCAGACCAAATTTTGCAGCAAGAGCGGAAACTCAGCCGGGAAGAAATGGAAATGATCAGAGACCATCCTGAAATGAGCGCGCAAATTGTTGGAAGGATGGGAAATGCATATAAGTGGCTGGCAGAGGTCGTCCGGCAGGTTCATGAAAGATATGATGGATCGGGTTATCCTGAAGGACTGAAAGGGAAAGATATTTCAGAGCTTGCGTCAATAATCGGGATCATAGATATCTATGTAGCCATGACAAAGGACAGGCCGTATCGGAATAAATTTTTACAAACAGATGCCGTAAAATCCGTTATCGGCATTGAAAAAGACAAATTTTCGCCCCGGGTGATCAAGGAATTCCTGAATCAGATTTCCCTTTTTCCCGTCAATGCCTGTGTAAGGCTGAATAACAAATCGATTGGACGCGTGGTTTCCACCGATAAGCGCCAGCCCATGAGGCCCGCTATCGAGCTTCTTTATGACGGGCTGGGCCGGAGAATGGAGAAAGGAACAATAGTACATTTAAGCGATTCTCCTCTACTGCATATTGTGGGCACTGTTGATGAAAAGGAGCTGCATTAGGCAGGATTTAGCGAATATATTTCACGCAGAGAAATTTATATTCAAATTTGATGAACTCGTAAAAAGTCATTTTAACGCATGGATACCCGCATTCGCGGGTATGATGGCTATCGTATCTGCTTGATATTAAATGCTTTATTGTCATTCCCGCGTAGGCGGGAATCCAGATAAATAGGAAAATTCGACTTTTTACGAAGCCGTCAAATTTAAAGGTCTAAGATTATGCACAAAGTTAGGAAAAACAATCAAGCGTTCTCCTTGAAATCTCTTTTCTGTTTTTTGTATCTCATTCCCGCCGTTTTTATGATCCAGTCATGCTACTCTACTACCGCGGTGAAGGGAACACCAGTGAAAGATATTGCAGTTATTAAAGAGAAAGCAGCCAGCAAGAAAGCGCAAAGAGAGGCACAAAGAAAAGAAATCCTGAAAATGAGCAGGGTAAGGGAAAACGAAACCTTTGTAGTAATTGACGGTATTCCCGAATATCGAATCGGGCCTCTGGATGTCCTGGAAGTCACTTCGCGTATTGGAGCCAAGTCCACGACAACTACCGTCAAGGTAGGAAACAGGGGAAAGATATCCTATTCATTTGTAGATGATCTGGAGGTGTCAGGGTTAAGCCCCAGCGAAGTGGATGCAATATTGACCAATAGCTTAAAAAGATACATAAAAAACCCCAGGATTGATGTCCTGGTAAAGGAATTTAAGAGCAAGAGTGCGCTGATCTTAGGAGAGCTTACTGCCATTCGAGGAACTCTTTATGGCGCTAAAGGCGCGAGCGGGAAAATATATCTCGAAGGAAAAACATCTTTGATGGACCTTATCGCATTAGCAGGCGGTTATACGGTCGATGCAGATATAAGAAACGTAAAGCTTATCAGGCGGGCGAAAACCTACCTTATAAACTTATATGATATTATTGAAAAGGCTGATGATAGATTTAATGTCATCATTGATAGTGGGGATGTTGTAGATATTCCTGAGCTGCCAGAATATGGGGAAAGGATTTATGTGATGGGGGAGGTTTACAGCCAGGGGGTCTATTCTCTCAAGGACGCCAAGGATCTTTTAGGCGCCATTGCTCTTGCAGGCAGCTTCACCCCTTTGGCCAAGGAGGAAAACACCCTGATTGTAAGGGCTCTCGAACCCGGGAAAAAACCGTTAGTCATGATGGCAGACCTTAAGGCTCTTTTCAGAAAGGCCGACCTGGCCCAGAATACGCCTCTTGAAGACGGAGATTTAGTCTATGTGCCACGGATGCTCATAGGGGATATTAACGACTGGATCGCCAATACAATGCCATTATTGAGTTTGATCCTTTACCCGGCAGAATTTGAGTCAAAATATTTCCTTAAAAGGCATCTCCATTTTGACCGAAAGAAGTCAACATCTGAATAAGTCAAAATAATGTTTCATGGATTCTCCCCAGTTTAAGCCATGGGCAGGCTTTTTGTTAGGATCACGAATAAACTAACATGCATGTCGTTACCATATAAAACATACCACAGTAAGTGGAGGGGCGGGAGCCTGGACACGTATATTTGTTAAGAACATGAGAGAAAATAAGGAATTATCGTGGCGCAATACGACGTAGATCTCAGGGAATACTGGCGTATTCTCAAAAAGCGCAAGGTTACTGTCATTATTACAGTTATTGCATTAGGCGCTTTCAGCACTTTTTTTGCCATTTTCAAAGCACCTACTCCCCTTTACACCTCTATTTGCAGCATAAAATTTGAAAAAGAACAAACCGTGGAAGGGCTCTATGCCAGGACGCTTTCGTGGTCTGGCAGTGACGACATTGAGTCTCTGATCTCTGTGCTTAAGAGTCATTCTATTATACAAAAGGTCGCTGAAAAGTTAGGGAAAATCCCTAAAGGCTCAAGCATGGGCGGTTCTGTGTTGAAACCGAAAATCGCAGCCATCGTTAATAGCCTGCAGCAAAAAATCAAAGTCACAAGGGAACAGTTCACCAACATTATAAACATTGAGGTTACCGATACAACACCCGCCTTCGCGCAAAGACTCGCCCATACCATTGCCATAACCTATAAGGAGCAACACGCTGAAGCACAGAATAGAAGAACCGTAGAGGCCATGAAATATATTGCCGAACAGTTAAAAGAAACGCTGCACAAGCTCAGGGAATCCGAAGATGAATTCAACAGGTTTACACAGGAAAACCAGTTGGTTTCTATTGATCTGCAGAGTGAAAGCCTGTTGTTACACGCCAAAGAAGTTAGAGGTATAATACGACAGTTCGAAGAGGCAAACAGGGAGCTCAATGAATTGCTCTTGAAACTGGCCCAATTCATAAATGATCCTTCAGGTTCCGGCGGTGATCTTTATTCAACATATGCAAATAAGCAGTACCAGGATATCCATAATGTACTGGTAGGGTTTTTGCTCAAAAGGGACTCCTTGCTTGAAGATTATACAGCAAGACATCCTGAGGTCATAGATATAAGGCGTAGAATAATCGAAAATGCGCGGAAGATGGAAATAATCGCCCGGTCTCAGATCAACGATATAGAGAAAAGGAAAAAGGATTCAGAAGAGGATCTGGCAAAGGTTAACAAAAAGACCGGTGAGTTAATGGAAAAAAAGCTTGAATTCAATCGACTAAAGAGAAAAGTCGATTCCTATAATGATATGACCGCGCTTTTGGAGCGGAAAAACCAGGAAGCATTAATCAGAAAGGCTGAAAAACCTGATGAAATCACAATCGTCAGGCCTGCCCTTTTGCCAACTTTTCCCATTAATCCCCCCAAAACTGTGGCCACAGGGGCAATGGGTGTGGTTGTTGGCCTTATACTCGGGATAGTCATCGCGTTCATCGTGGAGACCTTTGATACCTCTCTTGGCGCTATTGAAGACGTGGAAGAGACGCTTGGGACCCAGGTCTTGGGCGTTATCCCGCAAGGGGACATGAAAGGTATTTTAGAGAGCCTGAAAGGCAGGGATCAGGAGGGAGGCCACGAAGATACCTTTAGACAGGAAATGGCCCTTGTGTCTCATTTTGTGCCCCAGTCCATGTTAGCGGAGAGTTTCAGGGCGCTCAGGACAAATATCCAGTTTCATGATCTGGAAAAAAAGGTAAAAACAATTGCTATTACCAGCGCTTCTCCGCAGGAAGGCAAAACATCGGCTGCCGTCAACTTAGCCATAACAATGGCACAGTCCGGAATGAAAACTCTTCTTGTAGAATCTGATTTGAGAAAACCAGCAGTGGCGAAAGTGTTTGGTATTGAATCCAGCCCGGGATTGACCGATGTCCTCCTCGGGAATTATTCCTGGCGTGATGTAGTAAAGACAATTACCGATATTATAATTGGAAAAATGGATTTAAGTGAGGCGATGATTACACCCGGTCTTGACAACCTTAATATAATAACAAGTGGCACAATCCCTCCCAATCCCTCTGAATTGATCGATTCAAACCGCGTCATAGATTTTATTGAAGAGATAAAAGAAGATTATGACATGGTTATTTTTGATACCCCTCCAATCCTTTCTACGGCCGATCCCATGATATTGGGTGCCAAGGTGGATGCCGTTGTCCTTGTGTATCGTATAGGAAGTGTATCGAAAGGTCTTCTCAAAAGGGCCACGCTTCAGATGTCGCAGGCCAAAGGCAATCTTATGGGAGTTGTTTTAAACGGAATGAAGGCCGAGGTGAGTCCTGATTTTCAGGACTTTAAATACTATAAATATTACTATTCATACGGGCAAGAGGGGAAAGAAAAGAAGAAGAGGAAGGTGAGAAAACAGAAGGGGACATTTTTGAAATTGCTGATAACCCTGATTGCCCTGGGTCTTTTGGTTCTTGGCCTGCTGTGGCAAAGGGGTCTTTTGCCGGTTGAAAAATACCTGTTCAAGAAGCCGGCCGTTTCCAGGGAGCGAAAAAAGATTGTATCCCAAAAGATCCCCACGCAATCTGCCGAGAAGCGCCTGGCGGAATCAGTTCCTGTAAAGGAGGCGCAAATTATCACTCCTGGCACAGCCTCTACGAGTAAGCAGGATAATGGGGCTGTATTATTCAAGAAGCCGCGCCAGCGTGCAAAAATACCTGTGTCGATGTTCAGCCCAGAAAAAGAGGATATTTCTCCTCCTGAACAGAAAGCAGAAACAAGGAAACCTGCCAGTCCACCTGAGTTAACGCCGAAGGTTATTTCCCCTGCCAATCAGAAGGATATAGAGACCGATTTAGTTTTTGCCCATGCCGATGAAAGATATCCGTATTCCATTCAAATGGGGGCTTATAAAACGATCAAAGAAGTGAAAAATGCTGTTGCATTTATTGAAAAGCACGGTCTTTTTCCCTACTGGAACCTGGTTGATCTGGGAGGGAAAGGAAAGTGGTACAGGGTTTTTGTTGGGGCTTTTTTTAGTGTGGACGGCGCGAAAAATTTCATTCAAAAATATGGATTTTCCACCACACGTGTTTTGAAAACTGCGTACGCCGTCCAGATAGAATCATATCCGGAGAACAGGGAATTGAGCCAACAGCTGTCCATGGTGGAGAAAACCGGTTACTCACCCTACATTGTTAAAGATTTCAGGGGAACGATGACTTCAGTTATAGACGAGTCATCATTAGAGAAAAAAGTCGGACCGCTTGGAAAGACGGCTGTTATAAATGTTTCCGCCGGTAATATACGGACAAGGCCGACAAAGAACTCTTCCATAATGGACAAACTCGCAAGAGGGGAAAAGGTTACACTAATAAAAAAGAAAGACGAATGGCATGTTGTCGGTCTTCAAGATGGCAGGGTGGGCTGGGCCCATCAAAGGCTTTTTTTGGAAAAGGATTTTTCGCCCGACAAGATTTTTTTACAGCTTTTTGCAGCAGCCGAAGACACGGCTACTATCAGAGTGAACATTGGCCGTGTTCGTGAAAAACCTTCTGCCGGTTCAAAAATAATATCCCTCCTGAAAAAAGGAGACCCCGTGTCAGTTATCGCGGCGAAGGGGGACTGGTTTATCGTAGAGCTTGAGGACGGGAAATTGGGCTGGGCCCATAAGATCCTTTTTACGGACAAAAGCAACATAAGTAAATCCAAAAAGACCAATGCCTCTCCGGTCGGTGTGCCGTTACCCGTTCTTAAAGACGGCAGTATCGTTGAAGACTTCCAAAAAGGCAATCACATTCTAATTGGGGCCTTTGTGACACAAAAGGCCGCGATAAATCTTGCTCGCAAGCTTAAAGAGACCGGCATTGATTGCAGAGTCGTCTTGAGATAAGGCATGGCCTCCCAATGAAAAAGACATCCGGCCAGACTAATGTTCAACTCCTCATTCCATTAGTGATCCTGCTGGTCATAACCATTAGCTTTGCCTATATGATGCCTGTACTGTCAACAATCCAGGCATTCGCGTTGGGCGGAGGAATAATATTCTTTATTGTTTGTTTAGCCAGCACGGAAGCTGCCCTTTATGTTCTTATCTTTTCCATGCTGCTCAGCCCGGAATTCATTGTTGGGACCACCGAAGGTGCATCTTTAGGCCGGGGTGTGACCATAAGGGTTGATGACTTTGTGATCATAATTATCGGATTTAGCTGGCTGGCAAAAATGGCTATCAACAAGAAATTGGGGCTTTTCCTTAAAACACCTCTTAACAGGCCTATCGGCTATTATATTATCATCTGTCTAACCTCCACGCTTTTAGGAGCAGTATTTGCGGATGTACATTTAAAGACAGGATTCCTTTTTGTACTGAAATACTTTGAATACATACTAATCTATTTCATGGTGGCCAATCATCTGACGACCAAAAGGCAGATACGAAATTATTTATGGGCCATATTAATCACCTGTGTCATTGTTTCTATAATAGGAATCGCCCAGATTCCGGAAGGTGGAAGGGTTTCAGCCCCTTTTGAGGGGGAAGTGGGGGAACCCAATACCTTTGGGGGATATCTGGTTTTTATGATTTGTATCACCACCGGTCTGTTTTTCACCGCAACTTCCTTCAGAGGTCACCTCACATACGGATTTCTGGTGATGTTGTTTTTTATACCGCTGTTTTATACCCAGTCCAGGAGTTCCTATCTTGCCGTGATTCCCGCCATGCTGTCCTTTATCTGGTTATCTGATAAAAGGCAGTGGGTCCTTATGGGACTCATTTTTGTTGGTGTTCTCATGCCGTTTATTGCTCCGAATCCTGCAAAAGAAAGAGTTTTATTTACTTTTGAGCAGGGCAAGGAGAGGACAGATGTGGTAGAGGTCTTTGGCGTTAAAATGGATACCTCAACTTCTGCCCGATTGAACAGCATGAAAAATATTGCCGGAGATTGGATCAAGCATCCCTTTTTTGGTTATGGAGTAACCGGCTATGGATTTGTAGACGCACAGTATTTTCGGGTCCTTATCGAAACAGGGGCCCTTGGCCTGTTGACATTTTTTATCCTTGTGTCAAGGATATTTGGCGAAACGTATCATAACTTAAAAAGAGTTCGTGAGCCCTTTGAAAAGGGCCTTTGCATGGGTTTTTTAGCAGGTTTTGTCGGGTTGCTGGTCCATGCGATAGGTGCAAACACATTTATCATTGTACGGATAATGGAACCGTTCTGGTTCGTATTGGCGATGGTCATCATGATACCGGAACTGGAAGGGGAAAGCCATTAGCAGGGAGCATGGAGAGGGGAGTGAGATGCCCAATGATCGTAGCTCTCGGCCGTCAATCAATTAAACCAATGGCTCAAATTCATCCAACCAGGCCAACTTCATCTGAAGCTCTTTCAAAAAGAGTTGTGAGGGCTGGGATATGGCTTTTTGTCCTGAGGATTACCAATCGCGGACTTGGTTTTATCCGAACAATAATACTTGCACGACTGCTTGCTCCGGAAGATTTTGGGCTTCTCGGCATTGCTATGCTTGCCATATCAACTCTGGAAGTTCTCTCACAGACAGGATTTCAGGCGGCATTGATTCAAAAAAAAGAGAATGTTGAATCATATCTTGATACCGCCTGGACGGTTTCAGCAATTCGAGGAATTGTTCTATTTTTGATCCTGTTTTTTTCCGCACCATTAATCGCGGAATTCTTCGATTCAACGGCGGCTATACTGGTAATAAGGGTCATCGCTATATCCACGCTCCTTTCAGGATTTAGAAACATAGGCATTCTGTTTTTCCAGAAGGAACTGGAGTTTAATAAACAATTTTTTTATGAACTCTCAGCAACTTTAGTTGATTTGACGGTTGCCATCACTTTAGCCTTTATGCTGCGAAATGTCTGGGCCCTGGTCTGGGGAGGTCTTGCAGCCAACTTTGTTAGACTTTTCATGTCTTATATCCTTCACTCATATCGGCCTCAAATCAGATTTGATAATGAAAAATTTCGCGATTTATTTGGATTTGGGATATGGGTATTGGGCTCCAGTATACTAATTTTTCTTGTTACTCAGGGAGACGACATTTTTGTGGGTAAAATGGTTGGCGTAACAGGTTTGGGTCTTTATCAGATGGCTTACCTCATATCCAATTTACCAGCCACAGAAATAACCCATGTTATTTCTCAAGTTACATTCCCTGCGTATTCAAAGTTACAGGAGGATTTATCGAAACTAAGGGAGGCGTATCTCGAGGTTTTAAAGCTTACCGCTTTTTTATCGATACCATTAGCCGGAGGAATATTAATTCTCGCTCCTGAGGCCATAAAACTTTTTTTGGGCGACAAATGGATGTCGATAGTGTCACCTATTCAAGTATTAGTCTTAGCAGGATTAATAAGGTCTATAGCCGCTACAACCGGGCCGGTTTTTTATGGTGTCGGAAAACCTGAAATAGACACTGTATGGCAGATAGTTCGATTAATTGTGTTGATCATCTTAATTTATCCTTTTACTATGCACTGGGGTATATTGGGGACTTCTATCGCCGTATTGTTAAGCATCTTAATATCAACCATTGGGTTTAGCTATAGAGTCATACGAATTACAAAATGCGGGATCGGTAATTTCGGAAAAATGATAATTCTACCTCTGTCAAACGGAGGGTTTATGTTGCTAATTATATTTATCTCAAAGGGCAGCATACAATTAACCGGGTTTTTCCAATTCTTCATACTTATTGGCCTTGGTTTCATAACCTATATATTTGTAGCATACTTGTTTGACAGGTTTCAAAACTATGGGATACAGAAACTTATAAAAGAAAGATTAGCATTCTGATGACATAGATTTTTATCGGTCTGCCTATCATACGGTTTTATGTAATACTTCAGCTTTTAAAAAAGAGATCACCGCGACCCTTTAAACCTTGTTTTAAAGGGCTAAAGTATTACGGTTTATTAAAAAGACTTGAGTGATATAAAAACAGTTTTTCAGATTGAAAATGTCAGATAATAATGAAACAATGAAATGGTTCCAGAAACCGGATCCGTATTTTAGTACCGATTACGATAGTAAGGAACGTTTTTGCAGCTATTGGCACCAGATTAATGAAATCATTCAACTCAGACCAAATAAATTGCTTGAAGTTGGTATAGGGACTGGATTTGTTACAAAATATTTAAAAGACAAAAGGATAAATGTTACTTCTTTAGATATTGCCTATCCCTTAATACCTGATGTAGCCGGATCTGTTTTAGAAATCCCGTTCGCTGATGACACTTTTGATGTTGTCGCATGTTATGAAGTTTTAGAGCATTTGCCTTACAGCGATTTCCCAAAAGCGCTAAAAGAGATATATCGTGTTTCACGAAGACATGTGGCTTTATCGCTACCTGATGTTACCACTATCTATAGGATCAATATTGAATTGCCAAGAATTAAGCCAATAAAGAAACTTATTCCACATCCCTTTCATAGACCAACTCGTTATATGCTTGATGGTGAACATTGTTGGGAAATAGGGAAGACAGGTTATCCATTAAAAAAAATACAGGATGGTATAGCTTGCTCAGGCTTTAACGTGCTGAAAACATTTAGGGTTTTTGAGTTTTATTATCATAGGTTTTTTATATTGGAAAAAGAGTGATGTAACTCCTCTCTGTAAACTAAGGTTGGATTGTAGAGCCTGAACATCCGATACAACTTTCGGAAGCGATAGGAGTAATTCAATTAATACTAACATGCCAAAAGTTAGCGTAATTATACCTACATACAATTATGGAAAATATATCGATAAGGCCATAGATAGCGTTCTCGCTCAGACCTATCAGAATTTTGAGATCATTGTCGTAGATGACGGCTCAACTGATAATACTGAAGAAATTGTTCTTGGAAGATACAAAGATAATGTAAGATACTTCTATCAAGAGAACAGAGGTGCTCCAGCCGCGAGAAATAGTGGTACGAAGAGGGTGAGGGGAAGATATTTGGTTTTTTTGGATGCAGACGATTTTCTACACCATGAGTATTTGCAAAAAATGGTGGCCGGTTTAAACAGCAGCAAAGAAGCCGGGTGGATCTACTGTCGGTGGCAATATGTTGATACCAAAGGGAATATACAAGAAAGTGCCTTCTCAAATACACCTTTCGCATACAGGAAAAAGTTGCGTGGAAATATTTTTATGGAAATGCTCAGCGGTAGCCTTATTTGCTGTTGCGCTGTTCTAATTAAAAGTGAATGCGTGGAAGAGGTCGGGGGGTTCGACGAACGACTGACCGCATTTCAAGACTACGATCTATGGCTGCGTATCGCGCGTCGTTATGAGGTAGAATACATTGATGACGTGCTGGCATTTGTTACACTGCATGAAGGCTCAATCAGCACTAAGGGAAAGCCTTATCCTTCAAGATCGATAATAAACAGTAAGATTGAAGAAAATTATAGTGATTATATAGTTCGATTAGGTGTCAAATGGAGGAAAATTAAGGCAGCCGAGTACTACTATCTGGGAAACAAAATGTTGAAAAATGGCGGAATTGATGACGCCATGAAATTTTTCAAATACTCTATCCGTCAATACCCCCTTCAAAAACGGATATATTTTGAAATATTACTCGGATTTCTGAAAAAATACAAAATATTATGAAGATTGGATTAGACATAAGCAGAATTCAATATGGCCGAGGTGTCTCAAATTACATTCAGCAATTACTTGGGAATTTTATAAAGCTTGCTCCGGAAAATGAGTACAGGCTATTTTACAATTCCTTTGAACCGCTAAAACTATCCCTTAATCACCCGTGCATCAGTATCAAGTCCATGAAAATTCCACGAAGATTATTAGAGCTTTTTTGGTTGGATTTCGGCGTTCCCCGGATAGAATGGTTAATAGGAGATATTTCACTGTTTCATAGCCCTGCGCATTCACCCGTTTACGCCATTTGTCCTCCGGCAAAGCGTTGGGTTGTAACCGTGCATGATCTTTTCACATTTAAGCTGAATTACGCGGAGACGACACAGAGAAAGGAGCTGAAAATACTGAAAAGAATGGAAGAGAGGGCGTCACATGTCATAACTGTATCTGATAGCACGAGGAGAGATCTTTTGGACCTTGCACCTTCTTTACAAGATAGAGTATCAGTGATCTATGAAGGAGTCCATGAACGGTATAGAGTAATAAAAGACTACAGGTCGGTTATTAAAAAATACAGTTTGAATACCCCATATTTGTTATACGTCGGAGGTGCTGATGCGAACAAAAATATCCCGAGATTATTAGCGGCTTTCAAAAACATTCACAAAAAGATAGAGCAAAATCTTGTACTGGTTGGTGATACTAACTGGCGTTATAAACCAATTATTGAATGGGTCCGGAATAATGAAATGGAAGATAGAATTTTATTTACCGGATTTATTCCGGAAAACGATTTGCCTGCTGTGTATAACGGTGCTGATGCATCCGTGTGTCCTTCTCTATATGAAGGTTTTGGTCTGACAGTTCTTGAAGCTATGGCGTGCGGAATACCTGTGGTTGTGTCCAATGTTTCTTCATTACCGGAAATAGCAGGTGATACTGCGGTTTACTGTGATCCGCATGAAGTCGACAGCTTATCAAACGCATTACTTCGTGTCTCTTTGGATAGTGATTTAAGAAAGGTTTTGTCTGCGAAAGGACTTGAAAGAGCAAAATATTTTTCCTGGGAGTCAGCAGCTAAGGAAACCCTCGATATTTACAATAAGGTCCTGAGCTAAAAACCACTTTGTGCAGGTCAACGCATTACCCTTATAAAAGGAGTAATGTGTTACCCTGATTGAATAAAAACGTTCAATTCTGCATCTTTCAGCACTCAGCCATTAGCAATAAGAATCTTCTATTCGGAAAAGATATTCATTTGGGTGATTTATGATATTTTTCTTGTATGCCTATTGGCACAGCCCAAGGTTTGAAAAGCAAGTTGGAGGTCCGATAAAAGTCTATGAACTGGCTACGAATTTAGCAGAGCGAGATAATATTGTTTATTTGTTTATTCCTAAAATAGGCTATCCGGAACGTCAAACATCAGCAAAAGTTGTAGCAATTCCCTTTATTAATTTACCGGTACTGAGATTTATTTCATTCCAAACCCTTAATTTTTTAATGAGCTTATGGTTTATTATTAAGAAGGGTCGCCCGAATATTTTGTATGTGAGGATAATGTGGTCGTTTCTGCCGATGCTTATTGGTAAACTGCTCCGTATTCCGGCTATTTTGGAGGTCAATGACAGCCCGCATCGCAGCTATGCCGGCATAAAGAACGGTATTAAAAGGAATCTTGCACATATGATTGACAGGATCAGTTATTATTTTAGTGACCACATATTACCGGTAACTCAAAAGATAGCTGAAGATTTGCATAGCATTGAAGGTGTCCCGTGGAATATCATGACGGTTGTTCCAAGTGGCACAAACACTGATCTTTTCCGGCCCCTGGATAAAGCATATTGTTGCGAGAAACTGGGTTTTGATTCGGACTTAAAATATATTGGGTTCACCGGGACCTTTTTTCAATATCAGGGTATCGATGTGCTTATCGAAAGTGCATCGTTTGTTGTTCAAAGATTTCAGGATGCGAGGTTCCTTCTGGTTGGAGACGGCCCTCAGAAATCGACTTGGGAAAATATGGTAAAAGAAATGGGTTTGAACAACTATTTTAGCTTCACTGGTCAGATTCGTTACAGGGAAGTTCCATTTTATTGTGGCATAATGGATATTTGTGTCGCTCCCTTTCGGAGAGAAGCTATGGAGAGTTCACCGGTAAAAGTTTTCGATTATTTATCCAGTGGAAAACCCGTAGTGATGAGCGATATTTTCAATACTGGAAAGCAGTTCCTGGAAAGCGGAGCTGTCTGCCTTGTGCGCCCGGAAGATCCTGTAACCCTTTCCGAAAGTATTATCCGATTACTTAAAAATGAGAAACTGTGCAGGGAAATGGGACAAAAAGGCAGGGAATATATAGTTTTAAAATATGACAGGAAAAAATTGGCCGCGGATATTTATCGATTGTGCCTAAAAGTCAGCAGCCGCGGATAATCTCATGGCAATGTTGATATATTTTATTGAAGTCCAAAAGGCGTGTCGTAAAATCACTTCGAAACGGATTTTCAAAATGGTTTAGGCGTAAAAGGGGAACAAAAAAGTGGAACTGACATTACATTGCGTGCAAGCAGGTGATCATTAATATGAACAAAAAGAGCATAGCCGTAATTTGCTATAATATAAGAGATTTTTCAAAAAATTCCGTTTCTTATAATCGGTATTTATATTTATGTAAGTCATTCGATGTATATTTGGTCTCCCAGACCTATTCATCTCATGAGACCGAGAATCAGGCCAAAAGGGTTAGGCATTGTCCCGGCAGGGCCTGGTATTTGGACCGAATATTTTACCCTATATGGGCCGCAATATATGTGTCGATTATCAACAGAAAGAAAAGAATCGATTTTGTATATACGCCATATCATAATTTGGCTTTGGTAGCAGGCTTTTTGCTGAAAAAAATGGGCTTCAACTGGGTCGCAGATATATATGATGATCCCGGTAAGACGTTAAATGATTCTAAATATGTTCAACTAACAACTTTAGAATATTATTTTTTCTATGTTATTTATGTAATAGCCAGATCATGTCTAAAACATGCCGATTTAATCATTTGTGCAATGGTTCCAACTATACTTGCGAAGTATAATGTTGACAAAGGTAAAGTATTAGCAATTACAAATGGCATTAATGTCAAGCTCACTAAGAGAGAAAATCCCGGAATTGGGAAAGACGATTTTAAGATTATATATGTCGGCGAAATGAATGAGGCACGTGGAACAGATGTCATATTGTCGACCGTAGCATATTTAAAGGAAAAAATTACCAATTTCAAATGTATATTAGTGGGTGAAGCTAATGCGGTATTGATTTCAACTATTAATCAGATGGGACTGTCGCAATACATCACAGTCAGTGGAATGATCGAACATGAGAAAACATTGGATTTCATTTCTGAATCAGATGTGTGTTTGTGTCCTTTATTGAATGACGGAGATTATCCATATACTTATCCTATAAAAATTTTTGAATACATGGCTTTAGGCAAAGTTATTGTGGCAACAAATTTGACCGGCATAAGAAGTATTATTAAAGATGGGTACAATGGATTGTTGGTCACTGCCGGGGATCCTAAGGATATGGGAGATGCCATTTTGAAGCTCTATCAAAACAGGGAAATGATAAAACAGATGGGGGACAATAACCTGAAAGATATTGATAAATATGACTGGGAAAATATTAATAGCAAGGTACATAGTAGAATATTGAAACTTATAAGATAATTATTGAGTATATCCGATGTTTAAATTGTTAAGCAGATAATGATTACATCTTAGTTTGGAGATTCACAACAAGGAATTATAGAAAAAGATGATAGGTGCTTGGAGAAATAAGGCTTGAATAACGCATTAAAAAAAATATCAATTCTTTTTGTAATTGACGGTGTTGAATTTGGTGGTGGAGAGCGTGTTTTTTTTCAACTGGCAGATGGTTTGAAAGACCGATATAAAGTATTTGTAGCTACTATGCCGGGCCGGTTTTTTGAACGGGAACTCAGAGGATTGGGAATAAAGGTATTTTCTGTAGATATGAAAAGAAGGCTTTCACTGAAGCCGATTAATAGGATAAGAGAGATTATTCGAAATAACGAGATTGATATCCTGCACAGCCAGGGAGCGCGAGCCGATTTTTTTGCGAGGATAGCGGGTAGAAAAGCCAATGTACCCCATATCGTCTGTACTGTAGCAATGCCTGTGGAGGGGTTTGATGTGGGGCCTTTGAGAAAAATGGTTTATCGGTTTACGGACTGGTTTTCAGAGCGTTATGTTGACCGCTTTATAGTGGTATCCGATTCCTTGAAACGTGCACTAATTGAGGGGCGCGGGATTGTAGCCCAAGGTGTCATCAGGATATATAACGGGATTGAAGTGGATCAATTTCATCCGGGCATTCAGAGAAATAATTTGAGAGCAGAATTTAAAATTCCCACGGATGCCCCGTTGATTGGGGCTATAGGCAGAATGGTCTGGCAGAAAGGATTTAAATACTTGCTTGATGCTGCACCGGAAATTGTGCGTGCTGTTCCGGATGTGAGGTTTTTGTTTGTGGGAGACGGGCCACTAAAGGACAAGTTGAAAGAAAAAAGTGAAAAGTTAAAAGTAACAGATAGATTAATATTTGCAGGTTTTAGAACTGATATAAAAGCAATTTTATCTACAATAGACCTTCTGGTCGTTCCTTCGCTTCTGGAGGGTTTTCCCATGGTTACTTTGGAGGCTATGGCAATGGCTAAACCTGTTATTGCAACAAACATCGATGGAATAACTGAACAGATAATAACGGGACAGGATGGAATTTTGGTTCCGCCAAAAGATAATGGAGCTTTAGCGAGAGCTATTATTAAAGTTCTCAATGATAGAGAGAGCGCGAAAAGAATGGGATTGGCAGCGAGGGAAAAGGTGGAAAAACATTTTTCGATTGAAAAGATGGTAAATGAAACAGAAAAGGTCTATTTGTCTCTCATTAAATCAAATTAAGATGAAAAATTGTCCCTATTGCGGAAATAATGGTAAGTTTTACCTCAAAGTCTATTCAAGGATATATCACCGTTGTTCAAAATGTGATCTAATCTATAAAGATTTTCAGGAGTCTTATGACAAGTCGGTAGCTGTTTATCGTGATAAATATTTCAGTAAATATTCATCTGAACAGCTCCGGGGAAACAGGAACAAGCTGTTTGAGAGCATATTGAATAGGATAGAGAGAAAGAGACAGGTCGGCAGGTTGCTTGATGTTGGTACGGGATGCGGATTTTTCCTTGTTGCCGCCCAAAAGAGAGGGTGGAAGCCGGCAGGTATTGAACCATCGATGCAATCCGTCGAATTTGGGCGCAAAAAAAGCCGATTGGATATTTTTCATGGCACACTTATGGAATATGCCGGTGATGCCAAATTAGACGCGATCACTTTTATAAATGTACTGGAACATTCTGTGGAGCCATGGCAAGAAATTGAGCGGGCCGGGAAATTTCTTAAGCCGGGAGGCCTTATCTATATCCGCTTTCCAAACGGCCTGGTGCATGGTAAAATTCAACTCTTGGCTTCGCGAATCGGACTGAGTAACCGGGTTGGCCGGTTTTTAGTTTTTCATAAATACTCTTTTACACCCGGATATATAAGGAGGCTGCTTTCGGATTCGGGTTTCTCGGAAATTACCTTTCAAAATTCTCAACTGTCAGAGGGAGATCCCGGTGGGCTTTTCTCCAACGTTTTCGTTACGCGAGCTGCCAAGAGATCTTTTTATCTGGTGGCTAAGGCAATCGAAATCATAACCCATAAACAATTATTGCTTGGCCCGTCACTGGAGGTTACAGCTACCAAGCGGTATGCAGGATAAATAACCTTGTAGAAAAAACAGGGATATTCAATGGCATAAGTATCAGTGTTTTTATGGACAGGAATTTGGCCGGCATTAAGGAGTAATTACTTGAACATCCTCTTCGTTGCTGATGTTTCTATTGCAAATGTGATTGGTGGAGCCGAGAGGGTCCTGTTTGAGCAGAGTACACGCCTGGCAAAACGGGGCCATGATGTTCATATACTCACCCGCAGGCTGCCGGAACACAAGAAAGACAGGGATACTATTCAGAATGTCACGGAATGGAGGTACGACGCTGATCAGAAAAGCAGCATTTCATTTATCAGGGCCACGATGCGAAACAGCAGGCCGCTGTTTGAATTTCTGAATAAAAGATACAGCTTTGATTGTATCAATTTTCACCAGCCATTTTCGGCTTTTGGCGTCATTCAATCACCTGTCAGCAAAAGAATAAGGAAGATATATACGTGCCATTCCCTGTCTTTTGAGGAATTTGTATCCAGAAACACCATCCCGGACATATTTTATAAAAAGGGTTTGTATTTAATAAACATCTTTGTACGGAGGTGGATAGAAAAGCGAGCCTTAAAGGGGTCGAATGAGATAGTCGCTCTGAGCCAATTCACAAGGGACAGGATAAAAAGAACTTACAGAATTCCATCCAATAAGATCACAGTGATTTCTGGTGGGGTAGATCTCGAAAGATTCTTTCCAGCTGATAATAAAGAAGATATTAGACGTAGATTAGATATTCCCCCTGGAAAAGTTATATTATTTACTGTCAGAAACATTGTGCAGAGAATGGGACTGGAGAACTTGATCGCCGCTATTCACCAGGCGATCAAAATAGCCCCCGACATCTACCTCGTCCTTGGCGGGGACGGGCCACTAAAAGAAAATCTCATTGACCAGACAGAAAGGCTGGGTATTAGGAAGTATATAAGTTTTACTGGCTTTATCACGGAGGAAGATCTTCCTGATTATTACCGGATGGCCGATATCTTTGTTTTGTCCACCCTGGAACTGGAAGGATTCGGTCTGGTTACACTGGAATCCATGGCCTCGGGAGTTCCGGTTCTTGGAACTCCGGTTGGAGGAACAAAGGAAATTCTTTACGAATTTGACCCGGGGTTTTTATTCAAGGATACTGATCCTTACTCTATGGCTGATCTAATTATTGATACTTGTCGTAAAATTAAAGAAAATCCGGAGAGCTGGGATAAAATTTCGCATCAGTGCAGAATATTTGTAGCCAGTAATTTTTCATGGGAAAAGAATGTGGATTTGCTTGAAAAGAAATTTTGGGTCACGAGGCAGGATTGAATAAGTGATTGCCTGATTAATTTATTGTGGAATAGTTAGTGTCATGTGTGGAATTTGCGGGAAAATAAATTACGATAGTGCGCCTGTTGAGGAGGGATTGCTCAGGAAGATGTGCCGGTCCTTTTCATACCGCGGTCCGGATGATGAGGGTATCTATGTCAAATCGGGCACAGGTAACAAAGGACGTAAGGTCAGCGCGGGGCTTGGTCATAAGAGGCTTTCAATTCTTGACCTGTCCCCGGCCGGTCACCAGCCAATGTCTAACGAAGACGGCACCATATGGATTACATATAATGGCGAGATCTACAATTTTAAGGAACTCAGGGTCGGTTTAAAGAGAAAAGGACATATTTTCAGAAGCGATTCGGACACGGAAGTCATTCTTCACCTATACGAAGAAGAGGGGGTTGAGTGTGTAAATCACCTTAATGGCATGTTCGCCTTTGGCCTGTGGGATGAAAAGGCATCAAGGCTGTGGATCTGTCGTGACCGCATAGGTGTCAAGCCCCTTGTGTATTACTGGGATGGGGCGCATTTTGTATTTGCTTCTGAAATAAAGGCCTTGTTAAATGATCCGGAAGTCCCAAAAGAGATGGATTATAACGCCCTTCTTCTTTACCTCACTTTTAGTTATGTGCCTGCTCCACATACGATCTTTAAAGGCATAAAAAAACTTATGCCCGGACACTATCTGTGCCTTGAAAACGGGAAGCTGGAAGAAACGCAGTACTGGGATGTTCCTCAGACACTGGATGAGGATATCTCTTCCATGCCGTTTTCAGAACAGGAGGGGTTCTATAAAAAGCGGCTTTTGGAGTCTATGAGTGAAGCCGTGAGCATGAGAATGATTGCTGATGTCCCTCTTGGCGCCTTCCTGAGCGGGGGAATCGATTCGAGTATTATCGTGGCCCTTATGGCGAACCATGCAAAAGAGCCGGTTAAGACGTTTTCAATAGGCTTTAAAGACAACAAATTGTTTGATGAAACGCACTATGCGCGTGAAGTGTCCAATCGCTTTAATACTGAACATCACGAGTTCAAGTTGACTTACAGGGATATGCTTGATGTCCTTCCGGATGTTCTTTCTACATTTGACGAACCCTTTTCGGATTCGTCTGCTCTTCCCACCTATATCGTATCAAGAGAAACAAAGGGATATGTGACGGTAGCCCTGTCAGGTGATGGAGGCGATGAGCTTTTTGCCGGATATCGATTCTATCTGGGTGAATACTGGTACAAAAGGTATATGATGATCCCGGCCCTAATTAGAGATGGCCTGATTGAAAAATTGATTCCAGCATTTCCCGACTCCAGAGACGTAAAAATAATGGAATACGTCCGTCGCCTGAAAAAATTCGTAAAAGGCACGAAAGGGTCTTTTCCGGAACGGATTCTCGCATGGAAGGAGATTTTTCCACCGGATATGCGGGACAAACTCCTTTTGGAGTCAGGATATAGTGGAAACCCTATGAAGGAAGACATGGCCCTTG
Source organism: Desulfobacteraceae bacterium (assembly GCA_030613055.1). GTDB lineage: Bacteria > Desulfobacterota > DSM-4660 > Desulfatiglandales > Desulfatiglandaceae > JAUWMR01. The sequence goes on from JAUWMR010000010.1 coordinate 47,120, forward strand.
GATTGGTGCGAAGTAACCTGGCTTCCTACAGAGGAGACCGGATCAACAAAATTCTTTATTCGGATGTGAAGGATTCCCTTCCAGGGGATATGCTCACAAAAGTTGATTGGATGAGTATGAAAAACTCCCTTGAGGTCAGGGTGCCTTTCTTAGACCATCGGGTAGTGGAGTTGGCATTCGGAATGCAAGGCTCCCTAAAACTCCATCAGGGAAAAACCAAGTATATCCTTAAGGAAACCTTCAGGGATTTGCTTCCTTCAAGCCTCTATAACAGACCCAAGGCCGGATTTGAGGTTCCGATCAGCCAGTGGCTTAAAACCGATCTGAAATTCCTCATAGACGAATACCTTTCCGAAAAGAGGATAACGGAGCAGGGCCTTTTCGATTATGGAATTATAGAAAATCTGATCCACGATCTGCTTGCCAACCGGACGGACACGTCATGGATGCTCTGGAATCTTATCGTGTTTGGATACTGGTATGAGAATTATCTTGAATGATCCTCACTGTGCGGGGGCACCATGAGGTAGCGGTAAAATCAACTGCTTCTGGACTCCCGCCGTAGTTTATCCCGCACTTGATGCGGGGCGGGAGTGACGGCCTTGGAGATTTTTTGCGAGACTGTCATAATTAGCAGAAAAGCAATTCGTCCGCGTTATATTTCTCCAGGGTTCTATGGCAGGCGGATGAGGTTGTTATAAATGCAGTCATGGGATGTCAAGTTATTATGACGTCTCATATTTAGAGGCTTGAGTCCAGAGTATCATGCATAAGATTGTTCATATTATTACCCGCCTGGACATGGGAGGTTCTGCTCAAAACACATTACTCACCTGCCATGGGTTGAGCAAAAGATATGAAATGGTTCTGGTCCATGGCCTGTCCCTTGAATCTCAGATGACCGATCGGGAGAAAGAGTCGGTTGATCGTGGAATTGAAAAGGCTGAAAAATCCGGTGTAAAGGTTTTGTCTATCCCATCTTTGATTCGAAGGATAGATCCTGTTTGCGATCTTCGGGCATTTATTTCATTATTAAGATTATTGATTCATGAAAGACCCGCTATCGTTCACACACATACTTCCAAGACAGGGCTATTAGGCCGCTGGGCCGCTAAGATGGCCGGCGTACCTATAATCGTCCACACTCCTCATGGCCATGTCTTCTATGGCCACTTCGGCAATGTGATTTCCAGATTTTTTCTTGTGCTTGAAAAAATAACATCGCCTATTACTGATGTCATTATCGCCCTGACTGAAGGTGAAAAAAACGACTATACAGCATTTTCCGTTTTAAATCCTGATAAGATTATCACGGTTCACAGCGGGGTTGATACAGATAGATTCGTGATGCCACATATGAATATTAAAGAAAAAAAGAGATCCTTAGGGCTGGATCCGGATGAACCGGTTGTTGCTGCCGTGGGCTGGTTGCTTTCCATCAAAGGACCTGAATACCTGCTCAAGTCTATGGCAGACATATGGCCGGGCCATCCTGAAGCGAGGCTGGTCTTTGCAGGAAAAGGCGAGTTAGAAGATGAATTAAAGGCGGAGACCTCTCGCATGGGTGTATCAGACAGGGTTTTATTTTTGGGCTGGCGCGATGACATACCTGAAATAATGCAAATCATAGACGTTTTTGTTCTGCCATCATTAAACGAAGGCATGGGCAGGGTACTGGTTGAGGCCATGGCGGCCGGAAAACCGGTTGTTGCAAGCCGTACAGGTGGCATCCCGGACCTTATTAAAAATGGGAAAAATGGTTTTCTTGTAGAGCCCGGTGATGTAAAGGACCTGTCTTTTGCCATCAATAGACTGCTGGCCGACAGGAAATTGCGGGATGAAATGGGAAACAGGGGCAGAGCCATGGCCAGGAACTTCGGCGTTGAAAAGATGGTCGAAAAGATTGATGGCCTCTATTGCGCCCTCTTATCAGATAAAAAACCCGGTGATAGAAAATGTGTTTGAAAAAGCTGGTTTTTTTGATACACGCATTTGTTCTTTTTGGTTTTTTTCCGGCGATGGCTGACGAATATTTTCAGGTCGGCGGTCTTATTGACCTAAGGACAACCTACAGTGACGGGAAGCTTGATCTGGACTCCATTGTTCTGCTTGCAAGAACGAGAGGTTTTGAAGTTGTTTTTATTAACGATCATGATCGGCTGGCCATGGAATATGGTATCTTCCCGTTAAGAAACATACTTAAAAAAAGAGTGGAATTAAACTCAATCAACAAAGGCGGAGCAGAAAGATTTCTGGATGGTATCCGGAAAATACAGGATAAATATCCGGATATAATCATTATTCCGGGCTCTGAAACAGCCCCTTATTATTACTGGTCAGGCTCGTATTTCAAGGACAATCTCACGGCTCATAACCATGAAAGGCGCATTTTGTCCGTAGGGTTAGAAAGGCCCGAGGACTATATGGATCTCCCCATGCTGCACAATGGTTTTTGCACTCGCTATGTAAAGAATTTTTTGCCGATGTTGTTAGTGTTCCTGATCACATTTGTTCTTGGGCTTTTGCTTTTAGGACAAAAAGGATTTTTCAGGATATGCGGGATTCTCATTTCCAGCGCTTCTTTCCTGTTAATGATAAATACAAACCCCTTTCGGAGTTCACCGTTTGATCAGTATCATGGTGACCAGGGAATAGCACCTTACCAGTTGCTTATTGATTACGTGGAATCCATAGGCGGGCTGACGTTCTGGAATTATCCTGAGACGAAATCAGGTATCAGAAGAATGGGGTCTGTTTTTGTAAATACACCTCCGTATCCAGAGGTTCTGGAGCAATCCAGGGATTATACCGGATTTGCCGCACTGTATGGGGATAATATAACGGTAACTGACCCAGGTAATATATGGGACAGTGTTTTATTGGAATATTGTGAAGGGCGAAGAAGTAGACCGGCATGGGGAATTTCAACGGCCGATTTTCATGATGATACCGAGAGCGCGGGGAGATTGGGAGATTTTCCCACTATGTTTTTTGTCCGGGAAAAAACAAAGCGTGAGATTCTTTTTGCCATGAGAGAAGGAAAAATGTATGCTTATCAGGGCAAATACCCCCAACAAATAATCCTTGATGAGTTTTATATTTTCTCAGCCGGATCTGAAGCCAGGGCGATTTCAGGCGATGAAATTGTATTAAGGAAAAACCCCAAGATTCATATTTCTCTTTCTTCAAAAGGACATGCTCAAAACCGTGTGGAGATACGGTTGATAAGATTAGGCAAGCTGATCAAATCCTTCAGCGGTTTCTTACCAATGGAAATTGACTTTGAAGATAAATACTCCAAGCCAGGCCAGAAGATATATTACAGGATTGATGTAAGAGGATACGGAAAACTGGTTTCTAATCCCATCTTTGTAATCTTTCGCTAAACTGGATTATTTTTTCTAATTTTATCTTGACCGGATTGCGAATTTTCGGGCAAAGCCGGAGAAAGGAGGGAAAAAATGAAAAAGGATGAAATGGGTGATATTTTTTTAAGGCATCTTATCATGGCAATCCCTTGGGGCATCATCTTTCTTGTGGTGCTTTTTATCGCATCAATATGTATAAAGCAGCAAGTGAAAGAGGGGATACAATATACAGTCCGGACGGCTGTTTATGAGACCGCCAATCTTGCCTTTAATCCTCGCGTAATTGATGGTGTCAAGCAGAATGTCAAGGAGGGCATTGAATTTATAGCGAAGACTGCCCAAAATGAGCTGAAAAAACTCATTAGTGATCCACAGATCAAACAGGATGTTAAAGAAGCCTTGGAATACGGGGGACAGAAGCTTCAGTAGTGGCATTATGTGTGAGCTGAGCAGGTAAAAAATGATGGTAGTGGCCGTGCATCAACCCCAGTATTTGCCATGGCTGGGTTACTTTGATAAGATTGACAGGGCGGATATCTTTGTCCTGCTGGATAATGTGCAGTTTAAGAAAAATGAATGGCAGAATAGAAATAAGATCAAGACGGCCCAGGGGTGGCAATGGCTTACAGTTCCTGTAAGGTATAAGCACCCGCAGTTGATATATGAAGTAGAGATCAATAATGCTGTAAGATGGCAGCATAAGCAGAGACAGTCTCTTCTGTCTAATTACAAAAAGGCGATCTACTATGACTACCTGCTTGATTTTCTTGAGGAGATTTTATCCCGCACATGGCAGGGGATCTCCCAGTTAAATATTGATGTTGTTAAAAGGCTGGTCGATCTTTTAGGAATAGATACGCCCCTGTATGTCGCCTCACAGATCGGCGAGTTTTCCAGGGACCCGGATGAGAGGCTTGTTGCCATAATCCGGTATTTCGGAGCAGATACATATCTGGCAGGCAGTGGTGGGAGGCAGTATATGGATCTGGATAAATACAGGGAAAATGGCATAGAGGTCATATTCCAGAACTATGAACACCCTGTATATGATCAGCTTTATGGTAAATTTGAGCCATACATGTCGGTCATTGATCTGATCTTTAATCATGGCCATCGTAGTCTAAATATCCTTCGGGGGAACGAATGAATATACTCGCCATAGGGCCGCATCCCGATGACATTGAAATAGGTTGTGCAGGCACATTGATCAAATATGCACAACAGGGTCATAATGTTTTTCTCCTGCTTGTCACAAGGGGTGAAAAAGGTGGTAACGCTGAACTTAGATATAAAGAGCAACTGAAATCAGCAGAAATTATTGGTGCGAAAGAGATTTTTTGGGGTGGTTTTAAGGATACTGAATTGCTTGATAAGGGAAATGAGATTATTCATAAAGTTGAACAGCATATTGACTCGATCAGACCTGACTTTATTTTTGTTAATTTTTATGACGATACGCATCAGGATCACCGCACCGTGAATCGTTCCGTTCTTTCCGCAGCGAGGCACATAAAAAATGTGATGTTTTATGAGGTTCCGACCAGCAATAATTTTACGCCAAATGTGTTTGTGGATATAGACGCCGTTTTTGATAAAAAATTAGATGCATTAAAGGCGCATGTTTCGCAAATAACCAAGACAAATATAGAGGGTCTTTCAATTATTGATATTGCCACGGCTTCCGCCCACTTCAGGGGTGTGCAGGGGAGGGTCGCCCTGGCCGAGGGATTTGTTTCTGAGAGGCTGTTCATTAATATTGATTGAATGAAAGAGTGCCTAAAATTTAGCTCACTTTAGGCACTTTAGTTCACTCAAATCAGGTAAGAAATGATTACACACTCAAAGGTAGTTCTCGACGAAGATGATATTATTGGTGTAGAAGGAGTCTTGCGATCGGGCCTGTTAGCCCAGGGAAAGAACGTCTCATCCCTTGAGGATGAATTTGCCTCTTTCATAGGCGTAAATCATGCGGTTGCCGTCAGTTCGGGCACGGCTGCGCTTCATCTCTCACTCCTTGCCCTTGGGATTGCCAATGGTTCAGAAGTTATCGTGCCGAGCTTTGTATGTACAGCACTCTTAAATGCTGTTTATTATTTAAAAGCAACGCCCATTGTGGTGGACATTGATCCAGGCACCTACAATATCAGCGCCGATCAAGTAAAAAGGGCCGTCAGTGCGAAGACCGGGGCAATAATTGTGCCGCATATGTTCGGTCTGCCGGCAGATATGGATGGAATTCTTTCCCTCGGGGTTCCTGTAATAGAAGACTGCGCGCAGTCAGTCGGGGCAAAATACAATGAGAAATATACAGGAAGTCTTGGCATTATGTCCGTTTTTTCCCTTTATGCCACAAAGATGCTCTGTGCCGGGGAAGGAGGACTTGTACTATCCAACGATATCGAGGTGATTGAACGCGTAAGAGATCTCAGAGACTATGATGAAAGAGAAAGTTATGCCGTCAGGCATAATTATAAGCTAACCGATATGCAGGCCGCTTTGGGCAGGAGCCAGCTTGCGAAACTACCCCAATTTATCCGGAAAAGGCAAAAGATTGCCGGAATTTACAATAACGGCCTGTCGGGAGGAGTCCCTCGCATTCCGATGTCTGCTGAAGGAAAAGAACATATTTATTATCGCTATGTAATACCTGTTGATGACCCAATTGCTTTAATAAAAGGCATGATGAAAAAAGGGATAGAGTGCAGGAGACCGGTATTCAAGCCCCTGCATAAGTATTTAAACCTGAGTGGGTATACAAGAACGGAGCAGGCGTGGTCAATGGCCGTATCCATCCCTATATATCCCTCCCTCACACAAAGTGATGCCCATGAAATCGTGGGTGCGATAAGAGCGGTTTTAAAAATTTAAGACAATATTTGTGACTACTAACGTAGTCAGGCTGAAGGTGTTTAGACTGAAGGTAGAAGGTATCAGGACTGAGGTGAAAGGACTGAGGACTGAAAAAAAAGCTTAGCCCCCGCCTGTCGGAGTGAAGCGTAGATCCCGCTATCGGGGCAGGACGGCGGGCAGCCTTCAGCCTAAATAACCTGTGTAGTTACATGTTTTTTATAAAAGCTATATAAACCGGAGCCATAAGAGATGTTGGGCCATAAGAACATATTCGGTCTTAGAATCTTCAACCTGCCTGCGATTATCCTTTTTCTCTTTCTCAACATTCCTTTCATACGTTCCTATTTTCTGTATTATGGCCTGAGATGGATCTATATCTTCCTTTTTTCCTTTTGCCTTTCCTTTATTTTAACGCCCGTAATAAGGCGTATTGCCATCAGGCTTGGCATTCTTGATATTCCAGATAAAAGAAAAATACACGGGAGCAGCACTCCTCTGTTAGGAGGCCTGGTTATTATGATCTCCCTTTCTGCCTCGTTGACTGCCAATATGGTTCTTGAGAGGGAGATGGTCGTCCTGTTATTAGGGGGATTAGTGCTGGGCTTTGTTGGGCTTCTTGATGACTGGAAAGGCCTTTCGGCAAGGCTGAAGCTTTTCATCCAGGTTGCTGTTGTACTGATTCTCATCTACAATGGAATCATATTGGACCTGCTTCCACCCAGGACCACATGGGGATATATATGCAATCTTATCCTGACCGTTATCTGGATTGTAGGAATAACCAATGCTATGAATTTTTTTGACGGGATGGATGGACTGGCTACCGGGTTGAGCGCTGTCATCGCTGTATTTATTGGAATCGCCTCATTTCAGACCTCCCAGCATGTTATGGGGTGGATTGCCATTGCCGTCCTGGGAAGTTGTCTTGGATTCTTCCCTTTCAATTTCAAACTGAGATCTCCGGCAGCAATCTTTCTGGGGGACGCAGGGAGCACGTTCCTCGGTTTTGTTTTAGCCGCATTGGCAATACAGGGGTACTGGTCTGATAACAGTCGCATAGTGTCCTTTGCCATGCCCACACTGATATTCTGGATACTTATATTTGATATGGTCTATATAACCATGGAAAGAGTAATTACCGGCAAGGTAAAGACCGTAGGGGAATGGATTCGCTATGTTGGCACAGATCATTTGCATCACCGGCTTGCCCATGTTCTTGGAGGACAGAAGAGGAGCGTGCTTTTTATCTACTTTCTCAGTTCATGCCTGGGTATAAGTGCCATTGTACTCAGGTACGCAAGGACTATTGACGCAATTTTGTTGATTATTCAGGCATTAATTATTGTGGTTCTCCTTACCATTCTTGAAAGACGTGGGCATGGGCTGTCTGAAATCGAAAAATAACCCGGGGGTTTTGGAGAGTTTTTAGGGAGGCTATCCCTGACTTATACCCGAGGTGTTGTGTTTACCCTGATATGGCTATGGAAATCATGAAAACGCCAATGTCCGTGGATTTGTCGATAACGAATGAATGTAACCTGCGGTGTAAATACTGCAGTCATTTTACGAGTGCGGGCGATGTGGGCCAGGATCTATCCAGGGATGAATGGCTCAAGTTCTTTGAAGAATTGAACCGTTGCGCGGTCATGTGGGTGACGCTTCAGGGAGGTGAAGCCTTTTGCCGGGAGGATCTTAAAGAACTTATAGAAGGAATTGTTCGCAACCGGATGCGGTTTGATATCCTGAGTAACGGTACCTTGATCACGGACGAGACAGCGGCTTTTCTCGCTTCAACCGGGCGCTGTGACGGAGTGCAAGTCTCTATTGACGGTTCAATACCCATGACCCACGATGCCTTTAGGGGAAAAGGGAATTTCCTCAAGGCGGTTCAGGGTATCGAACGTCTCCAAAGATACGATGTCCCTGTGTCAGTGAGGGTAACCATTCACAGAAAAAATGTCAGGGAGCTTGATGAAATTGCAAAATTCCTGCTTGAAGATATCGGCCTTTCAAATTTTTCTACCAATGCGGCTTCTTACATGGGACTTTGCCGGCAGAACGCCGACATGGTCCAGCTCACTACCGAAGAACGATCCATTGCCATGGAATCCCTCCTGGGGCTTGATAAAAAATACAACGGACGCATTAGCGCTGATGCCGGTCCGCTGGCTGAAGCGAGAACCTTCCTCGAGATGGAAGACGCGCGCCGACAAGGCATAAAGCGTATACCTGGCAGAGGCTATCTAACGGCCTGCAGTGGACCGATGAAGACAATTGCCGTTCGTGCCGACGGCATCATGGTCCCCTGTATTCAACTGAGCCACATAGACTTGGGGCGGATTAATCAGGACGATCTTAAAGATATCTGGCAGAATCATTTGGAACTGAAGAGGCTACGGGATCGGCACAGTATACCGTTGAGCGATTTTGAATTTTGTCGGGGCTGCGATTATATCAACTATTGTACAGGGAACTGTCCTGCCCTGGCGTATTTGATTACAGGTGATGAAAATCATCCAAGCCCCGATGCATGTTTCAAGCGATTTCTCGAAGATGGGGGGAGACTTCCGGATGAGGACTTATTGTAATGGTACGCTGGCGTGATATAAATCAGTTTATCCGGTGTATATCAAGGGCTCACCTTACGCATATTGAAAGAGATTATGTCTTTCGTTTTATCAAAAAGGATGTTCCCTGGGATAACCTTGTTGCTTTGGCAAATATGCAAGACGTCGACGGATTTATTTATTATCATTTGAGAGATTTAGGCCTCCTTAATTTTCTCCCCAAATCCGCCTTAAGGAACCTGAAGAATAGTTACTCCCGGACCCAGAAACGCACGTTTTCCATCCTAAGTGAAGCGAAAGCCCTTTCTCTCCAGTTTGAGCAGGCCCGGATTCCGGTTGTTGCCCTCCAGGGCTTACCGCTTATAAACACGGTTTACGCTGAGCCGGGTCTCAGGCAACTGGGGGATATCGATTTGATGGTCAAACCGGGCAACAAACAGAGGTTCGAGGAATTGCTATATCAAGTGGGATACACGGCGCCGTATCCCTTTTATCCGGACCTGCTTTATAAAAATGACATTTTAATTGACATCCATACCCACGTCCTCAACCTGGAGAGAGTCCGGAGCAGGCGATACCTGTTTCCCGAGGACCTCACCCCAATGTGGGAAAAGGCCACACCCATGTTTAATAGACATAACGGTCTTTTGATATTAGACCCATATGATAATTTCGTGGCCCTGGCCGCCCACGCGCTGAAGCACAGCTATTCTCGTCTGATATGGCTTGCAGATCTCCACGAGTGCTTACTGAAATGTGCCAACAATACCAAAGGATGGAAGGAGATGGTAGAGCGCGCACGATTCTGGCGCCAGGAAAGAGTGGTCCTTTATTCTCTTGTTCTGGTGGAAAAGATTTTTTGTCTGGATGTACCCTCCTGGGTAAAGCATCAGCTGGGGATAAACAGGCTGGGCATGTTGGAAAGACATCTCATTCGCCTGAAACTTAGAGGCTTTTCCTCATCCATTCTATGTCACGTCTTATGGCTTATAAATATCAAGAGGGCAGGGGACAAGCTGAAGTTCATTAAAGAAACCGTCTTTCCCGCAGGAGATATCATGGCCCAGATATTCGGGCAGAGACCTCAGCATATTAAAGGGGCGGTTTACGCCAAACGGCTGGGAAAAGCTGTTATCATAATGTGTGAGGATTTATATAAGGCCTTGCGTTTTTCTTTCAGGCCAAACGGAAATTAATTACTTATACCATACACTCTCCGATTGAAAATTTATTTAAAACAAGCTTTGCTTTTTCCAGGTATTTTGAAACCAGTGTCATATCAAGTTCTTTTCTTAGTTTGTCACAGAAATATTGAATGCATAAATAGCTTCTACAATCAACGGGTAGGACGCAGCCGTCTTTCCAAAAAGGGCATAAATTCTTTTCCACATTGTCATAATAAGGCTCGGGCAAGACAGTATCACACCTTATCAACAGGTAATCGACAATACTAAACCCGCCCACAGTTCCCGCTACATAGATTGATAGTTCTGGAGAAGATAAATGACAACAGTTTATATTACACGTTGGACAATTTCTCTTAATAGAAGGCAGGATTATTTTTTGAATATTCGATAAGATTTGTTTGTATTTTCCGGAAAGGCTCTTCAGGTATTTTATTCCATTGTCACTCAGAGTCCGATAGAACTTCTCATATAATTCAAATTCTTTGATAGCTTTTGTAAAATCCGACGTTATCCTATTCTTTTGGTTATCTGTCTCAATCATTTTCGAGTATCAATAGTTGAAAGTGATACATACGGCAGGGTTCATCAAATAGTATGTATTCCAGGCAATCGATTACCGATCAAGAATGTATTATAGATAGCGGATGCTTATTAGCTTGGGGAACCACCCGCATTACAGCTGTTACCCGCCGTACCACCGGCATGGCAGTTGTTACTTGCCATTCCACCTGTTTGACAATTTCCCCCTTGCGCCATTTGCCCGCTTTGGCATTTATCTCCCGCCGAAGCCCCTGTGTTGCACTGACCACCTATTGCCATTTGCCCGCTTTGGCATTTACTGCCCGCCGAAATTCCCGTTCTGCATTGGTTTCCCGTTGCTGATATGCCAGTTTTGCATTGGGAACCGCTGGGGCTCCCACCCGGCTTGCATGGGGCGGCAGCATAGGCAACCCCTCCTCCAAGGTCAAACAACCGGGGGGGGTCATAGGGAATTCGGGTCGCACTATCATTGTCCTTTGATCCTGACATTTCATCCTCCAATATTATTTTCCAGTGATAACATCATAAACATTTTCGTCACGCCGAAAATGAAGATTATATAAAGGCAGATTATCGCATACTTCGAGGAAAAGGTCAAAAATGTCCAATTTGGCCCGAGACGATAAATATGAAAAATAATGGATATACCGTTTTATGATCATGGAAACAGCCTTTTTCCTTGATATGCTTTCCAGATAGGCCCGGTTGTCCTTCATAAGGAAATAAAGACCTTTTAAACGGGCATTCATGGTACGGAACTCTTTATCTGGTTTTTTTAGACCACTAAACTGATGGAAAGGGGATGAAAACAACTTATATTGATCATCCCGTTTACAAAATATAGGGCTGTCGTCTGAAAGAACTGTGCATTCGGTGCAGACTTCAGCCAGGGTGCTTTTCCCCGCACCAGAGTCCCCTAAAAAGAGGTGTCCTTCTCCGTTCCTTGCCAGGGCCGCGGCATGGACAAAACAGGCCGCTTTTTCCCCCAGGATCTGGGCAAAATACATCCAGAAGAGGCGGAATATGGGTTTTAAACATCCGGGACCCTCCTTCAATAGATAGATACGTGCTAAAGCAGTATCCGGGTTAAAAAGGAGCAGCCCATCCAAACAGAATGAGGAAATGGTCTTTTCGCCTATGGGAAAATCGTCCCTGTATTTAGGGAGTTGCCGTAACCATTCAGCCACATCCCTTGTGGGAAGTCTCTGTTCAAAAACAGGTTTCCGGTCCGTTGACCTGATTGGGAATCTCAAATTTGGTTTTCCTAAGGTGCTCACCTTAACTTCAGTTTTTGTTTTCCGGTCGGTGTTAAGAAAACCCCGAAAAAACCGCTCACATAAAGGGACCGCCCTTTCTGCCTCTCCCAAAAAGACAATGCCGATGTCTGTTCCCGCCAGAGTCACTGTTAATTCCATCAATATCACCTAACCACTACACATATCTCGAGGATGGAAACCGGCCGGACTCAAAGAATTCCTGACACAAAAAATAGGCCGCATAGAGATCACTGGAAAGTGCATATGCATTGGCCCTACAACTGCCCAGACATTGGAATTTGAAGATACATCGGCCGCATATGCCATTGAGCTTCCAGGGCAGGGATTGGCGCAGGTCCCTTAGGGTGGGACTGTTCTTCCAGACATCACATATGGAAACCCGACGGATATTACCCATCCGAAGATCGTCAATGGTTTGCCCTATACCACAAATAGAAAAATCTCCATTTCCCAGGATCCCCAAGATATTGAGTATGTGGCACTCCGAAATTCCTCTTCCCTTTATATCCGAAATAGTCCTGAAGGCTATCGGAAGATCAAAAACAATCTTCAGGTTTTTATTCGAAGACCGTCTTTCTTCCACCATGCGGTACAATCGAAGCAGGTCATTTAACTCCAGATTATGTTTATGTTCAAATGCCTCCTTCCCTCTCCCACATGGGATCAACGGGTTTATCTTTAGGGAACCGGCCCCCAGCTTTTCACTTAACCGGATAACGCCCGGTATCTCTTCCCGGTTTCTGCGCTGGAGTGTCAAAATGATCTGAAAATCGAAGGCGTATTCAGACAGGAGCCTCAGCCCTTCCAATGTTCGATGGAAACTTCCCTTTACCCCTCTGATTTCATCGTGAAGATCCTTCGTAGCGGCATCCAGGCTGACGGATATCTGGTCAATATCGCAGGATTGAAGGCGTTCGACCATATCCCTGGTAATCAGTGTTCCGTTGGTTTCGATAAGAACGGACACCTGTTCCTCGGCCAGAAACGCGATTAGTTCACCAAAATGCCGGTATAATAAGGGTTCACCGCCTGTGAGTTTTACATTTTGTAATCCTAACGGTTTGGCCTCGGAAATGGCCTTCTTAAGGTATTCAAGAGGAATGCCATTTTGCCGTTGCTGAGAATATTTTGGCGAGATCCAACAGTGACTGCAGCAAAGGTTGCAATGGTCGGTAAGGTAGAGGTAAAGGCTGGTCAGTGGGAATTCCGGTTCTTTGTTTTCCATTATATTAATAAAGGAATAAAACAAAGGCTGATTTATTGTCCCCTATTCAGCGGAGATATAAATCCATTTTCTTCCAGTTCCTTGATAAAGATTTTCACATCCTTTTCGATCTCCCGGCGTCCCGTATCAGGGAATAGACCAAGCAGACGGTCGATCACCTGATCAACCTCGGTTTGATCGTTTAGCATCAAGTACGTCTCTTTGCCGGATCGGTTCATGTATTTCAGGTTTCCGGTATCGGGATCGAACAAGAATGCCCCGTCTTCTTCTTCTCTGTAAACAATTTTTTCATCCCGCTGAAATCGCTGCGTTTTATCCATGGGCCTACTGAATTGCTCCAATTTTTTTTAATTGCCAGAGGAAACCAAGGGTATCCAACCTTGCCCGACGCTTGGAGACAAGGTATCGATCATGGATCATTTGGGAGATCTCCTTTGGCCTGTTCTTGCCGTCACATGCTTCCCAGATCGTTTTCCCCATCGGGTTCATGGTGCATACAGGGTCCTTTTTTCCTCTTTTTTCCCTGTAAAGGGTGCTTGTATCTTCAAGGGTGTTACAGAGCACGCCTGGAACCCTTTCAGGCCTTGATGACGGCAGTATTTCAAAATCCATTTGCCGCAAAAAATCATGTATTCCAGGTTTAGCGGCTTGCAGTCGTTTGGGGCTCGCAAGCAGAATACCGGGTAATAATCCTATAAATGTGCCGATAAATCTTCTTCTCGACCCAGCCCTATTTATCATTGTATCCATTGTTTTCTCCTTTAGATAAAAAGGTTTAAAGCCGGTAAATAGATTCAATCTTAGTAATTGTTCAGGTTGATTAGGATATAGTCTATTTGCCTGAGTAGTCATCTATCCTACCATAAAAAGGAGAAGTTTTCAACACCAAACGATAAAATCGTAATTCAGACACTACTGAAGCCATAAGCCTCAGATTAGCATAATAACGGTCGGTGGGGACTTATTACCTCCAAAGGCAGTGAGTCGTCTGTTGCGCGCTAAGTTTTTAAAAGATCTTCTAATGCCTCATTGATATTCGAAAACTGAAACGAGAAGCCTGCATCTATGAGTTGTCTGGGCAATACCCTTTGCCCGTTTAAAAGCATTAACCCAAACTCGCCCATCCTGAGCTTGATCAAAAAGCCGGGAACAGCGGATATAAAAATGGGCCCATTACCATATTAGAAGCCTAATGCCTCATTTACAAGTATCACGGTTATATCTGTCAGCATCGGCTTCCGGTGCAGGATGGTGGTGATGCGGCAGATGCGTTGGGGTGAATCGCAGTCACTGCAAACACCTGTTTCCGCGCAGGGCGTCTCCACACCGAAGCTCTTTGCCCTCATGGGCCCGGCGACCTCCCGTACCCTCCTTAGGGCGGATTCAAGGTCATGGGTCACCTTGTTCATGCCTGCAACGATCATGACTTTTTTTGGGCCGAAGGCCATCGCGCTTGTGCGATTTCCCACACCGTCCACATTGATGACCTCTCCTTCGGCAGATATGGCGTTTGCACTCGTAAAGAAACAGTCACATCTGCCCATCTGGAGGCGGAGATCCATATTTTCTTCAGGGCTCTGACTTTTTACCCAGTGGTCATAGATGGTTTTCCCCTGAGCCTTGAGCTCTTCTAAGACCCCTAACGATCTGGTTGTATCCGAACCTCCGAACCCGAAGGTGTCATACCCTGAAACCATATCAATGATCAGCTCACGGGCCTCTTCCGCGGTAGAGACAAAATGGGCGTCAAAGGCATGCTTTTTCAGATTTTTAATGCATTTTTCCGCCAGTTTTTCCCAGAGCCATGTGCGGTAGTTCTCTTCCGTCATTGTCCCTCCATCAATATATTTTTCATGCTCAGGGTTCAGGGAACAACTATTCGGTACTTAATCATGATGGTCTCGTAAAAAGTCAGTTAAAGAAATTTTTCTGTCTGTAACCTATTGATTTTGTTAAATGCGATTTTAAAATATTGCGCTTTTTGCGCCTTTTTGCGGCTTCATCAATCTTCAATCTTCGATCTTCAATCTTCAATCCTCAATCTTCCCCGCCCTCACCTTTATGATCTCAGCAACAATACTTACTGCGATCTCCTGCGGGGTTTCCGCTCCGATTCCAAGACCTATGGGGGAATAAACCCGTGAAAGGTCATCTTCGGTAAATCCCTCCTCAGAAAGCTTTTCATAGATAATATTTCTTTTCCGGCTGCTCCCAATCATCCCGATATATTTGGCATCTGTTTTCAGTGCCTGTGACAGAACGTCTTTGTCCTGCGTGTGACCCCTTGTTACAATCACCAAAAAAGATGATTCATCAACGGGCAGCCTGTTCATCACTCCATCAAATGGAAATTGATGTACTTCTGTGGCATCGGGGAAGTTCTTTGTGTTTGCAAATTCCTGGCGGTCATCTATAACAACCACTTGGAAATGCACCTTTGCTGCCAGAGGAACGATTTGCTCGGATACGTGACCACCGCCAAACACATATAAAACGGGTTTTGCTACCAGGGGCTCTACAAAAATTTCAACCGGGTTCTTAGAACCATCCTCAAGGGTAAGAAGCAGAGGCTGTCTTGATTCGAGAATCGTTTCCAGCTTCTCCACCAGATCCTCATCCATTGCCTGCCCGCCTAAAAGGGAGCCAATCCTCTGCCCTTCCTTCTCGATGAACATTTTGGGTACGTCACCCCATTTCCACCTGTCTTCTTTTATTACTGTTGCTATTAAACCTGCCCCGCCCCGGTTTATGATCTTAAATGCCTTTTCAAATATGGAAAGATGGCTGATATGTTTTGGAGAAACCGGTTCTAAAAAGACCTCCAAATCGCCCCCGCATAGCATATCCGTATCCGATACATCCGAGCCCTTTAAAGAAAATGGCAGGCGAACAGGCATACCTGTATCGAATACCTTCGCGGCCTCTGTAATGACTTTTGCTTCTACAATGCCGCCACCAATGGTCCCTGTAAACGAGCCATCTTCCATGATGAGGCACTTTGTTCCAATTCCTCTTGGAGACGGCCCTGCCTGCTTAATTATAGTGGCAAGGACCGAAAAACGATCATTGTGGAACAATTCGATAATTCTTGGATATATTTCTTTCATCATGTTTTTTGGATTAACAGGTATTCGCTTTTTGTGATAGAGCCGATCACAACCCTGTCGACCGATGCGCCTCGAGATCGTAAAATTCGATCCGCTAACTCTCTGGCCCCCTGATGGTCATCTATGAGATCGAGCTTGTTAAGGAACGCGATTCGTCTTGCCGATAACGGTGTGCCCTTGAAAAGACCGTTAGGTGATTCAAAGATCGCGACAAGGCTGTCCCTGCTGAGTCTCTCTCCTCGATGAAGTCCGGTTACCTCCTCAAACAGGTCCAATCTGAATACAAATTCCTCTTCCAGTGTTTTCCCAATGGCCTCAAGGCCGATCATTGCGATCACGAGAGTTGCCGATGAAGGGACTACTGGCTCGTATTCCGCGGGTGCCTTTACTGGCCGGCCTGCTGCTCCATCGGCCTCAAGGACAAGGTAATCCGCGATAGGATCCTGGTAAAGATCATCCGCAAGTTCGGGGCTGATTCCTTCCACTTTCCCTGAGTCAAGGGCGCGTTGGGCAACGAAAACATGTCCGTGCCTTTGAAGCCCGTCTACTACGTTTTGATGCCATGCTGGGTTGGAAAATGCAGAAACCTCACATGGAGCAAGTGCTGCCTCTTTGCGCTGGATTTTCGTTGTAGTGGTTGTGATTACCTTATGCCCTGCCCGCTGGATCTCTCCGGCCAGGGTAAACATGAGGGTTGTTTTGCCTCCTCCGCCGACAATGGCAATATGATCCCTTTGTCTTGTGCCAAGGGCGGTTGTCAACTCTTTATAGTTTTTGAGCATTTCACTGGAATCCTTGAATCCTTGGCCCCTTGAATCCTCTCAGAATCATCAACCAATTTGGAGATGATCCTTATTTTTTTCTCAATACCCGGCTGTCTCCGACTCTTACGGTCAACTGGATCTTGTCAAAATACTCTATAAGGGGGATGGTGTATTTTCGAGATGTTCCGGTCATCTCCTTGAATTGAGGCGTATCTATTGTGCCGTGTTCCTTCAGAAAGTATATGAGCCTTTCTTCGAGTTCATGGATTGCCTTACGGTGAAAATAGAGGTCTTCCTTGACTTTGAGAAGTATTCCTTCTTTTACCATGACCTCAAGGATTTCTTTGCCGGTATTTCCGGGCAGCGTATTTGTCAAATCCTTAAAATAGGGAGGCTGAAGTCCGCTCTTCAAGTAAGTATCTTCCAGGTTCTTTCTTGTTTTTTGTTGATCGTGGGCCAGCATTACACGATGATCTTTAAGGCGAACAATCTCTTTTTCCTGAACAATAGTGTCATCCTTTGTGAGCCGGTCAATAAGGTAGCTGAAAAGCTTCGGATTCTTTGCGCCTGTCGTCCTGGAGCGCAGTTCTTCTTTTGGCAGCCCCGTTTTTAGAGGAAAATCCTTATGATATTGAGTAATGTTTTCCAGGATCTCATTTTTCGCCTTCTTAAGAAAATCTGAATGAATAAGAAGGCCTTTTTCCTTGTCGTATAATGTTATTCTAAGCTGGGCCTTGAGCGCCTTGAGTACCTCGTCCAGCTTTTTCTTGCTTGTATTGGTCAAAAAAGGCAGTTCTCCTTCTTCTACTCCACGAAAACGACCTAAGGAAACAAATAGTTCGATAACTTCGTCAAGTTCACCCGCATGAAGCAATTTAAGTTCAGACAGGGCAATATCGGAAAACTGTTTTTTCTTCCCTGGCAGTGCGTTGAGGATCTCTCCCCCCCCGATCGTGCGGACCGGTGAGTAACTCCTGAGTACGTAGCGGTCATGTCGCAGTACGGCAGTTGGCTGGTCAAGCCTGATTTGCGCGAAACATGTTTCTCCGGGTGTCAACTTATCCCTGCCCAGAAGAACCACGGTAGAAATGATCTCGGATGTTCCTGTATGAAAACGCACTTTTGCCCTGTTTTTTAGCTTGCGTGGCGCGCTTTCAAGGAGCTTCAAAATCACGTCAACCATATATGTAGGCATGAGAGAATCCTTTGCGGCAAGGATATCCCCCCTGAGGATGGCCGTCTTTTCAAGACCTTGAAAATTAATTGCAGTCCTGAGCCCCGCGCGCACCTCGTTTACCTCCCTGTTGTGGACCTGTATACCCCTGATCCGGGAAGCGATTTTGTGAGGATAAATTGTAACTTCGTCGCCGGTTGCGACTTTTCCGGAAACCGTGCTTCCGGTGATGACCGTTCCGAAACCTTTCATGGTAAACACACGATCAATAGGAAGCCGGAAAATATGCCCCATGTCCCTTTCAGGGATCTTCTGGACAAGTTCATCGAGGACCTTGACGAGTTCGTCCAGTCCTTCACCTGTAACGGACGAGATTTCAACAATGGGCGAATCGGCTAAAAAAGTATCAGTCAGATATTCGGTTACATCCTCCTTGACCATTTCAAGCCAGTCATGTTCCACCATATCAATCTTGGTTAATACAACCAGTCCGTGATTTACCTTCAGGAGTTCGCAGATCTCAAGATGTTCTCTGGTCTGGGGCATTACGCCCTCATCCGCCGCGATTACAAGGGCTACCAGATCAATACCCGTAGCCCCCGCGACCATGTTTTTTACAAATTTTTCGTGGCCCGGCACATCTACAATTCCCAATCGCTTCCCGCCCGGAAGGTCAAGGTGCGCGAAACCGAGTTCTATCGTGATCCCTCGCTCTTTTTCCTCCTTGAGACGATCCGTGTCTATATTGGTGAGGGCCTTAATAAGAGAGGTCTTGCCATGATCGATATGTCCGGCAGTGCCTAAGATAACCTGTTTCATGGTGAATATCCTTAATGAACTCGTAAGAAGACTGGATACATTTTTCAGCTGCCTATAACTAATTGAAATTACTACATATAAATTCTACTTTTTGTGTGTTTTGCGCCTTTTTGCGGCTTCATCAACCTTAATTATTTAAAAATTTTTGGGACAGTCCGTGAAAAAATTGCGGGGCGGGTTGAGGTTCGAAACCCACCGAAAACTGAACAAAACTGTAACTTATATTAGATAAACCCTATCGTTGCAAAAGTCGAGGGTGCTGCAGATCTGAGGCGTCAAGGGTGAAGCCGTAATAATCTACTGCGAACCCTTGACAACGAAGGAGATGCGGCGCCCTCGGCTTTCCCTTCGGGTAAACAACATGGTTATTTGACGGGCCTTGCTCGAATGCACATGCGGTGAATTCATGCAATGCCTGTGGAGCCCCACGGGCAAGCCCGTGGGACCACTTAGTTTCGCCGATTCGCTTCGCGAACGGCGGGACTTAGTGGTACGACATCCCGACCGTAATCCCGACCACAAAAGGGCGGGACTAAAGCCGTGGCTTTCTGCGGTCGGGGTGACAACGGGACGAAACACTGTAGTTTAGGGGTTTTTAATAATGTTAACCATGTTGTTTATGCAACAGTAGGGTAAAGGGAATATTACGTACTGTCAAGGCGATTGAGATGGGAAAAAGGTCTGACCAGAGTGAGGGTCATCCAGATCATGAATATCGACGATTCGCCTTATACCGGACGGTTTTGAAATACACAGTTTCCAAACTCTTTTGGCTGAACTTGCAACTCATAGCCATAACCGCTGTCGAGTCAAATCTGATCAGACCGGGCCTACGTTCTATGAGCTTACTAAACCGACTCCTCTGCAGAAGCGGTCTTTTCAACTTCTGGGCTTGTAGTAAGTAAAAGGAAAATCAAACTGCAGGAAAAACATATTAAATCAATAAGATAGTTCTTTTAAGAGAAAGGGATTTTGGTTTAAAAAAGCCAAAATAAATGCTTGACAAGTTTTTTTAGCTGGTTTATTGTTTTAATATATAGAAAATAATTCCACAATATAGAACAAAATGAAATCCGCACATAAACTATTTTCGGTTCTCGAAAACCTCTGCATGGAAGGTGATGCCGGCGTTACAGAGCTCAGTCTGAAATTGGATCTGGGTAAGAGCGCAATTCACCGTTTCCTTAGTCTTTTAAGTGAGCTGGGTTATGTGCGGAAAAACAGCGATAACGGGAAATATTACGCAACATTAAAGGTTTTCCAGATAGGTGCCATGGTAAGGGGGAGGTTGCGGCTGGTTAACCTTGCAAGGCCATACATGGAGGATTTGGGCAAAAAAACGCATGAGACCATCAATCTCGCATTCTTTGAAGCAGGTGAGGTCGTCTATATAGACAAGGTGGAAAGCGTGGAAACATTGAGGATAGACCTGGCAGTGGGACGGAGGGTTCCGGCATATTGCACTGCATTGGGTAAGGTATTCTTAGCCAACCTCCCGGAAGAGGATTTGGAGGTGTATCTTTCGCAGCAAGATCTCAGGCCCCTTACGGAAAACACCATTACCTCAGCCGATGAACTCAGAGACAACCTGGTAAAAGTCAGGAACGAGGGGTTTGCAATAGACAATAGCGAGTTGGATGAAAACATCAAATGTATCGCAGCCCCCGTGAGGGATGAGTCAGGCAATGTGATCGCGGCTATCAGCATTGCAGGGCCAAGCACGCGCATGATGGAAAGACGACTGAATTTCTTTAAAAAATTCCTTCTCTCCGGGGGGGCCGGCCTTAACCTTTTTGGGATGTGAAAGGAGATAGAAATTTGGCTGTCATGGGTAGGGAAGGAAGATGGAAAATTTGGGGTGAGAAAAAAAGAAAGGAGATTTAATAGCGATGTTCCAGACAATTCAATTCAACACACCGTTAATTATTTTCGGAATGGACACTGTAAATCAAATTGGCAAACATGCCAAAAATCTGGGGGCCGGACGCGTTCTTATCGTGGCCGACCCAGGATTTGTTAAGGGAGAAGGGCTGGAAAGGGTAGCATCTTCCCTGAAGGGCGAGTCGCTGTCATTTGAAATTTTTGACAGGATTGAGCCCGAGCCCTCTACTGATGTGGTTAAGGGGGCATATGAGGTAGCCAGAAAAGGCAATTTCGATGTGTTCATCGGAGTTGGAGGCGGGAGCACCATGGATGTTACCAAAATGGCCTCAGCTCTGATGACCAACACAGGCAGCCCTCATGACTTCTTCGGCGTGGAAAAGGTCAAAACCAGAGGAAAACCCACCATCATGGTCCCAACCACATCTGGAACCGGGGCCGAGGTTACTAAGCACGCTATCTTTCTGGATACTAAGGACAACGTGAAAAAGGCAGTTGCCTCTGTTAATATATTGCCTGATGTTGCACTTGTAGACCCTATGCTTGCGGCAAGCTGTCCACCCCATGTAACTGCCAGCACCGGTCTCGATGCATTCATTCATGCTGCCGAGCCTTTTCTGTCCAAGATGGCAAACCCCCTGACAGATGCTATTGCACTTCAGGCGATCCGTATTATAACCCGATGGCTGGGTCCGGCCGTTGCAGACGGTGGAAACCTTGAGGCCCGGTATTACATGTCCCTTGGAAGTTTAATGGCGGGCCTGGTGCTCCATAATTCAGGTACCAGCCTGGTACACGCAATAGCCTACCCCATTGGCGGTGAATACCACACCTCCCACGGTGTGACACTGTGTGCCATTCTTGTGGCTTGCTTTGAGTATATCGTCATGGCCAAACAGGAAAAATTTGCTCAACTGGCAGAGGCCATGGGTGAGTCGGTCGATGGTCTTTCTCAAAGAGAAGCTGCCCATCGCGCTCTTGATGCAATAGATTATTTGGTTCGAAGCGTCGGTTTGCCGACCAATCTCAGAGAGCTTGGGACTGTCAAGGAGGAATCGAGGATCAAGCGCTGGGCTGTGGATGCGCACAAGGAGCAGCGGCTGCTGAGCCGTTGTGCGCGGCAGTTGAGCGTGGAGGACATCGAGAAAATCATCGAGCGTGCCTTCGAAAAGGAGTGAGTGATTATGGGAAAAAGGAAAGCCATACAAGATTTCTTTGAAATGAAGCAGAAGCGGGAACCGATTTCTTTTATCACCAGTTACGACTATCCCACAGCTACCTTCGCAGAAAACGCGGGCATGGACATGATCCTGGTGGGGGACTCTCTGGGGATGTGCGTCTACGGGTATGACGGAACAATGCCCGTGACAATGGATCAGATGATAGTCCACAGCGAAGCAGTGCGCCGCGGTGCCATGGGCACCTTTGTGATCGGTGACATGCCCTTCCTCTCTTACCAGGTCTCGGATCAGGAGGCGGTAGAAAACTCAGGCCGATTCTTTAAGGAGGCCAATGTTGATGCTGTCAAGCTCGAAGGGGGTGTGAGGGTGGCAAGCCGCATCAGGGCGATCGTGGATGCCGGCATGCTGGTCATGGGCCACATCGGGCTCACGCCCCAGAGCTCTTCCCAGCTGGGCGGTTTTAAGGCCCAGGGACGCACCCTTGAGAGCGCCAAAGCACAGGTTCAGGATGCCCTGGCAGTGCAGGAGGCCGGTGCTGGCATGATTCTTCTGGAGGCCATTCCCCCTGAGGTTACAGGCTATATCACCGAATTGCTTTCTATCCCCGTTTTGAGCATAGGGGCTGGGCCTCATTGTGATGGCCAGTTGCTCATTGTCAGCGACATGCTCGGGATTTTCGAGGCATTCACGCCGAAATTCGTCAAGCGTTACACTGAGGTGGCCAAGGTCAGCACGGAGGCCCTGACAGCCTATGTTGAGGATGTGCGGTCAGGAGCATTTCCGGAACCCCAGCATAGCTATCTAATGATTCCCGAGGAGCTGGAGAAGTTCGAGGAGTGGAAGAAAAGGGGGAAATGATGAATCAGAAACTTGATCGCATAAGCGGACTGGCACTTATTTTGCTGGCCGTGTACGTGATCATCCATACCCTGGTCACCCTTCCCCTGGGGAATCACTTTCACCCAGGCTCAGGATATGTGCCCCTTCTCCTGGCGCTTCTCCTGGCCATTTTAGGTGCCATTATCTTTTTTAAGGGAACTCTGGATATGCCATTTAGTTCAGTTGAATGGCCTGGTATGATCCATGTCCTGGTAATCATGGGCTGCTGCGTTTTTTCCATCCTTGCGTTTGAAAGAATAGGCTATCGTGCAACGACCTCAATTATACTTTTGGTCTTGTTTGGCCTGATCGAGCGTTTAAGAATTTGGCAGGTATTGGTTCTGACCTTTGGCTTCTCTTTTGGCTCATACTGGGTTTTCAATTCCCTGCTTAAGGTGCCGCTACCCCAATGGAGTCTATTTTAATGGTTGATACCGTATCGAATCTGATATTGGGATTTTCCACGGCCTTCACGCCCATCAATTTGCTCTGGGCCTGCCTTGGATGTTTTCTGGGCACGGTGGTGGGTGTTTTGCCTGGGATAGGACCGCTTGCAGGAATTAGCTTGCTGTTGCCGGTCACCTTTAGCATCGAGCCAACAGGGGGGCTCATCCTTTTGTGTGGCATTTACTATGGGGCCATGTATGGGGGCTCCACCACATCAATTCTGATGAGGATTCCAGGTGAGGCCGCCTCTGTAATGACCTGTATCGACGGATACGCTATGGCACGCAAGGGCGAGGCAGGTCCTGCGCTGGCCATTAGTGCCATAGGGTCCTATGTGGCGGGAACAGTGTCAGTAATTGCCCTCATGTTTATAGCGCCTCCCTTGGCACGGTTCGCGCTACGCTTTGGTCCGCCGGAATATTTTTCTCTGCTCATCATGGGCCTGATTATTCTCGGGTATATGACCGGCGGGTCTATGGCAAAGAACTTAGCGATGATTGTTTTGGGGCTGCTCATTGGCTTGGTCGGGATGGATACCATGACCGGGAACTTCCGTTTTTACTATGGGTTCGTTGCCCTGGGGGATGGAGTTTCAGTTGTGCCAGTTGCTGTTGGGCTTTTTGGGCTCTCTGAGATACTGGCTACGGCGGGCGATCCCAACAGACCGCAGGCGATAAAGACAAAGCTGAAGGATCTGATTCCGACCCGGGATCAATTCAAACGATCTGCGGCTCCTATCGGGAGGGGGACAATACTGGGATTTCTGATCGGGATCATTCCAGGCTCCGCCCATATTATTTCCACCTTTATTTCATATGCAATCGAGCGGAGGATTTCAAAGACACCGGAGAGGTTCGGAAAGGGTGCCATTGAAGGGGTAGCCGGTCCGGAATCGGCAAATAATGCAGCAAGCTGCGGGGCTCTCGTTCCCATGCTGGCGTTGGGTGTGCCCACCGGCCCCATTCCAGCTGTTTTGCTGGCGGCACTGATGGTCCACGGGATCGATCCCGGACCGCTTTTTATCACAGAGCACGCGGTGACCTTCTGGGGATTGATCGGGAGCATGTATCTGGGTAATTTTGTTCTCCTGTTGCTCAATCTCCCCATGATAGGGGTATTCGTGAATTTCCTGAGGATTCCCTACCAGTATCTCTATCCCACGATCCTCATGTTTTGCCTGGTGGGGTGTTATGCAGTGAACTACAGCGTTGTAGATATCGGGATCATGACCGTGATGGGCATTTTAGGATATTTTCTCAAGAAGTTCGAATATGAGAGCGCAGGCGTCGTTTTGGGCGTGGTACTGGCACCTATAATTGAAAGAAGCCTGCGTCAGTCGCTTGCCATGTCCCATGGAAGCTACGCCATATTTTTCAACAGGCCCATCTCTATATGTTTTCTTCTCGGGGCCTTGGCATTGATCGTGGTGGCGATAGTTTCAATGCTCAGAAAGAAGGAGGCTCTGTGGCGGGCACAGCTCGCGAAAGCGGAAAAATAGGAATTAATGTAAAAGGAATTATAAGTGGTTGCTTTAAAGGATAACAAAAGGATAACAACAAAAAAGGAGGTAAGGTTATGAGAACAAAAATGAGTAAGGTATTGTTTGTTGTGGCGCTTTGTGTTTGTGTTGCAGGATTGAGCTCTGCAATTGGAGTGGCCGGGGAACCCTATCCAGAGAGGCCGATTTATGTTGTTGCGCCTTTCCCGCCGGGTGGTGTTTGTGATCTTCACGCGCGTTCCTTAGCTGCAGGTCTCGAGCCTGTGCTCAAAGTGTCTGTGCTTGTGATAAACAAGAAAGGTGCAGGCGGTGCCGTGGGGATGCAGTATGCAACAACCCGAAAACCTGATGGTTACACTATTATGGTGGCGCTTTCCAGCGAGCCCTATCTGCATGAGGTGGATAAGCTATTCGGAAGAAAACCCGTGTACACGCCTGATGACTTCATTCCCATTGCCAGGCTGAGCTCGGATCCCCTGGTTATCACGGTGCACAGTGGTTCTCAGTGGAAGACCGCCCAGGAATTCATTGCAGATGCCAAAAAACGTCCGGGCAAAATCGATGTCGGTTCTGCTGGAATGTACAGCGTCATGCACGTGGCACATGAGCTCTTCATCAGGAGAGCGGGTATCCAGCTGAACCACATACCCTATACCGGAGGAGGCCCAACCCTGAGGGCTCTGCTGGGGAGACATATTGATTGCGCTGCTTTCGGACCGTCTGTTGTTATTAAACAGTTGAAGGCTGGAACCGTTCGACCCCTGGTTGTGCTAGGAGACAAGCGGCTGGCCTCCATGCCGGATGTGCCTACTGCAAAGGAGCTGGGATACGATGCGGAGTTCTATATCTGGGCCAGTGTCTTTGCCCTCAAGGGCACGCCGGATAACATCGTCAAGAAGTTGCGGGATGCGGTTAAAAAGGCTGTTCAGACAAAGGAATTCACAACCGCAATGAAAAACCTTAAGACGCCTATTCAATACCTGGATCAGCCTGATTTCATAAAATTCCTGGAAGTTGATGGAAAGCGCTCGCGTCAGTTGATACGGGATATCGGAAGGATCGAATAAAAAAGGGCTTTTTTCACGGGGTTTGGGTTGTTTCCGCGACCTCGCTATAACGTCTGCCAAGGCAAGAATGCTGTAGATTTTTCTCGAACCCTGTTCTCTACTTCTCAGATCATTTTTTCCTGGCCTTGGCAGGCGTTTTGCCCAGGAGTTCAAAAAGCCGTATCCAGTGCAGTACCATTTTAGTAGTAAGCTTTTTTCGGGATTCACCAAGGCTAGTAAAAAAATAGATCCTTGTTTTTATTCAAATATGGCCTGTTTAAACTTTTCGGAAGATACATAAGCCATAAGAACACCTGATAAGGGAACGGGATCATTAAAATAGGGGATGTATGTCACTTACAGAGAAAATAATAGAGCAAGTATCTCAGCAGTTGCTCGAGGCTGAAAAAACGTGTCAGCCTATAGATGTAATTTCAGAGAAATACCCTGATATGACCTATGATGATGCCTATGCCATACAGCTAAAGACCATTAAAAAGAAGGTTGAGGCTGGAGCAGTTGTTGTTGGCAGGAAAATCGGCCTGACCAGCAAGGCCATGCAGGAGCTGATCGGCCTTGACGAACCGGATTTCGGTATCATTGTTGACGACAAGGTATTCAGCGAGGGAGAGCCTATCCCTGCCAAAAGCATGATTGTCCCTAGGATCGAGGCCGAGATCGGCTTCCTGCTCAAAGATGACCTCAAGGGGCCGGGCGTGACCGTTGTTGATGTGCTGGCTGCTACAGCGGGCGTTATGCCGTTGCTTGAGGTCAAGGACAGCAGAATCAAAAACCTGAAGCCAACAATCAAGGACGCCATTGCGGATAATGCCACAAGCGGCATTGTCATCCTTGGCGGGAAGCTTACGCCCTTAACTCCAGATATGGATCTTCGCCTGATTGGAATGGTCTTCGAAAAAAATGGCGAAGTCGTTTCAACTGCTGCAGGCGCTGCTGCGCTGGGCAATCCGGCTGAGCCGGTCGCATGGCTGGCAAATAAGCTCAATGACTACGGTATTACCTTGAGAAAGGGTGAGTTTATCATGTCCGGCGGGCTGAGTAGGGCAGAAGAGGTGATGTCAGGATCTTTTTTCAGGGCGACCTTCGACCGATTGGGCTCGGTCTCCGCATTGTTTGAGTAGGATGATAGGTAAGGCATAGACTTCGTTATCACTCAAAATCATGTTTGGGTGCTCTGAGAGTATGGACGCCCTTAAGATTGTAAGTTTCTAAATATTAGCAGGAGAACTGGCAAAGCCATGATACTGCATAAATGATAAAAGTAACTGATGATAGAGAATGAATTTTAGAAACTTAAGGGCGTCCCGCATTACAACAATAGAATTTTTATAGCTTTCCCAGAGTATGACGATTCCTGAAAATGAACCTTGCGCAATAGCCTGTGCTGAGCCGATCGCCAACATATATGCCTACCGCGAGATGGATCAAGAAAACCAGAAACCGCATCCAGCCGTTGCCTAACTGTGAAGAGTAAAGAAGGAAGATCTTCCAGGAGATGACAATCGGGAAAAGATAAAGCATTAACAGTACGACACGGTTAAATGACGAAAATTTAGCTTCTTTTTCAACCGAACAATGTTCACAGGTAAGCCTCCAGTCGTTGGCCGGGTTATTGAACGTCTTATCTTTGGCAAAAACCTCTACTGTCAACTCTGCTTTTTCTTTACAAACAGGACAATTGATCTTCATTTCGTTCGCTCTAATGGTTATCCACCAGGCCCTGAACCTTAGCCACAATAAAGCGGATACTGAATTCCTCAGCGAGCTTTTCTGCTTTTGCCACGGCTTTTTTCAGATTCCTGTATCTGGACACGATTTGACATTTCTTTGGGTCTGGGCAGCCCAAGGGATCTGCCAGGACATCAAAATCGTCTTTCTGAGACCACCTCGTCAGGTTTGATAAATTTATATACTGCCTTATCGCTTCTTCCGATGTAAAGTGCATTTCAGTCACATTTTTAGTAGCGTACATTTTTTCATATACGGTAACAACATAGTATCCGTATTTCCGAACCTTATCCGGGTCGGCATCAAGTTCTGCTTTGGTAAAGAGCTGCGAAATGGAACCACCGGTATAGAAGAAAAAGATATTTTCAGCAGGTCCACCTCTGTCAAAGACCAACTCTGTATCTACCGGAATGTCCTTCAGCCGATAAGGCGCACCTGTTTCAGAAGATACCCCATATTCCAGTTCACAAAGACTCTCTGGCTGAGCAAGCCACTCTTCAAGGTGTGCTTGCAGGATCATCGCATTCCCCCGCTTCTCACTGTAGTTATTAGCAGCTCTGAACCGCCGCCAATTATCAAGCATGACTTGTTCTATAAACTTGAGTTCAGGGTTCTTTCTGGGTTTTCTTGGGTCTTTTTTAGATGACATACTTGTATTTATTGATCAATTATTGACAAGGCTCGTGCCTAAGATAATCTGTTTCATCGGGAATACCGTTAATGAACTCGTAAAAAGTCTTTATCTGTCTTTTTTTGTCATTCCCGCGGAGGCGGGAATCCAGTCATTTCAGGCAGTTTCGGACTCCCGCCCCTCCCTTCGCTGGGGCAAGCTCTTCGCGGGAGTGACGGTAAATTCGATTTTTTTTGTGTTTTGTGCCTTTTTGCGGCTTCATCAACCTTAATTGTTATAAATTATTGGGACAGTCCGTGAAAAAATTGCGGGGCGGGTTGAGGCTCGAAACCCACCGAAAACTGAACAAAACTGTAACTTATATTAGATAAAGGGAATATTGCGCACTGTCAAGAAAGGATATCGGGGTCAACATCTCGATTGCTTGAGTGTGATCTGAAGCGGAAAAAGCGTTAAGTTCGTCTTCCCACTTTCTTTGTTCCGGGGTATGATGTCACACCTTGTCACAGCTCATGTCATAGCATGTCATAGCTCGGTGTCGCAGCTTGTCACAGCGATTCATTTTGGAGGGTTATCCACCAACGCATAATGCTTTGTCGGGTCGGTAGGGTTTGTGGTAATATCGTAAAACTTCACGGACTTGATCCATTAAACGATATTTTGGATTCGGTTTAAATTTTATCTTGATTTCGATATTTTCATTATATTATATTATTAAATAGAAAATTTAATAATAGATAAAAGAGTTAAAAATTTAAAGAGAAATATTTACCGTAGTTGAACTTAATATACGGACACGTGGAAATATTTTCCAGATATATAGTCCTATATCATGGAAATATTTTACATTTATCAACACTGTCATGCGCTAAACTAAGGTGGAGAATTAAAGAAGGAGGGCTAAATGGATGATGAGCATATAGAATACCGATCAGGTTATAAATATCAGCTGGCTGAAGATTACCATATTAAGACCTCAATCAAACCAAAAACGAATATTGACACCCAATTTATCGCTCTGGATAAACAAGGAAATTTGGTGGTCAAGAGCGGCTATGCTTGGGATGGTACATCTGGTCCCGTTATAGACACCGATAATAATCTCAGAGCTTCCTTAATCCATGATGCTCTTTATCAGTTGATGAGGAAAAGAAAAATTTCTGCAAAAGAACATAAAGATCGAGCAGATAGATTATTCCGAAAGATTTGCAAAAAAGATGGTGTATTATCACCAGTAGCTCAAGCTTACTATGAAGTATTGAAGAAATTGGGCAAGCCATCAACTGATCCAAAAAATGCAAAGGAAATCAAACGCGCACCATAATCGCATAACATGTCGCTTTAGAATCGACGCGCAAAAAAGCGCACGCGTCTCAGCTCGAACGTTAGAAATAGCCCTTTTGACAAAACAATTTCATATAATTTGATATGGCCCTTAAGCTTGAATTTTGCAATGTGATTGTTCCAGTGGAGAAAATCCGGGAGAAACTCGGTGATGAAGCTTTCGAGAGTCAGTTCTCAATTATCACAGATATAAACTGGCACGACGGTCGTCTCTTCCGGGATGGATGCATGAACCCATACGATCTCGAAGAAATGCTTGATGAGTGGGAGGGCAAGGGATTTGAGCTCCTGACCATAAACGATGGGAAAAAATACTGGAAGGATCTCTGCGTTGTCAACTCAAGGTATGGTCCATCGTATCCTTGTGAGTGGATCGAATACGATCCCGAAAAGAACATTGTCTGGTTGAAAGGTCATGAACCCGGGGTTGCAGTCGGACCATTTGGCCGCAAAATTTCCGGCGAAGTTTAAAACTCGAGAAGTTTGTTGAGATGTTTTGCGATTTTGCAAATCATTTCTAACCATTCGCTCCAGCCGAAATGCGAATGAAAGGGGGGCAAACCTCAACTATTTACTATTGTCCTGATCATAGCTGAATTTATTGGTCATATGATTCCCAGGAACCAAGATAATCTATGAGGATAGGTCTAAACATAACATCTACATAGAAACCTCAAATGACTTAGTCAGTAGTTGAGGTTTGACCTCCCCTTTTTAAAAACGTTATGAGCAAATATTTGATTCACTATGCAGATAAGTCAAACGAAGATTTGAGGGGTGCACCTCTGGAAAAAGCTCGCCGGATTGTTCAAACAAGGGAGAAGGGCATATCATGAAACAGTATTTAAGGGTTTGCTTCAGTTTGTTCCTGATCATTGGCATATTCTTCACCCCGGCCCCGGCTGCGGGTGAACCCGTCAACATGCTCTCTTTGCAGGAAGGCGCCCTGCCCGTGGTGATTCCTGCGACCTATGCCAAATGGTACGCCCATTACCTGCTGGACGACAGCCCGAAATCCGGCTGGGCCTGTAAATCGGGCAACATAAGCAACAATGTTTTTGTCTTCGAGCTTGTGGAAACCGCCACTCTGGAGCGTTTTGAATTCGACAACGCCTCCGTAGATGCCAAGGGCGCCGGTGCCAAAGACGTCCTGGTAGAAGTGTCCACCACTTCGGCCCAGGCCGGCTATACGCCTGTTCTGGAAACGGCCCTGGCCGACCGGACCGGCCAGCAAAGTTTTTCGACCACAGTCAAAGCACCTGCCCGCTGGGTGCGTCTGACCATCCGCACCAATCAGGGTAACGCTAAATGGACTGAACTCTTCACCTTTCGGGGCTTTGGTGAAAAGCCGGCCATGACCACCCCGGGCAACATTTCCGGTACTTACGAAACAAGTTATTCCAGCTTTCACGTCCTGCAGCAGGGCACGGCCCTGACCGGATGTTATGAGTACGATGAGGGGCTCCTGGAGGGGACGATTGAAGGCCGGGTCATGAAGATTACCTGGCGGGAAGACGGCGGCCCTAACGACCGCGGCCCGGCAGTCATGGTTTTTGCCCCCGACGGCAAAACTTTCCGAGGTTTCTGGTGGTGTCTAGGTAAGGAAAAAGACGCTCCTAAAGGCAGTTGGGACGGAAAAAAGGTCTCCACCCAGGTGGGTGGGTGCCCCCACTGGTCCGGGTCGGTGGGAGGTGAATTGAAAAAGCAGCTCAGCGCGAAAAAACGGGCCCGGCTGTACGGTATACTCTTCGATACCAATTCTTCGGTCATTAAATCGGAATCCAAGCCCGTACTGGATCAGGTCATAGATCTCCTACGCACCGAACCGGACTGGAAACTGACCATCGAAGGGCACACCGATGCCGTAGGCTCCGACGAACACAACCTGACTTTGTCCCAACAGAGGGCCGATTCCGTCAAAGCCAGCCTGGTCTCCGGGGGAGTGGACGAGAGCCGGCTGAAGACCTCCGGATTCGGGGAATCAAAACCCGTGGCCGATAATGACACGGAACTGGGCCGCGCCCAGAACCGGCGCGTGGAGCTGGTGCGGGAGTAGTAACCTCCATATAGAATTCATGGCAAAGACAGTATGAAATTGGTAATGCAAAAACACTCTCTAAGAAAAAACTGAGAAAAAGAGGGGACAAAGAAAAAAATCAATATGAAAGACAATAAACGCCAAGCGGGAGTCGATAAAGGATTGATTGCCATGTTTCTCAAGATGTCAGTTGATGAGCGCCTATTGGCCAATGATAATGCGGTAAGTACCATTAAGGAGTTGAGAGATGCCTTCCGACAAAGGAAAAACAAAAAACGCAGGCCTAAGCGCAATTCTTGAGGGTCTTATCAATGCTGGTTAAACTAAAGAAATCCTCTAAAGACCCCAAGGAGAATCAACGTCTACCTATCTTGGAAGAAACGCTACGACAACTAAAACAAGAGTAAGCTTCACTGCAGGAGACTAAGGATACATCGACAGGACTCTAATCCTGCTAAAGCGGGATTAATCCCGCCCGCGGCGGGACTCTACCAGCCGAGGGGAATGAGTATATTTATTGAGGTGCCGGCCTATTCCTCGTTTCTTAATGATTTTTTCTGACTGCATGGCGGCACTTCGGGTTGTAAACTCCTGGGACCAAATAAGCGTCCATGGACCTTTAAACCTTTTTGTGGTTTTGGAAAGAGTGTAGTGAGGATCATTATGTTGCCTGATTCGGCGTTGGACATTACTGGTATGGCCACAATAAAATCTGCCGGTATGTTCGCTTTTTAGGATATAAACCCAAAAGGACAAGATGCGCCACCATATAAAAAGCCCGATCTATATAGACCGGGCATTAATTTTTTGGCTCCCCCGGCCGGACTCGAACCAGCGACAAGGTGGTTAATCCCGATTTTATCGGGACTCTACCAGCTGAGCTTTAATGAGACGTTGAATCGCCTTTCTGTTTTTCCAGGATTTCAGCTGTTTTTCTCTTGCCATGGCCTGTGAGCGGGTATCGAATGTTTCTGAATATACCAATTTCCAGGGACCTGGGAAATGCTTTGTTGTCTTTGAACCTCTGTATTCAGGATCATTATGTTGCCTGATACGTTTAGACAGGTCATCAGTGGAGCCAATATAGTATCGGCCTGTGGACTTAGATTGCAGGATATAGGTAAAATACATTGTAAAAAAGGCAGCCTTTGGGCTGCCTTTGAAATTTTTGGCTCCCCCGGCCGGACTCGAACCAGCGACAAGGTGGTTAACAGCCACCTGCTCTACCAACTGAGCTACGGAGGAACAACATAACCGTGACCGGGTGGTTAATCCCGCTTTAGCGGGACTCTACCAATCCCGCCCTGGCGGGACTACAAATTAACAACATAACCGTGACCGGGTGGTTAATCCCGCTTTAGCGGGACTCTACCAACTGAAATATTTAATAATAAATAATAAAAAAGAAGTTTTCAACAAAAATATGCAAAAGCTTCGCACGCAATTCTAGAAAATAAAATTTTTTGTGTTCTGCAAGCCCTCCTGTATCTGTAATATATGAAAATGGGTTTATATACGCTGAAAAAGGTGCTAAAAGACATGAAGATTAATAAGACCGCACCAGTCATTAATTCAGACGGGGATAAGTGATGGCTTACGAGAGCCCTATCGTCGGAATCATCGGTAAAGATTCTTTTAAATGGCTTTCAAAGGATTTTTGCAAGGAAACTAAACTGAAAGACATTCCAGGTGAAATCCTTGAGCGTATCGCTGCTGTGGATACGACCATCAGGGATTATGCTAATGACAAAAATACCATTACCTGTATTGCCGTTATTACTTTTAGTTATAATATGACGGACAAAATACAACAGGCCCGGTTTGGCCCTAAGGACATGCTTTTATTAAAGGTTTTAGCTAAAAGAGAAAAGTCAAGAAGGGAGGGCAGAGAAGATAATCAAGACAGCCTGTGGGATACCCCTCTTTTTGAGCTTATCACGGGTCCTGTGGGTGACCGGATCAGGGAAACGGGGACCATAAACAGTCCAATATAATATCGATGAATTCGTAAAAGTCGAATTAATTAAAAGGAGGAGCAAATGGCCTACAGTCTC
The DNA here is from genome assembly GCA_030613055.1 of Desulfobacteraceae bacterium. Taxonomy (GTDB): domain Bacteria; phylum Desulfobacterota; class DSM-4660; order Desulfatiglandales; family Desulfatiglandaceae; genus JAUWMR01. Next base: position 80,746 of record JAUWMR010000010.1, read on the forward strand.
GGGAAACGAATTGAAAGGCGGGAGATGACGCGACGTGATTTTTTGTGGCTGATGTCTATATCGGCAGCAGGCGTTATGATCGGGTGTGCATCCAACCCGGTCACCGGAAAAAAGCAGTTTATGCTGGTAACGGAAGACAGAGAACTGGATATTGACAGGAGCAATTCACCGCACCAGTTTTCCGCGGATTACGGCGCTGTTTTAGACGGGGACTTGAACAATTATCTGACCCGTACCGGTACGGCCATGGCTTCTCGCAGTCATCGTCCCCAGATGCCCTATTCTTTTCGGGTGGTAAACGCCACTTATGTAAATGCGTATGCATTTCCAGGCGGCAGCATAGCCGCCACCAGGGGGATCCTTTTGTCCCTTAACAACGAAGCGGAACTGGCAGGCCTGTTAGGCCACGAAATCGGACACGTAAATGCGCGTCATGCTGCGGAGAGGATGTCAAAAGGCATTCTGATTTCCGCGGTTGTTGCAGGGGCCACGGCCTATGCGCAGGTTGAACATGAAAGATATGCACCCCTGGCTGCAGGCCTTGGAGGCATCGGAGCCGGTATGCTGTTAGCCGGTTACAGCAGGGATGATGAGCGCGAGGCCGATGCCCTGGGTATGGAATACATGGTAAAGGCGAACCACAGCCCTAAAGGTATGGTCGGTTTGATGGAGGTCCTCAGGAGTATGTCGAGGCGCAAGCCCGGTGCCATAGAAATGATGTTTGCAACCCATCCCATGAGCGAGGAGCGGTATCAGACCGCTACTCAAACCGTGCAGACAAAACACAAGGCTGCGGGAAATTTCCCGCTCAATAGAGATCGCTATATGGATCATACGGCTAAACTCCGAAGTATGGAAGGTGCTATCGAAGAGATGCAGAACGGGGAAGTGGCAATGATGAAGAAGCAGTTTCAAAATGCAGAATCCCATTTCCAGTCGGCCTTAAAAAAGGCACCGAACGATTATGCCGCACTCGTAATGATGGGCAAATGCCAGTTGGCCCTGAAAAGACCTGCCCGGGCGCGACAATATGTTGACCGTGCAAAGCTAATACACCCTAAAGAGGCACAGGCTTATCATTTAAGCGGGATGGCCAGGATGATGGGCAGAAGGTTTGGTTCCGCTTATGAAGAATTCAACAACTATGAAAAACTGCTGCCCGGCAATCCCAATACCATATTCTTGAAAGCGGTTTCCTTAGACGGGATGCAGCGACGCGATAGCGCTGCAAGGGAATATACCCGGTACCTAAGGACGGTTAATCAAGGTGAACAGGCCCAACACGCTTATCGCCGCCTGGTTGGTTGGGGGTATATTAAGCCGAAGAAATAAATCATTACTCTCACCGGATATGTGATGTGAGATGGGTTTTATTAACTCCTAACCCGGATAAACCGGAAAAGTGCCTAAAGTGAACTAAAGTTTGAAGTGCCTAAAGTTAAGGTGTCGCTCCGCTCCGTAACCCATATATAAGGGGAGTATTGATAACTTTAATAATATTTTATGGGCGTTTTGAACACAAATGCATTCATAAGGTACTAGCAGTGACGGAATAATAAGCAATAGCAATATTTATGGCTGAGTCTTCCCTTGACACCGAAGAACCTTTGTCCTATTGTGCCCTGACTTAAAAAGGCCCCCTGCCAGGTCAGTATCACCCACTTCCATCTGAGCAGCAAAACAGTGTTAGTGTTTGGCAAAGGAAGGGGATTTATGATCTTGATCGATTAGTCTTTTAGGTGAAATGCGAAGGAATGGCTGAATTTGTTTTTTTAAGTGAAAAAAACAGGGAAAGATACCTGAGAATCGTGACTCCCGTGGGCAATCTGTTTGCTCGCCTGGGTGTTCACCCCAATGTCCTGTCTTTGACCGGGTTGATATTGAGTGCGGTCGCCGGGATCGTTTACAGTACCGGGGCTTTTTTCTGGGCGGCCTGGATATTGGTTGTGGCAGGGATATGCGATACCCTGGACGGACAGTTAGCCAAGCAGACCGGAAAGGGTTCCCAATTCGGTGCCTTTCTCGACAGTTCTCTCGACAGATTCAGCGAAGTGTTCCTCTTCATGGGGTTGGCGTGGTATTTTTCGGGAGGGCCGTCCATGCTCCTGCATGGCAATAGCCCTGATACCCAGGGCCTTCAAAGCCCATTGACCGTGCTTTTCATTATTTTAGCTGTTACCGGTTCAATAATGGTCAGCTATACCAGGGCCAGGGCCGAAGGATTAGGCGTTGATTGCCCGGTAGGCTGGATGCAAAGACCGGAAAGGATTGTCCTCCTGATCATTGGATCACTGTTCGGCTCCATTCCTGTGATTGGTCATTTCATAATGACGTTGACTATTCTTTTGCTTGCTGTTTTGAGCAATTTTACCGCGCTCCAGAGGATGGCCTACGTGAAGAAGCAACTTTTAAATGAAAATCAAAAACAACACAGGCGATCCGGTAAGGCCGGCAAGGACATATTATCGTGCCCACACTGCGGTGAGACCGTGGAAAAATACAGGAACCCTTTCCCTACAGTCGATATTATTATCCGGATGGAAGATGACAGAATCGTACTTATAAAGAGAAAGAATCCCCCATACGGATGGGCTCTGCCGGGCGGTTTCGTGGATTACGGTGAAAGCCTGGAATCGGCAGCGATAAGGGAAGCCGAGGAAGAAACGTCCCTGAAGGTGGAGCTTTTATACCAGTTAGGGGCCTACTCAGATCCGTCGAGGGATCCCCGACACCATACTATATCCGTGGTTTTTGTGGGCAAGGCCTCAGGAGAGCCTAAGGCGGCAGACGATGCGAAAGATGTAGGTGTCTTTGACCGCAACGACCTCCCAGAGCAACTTGCCTTTGACCATGCAAAAATCCTTAAAGACTATTTCGAGAGATGATTTCTAAAAAGCTTAGGGCCATTCTTATACCAGCCTTCTTACTGCTTCTGCTTTTTATTGCATCCGTTTTGCTTGCTAACAGCCTTATACAAAGGCCGTCTGTTCAGCAATATCTATTAACACGGGTTTCAGAAGTTATAGGTTTTGATCTTCATGCTGGCAAAATTGAAATCAGCTTGTGGGGCGGAATCGGCATTAGTGCCCATGACCTGGAGGCCAAATCCAGGTTAGACCCGGAGAGGATTACGGCCTCTCGCGTTAGAATTGGTTTTGATGCAGGAGAGCTGCTAAAGGGCCGTATCATTCCTACAAGGATGTTTCTGTTTCAGCCCCGGATTGATCTGGTCACGGAAAAGGTTTGGAGCCCATCAAGGCCCGGCGACGTTTCGGCCGTTAAAAATATGCTCCTGCGGAGGTTGACAGGGCTTTCCGCAGTTTCCATGAAACAGGCCCATATATCCATAAAAGGTCTTCCCTTTGAATTAGAAGATGCCAATTTTAGTGCCTCGCGAAAAAGCATCGACCCCATCAGATTTGATGTCTCTTTAAAGGGGAAGTTCGGATACAAGAAAGAGAAAGTCCCCTTCATATTGCAAGGTAAGATTTCCCAGGATATTAAGGCGAAAGTCGATCCATTTGCAGAGATGATGCTGAATGCGAGCGATATCCCTTTAGCGTGGATCCCCTGGCCGGCCTATCTGCCCGTTGAGAAAGGACATGCAACGGCACGTATAAAATTTTCAGGCACGCCGGATGGTCCGGTGTCCGCAGAGGGAAGGCTTATTGTAAATGATCTTTGCTTTCAACTCGTTCGGCCCCGGGACAAAAAGGCTTTTTCCTTTAGCCCCCTTGAACTTAATTTCAAGGCCGTCTACCATGAATCTGTCATAAAGATCTCATCAATAAAGGCAAGCACACCGGACTTTACTGTCGTAGCAAGTTCCAGTCTTAATCTTCAAGAAAGCTCAAATCCCAGACTGACCCTTATGGTTGAGACCCCTTTTATGGAGCTAAAGGCATTTAAGAGCATTTTTCCTGCTCCAATTCTGCCCCGGTGGATTGAGAATCGCCTTTTTCCCGTTTTTACAGATTCATATGGCAGTGTTCGCGTGAATCATTTCTCCCTGCAGGGAACCTTGAATCAAATCCGGAACTTAAACCGACCAGAGAATGCCGGAGCTTTTTCATTGAAGATATCGTGGAAAGATCTTGAGATTTTGGAAGATGGCAGCTCCTTACCTTTCGAGAAAGTGTCCGGACAACTGAGAGTTAAAGATGGAGAGCTATTTGTTTCGGGGGTTAACGCGGGCTTTGGTCGCTCAACAATTAAAAATGGTACCTTAGATGTTAGTACCATGTATGGTGAAACGATTTCCTACGACATTTCATTAGATGGACTATTTGAGTTTGAAGACCTTATGCGACAAAGGGATATGGATTTGATTCCCATTAATTTGCGTGAGTATTTTCAAAGATTTGAGTCGGCCTCAGGGGGCCTTTCGGCCCGGATCAGCTTCCGATTTGAACGCGGGTGGGATTATCCCCAAGTACAGAAGGGAAATTTTATTTTAAAGGACTGCATGATAGTCCAGGAGGATCTTGTTTTTCCACTGGTATTGGGCGAAGCTCAGATACGCGTTGATGAGAAGATGAAGAGTCATTTTCAAGGAAAAGGTCTGTGGGGTAATACCCGGTTTAATATCAGAGGATCAATTGATAACATTTCCGAGACTGGAAGGGCAGATGTCCTGGCACGGGCTGATATTAACGAGATTACGGATCGCTTTTATCGCAGGGGGCGGTTTCTACCCAGATTCAGTGATCCTGTGCCCTGCCGGATTACTTTGATTAAAGAAAAAGGCATCTGGCGCTGCCAGGGCGAAGCGGATCTCCGGGAAGTGACGCTGGATTCCCCGTCATTTTCAATGGAACCGAAGGGAAAAGCGGATAAAATCCTGTTCAACATGGACTTCCATCCCGAAAAGAAGGTCAACCTGAAAAAGGTCGGCTTTCTTCTCGGCAACTCTTCTCTCGAACTCTCCGGTTCCTTTGATCTGACGGATATGGATTTCATTGATTTCAGGATCGTTACGCCGGGTCTTTTACTTGAGGATCTTGGGGTCGGGTTTAAAAAAACCAGTACCCGTGCAAAAGGCATCCTGATCTGCGATATCCAGGTAACAGGTTCCCGTAAGAATCCACTGATGACCGCCGTGATGGGAGATATCGAGGCCCAGGATCTGTATTTTCACTCAAAAAGATTCCCGTCCCCTATTAGTAAATGTCACTTCAAATTGAAATTCTTAGGGAAAAAGATCTTCATTAACTCCATGAAAATGCAAGTTGGGCGAAGTCCCATACGTGTCAGCGGGGAACTGAAGGGCTGGGCCGGCTTAACCGGAGAATTGATGGTCAATGCCGATTACCTGGATGTGTCGGATTTCGTAAATGATGCGAACTGGTCAATTTATAAAAGTAAAGAACCTGACAAGACCCCTGCCAAAGAAGAAGAGCCTGAAAAGAGCTCATTTAATGAGAAATCGGATATTCAACTTAAAATCAAGGCCTTCAGGGGGCAATGGAGGGAATTGGGATACGGCCACCTGGAATCAGAATGTATTTTCCAGTCAGGCAATTTCATTATCAATCGCTCCAGGTTTGAAATGGAGCATGGCGTGTTGACTCTGGGAGGGCACGTACATGTCGGACAGGACGCTGAGAAGTTTCTGTCCATGCGGTTCAACCTGACGAATCAACCTGTTTCCGAACTCTTACACAGCATCGGCTTTGAAAAGGCTCATGTGGAAGGTCCCCTGAACCTGAAAGGCACTCTCTCAATGATGGGAAAGTCCAAGGAAGAGCTGATTTCCAGTCTGGCAGGGAATGCCGATTTCCTTATTAAAAAGGGAACCATAAAAAAGTCTCATGCGATGTTTAAGGTCCTGGATGCTATGAGCATTGAGAAAATATTAAGCCTTTTTAAGAAAAAGCCCCAGGGCGTTTCAAAAGAGGGGCTCTATTTTAAAACACTTGGAGGACACATTGACATTCATGAGGGAATATTCGCGACGGAAGATCTGGTTATGAAAAGCCATGTATTCAATGCCATAGCAAAGGGAAGTGTTGATTTGACCAACAAATGGGTTGATTTTGATATCGGGGTTCAGCCCTTGGGAACACTTGATGCGGTGCTCAGCAGGATTCCCGGATTAGGCTATGTCCTTACAGGGAAGGAAAAATCGATTCTCATTTATTATTTCAAATTGTCAGGCCCATTGCAAAAAACAAAAGCAAAATACGTCCCCTTGAAGAATTTAGGCAAAAGCACCATGGGTTTTTTCAAACGCCTTTTCCTAATAGAATAGATAACCAGGAATCGTAAAACACCACATTAACGCTATTCATTTTCTTCAACAGTCTCTTCCAGGAAATCTCTGAGGGCAGGTTTTATAAAAATCTGGCTGAGATCAAAACGCCGCAAGGCCCTGGCTATGATTTGAATCTTTTCGCCTTTGGATGCCGTTTCATTTACAATAACAAAATATTTGTCCCTTACCCGGCAAAGCCCGCCTGAATGAAAGGCAGTCTCTCCATCTAAGTATTCGTAGCGGATCTCTATTCCCAGAGTATTTGCCAGTGCCTCAAGATGATCAAGAATCGCTATATCATCCAAATCTGGATACCTTCAAGAGCAGTCTAAAATTAAGACCAGATAATTATACCGCTTCACTTCGTTCTTTGCGTCTATGCGGTGAAATATACATAAAATCGTAACATTTTAGCTCTTTGAAAAAATCGATCACGGATTGTGGGGACATAGGGATCTCTTTTTTAAAGCCGCATATGCTTACATCATTACATGGCACGGCAGTTAGGACCTGAAATTCAAGCAACGGGACAGCCCCATGTGGAAATCTTCATGATTAAGACCGCCATTCCTGCCTTCTCTGAGCCAATGGTCAAAGCCCACGGGGCGTGTTGCTGGCATTAGGTGAATTTGTGATGCGGCTTTTAAAAAGAGATCCCCATGTCCCGGTACTGTTTTCAAAGGGCTAAACTATTACATAAAATCTTCTTCGGGGAATATCAATCAAATTGCGGCAAGTGTCGATCCACAAATGACTTTATGGCTATCGGATATTCAGGTGTAAGAGAAGAACTGCTGTGATCGGATCCTATACCCACAAAAAGTTCGGCTCGTCCCGCGGGAAAGCTGTCTCTCAATCTCCATGCGTTATGGAGCGGAAAGCTGCTGTCAAGCTCCCCATGAATAATAAGGACCGGGATATCAAGCCCATTGGCTAATCGAACAGGGCTTACTGCATCAAGTCTGAACCTGTACAGGATATCCATGAAGAAGACCACCATAGGGGCAAAGAAGATACCGAAGAACCTGTTGTAGCTGGTGTAAAGACTCCTAAGAGCCTCCCTGGTTCTTGCATAGCATCCTTCTAAGATGAGGAGCTTTATTTTTTCAGGATTTCGGTTGGCAGCAATGATCGCCCCTGCAGCTCCTGCAGAATGGCCATAAAGAAGAACAGGTTCATTAATCCATTCTAATACGGTTTCTGTATCCTCGGCAAAACGAAAGGCATTCATATAGCGATAAGGGGTGGAATTGCCATGATCGCGGGCACTGTGCATGACCGTTGTAAATCCCAGTTGTCCGAAAACTCTGGCCCTTGTGACCATCCGGTCTCTGTTCCGGCTCCATCCGTGGGCCAGCAACACAACTCCTCTTGACGGGACTTCAGGTTCAACTCGCCAGACTTCCAGGGAGCCACCATCGATACTAAGAATGCGTGTATCAATGACATGCCCCCAATCGGGAATATCCTTAACCGGTTTGCGGGGGATCCGGTGAACCAGGTGGGTGAAATAGAGCGTAAGGAGGATGTATGAGAGGACAGCGCCAATGAAATAGTAAAGCCACATAATTTTCCCGGTAAAACCTTTAGAAAAAGCATGCAAGGGAACAAACGCATGGAAAGCGAGAAGAATAGCGTTTGCTTATGATCTGGGCAAAACGTCTTCAACCGCAGTATTTCAGCGTTTGTTCGATACTGATAAATGAAAAGAGAGCCGTCCCATTAAAGCATAGAACGGCTCCGGAAATCAGCCTTTTTGAGTTTGAATGATGCATGAGCACCAATTATCTATTTTAGTTCAATTGACCAGCACGCATCTTCAAAGCCACACTTTTTTACCGTTGCAGTACGGGGGCCCGACGAAGAGGTGTCCCCCTTTTTAAGTGTAACGGTAAGACTCATTTTTTTTCTGGCGTAGGTGCCAACCGAGAGACCTAAATATTTTTCATACCACCCGGATATTTTAATGGTGAATCCAGCCCTGACGTTCTCACTATACTCGGCGATTTTTTTGCCGTTTTTCAACCTTCCGGTCAAAAGGTCAAGTGATTTTCCGTCACAAGTCACTTCTTTCAAGTCTAACAGGACTTTTGTGCCGTTTACAATCTGAAGAACTTGTTTTTCAGCAGCCAAACATATGCCTCCGGAAAAGGAAACAAGCATGAAAGTTACAAATAATAATCCGAAAAATGTTTTTGTCCTCATCACTACTACTCCTTTCAATTTTTGAATTTATGTTCTGTTACATTGACGGGGATATTTTTTGTGGCGGTACTAAAAACAGGATAAACCAAAATTATGCGCATAGTCAAGAAATTAGGCGAGCGCTTATTTTATTCTTGTATTATTGTTATTATTATGTTAATTAAATTTTTTAATTTTCTTCGCAATGGGCCATGATATCTTTAACCTGATCGGCCGGGCTGGTGCATAATGGAACAAGTGCTACTCCTGAATATTACTTACGAACCGCTTAAGATCGTCAACTGGAAAAAGGCAATTACCCTGCTCCTGTTGGACAAGGTTGAGGTCCTTGAGGAGTATGGCCGGGAGATTCATTCGGTCAGCTTTACAATCAAATTGCCTTCGGTCATCCGGCTTCTCAGGATGGTGAAAAGGCCAAATACCGAGATCAAATTCTCCAGACAGAATATTTACGCAAGAGATAAATATCACTGTCAATATTGCGGCAAGCGATTTTCTTCCGAAGAATTATCCTACGATCATGTTATACCCAAATCCCGGGGCGGCAAGACCAGATGGACTAATATTGTGACCTGTTGCGTGCAATGCAACAGGAGAAAGGGCGGCCACATCCCTAATGAGGTTGGAATGGAGCTCATCCGCAAGCCTTCACGTCCTAAATGGCTCCCTGCCTTGAAGATCACAATAGGATTCAGAGAGGTTCCACAGTCCTGGCGGGACTATCTATACTGGAATGTGGAACTGGTCGAATAGCGTCCCTTTAAAGCTGTTTCCACCGCTGTATCTCTTCTCACAAGATCAGGTGCGGTTATTTGATAGCTGCCGCTATTTTTTCCGCGGTCTGCTTGATGGCCTCCATGTCTCCCTGTTTGAGTTCCCATGAACTTACAGGGAGTTCCGGGCCTCCCTTGAGGCGTGGGATCAAATGGAGATGATAATGCATAACCACCTGGTTCACGCCCCGGCCGTTTAATTGAAGGCAGGCTACTCCGATTGGATTCAGGACATTATTTATAGCGTTTATGATCTTTTTTGACGCAAGATGAACTGCGGTTAGATCTTCGTCAGTGATTTCCCAGAGATTTTGAGCGTGCTTTTTGGGTATGACAAGGGTATGACCTTCCGAGATAGGACTTATGTCCTCAAAGGCGAATACATAATCGTCCTCATAAACCTTAAAACTGGGAATTTCCCCTTTGATAATCTTGCAAAAAATACAGTCTTCCATTACTTTCTCCTTTCATCCTGTATAAATCCTAAAAAGACCTTGTGGGCAGGACAACCTCGCGTTCCGCGGGGCCCCGACAGCGGGATCTACGCTACGCTCCGACAGGCATGGATTGACATAATCTCAAAAAATAATCACGTGCCTTGATCATCAATAATACCCTGAACCTGGGCCCTTTTGTCGGCTGGTGCATCAGGGGCCCTTTTGATATGCATTGCCCGCATCACGTCATAGGTCCCGTCCTCAAACAGGACCGGCACCTGGATGACATAATCCGGGTGTGTGCAGCATCCAGGGGCAAAATAATATCCCGGCCTTTTTTTCTCCTTCAGGTTCTTTCTGATATTTACAAAGGCTTCCTCGGAAATTACCATGCCCACCTGCCCTGTAAAATCGGCTACCATATCACCCGGTTCAAATGCCTTTTTTCTTTCCATAGTTTTTTGGTAACTACACAGGTATTTATTAGACAGGATAACAGGATTAACTTGATTTTTTTAAATTCCTGTAAATCCTTAAGATATCCTGATAGACCGTTCCTTGCTTTATGTGTAATTGCTTGGGTTAAACCCTTCTATTGATCTGGTTTAATCTGTTCTCCCCCTTGATCGGATGTTATTATAAATATTCATTTCATATTCAAAAAAGACGCAAAGTGATCATATAAATTCCTTATTCGGAGTTTATCCGTAAAGTGTATTCCAGGATTTTTTATTTGATTTACAGGATTATTACAATAAGGGCTTGTTTGTGACTTAAAATAAATAGATTCCTGTTTATCCTGTAATCCCGTCTAAAAGCCTTTTAATATGTGAACTATTACCAAGTGATTTTATCCGCCCGGGACAGGGATGTCGAGAGATTTTTTAAACGGGTAAAGTTCATTTATAAGGTCTTTGAGGGAAGAAAGCTGAAGGTCATTTATTTGATGGAGCAGATCATGGAGGGTTTTTACGGCTGCAGGAATATACGCCTCAAAGTACTTTTTACCTTTTTCTTTTGACAGGTAAGAAAAGGCTCCTAAAATCTGGAGATTTCTCTGGATCGCAAGGTAAGGGAAATACATATTGAAGGGCTCGATCCATCCGGCATTATGCTCGCTGATCAGGGAGAGGTATTTTTGATAGATTTCCTTTTTGTCCTGTGGGGACAAGGCTGAATAAGGATCAATGATAAGTGATGCAAGGTCATAGCCAAGTGGGCCAAGTCGGCCGCCCTGCCAGTCTATGAATCCGATATTACCTTTTGAGATCATTATATTCCTTGACTGAAAATCGCGGTGCAGGAAAAAGTTGTCGTCCGCCCTGGATGCGGTTTTGGCTAAGTGATTAAAAGGCATTTCAAGTTCAGGCCATGTGTTTTTGAGGCCAAGAAAATTGCAAAGAAAAGCATCCCTGAAATAGTTAGCTTCATAGTTACACATGACAGTACGGTCATACCTTTCAGTTTGCCAGCACCATTTAGTATCAAACCCCGTTGCCCCTTCCACCTGCATCCTAAACAGTTTTTCCAGCACCTTATCATAATGAGAGAGATGATCTTCGCTTGAAGATACAAGTTGCTGAAGATTTGTTCGTCCCACATCCTCCATGATGAAAAAGCCGCGTTCAAGATCGTACAGATAGATCTCCGGAACCGGGATTTCTTTCCTGTGCAGGTGTTTTCCGATTTTTACATACGCGAGGTTTTCACGCCTTATCGCATTATCAACGGGCAGATTGGACATGGCGATAAGTGAGGGTTCTGTTGCGGAAGTAGTAACGCGCCAGAAAGACCGGCTTGATCCATCGCCGGGAAGAAGCTTGAAATCCATATCTTCTGCTTTCCAAGCCTTCTGTTTCAGAAAATCCAGAACGAATTTTTTCAATTCATGATCCATAAAAACGGTTAAAAAATATCGTTAATCAGATCAGACCGGATCTCCCTTGATCCAGTGACAATACTATCTATAACTCTTGCGCACTTTTTGACTTTGATATTTTCCCAGAGAATGGATCTTCTGATTACCGCATCTTTTTCAAGATGGGTATTATCACCAATAATTGCCCAGTCTTCGAGTTTGACAGAGTTATGTATCCGGCAGTTTGATCCCTTTATAAAGGGTTTATTTCCCAGGGTCTCTTTGTTGGCAAGCATATAGCTTTCAACTGATCCAATATCCCGCCAGTAGTGACCACTCGAAACACAGGCGGTGATCTGGTTGCCTGAGCGTATCAAGTCCCGGTAACAATCAATAATGTTGGAAAAAACGTCTGGTTCAATATGTTGAAAAAGTTCAGGCGCAATAATATGAATCCCGGTGAATGCAAGCCTGCCCGTATGACTCTTAGCGGCAATGTCCGTGATGTTCAGGCGATTATCAATTTGAACCTGGTTGAAGGATTCATGGTTATGGAGAATCAACGTCGCCAGACCCCCGGTTTTATTATGTTCCTTACGGGCCTTAGAAAGGTCAATATCAGTAAGAATATCTGCATTAATCACGATAAATGGTTCGGTTCCCCAGAAATCCTCAGTGTTCTTGATGCCCCCTCCCGTGCCAAGGATCTCCGGTTCAACCCTGACCTCGATGTTAAGTCCGAAGGGCCTGCCGCCATCTAAGTGTTTGACAATCTGCTTGTGGTGATGATGGGCATTCACAACTATTTCGCTCACGCCCTGGCCCTTGAGATATTGTATAACCCTGTCAATGACCGGCCTGTTTCTTACTGGCACGAGAGCCTTTGGTATGTTGGATGTCAGCGACCTCAACCTTGTTCCGAGGCCTGCCGCGAGAATCATTGCTTTCATAGGACACCGTTTTCGACAGGGCCTTTTAATGGGTGACCCCATTGTTCTTGAAGAATTTGACCGGATTTTAGACGAAATTTTTCCTTTTCATGTTCTCTTCTATATGCCATACTAACCTCCACCTAATACTGCATTAAGTTGCATAATACAATATTATATAGCCTTTAAGAAAATATTTTCAGAGTAATTCCTGGCTGTGCATTTCAATGGTTGCGAGATTTGCGCAAAGGCTAAATGCCTGTCTGCGTGCGGTCACGCACAGGCAGGCAGCCTAAACAACCTGAATGGTTACGAAATGAGGAATATGAAAATGGAGATAACCGATAAAAATGAGATAGAAGATGTTTTAAAAGACGCAACTGTTATTCATTTAGCCATGTGTGACGGAAGTATGCCGTATGTTGTCCCAGTTGGATTCGGGTATAAGGACGGCGTGATCTATTTTCATTCATCGCGTAAGGGTATGAAAATGGATATTCTGAAAAAGAACAATAATATATGTTTTGAAGTGGAGACCGGAGTGGAACTAACCGCAGGTGAAAAAGCATGCAATTATGATTTCAGATATAAGAGTGTAATAGGGTTTGGCACTGCCCATATTGTAGAAAGTGAGGAGGAGAAAACAAGGGGATTGGATACTATCATGGAGCACTATGCTGAACCTCCGTTTGAATATAAACCGAGTGCGGTAAAAGCTGTAGGTATTATAAGAATTGACATAGAAGGTATGAAAGGAAAGAAATCTGATGGCACTACCTTTGCCTGACTCAACCCTAACGTTGCAAAAGTCGAGGGTGCCGCAGATCTAAGGCGTCAAGGGTGAAGCCGTAATAATCTACTGCGAACCCTTGACAACGAAGGAGATGCGGTGCCCTCGGCTTTCCCTTCGGGTAAACAACATGGTGATTTGACGGGCCTTGCTCGAATGCACATGCGGTGAATTCCTACAATGACTGTGACAACGGGACGAAACACTGTAGTTTA
>JAUWMR010000003.1 GCA_030613055.1 Desulfobacteraceae bacterium
TCCATGCCCGAAGCATATTTTCCCTGGAAAGTATCCGCTCCAGAAGGTGATCATTTGGGTCGGGCTGTTCAGTGACGTGCCTCATGTTCACTCCTCCATTCGGATTCTTCATGTCATGAGAACTCATTGAGGCTCCTTCCCTGCTCTGTGTTCGGCCCTTCACCATGTCCCGGGCATTACCCCGGGTGTTCGGCTACTATGGCCTCTGCTGACTTCTGCCCAATCACGCCAGGGATTGCTCCGTGGCGCGCCATGCTTTCCTGGCTGTTTGCTACCTTATTCGCTCGCACAGGTCGGCAGCCGCCCTGTGCGCCGAGGCTTGATATACCAGTGGCCTGACTGGTCGCTTATACAGCCAAGAAACGCACGGCTATGCCGGGCAGATCTCCCCGGATAAGAACGTGAACTTTCGCTAAACAATCCCGCTTTCAGCGGGACTCATGGATTTGCACTCAGGCTTCCTTCAGACCCTCCCTCACGAGAGCGCCCCCCGCCATGAGGCGGGATCTAAGGACTTGCTTTTCGGCTAATACTTCTGCTAATATATCAATCCATTAGCAGGGTTCACGTATAGGGGACTTCCCTGCCTCGCCATAGCTTTAGCGAAGGCGGGTCACCCCATAAGTTCACGCCCATGCCGGGCGTACACAAGGCTAATTCAGCCGACACAAAAAGTCGTGCGGCTGATTAGCAACGTTGTTGCCGGACGCTTCGCGCCGGCAACAACGCGCTACGGATTCCACAGCGCGTTATGCATAGCAGATTCGGTTAACAATTATGTCTGAAGCATCTAAAAAACTTCCTGATGAGAAGAGGATATACTGCAATAGATGTAAAAATTGGACCAATCACATTATAAAGGGTGAGCATTCTAAACAATTTTATGAAGAAGAGTATGGAAGACTCATTTTTTGGGAGGAGGTTGTATATAGGCTTTGGATTTGTGCTGGTTGTGATCAAGGAACTATGGAATATTGCTTTACAATGGATAGTATGGTTGGCCAGAACAATGAACAAATATATGATTCAACGTATTATCCTCCACGAAAACAGCAACATATCCAGCTAAAAAAATTTCGTAAATTGCCTCAAAAACTTACAGGTTTATATAAAGAATCAGTAGAGGCATACAATAATGAACTGTTAATTCTCTGTGCAGCAGGATTAAGAGCTTTAATCGAAGGTATTTGTGTCGATAAAAATATAGCTGGAAAAAATTTGCAATCAAGAATTGATGCAATGACATCTATCTTTCCAAAAAACATAGTTGAAAGTTTGCATAGCTTTCGCTTTATGGGAAATGAAGCATTGCATGAATTAAATCCTCCTGAAAAGAAGAATTTAAACCTTGCTATTGAAGTAAGTGAGGATTTAATGAATTATATATATGAGTTAGATTATAAAGCCAGCCAGCTAAAGGCAGATAAAAAACCCACATAACATTTTATGGAATGGGGGTCGCCTATGAGAAAGTAAGTCAAGAAAAAACAGCTCTCTATTAGCAAGAAAATCACTTTTTTCTTGCTTACGGTCTCCGCTCGTTGGCATTGGGCAACGTAGTTCTTTTGAACCCCATTTTATCTATCTTAACGGATCTTTCTTTATCAGAAGGCTATTAAAAAGGTTTTTAGTGTGACATAGGTGTCAGGCCTACACAGTTGACAAAAACCAAACAGCATTACAGAAATCTAGGCCGGGTGTCGATTTGTTCCAAAATTTTCATGGATGTTGAAATAGGTGAAATGTGTAGGCCTGACACCTATTCAGTGCCTATTCAGTGCAAAAAGTCGGGACTAAAGCCATGGCTTTCTGCGGTCGGGGTGACAACGGGACGAAACACTGTAGTTTAGGGGTTTATAATAATGTTAACCATGTTGTTTATGCAACAGTAGGGTAAACAGAGCGGAGGATCATACATGAGCGAAGACAGATACGAACGAGGATGGGAGAAACTAAAGGAAATTGATGGAGAAGCCGGGGAACGTGTAATTGAAAGTCTAAAAGATATCGCTCCAGACTTAGGACGTTACATCATCGAGTTTCCTTTTGGAGACGTATTCTCTCGTCCAGGTTTGGACTTGAAATCCAGAGAGATTGCTACTATTGCAGCATTAACGGCTCTTGGCAATGCCCAACCTCAGTTAAAAATTCACATTCACGGAGCCTTGAATGTAGGCTGTACTCGTGAGGAAGTCATTGAAGTAATAATTCAAATGGCAGTTTATGCGGGTTTCCCAGCGGCTCTCAACGGAATGTTTGCAGCAAAAGATGTGTTTAAAGAACGAGACGAAAAGGAACTGCATTAAATGTGAGACATAGGTGTCAGGCTGAAGGTGTTTAGACTGAAGACTGAAGGGGAAAGAGAACCGAAAGGGTTCTTTTCAGGAATAAAGCAGTTACAGAAATATAATAATAGGAACCCCATGTGTACCACATTCAGCCCTTTACTGACAGCCTTCAGCCTTCAGCCTAAATAACCTGTGTAGTTACGTTTAATCTTGATTCCATACAAATACACAGGTATCATGTTTTATGTGCTTATGCATTCTGGGTATTATGGATTGAATGAGTCCAATATAAAAAAATAGAACAAAATAATAGAAACGAAAGTGATATCATTACAAGCGATCAGTTATACAATTTCTTCTATTTGTTCGGCGCACAGGGCCGTTCTGGCAGCGTACGTTTTTGGTTCTGTTGTAAAAGAAACTAACGGGAAACCCAGCGATATTGACATAGCTGTTTTCCTTGATGATAAACATCCTCAATCATTTTCAATTCTATCATTCATATCAGCACTTGAAAAAACCATTGGATGCCCTGTTGATGTGGTGATATTAAACCATGCGGGTGAAGTGCTCAAGTACGAAGTGCGACGATCAGGGAGACTGGTATTTGAACGGTCATCTGAGGCCCACAAGAAATTTGAGATTTATAGCCGCAAAACATACGAAGATTTCTTATACCTTCATAATAGATATGTAAACAAGGTCCTTTACGAAGAAAAAAATGGTTAACCGGGTATTGATAGAGCGCATTCTTTCGGACATAAAATCTCAAGTTCAAGATCTATCTGATGCTGTCGATATAACTTGGGAAATCTATAGGACGGACAAAAGATCCCGCCGTTTTGTGGAGAGAACATTACATATTCTTATCGAAGCCTGTATTGATGTAGCCCAGCACATTATTTCCGATGAAAAACTGAGGGAACCAGCGAGTTGTCGCGACACATTTACCGTTCTGGCGGAAAAAGATATACTTCGTTCCAGTGATTTGGAAAGGTTTGAAAACATGGCTTCCTTTCGCAATTTGCTGGTTTATTACTATGAACGCATTGACGATGAAACTGTGTACGGTATTTTTAAGCAAAATCTATCTGACTTTGATTTGTTCGTTGAGAGAATAGTAGAATATTTGGAGCGAATTGAAGGGAACGAAAAGGTTTGAAATTTGTGTGATATGAATTCGCTTTTTATGGTAAGGACTATAGAGAAATTCCCCTTGTGAGTCAAAGGAAAAAGAAACCATAATATATGTGGCATCAGGCTAGGTTGCAGTTCTGAGGTTCTTCTGGAATATAGGTTGGAGTAATCTATATGGAAATCTGGTGGAGTCGCGGTGGCTTTGGATGGAGGTCTGGCCTTGATATTCCAACGCTACGGATAACCTGCTGGAAAAGCTTGCAAAAGCATAGGTAAAAACCGAGGAAGCTCAAGAAACCTGGTATTCCACGGCTACCGTTAATTTCCTTCTTACTCTTCTGTGCTAGTTTCTATTATTTTTATTTTCTCCAACCCCGAGAGTGCATTGGGGTTGTGCCTTCGCACTTTCAGTACCTCCCTAAAGTACTGCGCAGCCTTTTCTTTCCTGTCCATCCGCAAGTTTGTCCATGCAAGTCCAAGTTTCATTTCAATATCGCTCGGATACCAATTGATGATTTTTTTGTACTGCTTTTCAGCTTCATCATAACTCATATCTGAAAAAAGAATATAGGCAAGTCTTCTATTGGCAAGATAGTTCTTTCTGTCGAATTTGAGGATTTCCAATGCAGTTTTTTTTGAATCCTTCCACTTTTTCGATGCCATAAGGGGCAGCAACAATCCCAATTTTGGTTCGATAGCATCGGGGGCGATGAAATTTGCCTTTTTGTAGTATTCGATGGATAGCCCGTATACCCCGTTCAAATAGTTCAGCCAGCCTGCCCTGAGAACTGCAATGTAGTTCTTTGGTTCGACCCGCAGTATCTGGAGGACACTGTTGAGGGAAGCGGCATAGTTTCCTTGGGCTTCATAGATGAATGATTTTTCAAAGTATTCACCTATGTTGGCTCTTTCACTGCCGGAAAGGGAAAATGGTATTCCCAGAAGTATGAGTAGTCCTACAATACTATATACTGGTATCTTTGATTTCATAATCCTAATCCCACAGAATGAATAGTGAACCATAACATCCCTGCCCTAACGTTTCATTCTATCGAAGGCCTCAACGTTATCCCCAACCTGTCATCATCCGAATAAAAGAGTGCAAAAACGGCCCTTTCTTAAATGCTCTTAACATCACTTCGCCCTTTTTGTTCAAGTTCGAATAGCTTTTCATCGCCCGATTTTGCAGTGAGGGAAATAAATCCCCTATAGAGTTCGAAATTTGATATTACCTTAAATTTCCTATATCTGTTGGTCGAAAGAAGGCCCGACGAATGAAGCACGGTTTCGACGGATACCCACTTTCCCGCCTTTACAAGATAGGACGATGAAGAAAGCTTTGCAAGAGATAAAACCGGCTCGGCGAGGTCAAATAAAACCCTTGCGGGAGTTGAGAGCATCAGTTCCCCCGGTAGATCTTCTTTCCAGCGGATACTCTCGGTCGTCATAGGAAGGCGGGGCACCCCCATGAAGAACCAGTGAAGCCCTGTGTTCCGTGGACCTTCATAGTCAAGAAGTAGGAGCACTTTTCTGTTGATGAAGAATCGAATGCGTGCATTTCGTTCCCTGCACAAAAGGTATCGACTTCCTGAAAAATCAATATCCGTTTCCCATATTTCCTCCCATTTCTTATTCATACATCGGACTTTGAATGTCCATGATCGTCCGGTGGGGAAGGAAGCGGTGTCAAACATACTGCTTTCCGTTTGAAGCAGACCTATGCGGTCACCCTTATCAGGACAGCCGTGGGTATGGTATATGGCTTCTCCATTATGTGTACTTCGGTAATGCATCAGTTCGGATGGGATTGTGGGCGAGCCGATTTCATGGCTAGTCTGAACCTGAAAGTGAAGATGGGGGACAAGTGACCGACCACTGTTTCCAACCTTCCCGATTATTTGGCCGTAACGTATGGCCTCTCCCTCACTGACGCCGATAGAGCCCTTCTTAAGGTGACAGAAAGCAGTATAGACGTTATCATAATGCCAGATGACAACGGCATTTCCCCAGTTGTCCTCAGCACTGATTTGGTCAATAGGATTGTCCTCGATATGATTTACCACAGTGACAACCTTGCCGTCCGCCGGAGCGAAAACAGGCATGTCAAAGGAATAGAAGTTTTCCAGAATCGAACCCCTTCTTTCGTATTTCATTCCTTTTTCGTCAATAATTTCGAAATCCCACGCATGCATCCAGAGGTACTTATGAGTATGATCACCGTTAAACCCCTGAGTAATACACCATTCGCCCGTTACCGGAAGGTCAAAGACCGGGATTTCTCCGATTACAAACCTTGCCCTGGCGTTTTTTTCCCGTTTTAGGTTTTTTTCGGGGGTATCTTCAGGGATAATGACGGTCTTGAAACGAGACGCGGTACCTCTGTGCTTGAGGGCATAAATGAAAAAACCCGTAGTAGCAACAAAAGGAAATGCGAGCGTGTGGAGTCCTAAAGGTTTGAGCAGAAACGTGAAAGCCGCAGCTGTCACTGCACACACCGCTCCTCCTGCGGCTGCAAGAAAGTAAGAATCGGGGCCGGGAACTGTCCAGATCCCACCAACCGCTATGGCTGTAAGCACAAAGTTAAATCCCAAAAGCCCAAAGGTGAACTCCGCTGGATTGCCGTCGAGCAGGAAGTAGATGATACTTCCCGAAGCCAGACCGGATATGGCAAGAAAAAAGGCCTGTCTTGAAAAAACCAGCAGACCGACAGCCACGAGGATGCCTGAAAGGGTGCTTAGCTGGAAAAAGGCCGCACCAAGGGAATGCACGAACAACTCAAGGTAAGACGGAAGCATTCCGGAAAGAAAGGCAGGCTCATAGGGTTTAAAGGCATAAATCAACCCGTGGAACTGTCTGCACCCGGCGATAGTCACCCATGTCGTGAGTACGAATGGTGCACTCAATACGGGGACAAAGAGGTAACGCTCGAAGGCGGATCTCAGGGACGCGGCAATAAGGACGCCGAGCAAAGTAGCAATGAAGAGGATGAGGAAAAACGGGATATTCAACTTATAGGTGAGCCCGAGGAACAGACCGGTAAGTAGGCCATTGTATGCGAAGTAGCCCTTTTTTATGTGGTCTTCGGGAAAGCCGAATATGAGGGCCCACAGGTTTGACAGCAGGAGAGCGAAAAGGCCAGCAGCACCCTGTGCCGGAATAACGAAAGTAGCTGCAAAGAAAATTGCTCCAACATACCACTTTGTGGAAAAAAACACCTGGGAATAGCCCTGAGGGATACCTTCCAAAAGGACTGTGAGTTTCAAATGGAAAGAACTCTTATTGTCCCTTTCTCTTTCCTTTTCGCTGTGTGTTTTTATTTCATTCATCATGGTTCTATTTGCAGACATCACTGTCTCAGACGGTCGGGCAGACGTTCGGGGCCTTTGACAGTATCAATGGTCTCCGCCTCACGTATGATATCCAGATCCCCGTTCTCTCCTATTAGCACGACCGCTGGACGCATTCTGATGAACTGCATCCATTGGGCTACGTTATAGGCCCCCACCGGATGTATGACGAGTACGTCTCCCAGGTCCATGGCCGGGAACCTGATGGAAGGCCGAATCACGTCAATGTTCATACATAGTGGCCCGTAGATAGCAGTCTCCTCGAACATGCCTCCCTTTTCTTCGGCCGGCACAACCTCATGCTTGTACCAGAAAGAGGTGAAGAGGATATTCATGCCCGCATCCACAATTATGGTTCTGTTCCCGTTGGGAAGCCTTTTGTTCCCCACGACAGTGGAGAGGAGGTAGCCTGCCTCATCGATAAGGGCTCTTCCTGTCTCGAGTATAAGTAGTGGGAGTCTGTCTGGAGAAAAGCCTGCCTCAAGTATTGAGGAAGTGATGGCATCAGCGTATACTTCTATGGACGGGTTCATGTCTGTTCCAGGGGCATATTGTTCATGGAGAGTATTTATTGAGGCAAATCCTCCGCCCACGTCAATATATTCTACGGTAGTACCCAGATCTTTCTCTATAGCGCGTGAAAAGGCTGCAAGTTTGGCCGCTTCATTCTTGTAGGCGGACGCCTCGGTAACAAATGTGCCGATATGGGCATGCAGTCCCGTCAGCTTGAGTTTGCCACCGGACTGTATCCTTCGTGCCGCGTTCATTGCTTCGCCGTTGTCCAGGTTAAAGCCAAAGCGGTCCCAACTGGGATAGATGCCGGTGTCCATGTTGACCCGTATTCCAACTTCAATGGGATGGTCCTGTTCTGCCCCGATTCTTTCAAGTGCATAGAGCTCATCGTAGTGATCTATATGGATGCGAACACCTTCATGGACGACGGAGCGGAGGACGGGTTCAGGTTTATAAGGGCCGTTGTAAATAATTTTTTCACCGGAAATGTCGTTCCGTTTTGCCATTTCATATTCATATTCGCTAACCACCTCGGCCCATGAACCTTCCTGATGAAATATCCTGCAAATGGCATCAAGGTAATTTGTCTTATACGACCAGGCGAACTGAACCTTAGGATAACGGACAGCAAAAGATCTAAGGGCATCCCTGTAACTTCTTCGAATGCTTTTTTCACTGAAAACAAAAAGGGGACTGCCGTACTGACGGACAAGATCTCTTACGGGAATTCCGTCAATCTCCGCTTTTGCCCTCAGCTTTTTTGCCCGTCCAAATTTATCAGCCAGATCCGAAATATGCCTTATTATTGTTGGCCTTTCGTATTTTTTCTTGGCCACATTACCTCCTCGTTATGCTTCGCGTCCTCACTACGCTGCACTAAAAAAGATCGGGAGTCATAAGGTTTCACAATGCCAGTTTTTACCCGGGTTCTTGCAACCTGTAACTTCCCATTTAACTCCTCGCGATTTCAAGATCTTATTCCACCTACAAAGCGCTCCTTCCAGGGACTACAGTTCTACATAAAAACCTTCATTTGTTACTCACCACCCTGCGAAGGACTCCTGCCGTGGTAATTTCTTGATACTCTGAAAGGGGATAAATTTGGTCAACCGAGTTTCTTAGGAACATGATACCCACTTTGCAGGGAGCGAGTTCTTCGACCGGTTCGCCCAGCGCCAGCTTAACTGCAGCCCAGGGGAGGTTCTGGCCTGCGCCAACGGCAAGATAGCACCAGGCGGGAAACCTGGGGTTAAGCTCAATGAGACAAAAATTCCCGTCATCCTTTGATTTGATGATTTCAATTTCGCACGGCCCTCGCCATTTCAGTTTGCTGATGATATCACGGACAAAGTTGTTCATGGCGGCATCATCAATTGTGATGCCACCCCATGCCTTTCCTTTATCGGTAAGCTGCATCTTTTTCATGGGCACAGCGCCGATAAGGCCTCCTTTTCCGTCGCCCAGAGCAACAACGTCATACTCCTCGCCTACAATAAATTCCTGCACGACAACGGGAAGACCCCATTTGGCACTGAGCTTGCGGAAGCAATCTTCGGCCTCCATGGAAGAGTAGGTCAAATGGGCTTCGTAGAATTGCCCTTTTACCATCAAAGGGAAACGGAATTCCTTATCCAGCTGAGATATGGCAGTCACATCGGCAATTGGTTTTCCCCGGGGAACGGTGATTCCTAGATCCCTGAGCCGGTCAAAATGAGCCTTGGATCTCAATTTCAGGCCTTCTTCAGGAGGAAGAAAAGTCTGTATTCCCATTGCCAGGAGTTCATGACTTATTTTGACATATGCGTGGAGCTCCGAATCGAGACAGGGAACAATCACGTCAAGCGATGTCATTACATGAATTTCTCTTATTCTTTCTAAAAGGTTCTCAGCCCCTGCTGAAGGGTAAGGCATGAGAAATGCGTTATCACAAATACCCCTCATATAAATGCCCGGGTCAAGGGGGTCATAAGAGAGGCCGGTAATGATCCCGTCAAAATCTTCACTTTCCCTGATCGCACGGATTACAGAAACACCCGGACCCGGATTGTCGTTGGCGTTGAGGCCGCTGACCGCAATATTCAGCCGTTTCTTTTGCATTTACGTTACCTCGTAGGATTTCTCCTTTTCGATGATTCCCAGTTCAGAGAGGAAATGGAGGAACTGGTCCAGGTCATTTGACACAATCTCTTCGGAGGCTTCGTACTCTTCCGTCATTGCGGTCCTGATTTGTTTGCGTGCAAGACCTTCTATAAGCTTTTTCAAAATAAATGTGCCGGTTTGGTTGAGTGAGAAGGTATGCCCTGTTGTTGAATCAAAAAGAAAACCGTTGTCGCTCAAAGCCAGATGTGATAGTTTCCGTTTTGTCATCATCTCCCCCACTTAGCATTTCCCTTTAGAACAATCAACTAACTGGATTCCTCCACCCTTCAAATCAATTCCCTTTAAATCAATCTCCATTTTTCAGCGGTAAGAACTTATAGCGGAAAGACCGATAAGGGCCTGAGCGCTCTTCGGATCGAGCCCCAAGGCCTTTTCAAAGGCCTTTTTGGCCTCATTCATTCTGTTCTGGTAGAGATAGGCCCATCCCAGCCCGTTAAACACTGCCGGATAGATCGGTTTTGGATGATAGCCCTTAAGCCGTTTTAAGATCATCACTGCCTCCATGTATCGGCCTGTGGATATATAGCTCCAGCCAAGGTTGTTGAGGGCGTGGCTCGGCCATGCGAAGACCCTCTCCTTTTTAGGGAGAAGATGGAGGTTAGCGGTATAGATCTTAATGGCCTCTTGAAAATTCCCTTTGAGGTAAGCCACGGCTCCCAAGGCTACCTTGGCCCGGATATTGCCGGGATCAATCCGTTGGGCCTCAATGAATGCAGATTTAGCTTCATTGAGGCGCCGCAGGTAAAGAAGCGCAACACCTCGGCCCGTCAAGGATTGGGTCTTGGGGCACTTTTCCCGGTTGGAAAGCACAGTAAACTTTGACAAAGCAGTAGTAAGGCCACCCAAATAAACATGGCACCAAGCCTCCATGAGTAAGGCCTCACAATCGTTTTTGGCATAGGGTAGGTAGCCTTTGAGTTTGTGGAAAGCCCGCTTGTAGTCACCCCGTTGAAAATAGGCACTGGCAAAGGTCTTACATAGGGTCTTCCAGTTTTTGGTCTTAGCCACAATTTGCTTCAGGTAAGGAGTGTCAGCGAAATATGGATCGAGCTCTATAAGCTCTCTCAGGAGGCCCTCTGCTTCTGAGGTTTTTCCCAGTGCATAGGTAGCAAAAACGAGCCCGTATAGGAAGGGCCGACGGTCTTTAGCTGTTTTCATCCCCTTGCGGAAGAGATCCTGAGCCCCTCCCTTATCGTCCATGAAATAGAGGCACCAGGCGAGTTTCACAAGGACTGGTTCGATTTTTTTTCCCTTGAGGGACTCACGATAGAAAAGGGCCGCTTTTTTGTACTCCTCCTGGGTGTAGAAGACATCGCCCAGCGAGGCCTTGATGGGACCATGACCGATAAAGTCGTTTCGGAACCGAAGGGCTCTTTTAAGGTGAGCTTGGGCATTGGAGAGGTTGCGCCGGATAAAAGAGACGAGACCGAGACCGTAGTAACCATCTGAAATCACGGATAATATAAATCTTCGATCCTCCTCCTTATACATCTCCCAGTCGTTTTGGTCTACATGCCCCTGGCCCCAGTTAATCTCCTTTTCAAACCACTTTTCCGAGGCTTTCAAATGCCTCCGTATGTATGCGAGCCAGGCGAATCCCTGAAGCGCACTAATGTCGTTTTTGTCCTTGGCATAAATGGCGGCAAACAGCCGTTCAGCCTCACCAAGATTCCCTTTCTTAATGGAGGTCCATCCAAGGAGGCTCATGTATTTCGTGTTTTCCAGATCTTCGCCGTGAGCGGTCAAGGCGTGTTCGTGCGCCTTGACGTACCTTTCCGCCCTAAAAAGGGTCAATGCCTCATTGAATTCATGTTCTGACCGAACTGAGTGCTTTGCCTGACGGGAGGCACACCCATGGGGCAGCATAATCGCAAGGATTACGGAGAACCAAATACCCGTGACACTTTTCATTGCAGTCCTATTAGAATGCATCGGGCAAATCTCCGATTGTAAAAGGTTTGCATCAAAAGCGCTTTTTGCCATCTTTTCAACTAAGACAATTTTACTCTTTATAACACATTCTTATTGATCAGAAAACCGATTTTTGTAAGGAAACCGCTTAACTTTCAACAAAATCTGGTGGAAAGAAGGAAAACCATGGGAGGCTTCTATTTTAGAATTGACAATTCAGAAGAACTTAAACATACTTAATGTCATTACTGTCCAAGACAAAAAGCTACCCTATCTTGCCACCTTTCCATTCCTCAGCTATTGCTGGTGAAAGGCGGAGCAGCTTTTTTGAATGAGTTCTTTGCCCCTTTTTCAAGCATTGTGCGGGCGGAGGAGCAAAACAAATCAGTTCCATAGGCCGGGGTGTTTGCTGCATTCCGAATTCAGTTAAGGCAAGAACGTGATAGGAGGTAGGCATGGGAAAGCAACAACTTAAGATTCTGGTGTTTCTTTTTGTGCTTGCCTTGGCGCTCATGACAGGTGATTCCCTGGGGATTCAAGATGAGGTGGGCATAACCAAATCCTACCAAAAGGCCTTCGAGATCTCTTACAAAATGACATCGAGCGGGAAGTATAGTGAAGCCATAAAACCCCTCATGGCACTTCATGAGCAAGACCCTTCCGACTACACGGTAGCTCTCAGGTTGGGCTACTTGAATAACCTCAAAGGAGACCTCAAAGCGTCGATTTGCTTTTACAAACGCGCCGTCCAACTCAGGCCAAAGGCAGTAGAACCGCTGATGGGCCTTATTTTGCCCCTTATGGCGAAGATGGACTACAGAGCAGCAGTTGCCGTAGGGATTTCAGCACTCAAATTGGATCCGGGTAATTATACCTGTTTGAGCAAAGTAGCGTACAGCTATTACCTGTTGGACGAGTATAAAAACGCTGCAAAATTCTACAAGAAGGTTTTGGAATTCTACCCTACTGACATTACGATGCGTAATGGGCTCGGATGGTCCTATCTTGAATCAGGTGAAAAGGCCAAGGCAAAAAAGGAGTTCACTAAAATCCTCCTCCTGAGTCCTTACAATCAGTCTGCACTTTTTGGCTTCCATAAGGCCAAGTAGGGCCCCTTTCCCATGAGCAAGGGGCGTATAACCAAACGCGGCCCGTCAGATGACCCCGTTTTTTGCAATCGCGATTTCTGCTCCCTCAGGTCAGGGGTAGGGTATCTATTTTTTGGCAATCACCGAAGCGCTGGGATTTTTTTAGCCATTGGGAAAGACAGTCGTGTTTAAGTGGATACATTCCAAAATTGGAACCAAGTTATTGGTAACCATTTCCATTGTCTTGATTCTATCAATGGCATCGCTGAATTATCTGGCGACCCATTCGGTAACGGAATTTGGAGAGTTTTCAGCTAACATAAACGAGACTAGTATCAGAAATAATACTAACGCTTTCCTTTCTCGTGTAACAAATGAGCAGACGAGAAAATATGAAGCCATCTTCAAGAGAATAGCTGATTCCTCCTCCATGTTGGCCAAATGGGCAGGCTTCCTTGTAGACAATATCCCTTTGTTCGACGATGCAGCTTGTGACCCGAACGATGAGCTTGTGCTATACCCACCAAACGGGATATATTCCAATAGACCATCCCAAAAAACCATGGTTCTTTATTGGGGTTCTCCAATCATATCGCCTGAAATCGCTGCGCAACTTAACACGTTTTCTTTCATGGATCCATTTCTAGCAGAGTCAAGAAAAGCAAATCCTGAAAGCGTGGCATCTTTCATTGTTACCAAGTCTGCTATTTGCCGTTACTATCCCAATATTCATTCAGTGACAAGACTCTCGCCGCCCACTGAGTACGATATGAGAAGCTCAAACTTTTACGCCATTGCAGGGCCGGAAAAAAACCCAAAACGTAAGACAGTATGGACAAGTATTTATCAAGACCCCTCAGGACAAGGATTGATGACGACAACGAGCACGCCTATCTATAGTAAAAGGGGGGAGTTCTTCGGTATAGCTGGGATCAGTGTTACGTTGGACAGCATCATGAACGAGATTCTTGGCAACAAGGAACGAATTCAAGACAAAGCAATGGCGAGCACATTTTCCTTTCTTATCGATCATAAAGGGGTGATCATTGCAATGCCGCCTGAATACCTTCGGATGTTCGGGGTTGAAATAGATACATCCAAGCTGGTGAATGCCGGTGTTGTCCTTGAAAGCAGTCTATTGAGCTCTTCTAACGAAGAAGTCAGGAAGCTAGGCCGAAATATGATCAATAAGGTTCATGAGACTACGCGCATTGTCCTTGACGGGAGGCCCTATATAGTCTCCTCTCATTCCATGCCTCAGACCAAATGGTGGTTTGGGTTTGTAATACCGGAGTCAGTTATTTTTGCTTCTGTGCAAGAAACTCGCGAGGGGGTAAATTCAACAGTTGGGGAGATGACTAAAAGATTCATCGTGGTCACGATTCTTTTTTTACTGGGTTCAATTTTCATTGTGGCTGTTTTCCTTATTAAAAGTGTTATCAGACCTTTGGGGGACCTTTCCAAGGCAGCCTTGAGGGTCAAAGACGGAGATCTGACAACCAGACTTGATATTCACAGAAATGATGAAATAGGTACTCTCGCCAGTTCATTTAACAATATGGTTTCGGCCCTGCGCGAAGGCAAAGAGCTGGAAAAAAAGTACGCTCTAACACTTGAGAAAAAAGTGGGGGAGAGAACGGGTGAGATAAGACGAAAAACTGAAGAACTGCAAGGAACTCTCCACCTCCTAAAACAGGAAATCGGTGAGAGGGAACTTGCGGAGACCGCGCTTCGCGAAAGCGAAGAGAAGTTCAAATCCCTGGGGGAAAACGCGCCAGACATAATATACACATTAGCAGTTGATGGAATCTTCACTTATGTTAATTCCGTATGGGAGGAAATCCTTGGACATAAAAGAGAAGAGGTCGTAGGGAGGTATTTTATTGATTTCGTAAGAAAAGAACAATCCGAAGGGTATGTCCAGGATTTGCAGCGCGTCATAGGGAGGAAGGAAACAATCAGAGATATATCGGTTACATTACTACACAAGGACGGTTCTCTCAGATTTTTTAACATGAGTGGAGCACCAAACTTCAACTCAGAAGGCATGGTAACCGGTATGGTAGGGCTTTTCAAGGACATTACCGAACAGCGCAAGCTGGAAGCCCATCTTAAACAGGCTCAAAAGCTGGAATCCATAGGGACCCTCACTAGCGGTGTAGCGCATAATTTTAGAAATATACTGGCCGCAGTTCTTGTGAATAACCAGCTTCTTCAAATGAAGTATAAGAATGATCCTCAGTTGCTGAGGATTACCGAGACGATCATGGGCGCTGTAAATAGAGGCGTCCAATTGGTTGACGGGCTTATGCTTTTTTCCCATAAACAGGCCAAATATGAATTTTGCGTGGTAAATCTGGCTGAAGTGATTCGAGAGACATACCAACTCATTAGCAGGTCCTTCGACAAAAGGATTTCTATTACTATGGATATTCCTCAATCACTTCCAGTGACGGGAGACCATTCGGCGCTTAGCCAGGTCATAATCAACCTATGCACCAATGCAAGGGATGCCATGCCTGAAGGGGGAGTGTTGCGTTTTGAGGCCAGAAAAGAAGATGGAAACGCCTTGGCCATCATTTCTGATACAGGGCATGGAATGGATAACGAAACCTTAGAACAATGCTTTGACCCGTTTTATACAACTAAAGAGGTTGGTAAGGGAACTGGTCTAGGGCTTTTCACAATCTATGGCATTGTCAAAGACCATGGAGGGAAACTCCATGTCTATTCAGAGCCGGGCAAGGGGACAACATTCAAGCTCTATCTCCCCATGGCAACTATGGGGACAACCTATATACCGAAAGATGAACATGTGATCATCAAGGGAAAGGGTGAGAAACTCCTTTTTGTAGATGATGAAGTTGAGATCCTTGAACCACTAAAAGAGCTACTGGAAGAATTGGATTACCGTGTGGCTTGTGTCTCCAGTGGGAAAGAGGCCATTGATAAGTACAAATCGTGGAAGCCTGATGTGGTATTGTTGGACAGAAACATGCCGGAAATGGACGGAATAAATTGCGCAAAAAGGATTATTGAACATGATGGTGCGGCCAGGATTGTATTGGTTTCCGGCTACGATGAGTTTGGACCGCAAGGCATTGATACCGAGACAAGGGCGCTACTGAAAGGTTATATTGTAAAGCCTGTTCGTTTGAAGGCTTTGTTCAAGGTCTTTTCGAGGTTGTTCAATGCGTAGCGTCTCATCCTTTGATGCAATTTCTCCTAACCCTTGCCCAATCAGAAAACAAAAGGGTCCCACCTATTTAATCTTTTTTTTAGGCCGTCCTCTTTTTCGAGGAACAACAACCCTGTCAAGTGAATTACTAAGTCCCTGTTGGGTTTGCGAGCGCCCTGGTTTATATCTATCCAAAAAATCGATCCAGTTTATTGTCATGGTGATGGCACCGAATGCCTCTTCCACTTTGCCTTTCAGGATATAGGGACGTGTTGCATTCAGCATGTGGCAGTATCGGTTATATGGTTTTGGGAAGAAGACGGTTTCATAGATACCGGTGGGATCCTCAAAAGAGACAAACTTCATGGTTTCACCCTTTTGAGTACGCACGGTCTTGCCGGTGACCTGCCACCCGATGGTGGTAACCTGTTTTCCCACAAAAGCATTAAGGTCCCTGGCCCGGACATAATTAAGATTCTTCAGGGTGTCGCGGTAGAGATCAAGGGGATGGGACGAAAAGATAAAGCCTAAGGTCTCGGATTCGTGTTTGAGCATAAGGTCTTTCGGGTAGGGTTTCTGGTGAGGGATGCTCTGGCGCGGTAAAGCTGGTGTATGTACCTGATCAAACAGGGTGGGAGTCTTTTTATCCTCCTCCTTCCGATGGAAGAACGCAAGGGCCTGCCACATGAGTTCGGCTCTGTTAACTTTGGAGGCGACGCTGTCAAAGCAGCCTGCCTTGATCAGGATCCTGACATCCTGGAAATGAACACGGGACATGGTTCGATTCAGAAAATCCTCAAAAGAAACAAACGGGCCGTTCTTGGCCCGCTCATGGAGAATAACATCCAGTGCCTCCTGGGAGATGTCCTTCAACTGCATGAGTCCTACACGGACTTCACTGTTTTTCCCCGTATACTTGATTTCACTTCGGTTGATATCAGGAGGCAGGATCGTAAGCCCCATACGTCTTGTTTCTGATATATAGCCGAAAGTGGAATAATATCCCCCGCCGTTTGAAATAACCGAGGCCATGAACTCGGCAGGATAGTGAGCCCTCAAAAACGCGGACTTATAGGCCACCATGGTATAGCTTGCCGAGTGGGGCTTGCAGAAGCTGTACCCGTCAAAACCCATCATCATCATCCAGACCTCTTCAATAACCTTCATATTTACGCCCCTGTCCGCCGCTCCTTTAACGAAGCGTGCGTAAAAATCCCTGAGCTTTTTTTCCTTGAGCTTTTTGGTGACCACCTTTCTGAGTGACTCGCCTTCTCCAGGATCGAATCCTGCCAGGTGAATGGCCGCCTGGCTCAACTGTTCCTGAAAGACCATAACTCCTAAAGTTTCCTCAAGCATTGATTTTAAAAGAGGGTGGGGCGGCTCCCAGGGTTCCCCCTGCAGCCTGGATAACCAGGTATGTATGCTCCGGTTGGATGCGGGCCTGATGATGGAGGTGACCACTACATTGAGATGGAAGTGGTCCATGCGCAGGTATTCTTCAAAGGTGAACAGGGATCTGACCTTGGTGAGGACCTGCCTTGTGGCAGGGCTTTCAAAATAGAAAACGCCGAATGTATCACCCTGATAGAACATTCTCACTGTCTGAGGGTCATCGATGGGATTAAGATTGGCATAATTGATCCGTCGACCGTAATTCTTTCCCACAAGATCCAGGGCATCCCGGATAACGGCCAGGCTCCGGTTTCCCAGGATATCGATTTTTACCAACCCTGCATCTTCCACCGAGTCCTTTTCCCACTGGAGCACCTGGAGACCGTTAGCGGAGATTTCCACGGGACAATACCTGCGTATCTCATCAGGGGCTACCACAACACCACCGCAGTGAGTGGAAAGGTGGTTGAAATGGCCTTCAAGCCGGACAGCGGCGCTCAGGATCTCGTCCCATGGTTTTCCGAATTCTATTTCCCTCATCCTGGGATGACGCGACAGCTCTTTCCAGATTTTTTTAAGACGCCACTTGAAACCGATTTTGGCGGTTACCCTGCCGATCTCCCTGTCTGTCAGCCCGAAGACCTTTGCCACCTCCCTGATGGCCGACCTGGCGGCAAAGGTATTGTGGTTCGCCACCATGGCGACCCGGCGGTTCCCGTATTTGGCAAAGACATAGTCGATGATCTGATCCCGCTCATCCCATGCAAAGTCCACGTCAATGTCCGGCGGGTCCATGCGACTGGGATTCAGAAACCGTTCAAAGAATAGATTATGCCTGACAGGATCCACATGTGTGATACCTAAGGCGTAGGAGACAATAGATGCGGCAGCGCTTCCCCTGCCGCATGAGCGCCGGGCCCTTTTTGCGATATCGGCCACTACCAGAAAATAATGCGCAAAATTCTTTTCCCTGATAATCCGCATCTCATGCTCCACACGCTCTCTGACCGGCTTTGTGATCTTCCCGTACCGCCTCCTGCACCCTTCCAGGGTCGCATAATAAAGACGATCAAAGGCATCTTTATCGTCCATTTTTTCAAAACATGGGAATATGAGGCGGTCAAAATCCCAGTCCGCGAGGCAGGCGTCAGCGATCTTCAGGGTGTTTTCAATGGCGACCGGTGCATGCGGATACTGGTCTGCCATGGCCCGTGGGTTGTTAAGAAAATTGTGCTCCCGGCATGTGTCATCAGATGTGAGGCGGGAGAGCTTGCTGTTCAGAGACACGGCCCTGAGGACTGAATGGAGCCGGAACTGGTCTTTTGTAACAAGATATACCCGGTTGGTGGCCACAGCCGGGATTCCGGTTTTGCGTGAAAAGGCATAGCACCGGGCCATCTGATAGCCGGGGGACATCTCTACAAAGAGGTCCTCTGTTGAATCCCGTTTAAGGGCCTTTAAGAGCCTCAAATCATCTGAAAAGATAATAAGTCCCTCACGCCTTTCTCTGAGTGTAGCGATCAGATCAAAATCCTGATGGCACTGGCGGTCGGAGATGATCCGGGAAAGGTTAGCGTACCCGTCCTGGTTTTTGACTAACAGCACGGCACGGTGGCCATTGCATACGAGTTCACTTCCCACAATGGGTTTAATCCCCATTTCCCTTGCTGCCTGGACAAAAAAGATAAGCCCATAGAGCCCGTTGGTATCGGTCAGGGCCAGCCTTTTCATGTCCAGGTCTTTAGCGGCCCGGCAGAGTTCATCGATAGTGCCGATGCCCCATCCTTTGGAATAATGGGAATGGACATTGAGATGGACAAAAGACATGATAAATACCTGGCTTAAGGCGCAGGGTGCAAGGTGAAGAAGGGGATAACACCAAGCTTTTCTGCCTTGTGCCTTGCGCCATATTCTTATGCTGCTCTGCCAAACCGGATTGCGTCCTCCCCATGCCGCTGCCTGATCCGATCCAGGGCCTGGATAACAAGAGACTGTTTTTCTGAATGAGGTGGTGGGGTATGGAAAAGCGCTAACTGAGAACTTTCAGGACAAAAATCCAGGAACCAGACCTTCATGAAGCGAAGCCGCACCCTGCGGTTGCAGGCCTTTAAAAACAGCTTCTCTAAGGGACCGTAGAGATCAAAGTCCCAAAAACTTGTATGGGGGAGTCTAATTTGCCGCTTAATCTCCATCTGGTCGGAATATCGGATCGAAAGGCCTGCCTTTAGGGGAAAGAGTTTCCTTTCTCTCAGCCGGCAGGCGCACTTTTCCACCAACCCGTAAAGTGCCCTCAGAAGCATCCGGTCATCATTCTCATCCTCCGGAAATGTGATCTCTTCACTTATCATGGGCCGAACCGGGGCAGGGTAGACCGGCGTAAGGTCAATGCCGATGGCCCTTTGATGGATCACAAATGCCTGTCTGCCGAAGATAAGTCTCAGTCTGCCCGTATCCAGGGCCGCTAATTCCCTGACCCGGCTAATGCTCAATTCGTGCAGAAGGATTTTCTTTCGGATACGGCCGATGCCGGGGACCACAGCCACCTTCAGGGGGGCCATAAAGGATGCCTCCCTGCCATGGTCCACATCCATCACACCTTCGGAAGGAATGACCTGCGAGGCAATGCTGGACACCATCTTGTTACCTGCCACACCCACGGTTCCGGAAAGATATAGACGGCTTTTAATCTCTTTTTTGAGATAAAAGGCCGTGTCTCTGGCCCTTCCCCAGAGGCGTTCGGTCCCCGTGACATCCAGGTAGATATGTCCCGGCCTGGAAGGTTCCCACAGGGGCGTGTACTTAGCTGCTACCTCACCTAAGACCTTACTGGCCTTTTCCGTAAGCCCCGGATCTGGTGGCAGGATAGTAAGTCCCGGGCAGAATTTTTTGGCCTTTGAGAAAGACATGCCCTTGAAAATTCCCTCTTTTCGGGCCTCAGAAGATACGGACAGGATCAAAGCCCGTTCGGATTGGGGAGGGGCCACGACCACGGGCCGACCCCTGAGCTCCGGCTGGCAGACCCGTGCCACTGCAATGGAAAAGGCAGGGATGTGTAAGTGAAGGATGTGGCGGTGCAAAACTTAACTCCCAAGTTAAGTGCCTAAAGTGAGCTAAAGTGTCTAAAATTTGTATTACAAACAAGCCATTAAAGATTTTTTCACTTTTAACTTTAGATCACTTTAGGCATTTTAGGCACTTTAGCTCACTTATAATGCCTTATTACTCCAACCACCTTTCCTTCGATGCGAAGTTCCCCCTCCTTTACCCGGAAGGGCTTCATTCCCGTATGGGCCGGTTGGAGTTTCACGTGATCGTTCCTTTTGTAATATTTTTTAACGGTCGCCTCATTGTTGATCAGGGCCACCACGGTCTCACCGTTTTCGGCCGTGGGTTGCTTCCTGACCACCACGAAATCCCCATCTAAGATCCCATCTTCCTGCATGGAATCCCCCTTCACCTCGAGCACAAAATGATCTCCATTCCCTATCATGGATGGCGGGACCTCAATGGCCCTCACATCTTCTATTGCCTCGATGGGTTTCCCTGCAGCCACCCTGCCTAAGAGGGGGAACTCGAACCGCTTAGTTTCAATGGGACTGATTAACTCAATGGCCCGCTTCCGGTTCTTTTCTTTTGGGAGCCGGATATAGCCCTTCCGCTCCAGGATCTTGAGGTAGGTGGTGACCGTGTTGTAGGAATTAAATTTGAATTCGGTGCAGATCTCATCAAAACTGGGAGACCTTCCCCATTCCCCTGTGTACCGTGATACATATGCCAGGAAGTCCTTTTGCTTGTCGGTTAGTTTCATGCTTATTCCCTCCGTTCCATGAAAAATATTAACCAGGCCCACGGTGAATACTACGGATGCTGGCTATCTTCTTTGCCTTGCGCCTTACGCCTAATGCCTTGCACCGACAACACTTACACCTTAACTTATACTGTAAATAATTCTGTAAGTCAATAAAAAAATGACGAGGGTTAAAATGAAATTGGATATAATTCTGAAGAAATTCTCGAAGATAGAAGGAGTAGATGTCAATATTTCATGAACGGTCCCTATTTCTAAAAACCACTGCGGCAAAACTGACGGCAGAGCGGGTCGGTTGTTCATGCCAGGTTTGATAGTCGAGGATCTTGCCTGTTGAGGGGGGCAGTACTTCCAATAAACAGGCAATAGCTGAAATGCCGCAAACGTTAAATTGGTCTTCCCCCTTTATGGATTCGTCCCAGAACGCGTCCGCATTATGCTCTGAAACCGCCTTTAACAGGTTTTGGTCATGTGTTTCGGACTGGCCCTCAAGATAGGTGGCCGGCATATCGTGGCCGAACTTTGGCCCGATATGTGAAAAATCCACCCCTGCCACAATAATGGTTTCCCTGTCTTCCTCACCAATGATCTCTGTAAGGGTTTCCAGGAACGGTGCGGCTTTTTTGATATAGGCATCCCGTGTGTAATCAGACAGAGATGCCTTTATAGGGCCGCACAAAATCGGGATAATGGTGAAGGAATCCTGCGGCAGCAGGTGCTGCAGGAAGATAACCTGAAATTCAATAGAGTGTTCTGCCTTGTGGATAAAGTCATTTTTAGAAACGACGGAGCGACCGGCATCTGAAAGCTTTTGGACTGTGCTCTGGTCGTTTTTGACAACACCTAACGGTGTTTGGAAGTCCTTTTCCGTCAGACAGAACAGGTCCCCCGTCATCTGATGTCCCACGCCCAGCACGACGATCCTTGACGGAGATAAGTGTTTGACCCATTGATAGGCGCTTGCATAGACCCTGGCCCCCACTGAAAGATCAATGTGGGGTGCGATCAGGCCGATCACGCTTCTACCCGGTTCGAGAGCTAAAGGCCGATTTTGAAGAATTTTGTCCAGAATGTTTTTTAGTTCTCGGGCTTCACCCGGGTAGGACTGCCCGCAATGTGAACAGGGCCTTACCCTGGTTTCTGCAAATTGGGCAATGATCCTGTCTCTGGCCTGCCGGTAGTTTTCGCTGTCTAAAAAAAATGACGCGTCAAGATGGGCCAGGATGCCCTCCACCTCGTCAGTTCCGACCAGAACGCCCCCCTTTTGTCTCATAAGGGCCATCTGTATATCCCGTACGGTTTTTGTTCCGTCCAGAAGGGCCATAATCCCGTAAAGCGGCATTGGCACGGCCTTGCCCTCTTCAACCAGGCCAAGATGATCCCTGATGAGAATAACCTGCTCATTACCATGCTGGATCGGAAAAAATTCCAGGTCCATTCTAACCTTGGGGTTGTTATGTGCCATCATTTTTTAATAAAATATCTTGTTGTACAAAACGAAGTTAAACCTGAACCATAAGAGTTTGCAGGTTCAGACCTGCTCTGAACCTCTTAGCCATTGAACCCTTGAACGGTTACAATATTTAACACATACATCCTGATTCTGTCTACATCAACTGGCAATGAGACTAAAAACTTGACCTGTTATCAATTATCTTGTATCTTGTATTTAGACTGTGGAACAATGAAGCCCAAAACTTTGAACCGTGAACCCGTGAACAGTTACCAAATAAACTATAACTAAAAATCATCTATTGAGCTTTTTCGCTCAATCAGGGTTTTACTTTTTTAAAAGGAGGAGAGAGATATGGCAGGCAGCATATACAAAATTATCGAACTTGTGGGAACCAGTGATATATCCTGGGAAGAAGCGGCCAAAACTGCTGTGGAAACCGCAGGGGAGAGCCTCAAGGATTTGAGAATTGCCGAGGTCACCAAGCTGGATATGATTATAACAAACGGAAAGGTTACGGCCTATAGGGCCAGGGTTAATGTCTCGTTCAAGTATCAGAAATAGGGCTTAATAGATTTTTACACCGGCTGATCTTCGCCTTCACCCCTCTCCACGCGCGCCCTCTGAAGTAACATGGGCTTCAGAGGATATACTATCCGATTTTTGACTTTTTGCGATATTCGCTACCCTGCTTTTTAACTCAGCGACCGTTCTCTCAAACTGACGTTGATCATCTTGTATAGTATCCCAGACATCATGGATGCTCAAAATCTTATCCATTGAATTTTCCCTTCATATTCTAACGAGATGTAAAATAATTATGCAAGAAGTATGCAAATATAACGGCTTGCCTGGATATATTTCAAATTGATAGAACTTTCAATTAGTTACAACTTCTGAAAAAATGCCGCCACAAACGAAATTTGCAAGTTAAACGTCAATTTTGTGTAAAAAAACCGTGTTCCGGTAAAAATTGCCACTCTTTGTTAAGAGGGGCCGGTTTTGCATTCCCTTGACGTCATAATTCAGGCTGTCAGGAGCACGGCTAAAAACTGTATTTTATTTCGAGAAAAAGACGATCATTGCCTCCGATATTTTTGTTCCTTGTAAGATCGCCTGACT
This sequence comes from Desulfobacteraceae bacterium, assembly GCA_030613055.1. Lineage (GTDB taxonomy): Bacteria > Desulfobacterota > DSM-4660 > Desulfatiglandales > Desulfatiglandaceae > JAUWMR01. The sequence continues at coordinate 23,398 of JAUWMR010000003.1, forward strand.
GATAAAGCACCGCTCCACCGGTAATCTTTACTGAATCCGTCAAATCGTATTCCGCAGAAAATCGCTGGAACGCTCCATCCTGACCGGTGAGGCCAAAGGTGGAGGCAAGAAGAGTGAAGGTGAGCGTCTCATTCAAAAAGTCCTTCTCGATTCTTAAAGCAGATTGGAATTCGTCTTTGTTTGCCTCGTCTGGGGGCTGCTCTAATCTGTCGTTGAAGCTGTTTATATGTCTGTTTACCGCCTCGAAACTTATGGTCGTGTCTTTGAAACCGGAATATTCGATTCCGACCAATAGATCAGTCCTGGAATACGTCTGTCCCGGCGCATTGAAAAATTTCATGCCGTCAAAATAGGCTGCTTCCGCCTTTAAAAGCCAGTTTCCCGTCGCGACGTTGAAGGTGGATCCACACATTTTCAGGCGCGCGTGCTTCATTTCAAATTGAGGGGGCGGTCCGTTTGAAACCAGTTCCATGTGGGGCAAGTCGTTATATATGTCGGCCCAATAAAACGCAATATCCCAACCGCTAAAGACTCCACCCACGGCAACGGCGAACTCAGTGTCGTCTCCCCAGCTTTCCGGTTTGTCTTCTTGCGGGAGCGGGTTTTCAGCGGGATAGAAGTCACTGCCGTATTCAGGGCTTTTATTAAACCGTATTTCATGAAGCACGATACCGGTCAGGCTTAACTTCCCCATGTAATAATCCAGCCGGGTCATGGTAACGGGGAGGCGCAGGTCTTCAATGTCCGTCAGTCCGGGTTCGCGCATGTCAAGCGGGTTAAGGACGTCTGTAACACGTATGTTATCCGACTTACCCCACACAACGATTTGCCTGCCCGCCTTTATATCAAGGCTGTCACACAAACTGCCAAGGACATATGCCTCGCGAAGTTCCAGCTCCTTTTCGTAATTGTCTAACACCGGTTCGGTAAATTCATCACGGCCTTTAATTTCATAGGCAAAATCGTACGAACCCTTACCGCTTATAAACGCCTGCCATGATTTTGAAAACTTCGCGCTCAAATCAAGCTGCATCTCCGGGCGCAGGCGGGATAACCCGCGCCAATCGGTTTTCCCTGGACCCGGCGAATCATGTGCTACATTATAAGAGCTTCCGAGTTTTATGTAACCGTCTAAGCTGTACATTGAGTCTTTTTGTTCCTGTTCGGACAATCCGGACTTCGCGGCTTCATCTTCATCGTCAAAGCCTTCTAAAATATCATCAATTTCTCTTTTTTCGGAACCACCCGCCTCGTCCTCAAATCCCTGGATTATATTTTCAAAATCATCCTCAGATAAATTCGTATCGTCAAAGCCGCTTATAATTTCATTGAGAGTTGCCTTGTCTTCAGCAAAAGACGGTGTAGGCATTAGGAAAAGCACTAAGAAGAGAGATAATATATATCGTGTGTTATAACGCATAGCATGATCTTTGTGAAAGTACTTTAGTAATTTCTCAATAAGTTCAGGTAATCCCGCTTACAGCGGGACTGGATTCCCGCCTACGCGGGAATGACAGACATGTCGTATTTTCCGTCATGCCCGCGTAGGCGGGCATCCAGAAAATCGACCCATAACAACAAACCCGGACTTATTAGAAAGATGCGTACTTTAGGCATAGAAGGTTGCCTTTTTAACGGGATTTTTATGCGTTGTTCCGGGTTTCAGTTTCCGACTTTGAAGTGTCCGCCATCCGGTATCCAGCATCTGATTTCAAACCCTACAACCCCTTTTCCATTCTACGTATGGTAAACAGATCGTAGCCCAAGTCCTGGTTGAACTTCACATTGGTCAGATTGAGGATGGTTTTGTGGTTCATTTTCTTACCTTTTTTCTTAGTTATATGCATTTCAGTACCTACCCATATGCCGTCGATGAGTTCGAGCTTTTTAACGTCCATATATTTCCGGTATCCCCCGTAATTTACCCAGTTTACTGCCCTGATGACAAAGTAGTTGCCCTGGCGAACAAAGAGGAGAGACTTTTCGTATCCTGTTTCATGAATCACGTCTTTTGTGCGGGGAATTGACCAGATTACCCAGGTTTTAAAGCCCTTCACATCTATTTCCTTTTTCTTTTCATAAAATGTATAATCGTAGTCTTCAAGATTCCGGAATGTCATGTCCGAGTAATTGAGATCAGAACCCATGAAACTGCCACTCTTGTCACTTGATGCAATGCGTTTTGTCTTCCTGAGCGCCGGCAGGTAAAGCCACTGGTCGTCGTCCCTGTCCGGGTCATCATAGTCGTATGTGAGAAACCCGGTGTCTTTGACATCCGCCGGATGTACAAAAAACATAAGTTTAAGAACATCCTCGCCTTTGTCTTTACTGAAGGTGCGAATTTTTCTTATCCTCTTTTTTCCCGCTTTATCGATTAATGTCATCTCCATGTTTGATACCTGGTTGTCCCCGTCGTCCCGGGCGTCGACCTTTTCCATGATCGCTCGCGCCTCCGGGTCATCCGCGAATGCATAAGAAGCGATAAAAGATAATACTAATAAAACAATAAAAACCGATGTAAGGTATCTTTTCTTTAAATTTTGTCGAGTAGCCATCTGTTTCCTCCTCATTTACTGATTTGCTGCTTTTCCCGGCCTGTGCACAATTATCATGAGGGCCGGGGCAATAAAGTAATCTGCAAGCAGCGCCATTATGATGGTCAAGCCGGTAAGCAGCCCAAAATGAAAAAGGTTATTCATGGTCGCAAACATAAAAATGAAAAAGCCGATGGACAGCACGCAGGATGTAACCAGCATTGCCCTGCCCGCAGTATTCAGGGTCTCCATGACTGCAAATTTCGCATCTTTAGTTTCTTCAAAGTACCTCCGGAAGTTGTGCATAAAATGGATAGTATCATCAACGGCAAGGCCAATTGCGATGTTACCAACAAGCATGGTAAACAGGCTCATGGGTATGTCAAACCAGCCCACAATACCAAGCATAACAATAATCGGAGCAAGATTGGGCACCATACTGAGAAGACCGATGCGCAGGCGCCCTATGAGAATAATCATAAGAATCGTGATGACGATCAAGGCGTATATATAACTTCTTGTCATACTTTCAATTGCGTTGGTTACTGTCCTGAAGAGCAGGGCAGTCATGCCTGTAGTCGTGATTTTTTCATCAGGATAATTTTGTTGAAAATGCTTGTTTATTACATCAAGGAAATTGCTGTAAGCAATAGCGTCCTTAAACGGCAGTTTTATCATGAGCCGGGCTTTACTGAACTGGCTGTCAGTGAAGTCTTCAATATCGTCCGACCCGCTGTTCTCAAAAAGCAAGAATTCCTGGGCAATCAGTTTTTTGTCTCCGGGGATGGTGTAAAATTTTTTCCGGTTTTCATTCAGCGCCCGGGTTGTCTCTTTCAAAATAGTGGTCAGTGACCAGGCCTTTCCGACAAATATTTCACCAACTTTCAGTTTTTCAAAGTATGCGGCAGTTGTTTCCAGCCTGTTTAGTATATCCGGATCATACAGGCCATTTTCCTTTCCTGTATCTATGATTATCTCAAGGCTGATGGAACCGCGAAGCTCTTTGTCAATCTTTTCTGTTGCGATACGAACAGAATTATCCTCAGGCAGCCATTTCAGTACGTCATGAGAAAAGCGGATTCTCGTTACCCCGATAATTGACAATGCTATGATGATGGCGGACACATATAGAATTTTGTATGGATGTCCGGTTGCAATGCTTCCCACTTTGGCAAGGAGCCTGTCCATCATTGTTTTATCAGGGTCGTTTTCTTTGCTTTTTTTTGTCTTGATCGGTATGACTGCAAGCAGCGCAGGTAAAAGCACAATGGTATAGACCATGCCTAATAATACGCCGATGCCGGCAAAAATACCCAGGTCGGCAATTGGTGCCACGCTGGATGTCGAAAATGAGAACAGGCCCGCTGCGGTGGTGGCGGCTGTCATAAAGATGGCAAGACCTGAATGGCCGATAGAATAAGCAACAGCATTTTCCTTATTGCCGTTATTTCGAAGGTGATAGTAGAATAGTGCAAGGATATGAACTGAATAACTTACGCATACGGCAAGCATGAAAGAAGGCAGAATCTGTGTGGGCAGTTTTATTGGCGCGCCGAACGCCGCCATGATGCTGACAGCGGAGATAAGTGAAAGGACTACGATCAAAAGAGGGAGCACAATGCCCGAGGTTCTTCGAAACATGATATAAAGAAAGATTGCAACGGTGATAAAAGCAAGTGATAAAAAGCTTCGTATGTCTTTCATCATTGATTTTTTTAAAAAGTGAGTCACGGCGGATGAGCCGGCAACATATACCTGAAAGCCAGGCTTTTCATATTTATCTGCAATTACGCGCACTGTGCTGACCGCTTCGCTGTTTTCCCTATTTGTGAGATATGGCCTTTCACTTGGCTTTTTTGAGCCAGCCGTATCTTGCTTAATATCTTCTTCAAATCCTTCAAGCACATCTATGTCATCACCTGCAGATGAATAGGTCTGGAGTTTAATCAGGATGGCGACGAATTTCCCATCCTCTGAGATCAAAGTGTTTTTATATATAGGGTTATCAAAAGCCCTGCGCGCTATTATTGCGATATCTTCCTGGGTTTCTGGCCAGTTTTCCAGCAGGTCTTCAACTATGAGTTCATCCCCTTCTCCCCTTGTATTCCTGGCATTAATAAGGCTTGTTATGTCTTCAATATACGGGACGTTTTCGTCCAAATCATCGTGCAGGGCCTTAAGCTTTTGAAGAAAATCTTTGCTAAATACTTTATGTGACTTGATTGCGACGACAATCAGTTCGTCCCTGCCGAACTGATCGCGAAATGCATTGTAGTCTACAAGGGCAGCATCTGTTTCATGCAGGAATCCTTCTGTAGAGATATCAATGGTGAGCTTTGGAATTTGCGATATAATACCAGCCATTAACAAAAACATAATAAGGAGGGTCTTAAACCTGTTACGATACATCATTCGAGCTGATGACTCGAACCATGTTTCAATCCGCTTTCTTATATCTTTCATAATAATCCTTAGGGTGAAAAGTGACTAAAATGATCTAAAGTTGTGGAATTCTGTCAACATCCTCTGGGCATGGATTCTTTACTTTTTTACAGCTTTTAAAATCAGTTTTTCGATTTCGACAGCGACACTGCCGGAAACCCTTTTGTCCATTTTTTTAAGCGTTTCCGGAAAAGCATTATATTTTGACCTGATAGGATCGCTTGCCTTGTAAAACATAACACCCCCTATGACCATCGAGTGCACAATAAACGGAATCGTTTTTATGAAAACACCCTGGCTTTCCCCTTCCTCAAGAACGGTCGTAAGCGTTCCGATAACGTTGGCAAAAACCTGTGCAATCACTTCAGGAAGGTTTTCCCCGCCGGATGCCTGTTCCCACAACATAATGGGGGCCAGGTGAGGGTGTTGATCCATGGTACGCGCGATGGAGTTAACATAAATCCTTAGTTTTTCTTCGGGTGACTGTGCGCCCTGTAAGTTGCGTACGGAACGATCAAAGGCGCTACCCATGATATCTCGAAGCACTTCTGCGTAAAGGGCCTTCTTGTCTCCGATGTGGTAGTAGATCGTGGCCTTGTTGACCCCCGCCTGCCTTGCGATTTCGTCAACACGCGCGCCGGCAAAACCAACATCGGAAAAAACATTTGCAGCAGCATCGAGTATGCGCCGTTTTGTCTCACCCCGCTTTTCCTTTAGAGTCTGTGGATCCATATATTTACTCCTTAGTTGAACTTACTTATCAACCTTATGGTTTAACCAACCGGTTAGTTATACCAAATGGTTAATATCTGAATCTTAATTTGTCAAGGTTTTTTTCAAATTTAACACAATTTTAATCAATGGCCCAATTTCCGTACAACACCACGAGATATCAGCATTTATTGTAAAAATCATGCTGTCATCCGGGGCTAATAGGAAAAAATAAATCCTGCTGAAGAAAAACCCTTATCGTATTGCCACGCTTGACAGTTGCTCTGTGTTCTGGCACAAGTATTATCGTGATTTTGATTATCTTAACGAAAAAACGGTGGGCCAAATTTCATCATAGTAAGCAGGGGTTCATACCATTGCTGGAGAGACAGGGCGGGCGTTTTTAAGGAAATTTACAGGGTCCTGAAAACAGGCGGGATTGCATTAATAGGTGGAGGATTTGGGCGAGATCTCACCGACAAACAATTAGATAAGATGATTACCATGCGGGATCGTTCTCTTAAAGATGACGCTACATTTTACCGTTTGCCCGACAAATTGGAAGGATACGTAAAAGAAGCGGGAATACCGTATTTCCGTATCATCAATGAAAAAAATGGACTATGGGTCGAAATAAAGAAAAAGAATGAATTTTAGATAAGGAGATGTTATTGATGGCAGATGAAGATATCGTTACATACCTGGCAAATATAGTTTTAGCTTCAAGGGCTGACCGGAAAGTCAATCCCCTCGAAGAAAAGGCCATGGAATACATGTGTCAGGGGATCGGGGCGAGACACGGTGATCTGGACAAGGCCATAAAGGCTGTTGAGGCCGGTAATCACAAACCTACTCCTGTTGGTCGTTTCTCAGACAAGGTGCGGAATCTTGAAGATATGATCTATATCTCCGTTTCGGATGGCCAGCTTCCCGCGTCACAAAAAAAGATCATACTGTCTTTTGGGAAGGAAATCAACGTCAACCAGGAACAGATCAACGGAATATTAGACGAATCAAAACGCCGCATCAAGCTTCAAAGAGGTGAAATGATGTGCGTTTCCTGCGGAAAAAAAATTCCGCCCACATCTAAATATTGTCCCTTTTGTGGGGGCAGGTGCTGATATACAGCCGTGCAAAAGGAGCTGTATCTTTAAAACTTATTTCAATCCTATATAGTTTTGTGGAGATAAAATTATGAATTTAAAGAAAAAGCTGTTAATCGGGTTTGGATGTCTAATTGTTTTTTTACTCTGGACAGTGGCTTCTGTGTATCCGGATTGGCTGTGGTTCGGAAACCTGGGGTTTTCTTCGGTTTTCTGGACCATGCTTTTGACCAAATTCGGTTTTGGTGCCGTGATCTGGATTTTCTTGATCTTTATTCTAACGGCAAACGTTTATCTTGCCAAACGCCTGAACCCGGGCACAGGCACGGAAACAGGCTTTCAAGACGATACGGGATTTTTTTCGCAGCTTGGTCTTTCAGCAAAGACCTTAAATATCCTTATCATGGCCTTTGTACTGCTTGCCAGTTTTATAATCGCCACAAAGGGTTCGCTTAAATGGGATATGGTCCTGCGCTACCTGTACCAGGAGCCTTTCGGTATTACGGATCCGATCTTTGGCAGGGATATTGGTTTTTATGTGTTTTCACTTCCCCTCTATATTTTTATCCGGGATGGATTGTTAATTCTTGTTCTGTTCGCGGGCGTGCTAACCATCGTCTGGTACCTGAAAGATGGTCTTCTTCAGATACTCCAGGAATTCGGCCAGGCAGAAGAAAAACCGATATCAATGCCGAAAATCAGCATTGCGCCGATGGCAAAAAAACACCTTGTTTTTTTGGGAGGCATCGTCGTCCTGCTTATTGCCTGGGGTTTTTATCTGAAAATGTACGGGCTGTTGTATTCAACTCAGGGACCGGCCTTCGGTGCAAGCTATACGGATGTCTATATTAAGGTGCTTGCATACAGGGTCCTGGCCATTATGTCCCTGATCTGGGCCGTTATCATCTTTGTCGATGTCTTTAAACCTGGCAAGAAATTAGTCTGGGTAAGTGGCATAGTCTGGTTAGGTGCTGTCCTGGTGCTTGGGACCGGCGTTCCCCTTATAGTACAAAAAATTGTGGTAAAGCCCAATGAATTAGCCAAGGAAACGCCTTACATCGCTTATAATATTGATTTTACCAGAGAGGCCTATAATCTTAATAAGGTAAAGGAAGTTAATTTTGAGGTTAAAGACGAACTGAGCGCCGAGGACATAAAACGGGAAAATGTAACCATACAGAATATCAGGATATGGGATGAACGTCCCTTGCTGCAAACCTACAGGCAGATTCAGTCCATACGGCTCTATTATGATTTTAACAACGTTGATGTAGATCGTTATTTTATCAATAACCAGTATCGTCAGGTCATGTTGGCCGCCAGGGAATTTGTGTTCAATAAACTTCCATCCCAGGCAAAGACCTGGGTCAACAGACGTCTGACATATACCCATGGCTACGGGTTAGCCGTTAGCCCTGTAAATGAAGTGACCGACGAAGGACTTCCCCATTTACTGGTAAAAGACGTGCCCCCTTCCTTCCATACCGATCTTAAGATAAAGCGTCCGGAGATCTATTATGGCGAAAAGACCGAAGAGTATGTCCTGGTAAAGACAAAGACAAAGGAGTTTGATTATCCAAAAGGGGACAAAAACGTCTATACCATATATCAGGGAATGGGAGGAGTCCACATCAAGTCTTTTGTGAGGAGACTCCTGTTTGCCCTCCAGTTCACAGATCCCCAGATACTGTTTACCACGTATTTAACTCCGGAAAGCCGGATAATGTATAATCGCAGGGTCGACAGGCGCGCGGGATCCATTGCCCCGTTCTTAGACTATGACGGAGATCCTTACTTAGTTGTCTCGGAAGGGAAGCTCTACTGGATACTGGATGCCTACACCACCTCAAGTATGTATCCGTACTCGCGTCCATCCGACAATCATTTCAATAAAAAAGGACTGAATTACATCAGGAACTCGGTCAAGGTTACCATAGATGCCTATAACGGGGAAGTATGCTTTTACATGATGGATTGCAAGGACCCGATTGTTAAGACATACGCGAACATATTCCCCAAGCTGTTTAAACCGTTTAGCGAAATGCCAGATGATTTAAAAAAGCACATCCGGTATCCCAAAGACCTTTTCCGTATCCAGGTGGGGGCCTATACGACATACCATATGCAGGACCCCCAGGTCTTTTACAACCAGGAAGACCTCTGGCAGATTCCGGATGAGATATATGGTGAAAGCAGGCAGGAAATGGAACCCTATTATATTATCATAAAACTGCCCGAAGCGGATAAGGAGGAGTTCCTTCTGATGCTCCCCTTCACCCCTTCCAAGAAGGATAATATGATCGGCTGGCTTGCCGCCAGAAGTGATCTTCAGGATTATGGAAATCTGCTCATCTATAAACTACCCAAGGAAAAACTGGTTTACGGACCAATGCAGATTGAAGCGAGAATCGATCAACAAACGGAAATTTCCCGGGAATTGAGCCTGTGGGGCCAGAGAGGTTCAAGGGTCATTCGTGGAAATCTCCTGGCGATCCCAATCAGTGATACCTTTATTTATGTAGAACCGGTTTACCTCGAGGCAATACAGGAAGAAGCAGAAGTGCCGAAAACACAAACGCCGCAATCGGGACTTTTTGGAAAATCCAGGACCGGACAGTCGTCTGTATCTTCGGGCCAGGACAGATCAAAGGCCGCGTCTTTACCGGAACTAAAAAGGGTGATTGTAGCTTTCGGCAATCGGGTGGTCATGGCGAAAGATCTTGAGAAGGCATTGAGCCGTGTGCTGGAGAAGAAAATATCACAAAAAGGGCTGATACCCTCCTCTATTCCTCGAACGCAGGATGTTTCTAATTTAGGCGCGCTGGCCCTGGAACACTACAACAAGGCCAAAGCCTACCTGCGCCAGGGAAACTGGGCCGCATATGGAAGGGAATTAGATAACCTGGAAAAAGTTTTAGGGCAGATGTCAGATGTAGAAAAGTAATAAAGAGAGCGTTCATCTATCTGCCATCAGCTCCTTTTTGAGAGCTATACCTCCTTTATAAGAAGGTATTAAGATGAAAGCAGACGAAGTTACAAAAACCCTCAGAAAGTGCCAGCTCTTTAGTGATTTGTCAGACAAAGAGTTGGGGTCAATCGCAAAATTGGGCAGTATCGAAGAATACAAGGCGGGAGACATAATTTACGAACAAGGCAACCTCGGGACGAAATTATATATTTTGTCCGAAGGAAAGGTCTCACTTTATAGAAATTTCGATTTAGGGGATACCCGCACGGCAAGTACTACTGTATATGTATCGAGAGAGCGCCCGCAAAGAAGGCTTTTGGGTGGCTGGTGCACCCTTGTAGGTGATCAACATATCCAAATGTGCTCTGCGAGATGCGACAAACCGACTAAGGTTATCGCCATCGGCTGTTCGGACCTTAAAAAAGTTATGTCAAAAAACTCAAAGATTCGCATAAAAATATTGGAGAAGCTTGTCTTAATTCTCAGGGATCGGATAGAGAGTTCTTATGTAGCTATGGAAACCTTGTAGGTATCAGTTCATACTCCAACTTCTTTTTCTATAAATGTATAGTATGTCTCCTTTCAGCTATCCTTTTGATTGCCCTTGCGGTTATTTCCATTTCTTCAAGCGTATTGAAATACCCCATACTGACCCGAACTGTGCCCTCGGGAAATGTTTTGAGTGTCCTGTGCGCGATAGGGGCGCAATGAAGGCCCACCCTGACAAGGATATCATATTCGGTGTTCAGGATATTCCCTGCTTCAGAGGGATAGATATCTTCTTCCATTACATCGAGATTAACGGCCCCGCACCCGCCGTAGTCATAGCGTGATCCGGGGGGCAAGATACTGTCGAATGTAAGGGATATGGTAGAGGTTTGGCTGTCCGCCTTCAGCGGGCCGTAGACAGTCACGCCAGTCACATGACGAAGTTCTGAAAGCAATGCCGCGGTCAGTTTTTTTTCATGTTCCCGGATTTTGTCAACCCCCTGCTTCAGGACAAAACCAACCCCTGCCTCTAACCCGGCAATGCCAACGTTATTCTGGGTCCCGCTTTCAAGCGCATCAGGCAGGAAGTCCGGCTGGTGTTCTTTTTCTGAAATACTGCCGGTGCCTCCTCTTTTTAGTGGCCGCACATTCAGGCCCTCGCGGATATACAGGCCGCCTGTTCCCTGTGGCCCTAAAAGCCCTTTGTGCCCGGTAAATGCCAAAAAATCAATGCCATCGGCTTTAACGTCTATGGGATAACAGCCTGCTGTTTGTGCCGCGTCAAGCAACAAGGGTATATCTCCCGTTATCTGTTTCACAGCCCTTACATCCTGAATGGTTCCGCAGACATTGGAGGCATGGTTTAACACCATTAAGGCGGTATTCTTTCGGATTAACGAAGCCAGGTTGTCAATATCCAGGAAGCCTTTACCGTCGCAGGCAGCGATGGATAAACTGATGAAAGATTTTCCCTCCAGGTAACGCAGCGGGCGCAGGACCGAATTATGTTCCATGGATGTAGTTATAACGTGATCCCCTTCCTTTAAAAAACCATACAGGACGGTGTTAATGGCCTCTGTAACGTTTATCGCAAAGACAATACGTTCGGGTTCGGAAACACCGAAGAGAGTTGCAAGGCCCTTTCTTGCGTTTTTTACAATATGTCCTGCCTCAACCCCTTTATAATGCCCGGCCCTGCCCGGGTTGGCACCTACCTCTTTCATGAAGTACACCATTGCATCGATGACCTCGGGGGGTTTTGGAAAAGAGGTTGCAGCGTTATCAAGATATATTGAGCGTTTCATAGATAAATGCGCTTTGGATTCTTTGAATGAAGCCTGCTCAGGTATTTATTAGACAGGATAACAGGACAGTCCCGACCTCATGGTCTCATTAAGACAAATCTGCAAGGTCCGCCGAATCAATGCCGTACTTTCAGCAACGATCCTTTTCATGATTATAGCGACCTAACGTAAACGGTTTGTCAAAAACGTACACGAAGAGCTCCATGTTGTCAAGTGACAGGTATTCGGAAACAGCGGAAATCCATGAACTATTACCCCTATTGTAATAGTACACTGGCTTAATCGCCAACCTATTGTATGAGCGGTTTTAGTCGCGACATCGGAAATTGATGCCATTTAAAAATCGTGGCTTAAGCGGCTCCTTCAGGGGGCGGTGAACTGTCGCCCCTATTTTTTGACCTGTTACGTCGAGATGTCAATAAGTCAAATTAGTTCGCCTCGCTAAAGACATCGTTGAAGTGTCATTAGATAAAGTGTCCATGTTTCCATATGAAACAAAGTCATCTATGCAAATGGATTTCGAGAGGGCTAAAAAAACAGAATTAGAGATATTTACAGGGTATGTTGTCAAAACCAGTGACGAATTAGGAATAAAGGCCCCACTGCATCAAACGGTTTATTCCCGGCTGAAAGCGGACAAATGAAGCCCGCAGGGCCGCATCAGGTAAGGGGGCTCGCGAGATGCCGCAAGTTATTAAGCTGGCACGCTTTTCCTTGTATAGGTATAAGCTTTAGGAACCATGGAGTAGAACATCTGCCCGTGGGTATTATCATTTAGTGCACCCCCTTCCTCAAGCGCTTTCACAACTGTTTCAATCTGACTTTCCGAGATAATCATCTCACTAATCTCACGAGCCGGAGATATTTTATTGGATTCTGATTTCTCTGTGCTTCGGTATTTTAGTTTGCTTGTTGTTGCCCCTCCCGCGCCGGCATCCATGGCCGCCCTTATTAAATCCGCGGTGCGTCCCTCATTGCAAATCAGGATGAAATTCACAAGATCATTTAAATATTTTCTTTTTTTAAAAGCTGATGGATATTTAGAGAATTCACGCCGACGCCATCTAGTGCCTCCCTTTATTTCATCGATTACTGAAACTATTTGTTCAATGCTTGCTGCCTGACGGCTCAACCCCACATAAGCTTTCACATCGACCAATCCCATCTTTATGGGATAAAGATAAATAAAACCCTTCCCCGGCTGATCTAAGGCCCCAATATCTATCATCATTTCCATCACATTTTCAGCATTATGAGACGTTGTCACCAGATTCACAATTTCCTTTTCGGCCGGGATAGCGACTCTCCAGAGCCCGATCTTGTCTCTCAGACCAGTTCCAATACCTAATGTAATCGCCGGAACTCCGCTGCCCGTTTCCAATCCAACCTTCGCCAAAAGGTCGCTATCTCCTCTCTGTGCAATGCAGCATATGCCGGTCAAATCACTATATAATCCTCTCTTTTTAAATTCGATATCGACATTCAGGATTTTATTCTCCTGGCATTGTTCATGTGCCTTAATCAATGTAACATCTTTACTAAAAACCGAACCTCTTCCAGGCATATTTAGCCCGCCTTTTTCAATTATACAATTTATAATGGTCTGCTCCATTTCCGAGGAGACCAAAAATGTAATGATGGTGATGGGATCATGCAGGATGGATTTACCAGCTCCAAGCATTTTTAACAGGCCTTTCCTCTCCCGTAGTAGGTCCCTTCGCCCTGCTATCGAATTGCTGTATTCTATGCCTATGGATTCCAGTTCTTCAAGGATGGCTGATGCTATTTCCTTATCAGAAACAATCGTAATCTCAATGACCTTTTTATTAATGTCCATTAAAATGAATCATCCTGTATATGTTAATAGTACCTTAGCGATAAAATTCTGCGCAAAACATGCAGAAAATCGCAGAATTGAAAAAGTGTGAAGTGCCTAAAGTGTCTAAAGTTGTGGAATTCTATTTATTTTTAAAACAGACGGAGCGAAGCGACACCTTAACTTTAGGCACTTCAAACTTTAGTTCACTTTAGGCACTTTCCTGCCGTATAGCCTTTCTCCTCTTGTTTACATAAAGTCCAACTGTCAACACTGCCAGTATTGGACACACCGATGCCATGGACAATATGCCAAAACCCTCTACCACGTTCACCTGTTTGCCTATCCCCAATCCAATGGCAAGCACTAAAGGTACAGTGATCGGTCCTGTTGTCACCCCTGCACTATCCCATGCTATATTCACAAATTCCTCGGTGGATATTTTCGTAATAATGAGGAGTAAAAGGTATGGCGGGATTAGCAGATATACCAAAGGCACATTCCAGATAATTTTTACCACACCGAGAAGCATGCCAAGGCCCACGCCGGAAGCCACAGCCTGTATTAAAAGCGATTTTTTAAATGTTCCTACAGTTAATTCCTCTACTTTTAAACCCAGCGCATTTAATGCAGGTTCAGCTAAAGTTGCACCATAACCCATGATAAAAGCAAATAATAATACCACCCAAAAACCCAACATTCCTTTCTCCCCTCCAAATAACGGCCCTTTTGTAGGCGTATGGATGTATTCCTTGTTTGAAGGGTCGTAGGAACTCTGATCAAAAGGAATTGGCACATATTCATTCTTAATATTGGCATAGAAAAATTTTTCTTTTTCTCCATTTGGCTTTGTGGCGGTCAGGACAATCTCCTCATTAAAATTGATAATGGTCTGCCTTTCATTAATTAAATGAATTTTTGTAAAAGAAGAAGGGACATTGGTGCCCACGCTATTGCCGAGTTTTGATAACCCGAGCTCAATACCAATACTAAACAGGCCCATGCCAACAACAGCCAGTATAATTCCCAGTATTATTTCATCTGGTTTTGGAAGCTTTTCACGTAACACTAAAAACAAGACCAGAAAAAAGAAAATGGTAAGCGGTATGATCGCTTGAACAGCCGCTTTGCCATTGCGCAACAAAACATCAACCGGACTGGTTATTATCTTTTTACCACCGGAATAGTTTTTTACTGCCTCTTTAATGGCGTTGGGCTTGTAAAAAACAGCAAGCCTTTGTGATTCAGTGCCTTTTTGAACAGCCCAATTTTTTAAAAGTTCAATATCTTCTTTTCCAAAAACGGATTTTCTTAAACCTGGATCTTTTTTCAGTTTGCCAATGAATTCGATCATTTTTTCATGGTTGCCGTCAAAAAGAGCAATCTGACTAATTGGTTGTGCGTTTTGCAATGCATATCCAATCATTTCATTTTTATTATTAAACAAATTCAATCTCTTGGATTGATTTTCCTTGGCGAAAAATTTGGTCTCTTCCATGGGCTGAGGGACTCTGTCGAGATAAAAAGCGCCTAAAGATAGTACTGCTAAAATCGGGAATAACGATGCAAGCGTTACTACGCCCAAACCCGAAGATTGCGAAGTTCCGCCGGATACAATTCTACAGATACCGATGCCCAGCGCCAGGACCAAGGGAACCGTTACAGGCCCTGTTGTGACAGCGCCGCAGTCCCACGCCAGGCCTGTTAAGAATTTCATATTGGGCTGAAAAAGCGACCATAAAGAAAAAGCTGAAAGTATGCCAACCAAAATATAAATAAAAGGCTTTAATGACCAGCCATATAAAAATCTGAGCATACCGAACAACACAGCGATGCCAACACCCACGCCTACTGAATACACAAGATAATTGGAATATTTATTTAGAAACACAAAAAGCAAGGGCGCGTCCCAGGCCTTTACAGATGTACCGGCAGCTTTTAATATACCAATAGCGGGTTCGGCAAAAGTTGCGCCTATGCCTAAAATAAAAGCAAAGGTTAATGTAATGGGCAGTATGGTTTTTCGAGGCAGTTTAATTCCTATGATCTCGCCTAAAGGCATTAAGCCTAAAAAGAGCCCTTCTATAAAAAGGGCCAACCCGAGAACTACCACAGCAATTCCTGTTGCAACGATCGCAGCTTCACTAATAGCAATGTTTAAAACAATAGTTTGAAAACAAATTAAATAAATGACAATAAGCGCTACGGATTTAATCTGCGCTATTATACGCTTTTTTATATAAGGAACTAATAATCCAATTTTTTGGTTAACGCTGATATTTACTATTGATTTCTGTTTAGTAGCCATTATTTATCTGTTCCCATCTGTTATGTAATCAAAATACGTTTATCAGAATTATAAATCAGGTATGATGCCGGGACCATCAGGAATCACTGAACAAACATCATTTCTCAAGCTTTTCCAGAACGCCTTTATCCTTGCCGCGTAGGGCGAGATGATTCTGGTTCTGGGCAATAGAAGAGGGACTTCCGTTTCAAACGGATTCTTCGGGACAAGTCTGTATCCGGCCGCTTTCATATCATTTGATATTTCTTGTGCCTTCCTGTCGTCTCTTGAACCATTTAACTTCCTCGTTATGTTTTGGAATACTTATTTAAATTTACAATATTATTGTGCTAATAATCAGTAATGTTTTTATGTGCACAAATCACAATGTTATTCCTTCATATATTTTCAATATTTTTTTGCAGTATATCATTTTAAATCTCATATTGCCAATAAGTTATATAAAAAATGATATTGTAGAAAAACTGATTCCTGGTATGCATTCCAAAGATATTTTTTCGATAATAAGTCTGACGTTTCTAAATGACATTTAACACTACCAGGCTATAGGAAATCGAAAATAGATTCGCTTGGGGCCTTACATCACATATATTGTTAGGGGAATCGAACGCAGCAAAATATTTAAGGATAGAACAGACCGTAGTAATTTTTTGAATCGACTCGGAGGAATCAGCCATGAAGCAAAAACCAGCTGTTTTGCCTGGGCCTTGACCTCAAACCATTTTAATATGCTGCTAAAGACCGTTCAAGTTCCCATTGCCACAGTGATGAGACGGCTGTTGACCGGGTATGCTGTCACCTATAATATTAAACTATAAAACTAAAGGGCGTCCTCATTTTCACATTTCCTGATTATTTCTAAGTAAATAAAGAATATTATTGAAAATTTCTTGACATTACTCGTGTTTTTTTATAATGGAATTTATACGCACTTTTTAAGTGTGCCTTAACCAAAATCGGAGGTGTTCTATGGCTTGAAAATCCAGCCTTTATTTCAAGAAAAAAAATTAATGCATTTTAAAACAGGAGGTCTAATCATATTAGCCCTCAGAAAGGAGAAATGAGTCATGCTGAAAAAAATAATCGTTATGTTTGTGTTCGTTATTCCGTTCATTCTGTCTTCTTCAAGTCTTTTTGCTGAAGACGCAAAATTTGGTGTAGGTGTTCGGGTTGGAATGAAAACATTTACAGGGGACGATATTATCATTGATGGTGAAAGTAACGATATTGATTTTGATTCCTCGCTTGTTGTAGGAGGCAGTGCCACCTGTTTCTTAACTGATTACTTTTCGCTGGAACTGAGTGCTGACTATATGACCAAGAGCGATATGGATGTTACAGCAGGGGGGGAAACTATAAATATGGGTGAGCTTACATCAGTTCCATTGTTGCTCACGGCTCGGTTTCATATGCCGATTATGGATGGAGTTATTAGTCCCTATATTGGAGGTGGCGGAGGTGTGTTCTTCAATAGCTTCGATATTAACACAACTACCGTGCCTCCGGGCGCTAACATGGAAGTTGACACCAGTTGGGGGGGGCATGTTGGCGGTGGCGTGGAAATATTTTTAGGCAAAGAAAAAAGAGCCTCCTTAAATCTGGATGCAAAGTACATCTGGACTGCAGCAGATTTTACTTTTAGCACACCAGGAGGGATTCCGGACACAAACTGCATAGATTTAAGCGGGTTTTATGGGGTTATTGGTGTGAAATTTTTCCTTAATTGATTTATTGAGGTCTAAATTTTTAATTTAACCCCTCTTCGGGAGGAAAATTGTCGGTTGAAGATTGAGTTACCCGTTAAAAGGCAGGTAAAAAAAAGGTTGGCCTATTTTTTGGCTAACCTTTTGATTTTATATGGTAGTCCCAACGGGACTCGAACCCGTGTCGCCGGCGTGAGAGGCCGGTATCCTAGACCGCTAGACGATGGGACCATATGGCTGGGGGACGAGGATTCGAACCTCGGTTAACGGGGCCAGAACCCGTCGTATTACCCCTATACGATCCCCCAGTCGGTGTTTTAATTTAGTGAATTCCCTGAAAAAGTCAAGTGAAATAAACGCGTTCATTAGCCGCAGACACACGTGCTATTTATCAGGCCCAGGGGATATTCCTATTTCACGGTGTACATTTGAACACTGAGATTCCTGAAATGTTTCGTGTTAAACGTTGCTATTGAATCAGCTCCCGCCTTTTGAGATAATACAGCGATGTACGCATTATTTTTTTACGACCTTCCAGCAGCGAACCATATGTCCTTCACCGGCATCATAAAAATCGATCTCCTGGTTACGGCACTGCTCCTCAACCAGAGTACATCTGCCCTGGAACTTGCATCCTGGAGGCGGGTCTAACGCGCTGGGTACATCGCCTTTCAAGGACTGCATCCTTAGCTTCTGTCCAGGTTCCGGCACAGGTACTGATGAAAGGAGCGCAAGCGTATAGGGATGGAGGGGGTTTTCAAAAAGTTCGGCAGTCCTTGAGTACTCCATGATGTGACCCAGGTACATGACAGCAACTTGATCACTTAAATACCCTACTACATTGAGATCGTGAGAGATAAAAAGATAGCTGAGGCCAAGCTCGTCCTGAAGGTCTTTTAAAAGATTGATGATCTGGGCCTGTATAGACACATCCAAGGCTGAGATGGGCTCATCACAGATGATTAAAGAAGGCTCAACGCTCAGCGCCCGCGCGATGCCGATGCGCTGGCGCTGCCCCCCGCTGAATTCGTGGGGATAACGATCCGCGCTTCCATAGGACATCCCGACCATGTTAAGGAGTCTATCAATCCGTTCCTTGCGTTTTTTTCCCGGAACTCCTGAAATTCGAAGGCCCTCCTCAATGGATTGCCCGGCAGTCATCCGGGGATTCAGAGAACCGTAAGGGTCCTGAAATACAATCTGCATCTCCTTTCTGAGCGGCTTTATATCCTTTTCCGATGATTTGCTAATATCGCGACCCCGATAAGCGATTTGCCCCGCGTCTGCTTCCAAGAGTTTAAGAATGAGCCTGGCTACCGTGGATTTTCCGCACCCGCTTTCACCCACAAGACCAAGCGTCTTCGCCTGTTCAATCTCAAAAGCCACGCCGTCAACGGCCTTAATCCACCCGCCTATCCTCTGAAAAAATCCCCTTCGAACCGGAAAGTATTTTTTCAGGCCATTTACCTTGAGCACGCTATTATTAGATGAAATGGTTTGTTCCATAATTAGGGGTCGTCTCTCACCGTTCTATTTTTTCATCATGAAAAAGAACCGGGCAGCGGCTCAGGTGGCCGTCGCCATAATCGCACATTTCCGGAAATTGGGTTCCACAACTATTGATTGCGAAATCACACCGAGGATGAAAAGGGCATCCATTCGGTTTATAGGCCGGGTCGGGCACGTTGCCCGGGATGCTGTGAAGCCTTGTTCCCCGTTTGGAGCGAACCGGAAGGGATGCCAGCAGTCCTTGAGTATAAGGGTGTTGTGAATCTTCAAAGACCTGAGACGTAGTTCCCTGTTCCGCGATAATACCCGCGTACATGACGTAGACACGATCGGCGATATTCGCCACAACGCCTAAATCGTGGGTAATGTACAGGACCGACATGGAGCGTTTTTCCTGAAGCGACCTGAAAAGCTGCATGATCTGGGCCTGTATGGTCACGTCAAGGGCGGTGGTAGGTTCGTCCGCTATAATGAGATCCGGATTGCATGCAAGGGCCATTGCAATCATCACCCTCTGCCTCTGCCCGCCGCTTAGTTGATGAGGGTAGTCTTTGAGCCGCTCTTCAGGCGAGGGAATTCCTACATCTTTTATGAGCTGAATACAACGTATGCGTAACTCCTCGGGGGTAATCTGTTCATGGATCTTTATAGCCTCCCCAATCTGGTCGCCTATGGTGAAAACAGGATTGAGGGATGCCAGGGGTTCCTGGAAGACCATTGAAATACGATTCCCACGAATCTCCTGCAGCTCTTCTTCACCAAGGGTTAAAAGATCTCGCCCTTCAAACAGGATGCTGCCTCCGGCGATTTCACCGGGCGGCGTCGGTATAAGCCCGAGAATGGAGAGGGCCGAAACTGTCTTCCCGCAACCTGATTCGCCTACGAGACAGACCGTCTCTCCGGGACGGATTTCATAGCTGACCCCGTCCACGGCCCGGGCGATATTTTCATTGCCGTGGAAATAGACCCTGAGATCTTCGATGGATAGCAGACTGTTGGTCATGAAAAACCTAATCACGAAAACACGAAAGTACGAAAACACGAAAAATAAAAAATGAGCAGAGAGAAAATGTCAGTTCGAAACTCATTTAGTTAAATAAAATCAAACTAAGAAAGAGTATTAAGATATATCATAAATCAATTTACTATTCTTTTTACTTCCAGAGTAGGCTTGGCAAAATTTATCAAAAGACCTACTTTCAAACTGGTAGCCTTCAGATAAGATCTAAGTTGTGCAAGATGAATATCTGCGAAGTCCTTTACCGCCTTTAATTCAACAATGATTTCGTCTTCAACAACCAAATCAAGCCGATGAGTGCCCACTTCAACACCAAAATATTCAATTTTAATCTTTTTTTGTGATTCAAAAAAACCTGGACCCAGCTCCTTGTGTACCCTGATTGCCGCTCCAATTATTTCCTTGCTCAGATTTTCAAAACGGTGCATTCCTTTGGACCCTGTCATTTTAGTGCTTTCGTCCTTTCGTGTTTTCGTGATCAATGTCTTTCTTTCAGCTTTGGGTTAAGCGTATCCCTCAACCCTTCCCCGAACAGGTTAAAGCAAAGGACAACGATCAAGATGGCAATACCAGGTATGAAAGTAAGCCAGGGCGCATCAAATATAAAACGTTTGCCATCCGAGAGGATATTTCCCCATGTGGCATGCGGAGGCGGCACCCCGAAGCCTAAAAAACTCAGGCCCGCTTCCGTCAGGATGGCAGTTGCGATACCGATTGTCGCTGATACCAGCACCGGCGCAATAGCGTTCGGCATCATATGACGAAAGATTATCCGGAAATTGCCAACCCCAAGGGCCCGTGCGGCGGTCACGAAATCCTGCTCTCTCAAGGACAGAAATTCGGCACGGACAAAACGTGTCGTGCCCATCCAGCTCGTTAGCCCGATGATGATCATGATATTGTAGATGCTCGCGGGGAGAAGCGCCACCACGGTAAGTATCAGGAAAAAGCTCGGAAAACAGAGCATGATGTCAACAATTCGCATGATCAGGGTGTCGATGGAAATTGTGTCCTTTTTCAGGATGCCATACCACTTTGACATACCTCGCATTTCCATTTTGTTCATTGAACGGAATAATAAAAGAACAGATGCCAGAAACACTATTAGAAATGCCGATCCGGAAAAAAACTCGCCCATCGCAATAAATATGCCTGCTGCAAACAGGAGGCATACCATAAGGATATGATCCAGACGAATATGATTCTGCCCGAAGTAGCCCGCAATCCCGCCCATAAATATTCCCACAAAGACCGATATCCCGACCGCTACGAACCCTACGGTCAGGGACACCCATGCACCCTGGAGCATTCTGGCGAAAACGTCCCGGCCCAGATCGTCTGTTCCCATAACATACACTCCGACAGTTGGGATCTCATGGGGCATCAATGTATCTATTTTTGGCTGAGAAAAAGGGGAGCGCAGCTTTTCCTGGAGCCGGACTAAGGCGGGATCAAAAACAGGATCATGACCTGAAGTGAGAAAGAGGCCGGCAAGCGCGGTAATGAAAAAAAGGACGAAGATGACAAGTCCCGCAATGGCAAGCCTGTTCTGTTTAAACAAATGCCAGAATTCCTTAAGCCTTGTTCGTCTCGGTGCAAGAAACTCATGATTGGTTGTTTGATAATCATTTATCTCTATTTTTTCAACTTTAGTCATTTTAGCTCACTTACAGTCTTATCCTCGGGTCAACCACTAAATAAAGAAGATCAGAAATAAAGGTGCCGGCAAGAACCAGCACTGCGGAAACAAAATTGACCGTAAGGATAACGGGATAATCCCGTGCGAGAATTGCCTCATAGGCCATTCGCCCCATGCCCGGCCATGAAAAAATGGATTCGATAATCACGGAACCGCCTATCAGACCGGGCAAAATCAGCCCGAACATAGTCACAAAGGGCAGCAGGGCATTTCTTAGGGCGTGCTTGTAATGCACCTGGTCCGGGGGCAGTCCCTTTGCCCTGGCAGTACGCACATAATCCTGTCCTTCCACCTCAAGCATCTGACTGCGCACATATCTGGACAGGACTGCTATCCCACCTGTAGCTCCCAGTATAGACGGAATCAGGAGATGCCACACACGGTCCATAGCTACCCTGATCCAGGAGGAAGCACCCAATCCAAATGTCTCCATGCCTATAACCGGCACGTGAAAATGGGTAACTACAAATATGATCAGTATATAGGCGAAAAAGAAACCAGGGATGGATATCAAAAGATAGGCTAAGAACGTGGTGCTCCGATCATAAAACCCTCCCCTGAAAATGGCCGAGCGGATTCCTATGGGAAAGGAGAGGGTCCAGGTCAGGATTGTTCCCACGATAAAGAGGGGGAGACTGTTAAGAAAACGCTCCCAGATCTTTTTAAGCACCGATTGGTTATCTTTCCAGGAAACGGTTTTCCCAGTGAAAAGATCACGATAAAAATAAAGGTACTGGGTGTGGAGGGGCTTATCTAAATGAAACTCCAGCCGGAATCGTTCCACCATCTCCGGCGTGAACTTGGGATTCATGGGATCCACCTGGCTCGGCTTTCCCGGAGCCAGGTGGATGATTAAAAAAGAGACCACCGAGACAAAGAACAGGGTGATAATCTTTTGTATAATGCTTCTTCCGATAAATGATAACATAGTAAAAGTGCCTAAAGTGCCTAAAGTGTCTAAAGTGAACTAAAGTTGGAAAAGGATTAGATGGTATTTACACTTCTCGCCTTCAGAATCGACCATTACGAATTCCCCATTCCCCAAGCCGCATTCAAGCCCTATCCATCTGCACTGAAATCAGGGGCATCCCGCAGTTTTATCCACTTGTTGAAGTAAAAATTGTAATTACCGGTCTTTGTGGGCGTTATCTTTTTATAGACCACATTTCCCTTATCATCCGTTTCCCTTATCACAATCCGCTTGTCTAAAACCGCCGTCCATTTGGAAACGTACAAAAAGGTGTACGGCTGTTCCCGCGCGATGATTTCATGAAGTATGTGGCAGTATTTCACCTGTTTTTCACGATCGTATTCCTGCCTGATCTTGATGATAAGTTCATCGGCTTCTTTATTCTTGAAGCCCACAAAGTTGAGCTGGTGAGGACGCGTCTGGCTCGAATGCCAAATCTGGTACAGATCGGGTTCAATGCCCATACTCCAGCCCAGGATCAGGGCATCGAAATCCGCCTTGTCCACCCGCTCCTGGAGAAACACGGACCACTCAAGGAGGTCGGTGCGCACATCAATACCGATCTGTCGCCAGGCGTCCTGAGCAATGGCCAGGATCGCCTTGCGCAGGTCATTGCCGCTGTTAGTAATAAGTGTGAACTGGAGTTTTTTCCCATCCTTTTGGAGCCACCCCTCTTTATTAGGCTTCCATCCCGCTTTTGCCAAAAGTCTTAAAGCACCCGCAGGATCATAGGGAACCGGTTTAATTCCGTGATTATAATAATCCGTCTGTTTGACAAAAGGACCGGTGATCTTTTCACCCTGGCTGTAAAGCACATAGTCAATGATTTTGTCCACATCAATGGCCATGCCTAATGCCTTGCGAACCTCAGGGTTATCAAACGGCGCCCTGCGCATGTTGTATCCGATATAGGTATAGCCGAAAGAGGCGCCGGAGAAACACTGGAACCTGGGATCCGTTTTCAAACGGTTTACCTGGTGTGGCTGGACACCATAACTGTCAATGGTTCCGGCGTAAAACTCCATTTCCTGCGTCAACAGATCGGGTATTATGCGAAACATATACCGCTTATAGTTAGGAGGTCCCTCCCAGTAACCATCAAACCACTTCAGTGTAATGTACTGATCCGACTTCCAATCCTGAAAAACAAAAGGCCCGCACCCTACAGGATGCCTGTTAAAGGTACTCTGGCGCATTCCGAACTTATCCGGATCTTTTCCTAACCGGCCGGCTTCTTTCTTGAGCGCTTCATGGTTCAGGATATGCTCCGGGAGGATCCCCATTCCCCAGGTACCGATTGCGGGAGAATAAAGCCGCTTGTAAACTATCCTAACAGTCAGTGGGTCAATGACCTCTACGGTCTTTACCGGTTCATAGTCCGCAATCCTCGGGGAAAGGTTTTTGGGATTCATGATCGCGTCAAAGGTGAACTTGACATCATTCGCGTCAAACACATGACCATCATGAAATCTCACGTTGGGCCGGAGATGAAAAACAAGCACAGGGTTGTTTTCGGTGGCAGGGACGAGTTCTCCGGCATATTCGGCCAGTCTGACGCCGGACACGTCTGGTTCCGTGCTGATATATTGCTCTCCTCTGAAAGAAGCAAAATAGTTGGCTCCCAAAATCTTTGTAAGATGCCTGAAAAGATCCTGGTCCACACTGGTCAGCCGAAGCTTGATTCTTGCAGGTGCCTTGATGTTTATCTTTATTCGTCTTTTTTCTTTGAGCTCGCCCGGAATCTTTTCGCTCCTGAAGACCTCAAATTCGCGTGGAGGAATTGCGGATACCTCCATGATATTTCTCAGGGCGTCTTTCAGACCCGGATCTGGGAGATCATTTTCATGCTTTGCCCGAATGAGAAGATCAACAATCTCTTCTCCCGGCATCTTTCCCCGCCCCGGTATTGACGCGGCATCATTAACGTAGAAATAAGCCTCCTCATAGACATCCCAGGAGGAGGCGAGGCGTCCTCTGAAATACAGATTTTCATCACGGTCAATAAGGCCTTCAAAGACCATACCCTCGATCTGGCTGCTGGCCGTATCAGCCGTGAGGATCGGATTTAAGAGGCTGGCATCACCTATAGAGGCGGCAATAAATTCATTGAGGCGATCAGGATTGCCCCGGGTCTGCTGTTCATAGGTAGGCACCCACAGATATGATTGCAGCAGGAAGACCAGGACCAGCAGGGGAGCAAGTATGAGAATCCGTTTAACAGTCATAAGAAATATTCAGGACCCCAAAAGAGTCCATTCAATCAGGTTTATGTGTGTCTGAACTTATTTGCAGTTATACTCAGGTGGTTAGGCTGGAGACGGAATCACATATAAGGACTAAGTGCTGATACCTTCTACCTTCTGTCTAAACAGCTTCAACCTGACTACGTGAGCAGTCACTTGCAGTTTGCGTTTAAGCGTTATAACCAGATGTTTTTACAGGATAATTAATGCTGAGACATAACCATAGGCAATAAGAATTTGGGAGTCAAGGAAAAAGGCAGGTTGAAATTATGTTAGAGGCTAAAGGCAAAATCTTTTTAGCCTTTAAGTTGTAGAGACTCCGATACATTTGATTTGAAGGAGAGGTTATGCCTTTTTCAAAGAGGCCCGCAACTTATCGCTGGCATTCATATCAACCTTCATGGTTTCCGGATTAATCACAACACCATGGTCTTTTTCGGCGCTTTCCAGGCTGACATACCCGTCAGACACATCGTTTTCAATCAATTCCGGATCACGTTCCAGCGGATCTCCGTACCCGCCGCCGCCGGCCGCGTCCATGGTAATCACATCACCGGGTTTTAGCTGGGTCAGACCATATGGATTTCCAGATTCTCCGTTGATAAGAAACTGTGCCTTTGCCCCATCCTTGCCACCGAACAACCCCTCCGGGGGATAGCGGTATCTGCCTGACTGTATTCCCAGGTTCACCGGCGGGATTGGTGCGTATTCATCATCCGGGATTCTGAATACAACGCGTCTGCCAAGGCCCCCCTTCATCTTGCCGGGCCCGCCTGAATCGGTGAGCAAACCCCTTTTCTCAACAATAAGCGGGGTATCGCTCTCGAATATCTCTACCGGCGTATTTGCCCCGTTGGCAGGGAATATGTAATCATAATAGCCGTCATTGATTGCGCTTGCACCCATGCCTCCGCCCCTGATTATCACCGAATGCCACGGTTTTGCGTCGCTCCCCTTTCCGTAAAACACATTCATGGTCGCGGGTGTGCCGCCTGATCCGGCAAGGATCCTGTCGGGCAATGCCTCCGCAAGTGCCCTGTAGATAATTTCGGTCATAAAATGCCCGATCTGCATTCGGGCGGCAACGGCAGCAGGAAACTTGCAGTTTACCACACTTCCCTCGGGAGCCTTCATGGATATGGGAACCGTACAACCATCGTTGTTGGGAATGTCCGGTTCAAACATGCTCTTCATAGCCATGAACACATAGGCATACGTAAAATTAAACACTACATTGCCGCCCCAGTCCACCTGTGGAGAAGATCCATCAAGGTCAACAGTAATGCTGTTCCCTTTTACCTTGACCGCCACCTTGATAACGATATCGTCCTTACCCTCCATCTGTTCCACGATACCTTCTGCATGATAAATGCCGTCAGCCAATTTTTCAATCGCGTCCCGCATGCTTTTTTCCGTGCGCCCGATTATCTCGTCCGCGAGATCATCCAAGCCGTCCATTTTATACTCATCTAACATCTGGCATATCTTCTGTGAACAGACATGGTTTGCTGCGATCTGGGAACGAATATCCCCAATGACTTCATCCGGGGTACGGACATTCCACCGGATCATTTCTATAACAGCCTCATTGAGCACGTCACCATCATAGAGTTTCACAAACGGTATAAACAGGCCGTCCTCATATACGTCGTGGTTATCCGATGATACGCGGCCGCCGATGTCTGAATGATGAAAGACACAGGCAGTAAAACCAACCAGGCTGTCCTTGTAATATATGGGACTCATCACACAGACATCATTAAGGTGCCCTGCTAAGGCCCATGGATCGTTGGTGATAAATACATCACCGGGCCCAAAACTACCGGCCGGAAGTTTTTTAACGAGGTTCTTGATCCCAAGGGCCATGGCTCCGGACTGGCCGGGCGTGGCAAAGGAGCCCTGGGCCAGCTCTCTTCCGTGCCGGTCCGTAAACATGCAGGTGTAGTCGTGGGCGTCCCTCAAAAGACTTGAAAATGCCGTGCGCGCAACCGTGGTGTCAGCCTCATCCACGACGGAGATCAGTCTCCGCCAGAGTATCTCCAATGTCACGGGATCGAATTTTTGTCCCATTTTTTTCTCCTTTGCTTTCTTTTGACAGGATAAATAGGAATATTAATATTTGGACGTAAGACGTAAGGCGCAAGGCATAAGGCAAAACAACTACGCGTATCTCGCCTTGCGCCTTGTGCCTTATACCTATTATAACTGACGGTCTCGTAAAAAGTCTTTATCTGTCTTTTTTTGTCATTCCCGCGGAGGCGGGAATCCAGTAATTTCAGCCAGTTTTGGACTCCCGCCTTCGCGGGAGTGACGGTAAATTGGACTTTTTACGAGCCTGTCATAGTTCAATCCACAAAAACCCAAAGTCGTCCACAGAAATAGAGGCGTCTTCGCCAACAATCACGGTGGATTCCCTCTCTTCAATGATTGCCGGGCCGTCAAATCTTGCATCCGGGAAAAGCCTGTAACGGTCGTAAACCGTGTAGGGAATAAAGTCCTTCGCAATCCCGGAGTATGCAAGGCGCTGGCCCTTTACGGCGTCCTCAATTGAGCCTTCCTTTTTTTCCATTTTGGGTAGTTTTAACAGGCGTTCAGGCAGGCTGGCCCTGACCTTAAAATTGATAAACTCAACCGGAGAATCGAGATATGTCCTGCCGTATAATTTTTCATATATCTTATCAAAGCGTCCTCTCACGTCCTCTTTTTTTACCTTTGTGAAATCGCTTTCGGCAATAGGGACATTGGTCTCGGAGCCCTGTCCCACAAAACGGACATCCACCGATCTTTCAAACTTTATATTTTCTGTTTTGCCGGATTTTTCAAGCGTCCTGGCACCTTCTGCCTCCATATCTCTAAAAATTTTTTCAATTTCAATAAAATCAGCATTATTGAGAGAGACCTTATGACTTCTTACCAGGTCAAATGCCCTGGGGGCCGTGAAAAAACCCAGGGCAGAACCCACACCGGCATTGGGCGGAACGATTAATCTGGGCGCGCCCAATTTCTTGGCCAGGCCATAGGCATGAACCGGACCAGCACCACCAAAGGCAGCGACAGTCACGACCTTTGGATTTCCGCCCTTTTCAGCTATATGCGTCTTTGCCGCAGCGGCCATGGTCTCGTTAATGAGATCATGGATACCCCAAATGGCCTGTATGAAAGAGACCCCTAAAGGCCTTGCGATCTGTTCCTCAACACCACGCCTGGCAGCCTCCTTGTCAAGCTTCATCTCCCCGCCCAAGAAGTAGTTTTCGTCCAGATAACCTAAAAGGAGGTCCGCATCGGTCACTCCTGGTCCCGTACCGCCTCTGCCGTAACATATAGGACCGGGATCGGCGCCCGAACTCTCCGGTCCAACCTGGAGGGTTCCCATCTTGCTCACTTTAGCAATGCTGCCGCCACCGGCCCCGATCTCCATCAGGTCAACCACAGGCACCTGAATTGTAAGGCCGCTTCCCTTCATAAATCTCTGAACGCGACCAACCTCGAAGGTGGGAACTACACCCGCAACGCCCCCCTGGATCAGACAGGACTTAGCGGTTGTGCCACCCATATCGAAACAGAACATCTCCGGGATATCAAAGAGCCTGCCATAATACTGGCCGGAGATAACGGCCGCTGTCGGCCCTGATTCAATGATCCTGACCGGAAATTCCGCGGCCGTCTCAACAGATGTTATGCCGCCGCTTGAGAGCATGATGAAGAGCTTGCCCTTAAATCCCATGGACTCCAGCCTGCTGGAAAGCTTTTTGAGGTATCTTCCTGTCAGGGGTTTTACATAGGCGTTGGTTACTGTGGTGCTGGTCCGCTCATATTCTCTTATCTGTGGCAGGACATCGTAAGAAATTGACACTGGAATGTCCGGCGCCTTCTCCCTTAGGATTTCCTTGATCATCAACTCATGGTCCGGGTTCTCAAAAGAGTTGAGGAGACACACTGAAATGGACTCAACGCCCGTATTCAGTAATTCACGGACAGCGTCCTTTGCTTCATCGGGGTCAAGTGCCTTAATGACCGTTCCATCGCTTCTGACTCTCTCATCGACCTCTAAACGAAGCCTCCTGGGAATAAGTGGTTTTGGAAATTCCGCGAAAATATCATAGGGCGCGTAACGAATCTCCCGGCCAAGTTCCAGCACGTCCCTGAATCCCTTTGTGGTTATAAGCCCTGTCTTGGCCCCTTTTCTCTCAATGATCGAATTAATGACCAGCGTGGTGCCGTGGATCACCTCATCCAGCTTTCCCACAATATCAGGGGTCTTTTCCTCTAACTCCCGTATGCCCTGCTCCACGGCGTCCGATGGATCGCCGGGCGTGGTCAGGCATTTGTTAATCCGCATCTCACCTGTCTGGTCATTTAGCAGGACAAAATCCGTAAAGGTGCCTCCAATGTCGCACCCTAAGCGGTAGAATTTATTATCAGACATTTACGCCTCCTGATTTTGGAGTGATTAGTGTGTTTCAGCCCTTGCCAGCTCAGCGAACCCCCTTTCTCTTTTCCCTGTGTAGGAGCAGGAATCCGGCACCCAGGCAAGGGTTTCATCTATATTACCATCACCATCCAGGTATTTGTCAACAGAGGTCGCGGCCAAAGCCGCTCCCACAGCAGGTTGGCGATTAAACCGGCGAACTACTGCTTTTTAAACTCTTCCCATTTATAATCAATCAACTCCGTCAGAACCCCGTTCAGCTTTTTGGGATGTATAAATGCGAATTCACAATCACCGAAAGGCCTCGCGACTTCACCGTTTTGGGCCGGTATGAACGGATAGTCTTTTGCCTTTAACTCATCAATTGCCTCTCGCGTGTTATTCACATTAAAACTAATGAGCATGACGCCCTCACCGTTTTTTTCGATGTATTTAGCCACGTCGCCGTCAGGTGAAGTGGATTCCATAAGCTCGAATCCTACTTCGCCTATCCAGTATCTCGCAACGTTGATCTTTTCAGGTTCATCAACATAGGAGTCATCCGGCCCTGATTTTCCCAACATGGGCTCCCAGACTTTTTTGGCAGCCTCCAGGTCTTTAACGGCAATACATATATGATCTATCTTGTTTAGTTTCATCCTTCTAACCCCTTCGAATTGAAGATTTTCGATTGATGATCTTTGATTATCGATTAACGATTAAAAAAATACTTCTAAATCATCAAGCATCAAGCCTGAATATCAATACTCTTATCCTGATCGGTGAAGGCCTTACCGATGTACGGTAGAATCATCAGGTGTAAGGAATACGGCAAAGACCTCACGTCATTCCCCCTGGGTTTGATGCATTTCGCTCAAGTGGAATTGCCTTTTTTAAAGGCATCTACCATAAGATCAAATGTATCTTCCAAGTTGTCGAACAGTGAGTAAGACATATCTTTCACAAGCCACCTGGTCACTATATGCTCCATTGTTCCAATGAAAATAGTCCTGGCAAAATAAGGGTTTAAATCAGGTTTCATTTCTCCTGAGGCCCGGCCTTCCTCAAAAATGTCAATTAAAGAAGAATAAAGGATTTTGACGTTTGAATATACTTCCGTCTCCATGAAATTGGCATTGGTCTTAAGGAAGAGGTACACGATCTTGGCATCTAATGGCGCTTCTTCAATCCGGCGCAAATACCACCACAAATATTTCCGCAGCTTATTAAAGGCCCCTTTAATACCGAATAATTGCTCCTTCAAATCTTCGATCAACTCTGATACCCAGAGGTCCGGGATAGTAAGCAGCAGGTCTTCTTTGCCCTGGAAATATTCATAAAGGGCTGCCTCGGATAACCCTGCCTGTTTTGAGATATCAATGACAGTCGTCTTCTGATATCCCTGCTCGGCAAATAGCTTTTTGGCGGATTCAATAATGCGGTCTCTGGTATTGCCCTTAATAACTTTATTGGTCATTCCAGCGTTACCCTAATAACATTAGAAAAATATCAATATCGCAATGCAATTTTTCTATAATTGGCTGATTTTTCACAGATCCCTAATACTTAATAAACCTATAAACTTATTGAATAAACACAGCTTATCATATTTTATATCTCCTCGCCAATAAGAAAGCCTAATAACATTAGGTTTTCAGTATGTCAAGAGAAAAATATGACGGCTACCCTACCTGCCTGAGCGATTTACCTGTCTGCCGTCCAGGACGGAACAGGCAGGCGCAGACAGGGCGGCATATCCAGTATCCATTTTACATATGCTTCCTCCGTCCGAATTGCCTAATGATGATAACGCATTACTTCTCGTACCTGATCCAGTATTTTCACGGATTTTGGACGAAATTTCTGCTTTGCATGCTCCCTCGTATATGCCATAATAACCTCAACTAATACTGTATTAAATTGCATAATTACGATATTATACAAACTTTAAGAAAATATTTTTAGAGTAATTCCTGGCTGTGCATTTCAATGGTTCCACCGGGCCTCGGCAATACTTACATCTATCAGGATAGATCTCCAAATTCGTTTTCTGGAAACGTATATAGTGTTAATATACAGAATTTTATCTTTTTAATACAATACGTTGGGCGAAAAAATATCGCAAAGGAAAATAAAAAGTGAAAGTAAAGTTTTCTCGCCATGCAAAACGAAGAGCAAAGCTCTATGAAATACCGGAATCAACAATTGAGAAAATATTAGCAGATTCGGAATTAAGCGATGGTGTGCATGAGTTAATCAGAGATATTGCCGGTTTTAAATATCCAATAAAAATTGTTATTTCAGTTGAAAATGATATTATGACCGTAATTACAATCTATCCTTTGAAGAAAGGAAAAAGTCAATGAAAGTACATTATGATGAAGAAGTAGATGCCTTGTACCTCAAGCTTGGTGATCAAAAACCAGATGGGGTTATTGAAATTGCAGAAGGTGTAAATATTGATACCACAACTGATGGAAAACTTACCGGCATTGAAATACTCGCAGCATCCAAAAAAATCAATATTGACACTATCTTGTCCTATACTCTTGAATTAGATCAAGGTATATTGAAAAAAAATCGCCTAATCGAGTAGCCGGGGGTTTTTCTCCTCCAGCCCCCACAACACCCCCGCTAAAACGGGATCTACGACCCGCATGTGGATACACCTATCTGTAGAACTGTTGTTTATCATATGACCTCCTGGTGTTGTGTGCTCTTACGGGAATGAAGCCCATAAAACTTTTAACACAACATGTCATATGACACAAATATGGGCGGACAGGTCACCCTATAAGTTCACGCCCATGCCGGGCGTACACAAGCCGCTCAACCGGACTGCCTTTTCTTTGCTTCTTTCTTTTTGCCTTGGGTTTTAGCCTGTTTTGCTCTTTTATAGAGCTTTTTATGTATGGCAGCCGGTTAGCTCTGCGTTCGGCGCAATGAATGTGAGACGTTTCTACATTGCGCGTGAGGAGTTGTCATGGTTCGAATCTGGAGATCAGAAACAGATTATCCACTGATGACGCGTTTGCTCGGCATCTTCCTTATTTTGGGCATCATGGGTTGCGAGCCCATAAGCTCGGACGCAAGAGAAGGAGTACCCCAGCCCGTTTACACTGTCGGTTATCAAGTCCTCGATCTCAAATACCCAAAAGACCGGCAGGAGCAGGAGCTTACTGTAGCCGTCTGGTATCCGACCGCAGCACAGCCGAAGTCGTACAACTACGGGGGACCAACAAGCGGCAACATTGCTGTCGATGCAGCCCCCCTTGCCAAAATGGGACCATATCCACTGCTGGTCTTCTCGCACGGATACGGGGGTGGCGGTCTTGGCTCTGTATTCTTCACCGAACACCTTTCAGCCAAAGGATGGATTGTCGTTGCTCCAGATCATCACGACAGGCATTCGGCTGTACGAATACGGACCGGCCAAAAGAAGGAGTTCGACCGCTTGGGGTTGCTGCGACACGCCAAGGAGATAGCATCCTCGTCTCCAAGAGACCGAGGGAAATACCTGTACCGGTTGGATGAGATGAAGCTTACGTTAGATCGCATGCTGAACCACCCATCATTCGGTAAGCTCATCAATAGAGACCGCATTGCTGTGGGGGGACATTCCTTCGGAGGATTTACCGCATTGGGGCTCTGCGGGACCATCAAGGAGCGGTATGATCCCCGCATCAAGGCCGTGTTGCTCTTTTCGACTGGAGCCGGGGGTTATCTGTTCAGGGAAGCTGAGCTTGCCGCTGTGCGGATTCCCTCAATGCTGTTCATGGGAGAACGGGAGAAAGACCGACTGCGTGGCAGCAAGACGATGTCGGAGATTGCGGGCAAGATTCACAGGAACCTGTCGCCTCCGAAGTACTTCCTGGAAATCAAGGAATTAAGCCATTTCTCGTTCAACAATCGCTTTGTGAACAACCGCAGGACGAGGCTGTTGAGCGGTACCGAGGAGCAGTTCGAGGTTATCCGACGGTACTCGATAGCGTTCCTTGAAAAGCACGTCGCAGGAAAGAAGGACTCCGATCACGTGCTCGAACGCAGCGACCGGATGCTGACACGCTATGCCAGGGAACCAAGCCCGGGTCCGTCAAGACGAGACCTTGGGACCTCAGGTCAGACAAAGCGGCGCGAGTAACGGGGTCGGGGCTAGACATGAGACAAAATGTAAAGTAAAGGGAATAGGCATTTTATATGCCAAGACAGCCAAGACTTGATACTTATCTGCCTCTGGCAGGCACCCGGGGCCTTATATCATGTTATGGGCCGGGGCATAGATGGAATAAAGATATTTAGTGTCTCATGTCTAGCCCCGACCCCATTCCCAGGCATGACAAGGGTGAGCAAAGTAGACATCTACTTTCAGGCTCTTTGATATCTTTTTGTAAAAGTTTTGTAAAAGGGTCAAATCCTCGTTTGACTTATGTTTATAATATAGATAAGTCAACAGAAGATTTGACCCTTTAGTTTAAGTATTTAACAAATAGAATCTTACAATTCGCTGCAGCGGATGTTACTTCACGGATTCGCCACTCCGTAAAACCGCTGAGCTCAAACAGTTGAGCTTTCTGGCTATGGGGAAAAGTTATTATGTTGAATTTTTTACCATCGTCTGTGACAGGAGTAATTTTACTCCTGTTGTTTAGCCTCAACACAATATTGTGTTGTACCATTTTATTCCTATTTGTCTTTATAAAATTAATCATCCCTCATACGTGGATAAGACATCAATTTTCGCGGCTACTGATTTTCATTGCGACAGTATGGATTGAAGGCAATAGTTTTATTTTACGGATTACTCAGAAGATCAAATGGGATGTTCAGGGAATTGAACACCTCACTTCCAAGAGATCCTACTTAGTGGTCAGCAATCACCGTTCCTGGACAGATATCTTCGTGCTTCAACATATCTTTAAACATCGTATCCCCTTTCTCAAGTTTTTCTTAAAAAAAGAGCTGATTTGGGTTCCCATTCTGGGAGTGGCATGGTGGGCATTAGATTTTCCATTTTTAAAACGATATTCCCGTCAATTTCTGGAAAAGCATCCTGAACTTCGGGGTAAAGATATGGAAACGACTCGAAAAAATTGTGAAAAATTTAAAAAATATCCGGTTTCCGTAATGAATTTTTTAGAGGGAACCCGATTTGATTTTCAAAAACATAAAAAGCAAAACTCCCCTTACCGTCACCTCCTGCTGCCAAAAGCAGGCGGAGTTGCCTTAGTTTTTTCTAGTATGGGAGATTATTTATCAAACATAATAGACGTTACTATCGTTTATCCGGAAAATGAACCTCCTGTGCATTTTTGGGATTTATTGGCGGGAAATATCCCCTGCATAACTGTACGGGTGAAGATATTGCCCATTCCTGCAAATATCGTTGGTATGAATTATGAGGAAGACGAAGCTTTTCGAGAAAAAATCCAACAATGGGTCAATCAACTTTGGCAAGAAAAGGATCACCGGATTGAGACTATTATGACAGAATATGTTGCTTCCACGACAAAGCATTGAAGCTTAATAAAACGCTGAACACCGAACTTTTCGTATGCAGGAGGCGTCCAAAAAGTCGGGTTAGCTTTGCGTTCTGGGGTTCTCATTGATCAGTAGACATTGCTGTAAAATCAATAATAATCGAGCGGGCTTTTTTGATGGCGTAAACCAAAGTGGAAGTAGAGGTTGCTCAATAGGATATCCCAATAACCCTTTCTGGACTGGAAGGCCACTCTCTTGAAAATTGAAGGCAGGGAATAAAAACTGCGATAGGTGTTCCATACCCCCTGTTCAAGCTCATCAGGCTCCATATTTGCGGGTTCAAACACACAGGTTTCTCCACGAAAAAATGACTGGTCCTCGGTTAAAAGGCGCCCTTCCTCTTTGAGCCGATCCCACCGTTTAGTCCCTAAACGCGGGCAAAGCACACTGAAAAATGCCATGGGAACCTTGTTATTAACACAAAAAGAAACGGTCTCCTCGAAAAGGGCGCTGGTATCACTGTCGAAACCGAAGATGAAATTCAGGGAATAAAAGATCTCGTATTCATCAAGAACCCGAAACGCATCCGCGTAATGCTCTACCTTATTTTGTTTTTTATTTGTTTCTTTCAGGCTCTCAGGGCTTATGGATTCCACACCCATATTGATATGAAAACAACCGGAGCGTTTTGCCAGATTTACAAATTCTCTGTCACGCGATGCTTCAACCGTCCAAAGGCAGGTCCATTTGATGCCAAGAGGAATCAGCTTTTCCATAAGTTCTTTTGTATACCTGCGATTGGCTGAAAAATTATCATCCACAAATTGAATATTTTTAACTTCACTCTGCTTGATCTCCTCTATAACCTCATCAATCGGCCTGAATCTGAATCTTGAGCCATATAATTCAGCGACCTCACAAAAATCGCACCGAAACGGGCATCCCCTGGATGTCTGAACAGGATAAAACTTTGCCTTATATCTTTTAAGCGGCAGAGTATTATACCTGGGAAAAGGAAGTCCTTTAAGGTCGTGAAAGTCATCCGCCTGATAACGGGTTTTTAATGTCCCCTTTTCAACATCTTCTATTACCTCAGGGAACATGTCTTCACCCTCACCGATCACAACCGCATCGCAATGTTTCAGCGTTTCTTCAGGCCTGAAAGAAACGTGCCATCCCCCCATGACCACCTTCGTGCCCTTTTCCCGATAAATACGGGCAATTTCATAGGCCCTTTTGGAGGCATGAGAAAAGGTTGTAATTGCTACAAGATCGTATTTTTCATTAAAATCAATGTTTTGAAGGCGTTCATCCGTAACCCTGACCTCATGATGACCGGGTACAAGAGCGGCCAGATAAGGGAGCGTCATGCCAATGACCCATCTGGTCCTGGTTTGATAAAGAGTGCCATCGGGATTATATCCGGTGGGCTGAATAATATGGATTTTCACAATTAGCTCCTATTCTTTGCGAAATGTAACTCAGGTATTTAGGTTGAAGGCTGAAGGCTTATATCCTATGGAATGGCGTTTTTCAGATAGCGGTTTGTTATTGGGAAACGTCGATCCCTGCCAAATGCCTTGTGTGTAATTTTTACGCCCGGCGGGGCCTGCCGTCTCTTGTATTCATTAAGATCGACCTTGCGAACAATGTCACGAACAATCTCCGGATCAAACCCTGAATTGATGATTTCATCGGGCGACTTGTCCTCCTCAACATAAGCCTCCAATATCCCGTCAAGTATGGAATAAGGCGGTAAGGTATCTTCATCTTTTTGATCCGGCCGCAATTCTGCGGAAGGTGGTCTTTTAATAACACTTTTTGGAATGACTTCGCTGCCCCACAATTCGTTAATATATTCCGATAGTTCAAAAACCATGGTTTTGGGAATGTCTTTTATTGCTGCAAATCCGCCTGCCATATCTCCATAAAGGGTGCAGTATCCTACGGCAGTCTCGCTTTTATTTCCGGTTGTGAGTACCATCCAGCCAAACCGGTTGGACAGGGCCATTAATATGTTCCCACGTACGCGGGCCTGAATATTTTCATGAGTGATGCCGTGCTCTTTGGTATCCAAAACATCTTTGATTGAATCAAGATAAGCTTTATAAATGCCGTGAATTGGGACAGCATAGGATTGAACACCCAGATTCCTGGCAAGTAACTCCGCGTCAGAGAGTGTTTCACTTGAGGTGTATTGAGAGGGCATGGTTACGCCAACCACGTTTTCAGGTCCCAGCGCACCTACCGCAATGGCAGCCGTTAGAGCCGAATCAATTCCGCCACTTAATCCGATCACGACCTTTTTAAACCCGTTTTTCCTGACATAGTCTTTTGTACCCAAAACGAGGCCGTGATATATTTCCTCCAGCCTGCCGTATTCGCCGGCTACGGTTCCGGGAAATTCATTCTTGTGATAGCGTTTATATGAATCAAGTGAGACGAAAATTATTTTTGGGTTATTTATTTTGGCCTTCTCTCGGGAATCTTTTTCGCGATCGATATGCACATCTGTTATTAAAAATTCTTCTCGAAAGCGTTTTGCCCGGGAAATCAGGCTTCCCTGAGGCGTCATAATAAAACTACCCCCGTCAAAAACCAGTTCGTCCTGACCGCCGACAAGATTATTAAAACAGACAGTCGCATCTGTTTTTCGGGCGAAATGCTCCACAACCTTCTGGCGGGTTTCAACCTTTCCAGCATGAAAAGGAGATGCTGAAATGTTCAGAATTATATCAACATCACTGTTTTGGGCAGATTGTTCCACAACGCCCCCTTCGATCCATATATCCTCACATATGGACATGGCAAAGATAACTTGATTCAACTCAAAGACAAAGAATCCTGAACCTTCTTGAAAATAGCGTTTTTCATCAAAAACACCATAGTTGGGAAGCTCAACTTTATGATAGCTTTCCACCAGCCTTTGGTTTTGCATGATAGCGGCCGCATTGTAGACATTGCTATCAGAAGAGTCAGCATAACCGACGATAACGATTATGTCTCTTGCATGTTGTTTAAGATCCTCAATGGCTTTGAGGTTATCCTGCAAGAAACCCCGCTTTAAAAGAAGGTCTTCAGGAGGATATCCGCATATGGAAAGTTCAGGAAACAGGACAATATCCGTGTCCTGATTACGTGCTTGTTCGATTATGCCAATAATTTTTTTTAAATTACCGGAAAAATCACCGACTGTCGTGTTAATCTGGGCCTGAGCGATTCTTATGATAGCCATCTGCCTCCTCCCTGGGGTATTCCTTCCCGTATCCTAATCCCGGGTTTGAGCATTATTACAACTCTGTCCTTTTAAATACATTAAAATTTTATCCTTTTCACACAGATATGGACGTTAAAAAAAACATTTATCCAATACCCTGATAATATCAATTTGATATGATCTGGCAATAGAGAATTTGCATGTGGTTCTGGATAAGTGATTGTCAGGGAATTCCTGGTAGTGTACTGGACAAAAAAACGGTGTATTAACTCAGAACGTTCATGGCAGGTATTTTGAAAAGGAAGCCGGCATGGAGCAGGAATTAAAGCCATACCCTGCTGGCACGCATCTCCCCTTTCATTTTCAAGTCAACGTTTTGATGTTGGAAGGCAACTGCGGCTTTTGCCGGCAAGGGCCAAAAGCCGCAGTTTTCAATATCAAATTATTTTCTGCGTTTGACGGCTGGCTCAATGTAAAGATAACCCAATCCGGCCGCTGCCCCGAAGCCCTGGTTTGCTTCCAGGGCTAATGGCTGCAAGGAGAAATTCTT
Source organism: Desulfobacteraceae bacterium (assembly GCA_030613055.1). Taxonomy (GTDB): domain Bacteria; phylum Desulfobacterota; class DSM-4660; order Desulfatiglandales; family Desulfatiglandaceae; genus JAUWMR01. The sequence continues at coordinate 61,868 of JAUWMR010000003.1, forward strand.
CTCGCCACCGCCAACAAGCACTGCCGCACCGACACCCACACCGACGGTGGCAGATGCCTTAGCGCCAACATATTTTCCGGCCATGGCATATGAGCCGGTTTTGTAATCGGATGACACACCGATAACGGTGAAGGCTATTGTTTCCCTGGACTTGAAGTTCAGATTTACACCCAGGCCTATCCCTGTCTCGCCTACATATCTCTCTTTTCCACCATGGCCGTCATCAAATATGCATTTGACATCAACCGAAGAGGTGATGATGAGATTGTAACCTGACCCGGGAATAGCATCACAGACAAGAACGCCAAGCCTGATCCCTGGCTCTCCGGCCATAACCAATCCGGAGGTGCCTAATACTACGCTGAACACACCAATGACGAAAATAATGAGAAATAGACGCTTCATAATTAACTCCTTTCTAAATTAATGTTGAAATTTTATACTGGTGTCATCTTTTCACACCAAGCTACCAGTAAACCTGTATCCCTCAAAACATGAGCCGCACATAACTATATGATTCATGGCCCTAATTTAATGCAAAATGAAGCTTATTAGAATTAACCGCCATTGTCAAGAGCATACAAAAAATGTTGCAGGGCCTCGATTAAAGGCACAGTTTTTATTTTACCAGCCTTTTGTCCACATTTCGTCATCAGTGAAAAGCACGTCCTGCAGCATGATTTTTCACCCCCATAAATATCTCAAATTTAGCGCAAAAATGCCGGATACACAACCTTTATTTTTTCGGTTTGCAGCCGTTAACGGAGCAGCCATCTTAGCGCTTTTACCCACCATGTCCATCTGTTTCCGGAAGGATTGCCTCCCAGATTCCTTTCCGCCTTATCTAAAGAATCTTCTATCAACGCGTCATGCAGCGGACGGAATATGAGTGGCCAGCTCAAAAGGGCAAAACCACTGGTTTTCATTTCCAAGACATGTTGCAGAACGGCACCTGACCCGGACGGCTCGACCCAAAAGCTGTGATAACCGTTAAAACCTTTAGGGCCCGTAAACTGGAAACGTATGCTCTTATTGGGATCATAAGACTGGATAAAGTACCGAATAGGGCCATGACCTCCTTTTGAACCAAATTCCAGGCCTTTACTAAATTTCATCGGCGGCCATTTATGGTTTGGCCAAAGCTGATCGTCATTGGATGCAAGTGTACCTATGAGAGCGCCTACGACAGTGGCCGGGGAGGAAATCCAGCGTTCATGAATGTTTCTAACCTGCATATAGTCTTCCTCAGAATTTTTCCGCCGCTTTTGTAAGCAGTTCCTGAACCGGTTGGCTGAACCAGCAATCAAGAAAAATTTCATTCTTTACCTTATTGTTTTTTTCGTATGCCAAACGGATCGCCTCGACACGGTTGGACTTAATCGCCGCAAATGCCTGTTGGGGAAGGGTGGCCAGTTCTGAGATCTTTTCCAAAGCCCGGTTTTCAACCTTGCCATGTGGGAGGATTTCATCAATTAGTCCTATTTCCAGGGCCTTATCCGGTTCTATGAATTCACCTGAGTAAACCATTTCGGTTGCAGCCCGGTCACCTGCAATTTGCCGCAACATCAGGTCACACAAGTATGGTACAGGGACGCCTAATTTAACCTCATTCAGCCCCATAAGCTTTCTGCCAGAGGCCAAGAAACGATAATCACAGCTCAGGCTAAAAATAGTTCCTCCGGCAATAGCGTGACCGGTTATGGCACAGGCAGTGGGGATGGGCAGTGTATAAATTTCAAAAACCACTTGATTAAAGCTATAAAAAAAGTCGGTCATCCCTGGTCGATCCAGTTTCCTTAATTCCGGTAAATCAAAGCCGATGCTGAAAAATTTTCCCCCGCCAGCTAAAATCATACCTCTAAATTCATCCTTGATCTGGTTGACCGCTGCAGAGAGACCCTCAACAAGGGCGGGGCTGATGGCATTGGTTACCTCGTTTTCCAACCGCAAAATTGCTACGTTCTCGCGATCCTCTATTTTTATCATGAAAACCTCCTCATATGCGTTATAGAAGAAATAATGTTGACAGTCTCGTAAAAAGTCAGAAAGCACCTGTTTTCGTCATTCCCGCGAAGGCGGGAATCCTGGAAAATCAACCACTTATGGACTCCCGCCTTCGCGGGAGTGACGTCCATGGAGACTTTTTACGAGATCATCAATATAAGTCTTCAAAAAAGAATATGGTAATTACTCTAAGAACTTTTTTAAAGGCTATATGATAACAGCCTTTTTCAGGTATGTGAAAAGAAGCCTGCCAACCATTGCCAGGCATTCCGCATCTAAATACTTTTCTGCTCGACGTTTAAAAAGTACTGAACTCTTGGCCGGAAATTCTTCATCCGCATCGTTAAAAAGCAGAATAACGGGAACCCGCGGAAGGGCATCGAATTGCATGGACAGATCATACGTGACTTCCATATCAGGGGGATATCCGCCCAGTGTTTTGCATGCTTCTTTCATATCACCTAGTCTTCCCGAAAAATAGCCGGAGATTGCCTTTTCCACGTCATTTGCAAAATAGGTTGTTAAAGGCCCCGAATCTTTAAGACCCCTGAAAGATACCCATTCTTTTTCATTAGAATAAACATCAGGGCATAGAAGAAGATATTTACAAAGAATAACACATATATCAAGAGATGGTTGTTTCCCCGACGGATCAGTAATTCCGATTTCGGAAACCTTATTATGTGGTTTGCCAAAAAGAGGGATTGTAACACCATTCCCTTCCGCATGTATTCCGAGTTTTTGTTCGATCGATTTAAAATCTATTCGGGCAACCTGTGCTATATAATCTTTATAGGTCTTTTCAAATACAGAGTCTTTAGATGTCATTTTTATATCTCCATAAAACTGACGGCTTCGTAAAAAGTCGAGTTTTCTTGTTTATCTGGGTTCCCGCCTATGTGGGAAGGACGATAAAGCATTTAATATCAATCAGATATGATAGCCGTCATACCCGCGAAAGCGGGTATCCAGGCATTTAAATGACTTTTTGCGAGTCCATCAAAACTGACAATCTCGTATAAATCCCGTTTTTCACTCCCCGGCGATAGGGGACTAAGGGGCAATGCTGTTGAAGTGATATTCTCCAGGCTCTAATTCAAACACGGCACGGCCGCGGTCAATTTCCGATATCTTGTAACCAACAAGCCTCGCAATAGGCGGTTGAGAGATTTCAAACCCATCTTGATGCTGCGAAGATAGTCCAAACCGCTTATTGATATGGCATCTCTGGCGCTGATTTTTGGATCATCCCAGGTGATGGTCCGAATACGTTTGGGGTTTTTACTTCCGTTTGAAGACATGATTCCTCCTCAATGAGTTGAGGCAACCCCTCTAGTTCACAAACTCTTATGGATTCCCGCGTAGGCGGGAATGGTGACTGTTCATCAGGGTAATTCGTCATATGATCATTGACCATTCTTGCAAAAAACGAAAATCTATTATAGCCTTGCCAGCAAGTTTTTAATAATATGTTAAAATCAAGGTTAATGAATTCATAAAAAGTCTTTATCTGTCTTTTTTTGTCATTCCCGCCCCGCATCAAGTGCGGGATAAACTACAGCGGGAATCCAGTCATTTCAGGCAGTTTTGGACTCCCGCCTTCGCGGGAGTGACGGTAAATTGGACTTTTTTCGAAACTGTCAATGTTTTTGTTATAATAAATTGATGAGGTAAAAAGGCATGGATTATACAGGCAAAGAGAGGCGCGATCCGCTGAGGTCTTATGTTGAGCCATATGATACCGGCACTTTTTTAGAGTTCACATTAGGAGATAAAGAGTGTCAATTCAATCTGCTTGACACATCTCCAGGTGGAGTCGGCATGCTTGTGATGAACCGGGATACAGAAATCCTGGAGAAACTAAAATATGGCGATCAAATAAAAATGAACTATGGCCGACCCGATACAACTACTATATCCATGACTTTTGAGATAAGACATATCACTGAAATAGAAAGGGGACCATTTAAAGGTCATTTCCAGGTGGGTCTATCATTGCAATCTGATCCAGGATAAATCGTTTTAAAGGGGTATGAAGGATGAGAGTCTTATTTGCGGATAGTTTTAGCTCAAGACCATGCGCGCGTTTCATTCTTGCTCTTAATGTATTTTTATTGATCGCGACAGGTGGCATAACGGTAACTGCTAATGCAGCCGAAAGTGTCTTTCCCTTTCGTACAGGTGAAAAAATGACCTTTGAGGCCAAATGGAGTTTTATCCCGGTCGGGGAGGCAGTGCTTGAGGTCATGCCTGTCAAGATAATAAATGGTATCAGGGCGAGGCATTTTTTGATGACAGTAAATACTAATAAATTCGCGGATATTTTTTATAAAATCCGTGATAGATTTGATTCCTATACGGATATGGGTATGACACGTTCGGTTTTATACAAGAAATTGCAGCAAGGCAAAAGTAAAAGAGATGCTGTGGCAAATTTTGACTGGAAAAAAGGGGAGGTCCAATACACCAACTTTGATAATAAAAAGGCCCCCATAAAATTATTACCCGGTTCATTTGATCCCCTGTCCATATTTTATTTTTTTCGCATGCACGATCTGGAAAAAAACAAGGAGATAAAAACCGCTGTTACTGACGGGAAAAAATGTGTGGTGGGAAAAGCGAGGGTCATCCGAAGAGAAAAAATAAAGCTTAAAAGCGGCACATATGACACCTATTTAGTAGAGCTGGAGACAAAGCATATTGGGGGGGTATTTGAGAAGAGTAAACATGCCAAACTTCAGGTATGGGTTACCGCGGATGCCCTTCGCATCCCGGTCAAGGTAAAGAGCAGGGTGATTGTCGGGAGTTTTGTTGCGGAACTGATTAAGGCTGAAAAGACCGGCCAGGATACGGCAAGAGTTTCAAGACGGTGATTTTTCGCGAAAGCCTCAGAGTTCACCAATATTATTTTTTTGATTTGCCGGAATCCCGGCAAATCAAAATCGTCCTTATTTCTGCCATTCCTTGGCAAAAACCTCTGCGACCTTATTTATCTGACTGGCGTCAATCTTAAGAGCCCTGGCAACTTCTCTATACAGTATCCCCCTGTCCCTGTTTTCCGAATCCACAAGGCTTTTCAGGTCCCTTTTCCCCTTGAGGCCCAATCCCCCTGTGTTTCCTAAGGAGACATAGCCATTACTGCCCTCGCTTAACATACCCTTTTGATAATACGATTTCATCCGGGCATACCGGGCCTTCATCTTCTCTTTTAGGGCACGGATGGTTGGGTTGGAAACCGTGGTCACATCCTCGGCCCAGGCACAGGATGGTGACATGGCAAAAAAAGTTTTTTGCAAAAGAGAGCTTTTTTCGTTTTCCTGAGATTTTTGTTCACCGCCGCTGCGGCCCCTGATGTCATTTACAATCTCTCCCGCAACCGATTCAACCTTTTCAGCCGGGAAATAAATATTTACGGTGACGCAGGCAAAAATCAATAGAGTGAACAACACACCTGCCGTGCATAAGACTTTTTTACAAGATTTCATTTTGACCTCCTGGAAAATGTTTTATTTAATGACCGGCCCCTTTTTTGAGGAAGTTACACGTTGGATCCTTTTAACCATGTCCTTAAAACGGATGCGGTTATCAGGGTTTTGATTTACAATATTTACGCCTGAAAATCTACCCCTTTCTACTAAATACTCTTTGCCCCCTCTTTTAATGGTGCCGTTGATTCTGAAGACATCATTTTTAAGGGACGCGATCACGCCGATTTTATTATAAGAAAATTCTTTGAAAAAAGAAGTAAATCCCCCGGCAAGCCCCATGAACGGGCTTGACCCGCCGCCGATCCGGGCTATGTTATCCACTGCCCTTACGCTGATTTTTTGACTTACACCTTCTACCCGGACTGTTTCTAATAGCAGCTCAAATTTTTGAGGCTGGCCATAGGCGATTTCCAGGTCGTTGATATGCCCCTCTAAGACCCCTTCAATCTTCCCAAAGGCCGTGCCCATTGTAATCTTTTCCAAATTCAGATATGTCAACAGGGCGCTTAACCTGTAAACAGGGGCCGGTGTAAACAGACCTGATGTCCAAATATCGGACAGCACAATCTCTCCGTCAAAAGCCTTTACGGTTATCACACCGGTAGTCTTAAGCGTGCCGCTTTTAAAATGTATTGGATTCAGGTATCCGTCTATGGTTCCATTTACGGGTTGCGGCAGGATTTTTTCCAGGACAGGTTTGGTCTCGACTGCATCTATGGACAGGCTTGTGTCTATGGAGGCCCGGGAAGAGAATATATCCTTTCCCACAACCGGCCCTAACTCGACGGACCCTCCGGGAACCTTCAGTATAGTGGGTGATTGCACGGACAGCATGTTCGGGCCGGCATTTAGGTTAAGTGTAAGCGACTGTTCAGGAAGAAAGGGGATGGTCATAGACCGGATGTACAGCTTTCCCTTGACAGGATTTCCTTTAAATGACGAATGATTGGTGACAAGTGACAGGTTTTGCTTAGGGCTCGTAATTCGTGACTCGTTACTTGTCACTGAGTAATGATACCAGACGGGCAGATCAAGCTCAATCCCCTGACAGAACAGCCCTCTACCCTTCATTGAAAACTCTCCCTTATTCCATATACAGCGTCCCAAAACTTGCAGATCTTTCCTGTTTCCTGCCAATTCCAGGTTCACGGAAAGATTCCCTCCTATCGTGAGATCATTCAGAAAAGGTATTTCTGTATGAAATGGTTCTAACACGAAGTGTTTGAAGGCTGGTTTTACAGGGGTTTCGGGGATTTTTAGACAGAGCCGGATGCGGTTGTCCTCTGCCTTGTGATGAATCATCCCGTGTGCCTCAAGCGCTATGATGTCTCTTACGCCCAGCTTGAGACCTGATAACTGCAAATCTTTATTAGCAATATTATATATCGCTTTGCATGAAGTGGTTAAGGCGTTTTTTTCCAAATCCAGATAAAACCTGTCATACAGGACTTCGCCCCTTTCTAATTCAATTGAGGTATTGGCGTTGATACAAGATGTTGCAAGATTTATCCTGCCATCAATTTTTACATGTGCGGAGACCTTTTCTCCCATGCAGGTACCATCGGGGTTTTGAAAATTCATGGACTGAAAATCCACAATCGTGCTGAATGACCAATATCTATTATCTTTTTGACGGGCCTTTATTTCGATGGAATCATGACCGCTGAATTGCCAGCCGGAAGGAAGAAGGTTCAGTGCCAGCGCTGACTCAAAAAGCCCTACCTGTTGTCCATTAAGCCCTACTGTCACACGTTCCCCGTCATGCTTGAAAAAGACCCTAAGATTATTGAACCGGGTTGCCTTTGGCCGGTTTTCGGGGGCAGGGCGTGACGTTCCAATCTCGTCAATCAGGATTTCGACGCCCACACGTCTTTGCGTGCCAAGATGGGCATCCAGTCTGCCCTTTAATTGGAGGAGGTCCCTTATGGTCATCTGAAAATGTTGAGCCTTTAGCCGTCTGTCTTTCAGATCAAAGATGCCGTTTGTCTTTATGTACACGTTCAGTGGTGTGGATTGCTTTTTGGATTTCTGATTCAGTGTAACTCCCTGGAAATGAAAATCTGCCTGGTCAAAGTAGAGTTTTCTGTGATTGTGGTTGTATTTCAAGCCAGCCGTCAGTGCCATGCCTTTCACACTAACGTCAGGGCTTTTTAACGCTGCATTTTTTATGGTCAGCCGGGCCTTTATTTCCGGGCTGGCAAAGGATATTACGCGATCCGTGTTGATAAAAATATGCGGAGCGGCAATGCTTATTTTCTTGTGGGGCCATTTGATCCGGGCATTTAATGAAATTTCCACGCGATGATCAGGGGTCAGAGACGCATAAATCCTGTTTAACCGGATGGTCTGGTCTCTCAATTGGGCGGTGATAAGGCTGTTTATTATTTCTACACCCTGAAACTCAATGTCCCTGAAAAGAAAAAGGGCAATGACCTTTTTAATTACCCTGCCTGTAAAAGAAGAACCTGCCGGACTTGAATCAATCTCTGTGACGTCCAATTTATGAGATATGTATAAGGAAAGCCGGTCAACCTTTAGCTTTTCGATGATCAGGCTTTTATGACCGAATGGTCCCTTAAACGAAATATGCGCTGTAAAATCAGGCAGCTCGAGATGAAAACCCTTCAAATCCTTACCGGGTTTGAGCTGTATGCCTTGAGCATGGATCATTATGGGTTTCAGGGAATAGGAAATTTTTTTAATGGTGACGGAAATTCCAGTGGATTTGGAAATTCTCTTTTCTATAAATGCCTTTAAGGCAGAAGGATGAGAATAATAATAAAAGACGGTGCCGCCTAAAAATACCAGTAAGACGATGAGGATGACGCAGGTGATCAGGATAATTTTTTTTAATGAGCCGAGTTTAACCATTGTCTTGTCCTTGACAGCATGTTCCCGTCTTCTTTTGCAAGGTCCATAAAGAATGCCATCATGGCCTTGATAGAGTTCCCATGTTTCCTCAAAACGGCCTCAAAAAGATGGAATTGCCAGTGATAAAGGCCGACAGACATGAGATAGGCGTTGTTTAATCCCGCACTGCCAAAGCGGGTAAAGCGCCGGGTCTTAAACCTGACTTTCAGGCGGCTGAAATCATCAATAGAGGTAAAAAAAACCTCCTCCCTTTGGGCAAGCTTATCCTGGTAGCTTATTGGTGAATTGTAAAAGGCCTCCAGCTTTTTAAGTAAGGAGGATAAAAAGGTGCAGAATAACCGTTCATCTTCAATAGACTCATTCGCCTCGATGGTCAACGGATCGGATGGCCCATAGGTCTTTTTTAAGAAACTCAGTGCGCCGGCCTTACCCACCAGTACGGCTAAGCCCTCATTAAATTCACCCTGTCCCTTCAGATAAAGAGTAACGTGTGTCATTTCGTGAAGTATGGTCTCGACCAGGTCCACTGTAGAGCCCTGGATCAGATTCAGCGTAACAGGGTCCCTGAACCAGCCTAATGTGCTATATGCATCGGCCACGCCCATAGTCACATCCAGATCTTTTTTCGCCAGATTCTCTTTTTTCGCCTCGGCGCTTTTTAAATCAAAAAAGCCTAAGTATGGCATATCTCCTACAACAGGAAACCACCAGGTTGTCCGGACCAGGCGATCCTTGGGGGAGGCGGAAATACAGTAAATGGGACATTTGGAGGATTTCAGATAGACTGTTTGATAGTTTCGGGTGGGTTTTAAGCCAAGCTCCTTTTCGCCGAAGTCTTTTATCCGGGTGACCAAGCGAAGGCGGGCCTTCTGTTCAGGGCTGAGTGTTTCGTCTTTTAGTGCCTCCTCCATTGGAATGGAATCGTGAAGCAATCGAAACTGACCAGAGGCCGCATGGAAGATATAGGCCAGGCGACAGCCATGGCAAGACAGGGCCAGAATCAAGATGACGGCGATTGTGCCTTTTTTTACCACAGCCTGATGAACCGGTCTCTCATATGTTAAACCCTATAAGACTTCCACGGTCTCCACACGGTTTCTTCCTGATTCCTTTGCTTTGTAGAGGCCTTCATCCGCCCTCTTAATGACGGTCTCCTCATCATCCTGGGGTTTATATATAGATACACCTATACTGATTTTTACTTTATACGTATGATCTTTGTCCGCGACTTCATAATCCTCCACGTTTTTTCTTATTTTCTCAGCAACACTTAATCCCTGTTCCATGGAAGCGCCTCTTAGAAGAACTATCTTTTCTTCTCCTCCGTACCTCGCTACAATATCCGAAGAACGTACCGAATCTCTCATGACATTTGCCACTTCTTTTAATACCAGATCCCCTACCTGATGCCCGTATGTATCATTAAAATGCTTGAAATGGTCAATGTCACTCATGATTATGCAGAATCTCTTGCTAATATCTGCCGTTGCCATAACACACTCAGCTTTTAAAAGCTGCTTGAAATATCGTATATTATACAAACCGGTTAACCCATCGGTCTCGGCCAGTTTAAAAAACCTCAGCGCTTTTTTAGACTCAATTACAAAGTAGCATGTTGCAATGACTATGTAACTTGCAAAGAGTGAAAGCAAAGGCAAATAAAATTCTACTATTGTACCGCTCTGGAAAAATAGTAATACAATAATAAAAAACAATATTCCGGCAATTATTGCTGATAGGGATTCCCTTAAAGCCCTTTCCCCTGTGATTGCCAATGATGGAATTAGAGCTAAGGCATAAATAAGCAGCCAGTTAATCCATCCGGCAGGTACGTTCAGAAATTTATTATCTAAAATATTGCCAATTGTAACAGCAATAGCCCCTGCTACCGGATATGCGGGCTGGAGGGATATTGGTTTTATGTCATAAAGCCCAATGGCGGTGACTGCGACAATGCAAATACTGTCTCTAAATGAATCTATATCTATTGCCGGCTTTGTATTGTTCTTAATATCCTTGTGAGCATTTATTACATCTAAAAAAGAATAGCGCTTAAATGTGTCTTCCCATTTTCCTGGCCAGTTAATCAGCATCTTATTCCCTTCGATTAAAGGGATTTTGGTCTCATGAGCAGGGCTTGAAAGCAAAAGGTATTGAGGTGTTATCTCTTTTATTTTTGATCCGGAATAATCCAGGGCTATTTGTAAGGCAATATGATAAAAAAGATCATTTTTTATCCTGAAATATAGAGGGATCATTCGTAAAACACCATCCATGTCTGTAGGGATATTCGTGGAACCCGTCCCTTTTGTATATTCGGAAAACTCCTTGATGGGGAAAAGCGCATTTCTTAAATCGAAAGAGTGAGAATTTTCCTGAAAAACAAAAGGTAGATATACATTGCCCGCATTTTTTATGGACTTGGCTAATTCGTTGTCATCCTTATTAGAAGATGCCTCGGAAAACAGGATATCAAAGTAGATATATTTGGCCCCCAGTGCCTTTAATGCCTTGACGATTGAGGCATGCCGCGTTCTTCGCCATGGCCACCTGCCTAATTTTGAGATGTTTTCATCGTCTATTTCTACAATTACAATGTGGGGGTTACATGGGGTAGACGCCCTTAGCCTGAAAAGAAAGTCCATGCTTCCCAATTCCAGACGTTTAAAAAGGCCTTGTTCAGAAAGGATGATTATAGAAGAGGAGATTATAAAGGCTATGGCAATATTAAGAAGAAGTGTCTTTTTCAGCTTCAAACCTTATTCCTGTATTTTACATGGTTGGCGAGATATCATATTTACATTAATATGGTTGTATAGTGGGAAATCGCTTGTGTGTCAAGGCAAAGCAGGAAGACCAATGTCCGCCTTACCCAGTCAAATCCTGTCTTTTCCCGGGGATACCCGGCCTTACCATTTCTTCGGGCCTTACGATCTCATCAAATTCCACCTCGGTTACATATCCTAATGTGACAGCGCTTTCCTTTAGCGTTGTTCCATGTTTGAGGGCTTCATGGGCAACCTGTGCTGCCTTATCATAGCCGATATGCGGGCTGAGCGCCGTGACCAGCATCAGGGATTTGTTCAACAACTCCTCTATCCTGTCTCTGTCCGCCTTAATGTCCTTGACAAGGTTGTCCGTAAAGCTCATGGTGGCATCCGAAATAAGCCTTATGGACTGTAGCAGGCTGTAGATCATGACAGGCTTAAACACGTTAAGCTCAAAGTTGCCCTGGGAACCTGCAAAACCAATAGTAACATCGTTGCCGAGCACCCTGGCCACAACCATAGTCATGGCCTCACACTGCGTGGGATTTACCTTCCCGGGCATGATGGAGCTGCCCGGTTCATTCGCAGGGATAACAATCTCTCCAATGCCGCACCTCGGCCCGCAGGCCAGCCACCTTATGTCGTTGGCAATCTTCATAAGACTGCATGAAATGGTTTTTACGGCGCCGCTGGCTTCTACAATGGCGTCATGGGCGGCAAGGCCTTCAAATTTGTTGTCAGCGGTTTCAAACGGGAGGCCGGTGATTTCAGCAATCTTCGTGGCAGCCAGAACATCGAATCCCACAGGTGTATTTAAACCGGTCCCCACTGCTGTCCCGCCTAATGCAAGCCTGTAAAGGTTTTTCAAAGACTGACTTGCCCTCCCAATGCCCAATTCCACCTGTTTGGCATAGCCCGAAAACTCCTGGCCTAATGTCAAAGGAGTTGCATCCTGGAGATGGGTCCGTCCTATCTTTACAATATCATTGAATTCCTCTACCTTTATATCGAGTGCCTTCTTCATGTGCTCAAGGGCAGGAATCAATTGTAGATAGATAGACTCGGCAGCGGATATGTGCATGGCAGTCGGAAAGGTATCGTTAGATGACTGGGACATGTTCACATGGTCGTTGGGGTGGACAGGGTCTTTGCTGCCAAGCTTGCCTCCGGCAATTTCGACAGCCCGGTTTGAAATAACTTCATTGGCATTCATATTGGTCTGAGTACCGCTTCCTGTTTGCCATACAACGAGTGGAAAATGCTCATCCAGCTTTCCTTCGATCACCTCATCAGCGGCTTTTATGATCAGAGCACCTGTGTCTTTATCCAAGGCACCTAATTCCATGTTTGCAAGGGCACATGCCTTTTTCAGGATACCGAGCGCCCGTATGATTTCCCTCGACATCCTTTCATCGCCAATCTTGAAGTTCGCAAGCGAACGCTGGCTTTGCGCACCCCAGTACCTGTCATCCTCGACTTCAACGCTGCCCATGGAATCCTTCTCAACCCTTACGCCCATAATGTCCTCCTTAAAAAATACCTGTTATTGACATAACTGGAATCAGTTTTTTTCAGGGCTATAATAACAGAAATAATTCTTGCAGGACAATATTTTATCAATTCCTGTCTCCTAAATCCCAATTCCTTTGCGGATATGCCGTATTCATGCTATAAGAACTGAAAAATACCAATATATTCGGGACGTTTAGTGTGCTAAGTGGTTATTACCTTAAAACAAGGAAGGGGTTTACAATGGAGACCCAGTTACAGCAGCCGCAAACCAGCCCTCTGGCAATCTGGAGTCTGATTCTCAGTATAACAAGTCTTTTTTGCTGCGGTCTTTTAACGGCAATTCCAGGAATAATTTGCGGACATATGGCCAGATCAAAGATCAGGGAATCAAATGGAACACTCGCAGGAGATGGATTGGCCTTAGCTGGTTTGATTATCGGGTATGTTGGCGCGGTCCTGTTTGTAGTGATTTCCCTTATCGGAATATTAGGCGTTGTTTTTGGGTTTCTGGACCAGATGGGCTAACCGTTATTTACACTCTGTTGATACAATCCCGCCACAGGGCCATGAAGCTTTCCATGAGTAATGGAGGAGAGACATGCGACGTTGGAATGGTTGGGGCGCACAAGGCTTGGCATATTACCCTAACGTTGCAAAAGCACCCCATCTACTCGGACTTGACAACCAGGACAGCCGTCCCTTCGAGGGCCCTTATCAGTTTGACGCTTACATCCCCCATCACAAATTCCTCGGCCTTGGGAATGCGCTTGCGGCCTATTACTACCATATCAAAATGCTTTTTCTTGAACTGGTCGATAATACCTTCTGCCACGGTCGGATAAGGATCGGTTACCAGTTCAATCTCGATATTATTGGGGTCAAAACCGTTTTCTACAAGTTTGTCCCTGGCGTTCTCCAGGACTGCTAAAAACCTTGCCGGCTGTTCCTCTGTAAATTTCTTGCCCATAAGGTCCTCACTGGCCGTTGGTTTCTTGAACATGTGGATCAGGGTAATATGGGCATCTTCCGGGCGGAACGCGAGGCGGGCAAGATAGTCCACTACTGCCCGGGAACTCACAGAATCATTTAATGACACAAGTATTGAATTATTCAAGGATTCCCTCCTGCTTTTGAAGAACCGTTAGGCAAGCTGTAGAGAATACGCCAGCTATGTGTCTACAGAGATATAGTGCAGGCACCTGTTTAAGTCTTCGACGATTTCCTCCACAATTTCGTAATATACAGTCGCACCTCTTGAGAAATGCAGGAGAATATCATTAAGCATCACGGGAATGTATAGGTACAATTTTCGCAGATTTACAAGCCTTCTTTTAAGTATTATGGAAAAATCCGTGGGTTCAAGGCGATCTTTCAGGTCTCCGTATTTCACCGCGTCATTCAGTATCATTTGAATAGTATGAAATCCTTTCCCAACCGCATTAATCAAAATATTCCCTAATCCGAATAGTTCCAGCCCAAATGGATTTTCACCGGCGTCATAGTCATAATCAAAGTCTATCCACACATAGTTTCCCGTATCGCGCTCTACTATGATATGATCATTTCTTATGTCTCCATGCTTGAACCCATGAATATGAAGAAAACGGATCGCTTCAAATGCCTTCACCAGTTTTTTCATGATGCCCGGAAGTACTGTGTGAAAGTAAGTCTCATGACCCATACTGATCGAATCAATGTAATAAAGAAAATTTGGCCCTGGTACGATGTCCAATATGCGAATAACATTATTTTTTTCATCTCTATGGGTTATTCCTTGCATAAAGTACGGATGATCTTTTACAAGTTCTAAAATGTCCGCTTCTTTCTGGGGGCTTCTAAAGCATCTTACCCTTACACTGCCAAATTTGGTTTCGAATGATTCCAGAAAGGAGAGCTTCAAGATCTTAGTCTCTCCGGTCTCCATATCAACAGCCCGCTTTACCCAGAATTTGGGGTCCTCCATACCGAACCGGCGTTCACGCTCATAACCGGTAACTTCGTAACGCTTCTCGCCGACCAGGATAATATCCCCATATTCTATGTCAAAGAATTCGGTTGTATCGGTAATCAGCCGTTGTGCCACGGATTACAGCCCCTCCAGCAGACGCAGTGGCAGGCTTCCCAGCGCAGTCTTTACACCATCGAGGAAGTTCCTCAGTCCGTTGTTCTCTATCACGAGGCCCAGATGCTCACCCAGGATACACAGGGCATCAATATCCTCTTCATGAAATACCTGGGGTTCACTTTCATAGATTCTTAATACGCCAATGGTTGATTCTCGGCTTTTAACGGGAATAGACAGCATGGAAACGATGCCTTCTTTGGCAGCGGCCTTCGGATATTGAACCACGGGACTGTTTTGCATGTCCTCGATAAAAACGGGTTCCCCCGTGCAGACGGCACATTGCTCCCTTTCTACTAATACCGGACCTTTGACCCATGAAGGGACGTTGCACCATGGAATGTCAAACCGCCCAGAATCATTGTCTTATTCACAATCTCGGCCATGGTTTCAATATTTCCCAGGCCCGTTTGGATTGTGAGGATGGGAGCCTGTTGGTTTACAAGGTGCATTATGCTCCGGGTAGCGGCAGCCGTAGTGTAGCTCTTTACTGCCAGAATGCTCAATTCACAGGATTCTACGGAATTTCCTTCAGTGCTCGCCCGGGCCTCGACATTAAGATATACATCGCTTTTTGTCTCACCGAGCTTAATAAACTGGATCCCGTTATCATTTATGGCCTTTACAACATCAGGGTCCTTTTCCACAAATAACACCTCATGGCCTCCACTGCCCAGCATGCCCCCGAAGAATCTTCCAATGGCACCGGCGCCGACTATTACGATCTTCATTTTTTTCCTCCTGTGGCCCTGCGCATATTATAATTGACGAACTCGTAAAAAGTCCAAATCCATGTTTCTGATGCCCATAACTAATTGAACTTACAACATGTAAATTCTACTTTTTGTGTATGTTGCCTGTCGAAGCGTAGCGTAGATTTATCCGCCTATGGAGGATCCCGCTATCGGGGCCCATTGAAATATTCACCCTGTGAAATACGAATCCTATTTCTCTGGGGCAGAGTCAATTTCACCTGGATGCCTTTTTGCGGCTATATTAATCATAGCGTAACCTCACAATCCCATAACCTACCAGGATCATCAAGCATTTACTGCACCAATATTATCATTTTTATTATGTACATTCCTTGTCTTGAGGAGTGTCAATCCCCTGTCTCAACAGCCGGGCATAATAGCTGCCGCTCGTGTAGAGCGCTGCTGCCGGATTATGGGCGAGTACCCGATCCTTTGATATGAGTACCGTCGTAAATGCCTTGCTGTATTTAAAAAAGAGCGAGTCATGTCCAACGCAAAGGCCAACCAGTATATTAAAGTCGGTCCTCTCCTCGTTAAGAAGAGCTGCCTGGACAATGGGGCTGCACATGGACTCGAATTCGCCGATCCTGATCTTCTGTTCATCCTTTAACCCTAATGACTCTTTTGAGGTGCATCCCGTCTTGCACACCACCGAAACTACCTGAAAGCCCTGGGCCTTCAGGATGTTTGTAAGCGTACGCGCTTCTGAATGGAGCCCTGCACAGAAGGCAATACCAAGTTTGTTGTATCGCATTTTGTTTGCAAACTCACAGATTTCCTGGACCCTCGGCTTTACAGGATGCAATACATAAGGCTTGATATGCCTGTTTATATAACACTCGGCCTCCTGAATGGAAGCCATTTTGGCAAATTCTCTGATTTCGAGCTTATCGTACTCCTTTAATGCTTTCTCTATGGTTTCTCTGTAATTTTTTGTCGGACAGGATTCCGGACCAGTACCATTCTCCACCCGGCATGCCGGGTCTTTAACGGAACATAGCGCGCACTGGGGACTACTCTCATCGTTCATAACCATGCCTCCACTATTTTTATTTCATATCATATCTTGCTGGTCTCGTAAAAAGCCGAACCTCTCAGGACTCCTTTACCTATCCCACGTTTCGCGGGACTGAAACTAATTCACAATTCCTAAATCCTTAAATACGTAATTGCCTGTAAAAAACGACTTTTTACAGGCGCACCATATCTTACTGTCCGGCAGATTGCGAGGTCGTTTTTAAAATTTATCCGGGCTCCCGGTTTCCCGTGAAAGTCTCCTTTGAATTCACTTGACTGTATTAATATCTGAACATAAACTAACTCATTATTCATAAGTATTTTAACCCAACGTCAATGTCATGAACCTAACGCGTAGCGCAGGGCTTCAGCCCTGCCACGAACCCGTGCAATACGGCAGGGCTGAAGCCCTGCGCTACATTGTAAAATTCTTGCGCCGATTCGGGCCCTTAAGTTAATGACATTGACCCTAACGTTGCACAAACAATACGGCTTAATATTATTAAAAACCTTTATGCTTAGTGGTTTCCGCACCTTTTCACCCCGACCTCAAAAAGCCACGGCTTTAGTCCCGCCCTTTTGTGTTCGTGATTGCGGGCTGGACTGAAAGGTGAAAGCTTTAAGCCACGTGAATGGGAAAACAAAGAGGGAATAGATCATGTTTATATCTTTAATTCAAAAAAGGCGAAGCATCAGAAAGTTTGAGACAAAAGAGGTGGAAGCGGAGAAAATCGACAGGCTCATTGAGGCAGCGCTTCGCGCGCCTTCATCGATGGGAAGCAAGCCATGGGAGTTTATCATTGTCTCGGATCGCGAGGTACTGGCAAAGCTTTCAATGGCAAAGCAACACGGAGCCTCATTCCTGAAAAATGCGCCCTTAGCCATTGTTGTCTGCGCGGACCCGGATAAAAGTCAGGTGTGGATTGAAGATGCATCCATTGCTTCGATTTTTATCCATTTGGCAGCGGAATCCATGGGACTTGGGAGCTGCTGGATACAGATCAGAAAGAGAATGCATGACAATACAACAACCTCCGAGGCGTATGTTTCACAACTTTTGAACATACCTGAAGGGAAAAGGGTGGAATCGATTATCGCCGTGGGCTATCCGGATGAGGGAAAACCCCCTCATAAGAAGGAATCATTACAGTATGAAAAGGTGCATCTGGGTTCATTCGGCAAGCCATACTAAACGCTAACGTTGCAAAAGCCGGACTTCCCCCAACCTCTGACCGCCGATCCCTGCCCTATATTGTTTCTTTTACACACAAACTTTTTCCATATTTTATAAAAAGTTTCCTTTATGCTGAGAATATATGGGATCACATCTGTGAATCCTGAATCGGGCTGAATTTTGGAAATATCTTATGAAAAAAATTGTGAAGTATGATAATCTGACTGATATGACTTATTGGATTTGTATGATTTTAAGCCTAAATGCATAAGAATTTACTTTAACTACATTTTATAAATATCTGAATAAAAAACAACCTCACAGACATTATCTCAAAAGCTAATAAAAAAATAGCGAAAGGAGAAAAATCATGAAAAAATATCTCATAAATTATGAAACATTGCTTAAGGTTACGAAGGCAATTTCTCATTCAAAGGATCCGGAAGAAGTTGCTCTGATTACGGTAGAAAGCATCAAAACAGCTTTGGATACCAAAGGATGTTCTTTGTTTCTGATCAATCGTAAAACCAATGAACTGGAGTTGGGCGCTTCATTCGGGTTGAGTGATGAGTATATAAATAAAGGCCCTTTAAGTGCATTGCACTCTATTGCCCAATCGCTGAAGGAGGGACCTGTGGCGATCTTTGATGTTATGGATGATCCGAGAATTCAATACCCGAAGGAAGCCAAAAAAGAAGGAATTGCATCCCTCCTGTCGGTGCCGATCGTGGTTGGTGGTAAATTAATAGGGGCTATGCGTGTCTATACTTCTGAACCCTGGGAATTCACGTTGGAAGATGTGAATTTTGCCCAGTCTCTGGCTCAAATAGCCGGAATGGCCATAAGTATGGCCAGGTATTCTAAAGGATTAAAAAGCAGCATTGATGTACTGAAAACAATGAGGGAAGTTCAGACCCATAGAACTACAAGAAGGACCCATTATGAGGGAGTTCCCGTAAGTGTCCCTTCGGGCAAACTTGATAAAAAGGATTAATTGTCTGGGTTGAAAAGGGGTTATTGACCCAACGACGGGGCCCTGCCAATCTTTGAGACATAATTGACAATTGATAACAGGATATGAGAATTTCAAGGCATAATGTAATCAGCAGCGGCGGATGCCATTGTTGAGATTATTTACATCTTACCAGAAAGAGAGAAACCGGCATAAGGATATGGGAACATAACGCGGAGCACTGGCTTTCACCAAATATAGGAGGGATTGCGATGAGAGTTTTTAGAATTATACCCACCCTTTTTTATACCGTTGTCGTGTACAATATACTGGCCCTTTTGGGCGGTGATATTTTGAATGCAGGCATATGGAAAATAGGCCTTGTCTCCGGCGCCGAATGGAGTCTTTCGGTCAATGAACTGATTCTCACTCTTTCGGTCATATTCCTGTATATTGAAATATTCAAGTCCACCAGAACCTCCACTTCCTCTATTATCGATCATGGCCTCTCTATGGGGTTGTTTATTATATGCCTGCTGGAATTTATCATGATTCCGAGTATGGGTAATTCCACGTTTTTTATTATAATGCTTATATGCCTTTTAGATGTAGTTGCTGGTTTTACCGTTACGATTTCAACAGCACGAAGGGATTTTGGCATTGGGGCGCATGCCATGGATTCCTAATTAGTGCTCATCCGAAAATAGATATTTTCGGATTTATGCGATCAGCCGTCAGTTTTCAGCTATCAGTAAAAAATGTGTAACCCCTGCCAGTTAGACTGGGTGTCGATCGCTGAATTCTGACAGCTCCATTCTGGAATCTATTTTTGTGTCACAAACAAGGCCTTATTGTTGTAATCCTGTCATCCTGTTTAAACATACATAAGAGTAATATCATTAACCTCTTTTTGTTGGTCCCAGTGAAAGACGCGAATGATTGTCTCTCTATCCAATCGGAGCACTGCTAAACGAAGCATTTTCACACTGTCAGTGATGTCTCAGTACAGTTTTTAATCCGGCCCATATTGCTTTTCAAATTTTTCCTTTTTTTTCAGTAAAAACGATTGACTTCAAATATATGCTGTGTTAAATTTATGAATGATAATTCATTCATAGGTATTTAATATTTATAATTTCAATATGTTATCCAAAATAATATTGAGGGGCAAAAAGGGTATCAGGCAATCTGAAAAACGGTGGCAATTACATGATTTGTAAGGAGGTCGGTTTTATGGAGAAAAAAATAAAAAGGGCCGGTGTTATCGGGGCAGGAGTGATGGGTGCCACCATCGCTGCCCAGTTGGCCAATGTGGGTATCGAGACAGTTTTATTAGATATTGTACTACCTAAACTGACTGATGATGACAAGAAAAAGGGACTTACCGAGGAAAGCAAGGCCTTCAGGAATAAACTCGCACAAAATGGAGTGGGCATAGCGCTCAAGTCAAAACCGGCGTCATTTTATCTGCCTGAAAACGCAAAGCTAATCACAATAGGAAACCTGGAAGACAATTTGGAGTGGTTGAGCGATGTAGATTTGATCATCGAAGTGGTTATTGAACTAATTAAAATCAAAAAAATCGTTTTTGAAAAGATTGAAACGGTCCTGACGCCCGGAACCATCGTTACGTCCAATACCTCGGGTATCTCCGCGGCCGCCATGTGCGAAGGGCGGTCAGAGGAATTTCGAAAACATTTTGCCATCACACATTTTTTCAATCCCCCGAGATACATGAAACTTTTAGAGATCGTTCCCGGACCGGATACACTTCCCGAAGTTATTGAGCTCTTAGGCGAAACGTGTGAGAAAATCGTGGGCAAAGGCGTTGTTTATGCCAAGGATACCCCAAACTTTGTGGCCAACCGGATCGGGGTTTACAGCATGCTTTATGTGATGGAAGCCATGAGGGATCTGGGGCTGACAGTTGAAGCCACAGACAAACTGACCGGCCCCGTCATAGGCCACCCCAAAAGCGCCTCATTCAGGACAGCGGACCTTGTGGGTCTGGATACCCTGATTCATGTGTCCGATAATGTGTATGACGGTGCGCCTGATGATGAAAAACGAGATATGTTCAAGGCCCCTGATTTTGTCAAGCAAATGATCGAGAAAAATCTCTTAGGCGAAAAGACCAAGCAGGGGTTTTACAAGAAGAGCAAGGACAGTGAAGGCAAAAAGGTGATCCTTTCATTAGATTACAAGACCTTAGAATACACGCCACAGGAGAAGGTGAAATTTGCCTCATTGGAGGCGGCAAAGAATGCGTCAGGTTCCGGTGAAAAACTAAAAACTCTTTATTATGCCGATGACCCGGCAGGACAATTTACCTTCCGTACCCTGACCGAAACCCTCATTTACTCGGCCAACCGGATCCCTGAAATCGTTGATGACATTGTCAACATAGACAATGCCATGAAATGGGGCTTTGGCTGGAAATTGGGTCCATTCGAGACCTGGGATGCCGTTGGCGCAGGTAAATCCGTTGCTAAGATGAAAGAAGGAGGTTACCAGATCCCGGCCTGGGTACAGGAGATGTTAGACAGTGGAAAGGAATCCTTTTACAAGAAAGAGGCCGGAGCGTTTTTCTACTTTGACCCTGCTTCTAAGGATTACAAGGAAGTCCCTGTCAAGCCCGGGATTATTCTCCTGCCCTCCCTCAAGGACAGGGAAAAGACGGTTGCTGAAAACACCGGCGCTTCTCTCATAGACATCGGAGATGGTGTGGCCTGTCTGGAATTTCATACCAAGATGAATGCCATAGGCGACGATATCATCAGTATGGTCAACCAGAGTGCCGATATCGTCAGCAGGGATTTTAAAGGCCTTGTAGTTGCCAATCACGGGACGAACTTCTCTGCCGGTGCCAACCTGCCGCTAGTCCTTTTTACTGCACAGGAAGAGGAATGGGATGATCTGGAATGGGTGATCAAGACCTTCCAGGATTCGTTAATGAGGCTGAAATATCTGGATAAACCCATTGTAACCGCCCCTGCAGGGATGGCCTTGGGCGGTGGGTGTGAAATCTGCTTAGCCTCGGACCGGGTAAGATACGCGGCCGAGACCTATATGGGTCTTGTGGAAGCAGGCGTTGGTCTGGTTCCTGCCGGAGGCGGAACCAAGGAGTTGTTTCTAAGAAATACTGATCACCTGTTTGAGGTTCAAAAAGGCGGGCTTTATCCTAAACAGATCGAATTCATGCCCTTTGTGGCCCGGGCATTTGAGTCCATTGCCATGGCCAAGGTTGCAACATCCGGTCCTGAAGCGGTCAAGTTTGGCTATCTTAAGGCAACGGACAAGATGACGGTCAATCGGGATTACCAGATCCAGGATGCCAAAAACACAGTGCTGGCAATGAACTTAGAGGGGTACACGCCTCCCCGTACCAGGAATGATATCCGCGTGCCCGGTGGAAACACCTTTGCCATGATCAAACTGGGTCTGTGGTCAATGCATGAGCAGAACTTTATTACCGATCATGATGTGACCGTCTCCACCAAGATAGGGTATATCCTTTGCGGCGGGAATGTTATTGAAAACACCGTTGTGAGCGAGCAGTATCTTCTGGATCTTGAACGGGAGGCGTTTTTGAGCCTGTGCGGTGATCCTAATACACAGGCCAGGATCCAGCATATGCTGACAACAGGTAAACCACTGAGAAATTAACAAAAATCGGTTGAGTGGTCAATTGGTTAAGTAGTTAAATGGTATGAACTTCAACCACTCAACCATTTGACTAAGCCTGGAGGAGGAAAATATTATGAAAGAAGCCGTGATTGTTGCTGCCTGTAGAACGGCAGTGGGAAGGGCCCCTCGCGGAATACTGAAGGATACACGGCCGGAGCATATGGGATGCACTGTATTGGGTGATCTGCTGAAACGGGCAGGGGATCTGGATCCCATGGTCATTGACGATGTGATTATCGGGTGCACCTTTCCCGAGGCCACACAGGGACTCAACTTGGGTCGTGTCCTGGTTATGTCCATGGGATGGCCGGATCGTATTCCAGGGATGACGGTTAACAGATTCTGCTCGTCGGGCCTCCAGGCCATCGTAATTGGCGCTGAGAAAATCATGTGTGGGTTCGCAGATGTGGTTATTGCCGGTGGCGTGGAAAGCATGAGCCAGATACCCATGGGCGGGAGCATGATGTACCCCAACCCTGCGCTTGTGGATATGAGGCCGGGTGCTTTTACCGGGATGGGGCTTACTGCCGAAAACGTGGCCGAGCGGTATAACATAGGCCGTGAAGAGCAGGATGAATTCGGCGCAAAAAGCCAGCAGAAGGCTGAGGCGGCCATTAAGGCGGGCCGGTTCAAGAGCCAGATTGTTCCACTTACCGTTAAAAGACAGAAACAGTTGCCAAACGGGCATTTCGAATTTGAAGAGTTCGTCTTTGATACGGATGAAGGGATGAGGCCAGGAACGACAAAGGAAGGTATTTCCAAGATTCGACCGGCCTTTAAACCGGATGGAACCGTGACCGCAGGCAATTCATCCCAGACGAGTGATGCGGCTGCCGGTGTGGTACTCATGTCAAAGGAAAAGGCAAAAGAACTGGGCCTGAAACCCATGGCCACATTCAGATTCCACGTAGCGGAAGGATGTCCCCCGGAATACATGGGCGTGGGACCATCGGTCGCCATTCCCAAGGTGATGAAGATCTCCGGTATGAGCCTTGAGCAGATGGAATTGATCGAGCTGAACGAGGCATTTGCGGCCCAGGCTATCTACTGTATTAAAGAACTGGGCATCAACGAAGAAATAACAAACGTTAACGGCGGGGCCGTTGCATTGGGGCATCCTCTGGGTTGTACGGGTGCGAAATTAACTACACAGCTCATCTATGAGATGCAGGAAAGAAAGCTCCGCTGGGGACTGGTCTCCATGTGCATCGGCTTTGGGATGGGCGCTGCAGCGATTTTTGAGATTGAGAAATATTAATAGATTGATGATTGACTATAGGCGATTGGCGATTGAATGTTGGTTAATTTGAAGTGGAAACACTGTCAATCTAAAATCGAAAATTGAAAAAGGAGTGATAAAATGGCTGACAGGAAAATTTTTACCGGGGGAGAGTTTTTGATTACAGACGTGGCCCCTGATGACGTATTTACGCCCGAGGATTTTACGGATGAACACAAGATGATCTATGAAACCGCTAAGGATTTTATAGCCAAAGAGGTTATGCCCAATGTTGACAAGCTTGAGGAAAAAAATCCCGAATTGATGCTTGAGCTTCTTGGAAAAGCAGGGGAGTTAGGGCTCCTGGGCACGGATATTCCCGAGGAATACGGCGGATTGGGACTGGACAAGGTCAGCACCACGGTTGTGGGAGAGGCAGTGGGAGATTCAGGCCCCTTTGCTGTAGTTCATGGTGCACACACAGGGATCGGAACCCTGCCTATCGTATATTTTGGAAACGATGAACAGAAAAAGAAATACCTGCCTAAACTGGCGTCCGGAGAGTGGTGCGCGGCCTACTGCCTGACAGAGGCAGGCGCCGGTACCGATGCCTTGAATGCCAGGACAAAAGCGGTACTTTCCGACGACGGAAAGTACTACATTCTGAACGGCGAGAAGATGTTTATCACCAATGCCGGTTGGGCAAGCAGCTTCATTGTCTATGCCAAGGTAGACGGCGAGCAGTTTACCGGTTTTATTGTGGAAAAGGATTATCCCGGCGTTTCTACAGGAGCCGAGGAGAAGAAGTTGGGAGTGCACGGGTCTTCCACCCGGCCGCTCATCTTAGAAGATGCAAAGGTGCCGGTTGAAAATGTCATGTATGAAATCGGCAAGGGCCATAAGATAGCCTTTAACATTTTAAATATTGGCCGGTGGAAATTAGGTGCCATGACAATGGGTACCTGCAAGACCTGCGTGACAGGGGCCGTAAAATATGCAAATGGCCGGACCCAGTTCAATGTACCAATCAGTTCCTTTGGCATGATCAAGACCAAGCTGGCAGACATGGCTGTCCGCACCTACATGAGCGAGAGCATGATGTACCGGCAGGCCGGCATGTTTGATGATAAGCTGAGCACCTTAGACGAAGAGGCCAAAAAGAGCGGCGCTGAAACGGCCAAGGCTATTGAGGAATACGCTGCTGAGTGCTCCATTACAAAGGTATACGGCTCAGAAACACTTGATTTTTGTGCTGATGAATATGTTCAGACCTTAGGCGGATACGGGTTTTGTGCCGAGTATCCGGCCGAAAGATATTACAGGGATTCCCGTATCAATAAAATCTGGGAAGGAACCAATGAGATCAACAGGATGCTCGTGCCCGGCACCATGATGAAAAGGGCCATGCAGGGCCGGTTGAACCTGTTGCAGGCGGCCCAGGGCATTGCCGGGGAGCTCATGACCTATTCGCCTCTTTCAGTGCAGTTGCCTGATACACCTCTTGCGCTGCAGGAGCACATGGTCAAGATGAGCAAGAAATTAGCGCTCATGGTAGCTGGTGTGGCTGCCCAAAAATTTGGGGCCAAATTGGACAGAGAACAGGAGGTCCTGGCTAAGATTGCAGATATCGTGATCGAGATTTTTGCAATGGAGAGCGGCCTTTTAAGAGCACTGAAAATTATTGATAAGCAGGGAGAAGACAAGGCAGAGTATCAGATTGCGGCGGTCAAGGTCTATGTGGATGAGATGATTCCTAAGATCGAGACCTGGGCCAAACAGGCCATCGCCTATGTGGAAGCAGGAGATACTCTAAGGACGCAGTTGGCCGGTGTGAAAAAGCTGGCCCGGTACCAGCCCATTGACGCTATAAGCCTGAAGAGACAAATTGCCGACCGGGTGATTGAGCTGGAATCCTATCCCTTCTAATCCTGAACATATTAGTGTATTGTCAAAGAGGGTTTGCCTGTGCAGACCCTCTTTTTTGATTGTATATTCCAAGCAAATATAATCACGGAAACGGCTAAAGAGGTAGCATCCCAATAGATCGGGGCAATCACAAATGGATTCCCGCGTAGGCGGGAATCCAGAATATTATGAAATGACTAAACAGTTTTATGTGTATATACTGGCGAGCAAGCGTAACGGGACATTATACATAGGGGTTACATCAAATCTCGTACAGAGGGTGTGGCACCATAGAAACAAAATAGTCGAAGGTTTTACCAAAAAGTATAATGTAAAGAGGCTTGTGTATTACGAAGCGTATGCCTATGCAGAAAATGCCATCAACAGAGAAAAGCAAATGAAGAAATGGCGAAGATCGTGGAAGATACGATTGATAGAAGGAAAAAATCCCAGTTGGCGGGATCTGTATGATGATATCAAAATTTGAACTGGATTCCCGCTCCCCGTATGCTTGGGGAGAGGCTTCGCGGGAACCCACAAAGTATGGAAATTTAACGTTCTGACAATTAAAAACATCTTAAATGTTATGGTATTTCAATGATTAACGATATTCAAAAACTAAGAAACATCGGTATCAGCGCCCACATCGATTCGGGAAAGACCACCCTGACCGAGAGGATCCTTTATTATACAAAGCGAATCTTTGCCATTCATGAGGTCAAGGGAAAGGACGGTGTGGGGGCCACCATGGATTCCATGGAACTGGAGAAAGAAAGGGGAATTACCATCACATCTGCGGCTACCCATTGTGAGTGGAAGGGGCACAGGATAAACATCATAGATACTCCCGGACACGTGGATTTTACAATCGAAGTCGAGCGTGCCCTGAGGGTTCTGGACGGGGCCGTTTTGATCCTCTGTGCCGTAGGCGGGGTCCAGTCTCAGTCCCTGACCGTTGACAGGCAGATGAATCGTTACAAGGTCCCGAGAATCGCTTTTATCAACAAATGTGATCGATCAGGGGCCGACCCATTTAGAGTGTGTGACCAGCTTCGCGTGAAATTGAACCATAACGCCGTGCTCATGCAGATCCCTATCGGACTGGAAGCAGATTTTTCCGCGATAGTGGATCTGGTTACAATGAAAGCGGTCTATTTTGAAGGACCCAACGGGGACGAGGTCAGGGAGGATGAGATTCCTGAAGGGATGCTTGATAAGGCCCGTGTAAAAAGGGAAGAGCTTCTTGATGCGGCTTCCATGTTCTCCGATGAACTCATGGAGGCCATTTTTGAAGAAAGCGTAACGGAAGACCTAATCTATGAAGCGGTAAGAGCGGGAACCCTTTCAAGACAATTGACCCCGGTCTTTGTGGGATCGGCCTACAAGAACATCGGCGTTCAATGCATATTGGACGGGGTGAACCGGTATCTTCCTGCCCCAACAGAGGTGCAAAATGTGGCCCTTGACCCGGATCAGGACGAAAAAGAAATCCTTCTTGAAAACGATCCTGACTTGCCCGTCGTTGCCCTGGCCTTCAAATTGGAGGTCACACCATACGGGCAGTTGACCTATCTCAGGATTTATCAGGGATCAATCGGCAAAGGGGACGATCTTGTTGTCACACGGAACAGGAAAAAGATAAAGGTGGGGAGACTGGTCCGTATGCATGCAGACGAAATGGAAGAAATCACCAGGGCCTATGCAGGGGATATCATAGCCCTGTTCGGTGTGGACTGCTATTCAGGAGATACATTTACGGACGGCCGTTTGAGCTATAGCATGTCCTCCATGTTCGTGCCCGAACCGGTCATATCACTGGCCGTTACACCGGAGGACAATAAGTCCCAGAATAACATGTCCAAGGCCCTGAACAGGTTTATAAGAGAAGACCCCACATTCAGGTCTCATGTGGATGGAGAGTCGGGCGAGACTATTATATCGGGCATGGGAGAACTTCACTTAGATGTGTATGTGGAGAGGATGAAAAGGGAGTTCAACGCCCAGGTTGTGACAGGAATTCCCCAGGTGGCATACCGTGAGGCCATTACTAAAAAGGCGCTATTCGATTATATCCATAAAAAACAGACCGGAGGTGCGGGCCAGTTTGGGCGGGTTTCCGGGTTTATGGAACCTTCCGAGGACGGGACCTATGAGTTTGACAATCAGGTAAAGGGTGGTGCGATTCCCACTGAATACCTGCCTGCAGTGGACAAAGGTATGCAGTCCTGCCTCAAAAAGGGACTCATGTTAGGATTCCCGGTTATCGGCATGAAGGTGACGGTCAACGACGGCAAATCTCACAGTGTGGATTCATCCGAGATGGCCTTTACACAGGCAGCTGTCGGCGCATTCAAGCAGGCATATATGAAAGCCAGACCGGTTATCCTTGAGCCGATCATGAAACTGGCAGTGGAGGGTCCTTCCGAGTTTCAGGGGAATGTGATGTCGTCCATCAACCAGCGAAGGGGCCTGATTACGAGTTCTACGGAAGACGGCGTGTTTACAAACATCGAAGCCGAAGTACCCCTGGAAGAGATGTTCGGTTATGCAACGACCTTAAGATCGCTCACTCAGGGCAAGGCAGAATTCACCATGGAGTTTTCAAGGTATGCCAGGGTCCCTGATGCCATTGCAGAGGACCTGAAAAAAGGCATTAGAGAAAAATCAAAGGGAGGTAAAAAGTCATGAAAGATTTTATTTCGGTGAGCCCATTAAAGGTCCTGGAAAAGTCCTCCCGGAAAGGATTAGGTCGGGGGAATCTTGCGGTCCTCATAGCCAGGGCCGGGGTTGGTAAGACGGCCTGCCTGATCCGTATTGCTTTTGACAAGCTTTTTCGCCAGGAAAAACTGGTCCATGTTTCCCTTGAAGAAGGACCGGAAAAGGTGACCTCCTACTACAATGTCACGCACTCTGACCTTGTAAGGGCCTTAAATTTTAAAGACGAGCATGATGAATACCGGATGCTCATTGACAGGAACAGGATGATTCTGGCTTACTTGAACCAGAGCTTTGAGATAGAACGTCTCAGGGCAAATCTCAAGAACCTGGCGGAAAATATCAATTTCAGCCCAGACGCGATTATTGTTGACGGTCTTGATTTTGAAAAGGCCGGGAGAACCATATTTGAAGGTCTTAAACAGATTGCGGAGGAATTCAAGGCGGAGATATGGCTTTCAGCCCTTTCGCACCGCCACATTACCGATGTAAATGAAAGAGGCATTCCTTATCCATGCCAGCAACTTGATGACCTCTTCAGCCTCATCCTTCAATTGCAACCCGAACAGTCGGAGATTGTTTTGAGGCTTCTAAAGGACCATGATAACCCAACAGTCCATGACGTCAGCGTCACGCTGGATCCAAATACATTCCTGACATTGGAAACTGTTTAAGCCGTCAGTGCCCCACAATTAAGAGAAAAACATCCCTGTGAACAGGACGCCCCCCCCCTTATTTTGTCTTGACAATTTGAAGCACCTGCTATTTAACAAAAAATGGTAATAGCTCAATATTTCCGGAGTATACTTATTACCACGAAGGGCACGAAGAGACAGAGCACAAAAATATCCAATGCCCGCCTGCCGTCCCTGCCCGCAGTACGGCAGGCGGGCATTGGATATTATCTCACGGTCGCATCCATAGTTCTTCGTGGTGATTAATTTCCTTTCATTTTAAGGAGGGCATTGTTATAGACATAAAGCCCCTATTTATTGAGAAGATACGAAAAAGTTCACTAATACACCCGGACAGGAGGTAGGAAAATGCGGAAATTTAAAATGATTACGGCTCTGTTTCTTTGTGTAGGCATCCTTTGTGTCTTTTGTTCATGCCAGACGCCGGCCGGCCGAACAGCGGGACAGGTATTGGATGACGGGACCATAACCACCAAGGTGAAGGCGAAGCTCTTTGACGATCCTGTTGTCAGCGGGTTTTCCATCTCGGTTAAGACGTTTCAGGGAGAAGTGACCCTGACAGGAGGGGTGAATTCCAAAAAGACCAAAGACAAAGCAGGGCAATTAGCGCGCGGTACTGCCGGTGTACGCAAGGTGCATAATCTTATCAAGATAAAGTAGAAGGATGCACATGCTGAAATAAAGCGGGGCGACCCTGTGGTCGCCCCGCTTAGTTTCTATGAAAAGGCGGTGTCTTATGCCGCTGTTTCTGCCACAGCCTCTTCCTTACCGTAAACATCTTTAAATACGATCACACTTTCGATAATCATCCAGATCTCAAGGACAAAGACCGCCAGCCCTATTATGAAGAGGAGCCAGTTGGAGCTGCTATAGTATCTCTGGATGTTGATGACCATGGCCCATCCGGTCATTATGATCATAAACACCATGGGTATGCCGGTGTATGCAATGCTTATCTTGCGACGCGCCAGATAGATGGTGATTACCAAAAGAGCCAGGCCTGCCAAGAGCTGGTTTATC
Organism: Desulfobacteraceae bacterium; assembly: GCA_030613055.1. GTDB lineage: Bacteria > Desulfobacterota > DSM-4660 > Desulfatiglandales > Desulfatiglandaceae > JAUWMR01. The sequence goes on from JAUWMR010000003.1 coordinate 91,772, forward strand.
GATCCGAACAGGGGCCATAGCTTCAGGGCGCCCTTGCCGCTCCCGTCATAAAATGCCAATAGCACGGCGGTAATAACGGCAAATGCAGTAGCTGCCTGTCGCCCTGTCAAGGGCTTAAAGTTACAGGCTGAGGAAAGCTCCACTACCACATAACGCTGGATACGGGTGGCCGAATCGAGCGTGGTGGCTGCAAAGGACACAACGAAGACCGCCATGACGGCAAGTGTTATGTTGGCAGGGATACCTAAGCTCTGAATCATATTTGAAGCGCCCTGGACAAAGACTCGGAGATAGTTGCCCAAGCCTCCAACGGAACCCCAGTCTGCGTAGTGGTGGTTAAAGGCCGCAACACCTGTAAAAAACTCGCCTCCCTTTCCAGTAAATCCCATTCCAATCCCGGCGGCAACCGCCACGATGACCAGCGTGGCCAGAGTGCCCTCCATCAACATGCTCCCGTACCCGATAAACAGGGAGTCGCTTTCTGACCTACATTGTTTTGACGAGGTCCCGGAACTGACCAGGCTGTGAAACCCGGAAATGGCCCCACAGGCGATCACCACAAAGAGGAAAGGCCAGACAGGCGGCGCACCCTTTACCGCGAAGTTGACAGCCGGCGCTACGATCGGTGGATGTGCCACAATCACGCCCAGGGTCATCAATACCAATGCAATCACGAGCTGGTGAGAGTTAATAAAGTCCCTGGGTTGAAGCAGTGTCTGTACGGGCAGGCTTGAAGCCAGCCAGGCATCAAGTAATATAACAATGACGATCCAGGCGATCAGGGCCTGCTTGCCGGTGATGCCGAATATGACTGTAAAATCAATCGGGACATAGGCCCCGATAACCACCGTAATATACATGAGAATCACGGCGACAATGCTGAGTCCCCATTCGTTTTTTCCCTTTTTGTAGACCATGTGCCCAAGCCAAAGGGCGAGCACGATCTCAAACCAGACAGGGATAACAGCTATTGGATACATGGTGAATAGGATAGCAACGACGAGGCCAAAAATAGCGATCACGATCCACAGTTCAAAGAAGATGATCAGCAGGAAAAGAGTTCTAACCCTCTTATTGACGACATCAGAGGCCAGTTCGCCAATGGATTTACCCTGAGATCTTAGGGATACCACCAGGGCGCCAAAATCATGGATCGCCCCGAAAAAGATGGAACCGAAAAAGACCCAGATGACGGCCGGGACCCAGCCCCATATAATGGCAATGGCCGGTCCTCCGATGGGGCCCAAACCTGCTATAGATGTAAAGTGGTGACCAAAAAGGACATGTTTCTTGGTAGGGACAAAATCGTGGCCATCCTGAAGCTCTGTGCTTGGACAGACAACGTCAGGTTTCAGTTTGAAGATCTTGCGGGCTATAAATTTTCCATAGGTATGGTAGGCTACAAAATATCCTACCATCATAAGCAATGCCAGAACCAATGAATTCATAACAATACTCCTTTCTGACTCCTGCACGGGAAAGTCATATGGCTTTGTTACAAGCTACAATACCTCCTAAATTCTTCGGTTCACCTCCTTCCGCTAATGCCTCATTTTATTATTATATCGTTATATCCGGGCAAAACTCAGTCCTTGAGTTCAGCCCGGGACGCAAGAGGCTCTCAAAAGTTCGGGACCAAGATAGAGTTCTCCTCCCGCATTATTGTCGGGACTATTACCATCTGAGCAGCAATTTGTCAACTTTAATAAAGATGCTTGAATAAAACTCAAATAAAGATTAGTTTAAGATACTTAAATAGACATCTTTGAATTGAGCCGTCGTTCGTATGGAGCAAGGCGGGGCCCCTTACCTCGGACCGATCACTATTGTTTTCCTTTGGCCATTAAGTATTTTTATCTATAATAAAAAATTTATAGAAGAACGAGGCATCAAAGATGTGACCTTCAACTTAACAGTTGTGGAGCCTGCGGGATGCTCCCTGGGCATTGCTAAAGAGATAGAACCCGTGTACGAGGCGGTTAAGGATGCATCAAATTACTGGTATTTCCAGGTTGAGGGGTTACACGTATTTGTCTCCCGGGAAATCAAGATATTGGGCCCTTTGACCATCACAACCGAAGGCCTCTGGAAAATAAAACGACTGGCACTTAGGGGTGCGACGGTTCCGCTTTAATGGCACTGAAAAGCCGAGGATAGAAGCTTTTTGACCACAACAATCGGCCATCCCATAATATTTTCCCCGCGCGCTGAAAACAGGGCAAGGCATACATGAAGTCTGAAGAGAAAAAAAACATGCTCAAGGTAATTCTGAGCGGCCGCATGCTGGTGGCCCTTCTGATGGGTTTTGCCTGTGGCCTGCCCCTTCTTCTGACCATCAGCGTATTGCAGGCCTGGATGAAAGAAGAAGGGGTAGACCTGGCCATGATCGGGATGATGGCCTTAGTGGGTCTTCCTTATACCTTGAAGTTTCTCTGGGCCCCATTTATGGACCGTTTCACACTGCCTTTTTTAGGCCGCAGAAGGGGATGGCTGCTAATAGCTCAGATAGCATTAATTTTTTCTATTGGGGGGCTGGGTTTTACCGATCCGGCTAATAACCCGTGGATGCTGGCATTTGCGGCATTTTTGGTGACCTTTTTCAGCGCCTCCCAGGACATTGTTGTAGACGCCTACCGGAGAGAAGACTTTTCTGATGAGGAACTTGGGCTTGCCTCTTCACTATATATCAATGGGTACCGGGTGGGGATGCTTCTGGCCTCCGGGGGCGGCCTTATCATGGCAGACCATATGCCGTTCTCTTTTGTTTATCTGATCATGGCGGCCTGCATGCTGCCCGGTCTTCTTACTACGCTCCTGGCCCATGAGCCAAAAATTACACACGGAACGCCCCAGACCATGCGGGAGGCTGTTGTTGATCCGTTGGTGGAGTATTTTAGCCGGCAGGGTGCGCTGTGGATCCTGGCCTTCATCCTTTTCTATAAAATCGGAGACACTATGGCCAGCGCCATGACAATCCCTTTTTATCTTGATATCGGGTTTTCAAAAACTGAAATCGGTGCGGTCGTAAAATTGTTCGGCTTCTGGGCAACCATCGCCGGGGCCCTGACAGGCGGGGTGCTTATGCTCCGGCTGGGCATCAACCGTTCTTTGTGGGTGTTTGGTTTTCTCCAGGCAATATCGACTGCATGTTTCGCCATTTTAGCGCGCATAGGGTACAGTGTCGCAGCCCTGTCCGGTGTGATTGCCTTTGAGAATCTGAGCAGCGGCATGGGGACCGCGGCCTATGCGGCGTTTATGGCCAGCATTACAAACAGGAAGTTCACTGCCACGCAGTACGCACTGTTAACAAGCCTTATGGGCATCCCCAGGGTATTTGCCTCGGCCCCCACCGGCTTTTTTGCGAAAAATTTGGGCTGGGAAAGTTTCTTCATTGCATGTACGCTGATTGCCATTCCCGGGATGCTGCTGCTTCTGAAATTCGCGCCGTGGAATTTACAACAGGTGACAGAACAAAAAATGATTCATTAGAAGGAGATATTTGGATCAATTGATTTGTCTTTTCTATAATATTTGATACTATCCGCAGGGAATCAAATAACAGATGTCCATAAGATTTTGAGGTCAATTAAAGTGTTTCAAAAAAACAGAAAGATAAAAGTGGGACGAAATGATCCTTGCCCTTGCGGAAGCGGGCTTAAATATAAGAAGTGCTGTATTGGAAAAGGGGACGTGTCTTCAATGAAGCTCAAGGATCTGTATTATGAAAAACACAGGATCCGGCTAAAAGGAAAGATGGATATTGAAGGTCTCAAAAAGGCCGGACGTGTGGCCCTGGCAACACTCGATCTGGTGGAGGCGGAGATACGGCCTGGTTTAGCCACTGAAAAAATCAACACTCTGGTTCATGAATTTACCATCAAAAACAACGCGACCTCTGCGCCGTTAAACTACCGTGGTTTTCCCAAGAGCGTCTGCGTTTCCGTAAATGAAGTGATCTGTCATGGCATCCCGGGGGAAAGGGTGTTGAAGGACGGTGATATTGTAAATGTGGATGTCACTCCTATTCTGAACGGATATTACGCGGATGTTAGTAAGACATTTTTCGTTGGAAATCCAGGGCCTGATGCGCGGAAGATAATGAGGGTTGCAAGGGAAAGCCTGAAAAAGGGCATGTCCATGGTGCATCCAGGCAATACTGTCGGGGACATAGGCTGGGCAATCCAGAAATACGCGGAAGAAGAAGGATGCTCGGTTGTCAGGGAATTTGTTGGCCACGGAGTAGGGTTTGAATTTCATGAACCCCCCCAGGTCCCTCATTACGGGAGAAAAGGTAAAGGTATTGCCCTGGTTCCTGGCATGGTCTTCACGATTGAACCTATGATCAATTTAGGTAAAAGCCATCTTCGAGTATTGGAAGACAACTGGACTGCCGTCACGGCTGACGGTTCTCTTTCTGCCCAGTTCGAACAAACCGTTCTTGTAACGGAAAACGGTTTTGAAAGCCTTACCCCGTTTGACTTATAGTGGAAATGGAACCACACAGGAGCCAGGAGCAGGAATTCAGTACGCGGAATAACGGTGAACCTTCAACTGACAATCTGATTTCCGCCTTAAAAGATGAGGCCAAAGGCCTCGGATTTATTGCCGTGGGTTTTTCCCGGTCCGGGAAGGCCCTTTTTTTTGACAAATTCCGTTCATGGGTTGCCGCCGGAAAACATAGAGAAATGGCCTGGCTTGAGCGACATCAAGAGTTAAGGGAGGACCCATCTAAGTTACTCGACGGTTGCATGACCGTTATTTCACTTGCATACCCGTATTCTTCCAGCAAACCCTGTTCTCCTGACGGTTATACGGCGTCAAGATATACAGAGGGCAAAACCACTGACTATCATAATCGCTTAAATACCCTGTCCCGGAACCTTGAACGCACCCTTGTCAAATGGTACCCGGGAAGCACCATAAGAATCTGCGTTGATTCCGCACCAATTCTCGAGCGAAGTTTTGCCTTTGCTTCGGGTATCGGATTTATAGGTAAAAATAATATGCTCATTATACCTGGTTTCGGATCATACTTTTTTCTTGTCGAGATCCTTATCACTGTTCCTTTACCATTTAAACAAGCCACGCTTATGGATAACCAATGCGGGTCATGCACGCGATGTATGGATGCCTGTCCTACAGGTGCCCTTGAGAAGCCCTTCTTAATAAACGCCTCTAAATGTCTTTCCTACCTGAGCATAGAATATCATGGAGCGGTGAACAACCGGACCGGGAGTATGATGGGTAATTGTTTTTTCGGCTGCGACGTATGTCAGGAGGTTTGTCCGTTTAACGAAGATGTGTCATCAAAAAAGGTTCTGCTGCCTTCAACAGAAGAAATCTTGGAGATGGACGAGAAAAGTTTCAAGTCGGAATTCGGGAAAACAGCCTTTGCCCGGGCCGGACTGGAGAAACTGAAAGGCAATATCCGGGCAGTCAGGCCAGGGACTGCCAGTTACAAGATCTGATTGTCAAATAAAAGACCTGCCCTCTATTCCTTAGAAATAATAGCGTACCTCAATATTCACTGAGTATGGATACAACCCGAATTCGCTTCTGATTTCAGAAGCTTTTGGTTTTCTACCAATGGGCGCACCGAGATTGATTGCAACTTCGGCTTCATCGGATAAGGAGTAGACCGCGTTAATTGACAACAAATAGGAATAGTCGGTCAGATTGGCAATTGCCAACATTTCTGCGTTTAGCAGCGGTGTGAATTCATAGCTGGCACCGAGAGCGGTGTAGTTGCGACCCAGATAGGCATTCTCCCCCGGTGCAGCAGTGGATACAGCACCATAGCCCAAACGGTCGCTGGCGCCACCGCCGTGATAAAACTGCTCGAGCCTTAAGGTCAGGCTGTTCTCCCAGCGGTGTTCGATACCTGCTGACAGTTCCGGGTATGTGCCCCGTTTTGAATCATCAGGATCGTAGGAATGGCCTTCGGCGCGCACGCCTAACCATTGAAACAGCTCACCCTGCAGGGAACCGCCGATCACGTTGGCCTCACGAATTACACCGCCAAACAGTGCCAGATCAAAGTCAAATAAAACAGTGGAGATTCGTCCAACGTATGAAGAACGGTTAGTGTCGGGTTCGTTGCTCCAGCCGGTTTCACTAACAAGGTCGCGTTTATAACCGAGCACGCCAATCAATGACATCTGGGAAAGATTGCCAAGCCGCACGCCAGCGCGGACAGCGTCGACGCCTGGTTTGTATACGCGATAAAACGCCTGGGCCGCGAAAGGGGCGAAGAAATCGTTGGGCGTAAAATAGAACGTGGTCGCCAGATTTACGGGTTGACGCCCTATGATAAGGTCGAGACGATCCCGCGACCAGCGGATGTTTGCCCTGTCTATCGCGAGGTGTACATATTCGTCGTCGCTGAAACTCCACTCCAGGCCGGCGCTGCGCTCAACATCAAAGGAAGTGCCCAGACCTGTCTGACGGGACGCCAAAGAGGAAAGGATCCATGTCTGGTAGGCGTTCAACTCCAGGCCGAAATGTTGACCGGCCTGTGCCTCCATAATCAGGCGGGCGACTGCACCTGCTCCGGTATCAGATCTGTCTTGATAGAAAAAACCCCTTTCCGGGTTTTCGCAGGCACTCCCGAATCCCCGGATCAAGCCGCGTAAATCCAGGGATCCATCTTCGGCCTGCCATTCAAAAAAGGCCCTTGCCGGGACATTCAATAATGTAAATAGAAGCGTCGCGCTGAAGAACAAGGCGAGGATTGCCCTTGTGGTTGCATTGTGCTTCAACCGCGAACCTCATCGTTCTCTATTTTACCGTCCCGCAGGCGGATAAGGCGGTGTGCGCGATCCATCACCCGCTGGTCGTGTGTGGAAAACAAAAAGGTTATCCCATAGTCCTGGTTGAGCTGCTGCATGATATCCAGCAGGGTATCTGCCGTTGCTGAATCCACATTTGCGGTAGGTTCGTCGGCCAGCACAATAGCAGGTCGAGTCACGATAGCCCGCGCTATTGCCACCCGCTGCTGTTGGCCTCCGGACATTTCATCGGGCCTGCGGTCTTCCAACCCATCAAGGCCAACATCTTTAAGGATAGCCATTACCCGATTCCTGCATTCGCTGGACGATACACCCTGCAACTTTAGAACGAATTCCGCGTTTTCATATGTGGTCATTACTGGGATCAGGTTATATGCCTGGAACACAAAACCGATGCGATCCCGGCGTATGGCTGCAACCCGGGAGCGGCCGATGGAGGCGAGTTCTTATCACCTTATCACCTCACCATCACCCACCCTCACCAAGATATTGGAGGCACCGGCACATGGCCATCTCGATATCCAAGCTGCCGCATATCCGCACTGTTACCTGCCGGAAGAAATCGTTTTCGTCTATGATCATAATATTCTCCTTCTGGGTGGTGGCAAAGCCGGCAGATCGTTCAATCAAAGTGCCATATTTGGAACATTAACACACATGTGCCAAATATGGCAATTTCTTTTGCCATTATTGACCCTTTGAACAGGGCTACTTGCTAACAGTTTGATTTTATTAAAATAATATCTTGGCATGGTTTATGCTTATTCAAATTATGAGCTATAAACAATTTGCTATAAGCTGGAAAAATGATGGAAGGAAAGGTTTATGGATTTTGAAATCCCGGAAAACCTGCGAATGATACAGGAGACCATCCGCCGTTTTGTAAAACAGGACCTTGAACCCATCTCTCAGAAGGTGGAGGATGAGGATCACATTCCAGAGGAGATTGTCCAGAAGATGCGTGAATTGGGCCTGTTTGGCCTCTCCATCCCCGAGGATTATGGTGGTCTGGGCTTGGGGGCGCTTGGGGAATGCCTGGTCTATGAGGAACTGACCAAGACCAACGCCGCCTTTCGATCCCGCATCGGAACGAGCAACGGCATCGGTTCCATGGGTATCCTGCTTGACGGTACGGAAGACCAGAAGCAAAAATACCTGCCTAAGATTGCCAGCGGGGAGTGGACTGCCTGCTTTGCCTTGTCAGAACCCGAGGCAGGTTCTGATGCGGGCAATGTTCAGACCACAGCGGAGCGGGATGGTGAACATTTTATTATCAACGGGCTGAAGCATTTTATTACCAACGGTGATGTGGCCGATCTGGCCACAGTGATGACCGTGACCGATAAAGAGAAGAGAACCCGGGGAGGGATTACCGCTTTTGCGGTGGAGAAAGAAACGCCCGGGTTTTACGTGGGGACCATCGAGCGCAAAATGGGTTTGCGGGGCAAGCCACACATGCGAGCTGATCTTTGACAACTGTCGCCTCCCGGTGGAGAGCGTCATTGGCGGCGAGCCCATGATCGGTCAGGGCTTTAAAACAGCCATGCGGGTCCTTGACAAGGGCCGTCTCACCATGGGGTCATGCGCACTTGGGGCAGCTCAAAAGCTGTTGGACCTGTGTGTAGCTTACTCAAAGGAACGGGTCCAATTCGGCAAACCCATTTTTAAGTTTCAGTCAGTAGGGAATATGCTGGCAGATATGGCAACGGAAATCTACGCGGCCAGGCAGATGCTCTACCACGCGGCATGGTTGAGGGACCAGGGAAAAAAGGTGATAAAGGAGGCCTCCATGGTGAAGCTCTTTTGCACGGAAATGGGGTGCAGGGTGGCTGACAATGCACTACAGGTCTTCGGTGGCATGGGCTACATGAAGGATTTTCCTGTTGAACGGTTTTATCGGGATCTTCGTCTATACCGGATCTACGAAGGCACCAGCGAAATTCAACGGCTGGTGATCGCCCGCGAGTTGACAAAGGACTAAAATTTGAATCACGGATTTTCATAAAGGAGGATTATAGATGAGCGATGGAAAGGTGTTCATTGTAGGCTCTGGACTAATGGGCAGTGGAATTGCCCAGGTCTGCGCCCAGGCAGGGATTGAGGTCTTTCTCTATGACATTAATCCCGATGCATTGGATAAGGCCCTTAAAGGTATTGAGTGGTCGGTCAACAAGTTTGTTGAAAAGGACAAAGTAAAAGAAGATGGAAACACCATCATGGGCAGGATCAAGACTGTCTCTGATTTTTCGGAGGCTGAAGCGGTAGATCTGATCATCGAGGCGGTCTTTGAAAGGCTGGATCTCAAGCAGGAGATCTTCAAAAAGGCAGATGAGGCGGCAGGCCCTGAAGCCCTCATTGCCAGCAACACTTCGGCCATCCCCATCACCGAACTGGCCGCTGTGACCAACCGTCCGGAACAGGTTCTCGGACTCCACTTTTTCAGCCCGGTTCCCATGATGGAGGCAGTGGAGGTGATAAAAGGCGTTGCCACCACTGATGAGACGGCCAGAAAGGGAAAAGATTTTGTCCTTCAAATCGGCAAGGAGCCGATTATGGTCAACCGGGACATTGCCGGCTTCGTCATTAACCGGATCAATTTCCCGTCTACCATTGAAGCCATGAATCTGGTGGAGCAAGGGGTTGCGACAGTGGAAGACATCGACAAGGGGTTGAGGCTGGCTTCTGGAAGGAGAATGGGAATCTTTGAGACCGGAGATATGGTGGGTCTGGATGTGACCTATGGGGCCATGATGGCTATGTACCAGGAAACTGGCGATCCGCGCTTTTACCCACCTCTGCTTCTGCGGCGCAAGGTAAAGGCCGGTCATCTGGGACGCAAGACCGGTAAGGGGTGGTATGAATACGATGCGGATGGGAATAGAAAATAGCGTGGAGGAGTAAACTATGGGACATTTCAAAGTAAATGAGAAAGATATCTTTTTTATCCTGAAAGACCAGTTGAACTACGGCAGCCTTTGCAAGCTCGACCGCTACCGCGAACTTGACGAAGAGACGCTTGATATGCTTGTCAATGAGGCCGTCAAGTTTGCAAAGGGAGAACTCGACCCCCTTCAGGAGATCGGTGAAAACTGGGGGGTGAAATTTGAAAACGGAGAAGTCCTCTGTCCCCCTGAGTACAGGCATGCCTTTAGGCTGTACAGTGAAAACGGGTGGACAGCAGCAACCCGGGACCCCGAATATGGTGGCCAGGGCTTTCCCCATATGATGAGGACTGTCATAAATGATCTCATGTTTGGTGCGGCCCAGGCATTCAATATAGCACCAAGCCTCACACATGGGGCCGCCCACCTTATAGAAAGCTTTGCGACCGAAGAGTTAAAAGAACGATTTGTTCCAAAGATGTTTGGGGGTGAATGGGCCGGAACCATGGCCATTACCGAACCGAATGCCGGCTCTAACCTGGCCGCCATCAAAACTACGGCCTTTCTCGAAGAAGATCATTTTAAGATCAAAGGCACCAAGATCTTTATTTCATGGGGAGACCACGATCTGGCCGAAAACATTATTCACCTCCTTTTGGCCCGTATTGAAGGTGCGCCCGAGGGGGTGAAAGGCATTTCGCTCTTTATCGTGCCCAAAATCAGGGTGCTTCCTGATGGTTCTCTGGGGGATGCCAATGATGTTATCTGCACCGGAGTAGAAAAAAAGCTCGGACTCCACGCTTCGCCAACTTGTGCGCTTAATTTTGGGGATAATGACGGCTGTATCGGTTACCTTTGTGGGGGGCAAAGCAAAGGTCTGGTCCATATGTTTCAGATGATGAATGGTGCACGGATAAACATCGGTGTGAGCGGCATGACCCTGGCAAGTACAGCTTACCAGAATGCCCTTGCCTACACCAAAGAGCGCATTCAGGGTTCTGACGTGGCTGGCAGAAAGCCCGGGGATGTGCCAATCATCGACCATCCGGATGTGCGCCGGATGCTGCTATGGATGAAGGCTGTGGTGGACGGCATGCGATCCATGATTTACACGGCCGCCTTCTGGTCGGATCTGGCCCTTGAACTGCCGGACGGCGAAGATAAGGAGCACTATGAGAACCTAGTCGATTTCATGACACCCATTGTTAAGGCCTACTGCTCGGACATGGGTTTCCGGGTGTGTGAGACGGCCATCCAGTGCCTCGGCGGTTACGGGTTTTGCAAGGATTATCCCCTGGAGCAATACCTGCGAGACGCAAAGATAATGTCTCTCTATGAAGGAACCAACGGCATCCAATCCATGGACCTGATGGGCCGCAAGATGACCATCAGGGACGGTGCGGCGTATGCCGCCTATAAAGCCGAAATCGAACGCTTCTGCAAAAAGAACCAGGAACATCCGGAACTGGGTGACAGGGTGCGGGCTCTGGCCGGGGTGGTGAAGCGGCTGTGGGAAACTGCTGAAGAGATGAAAGGCCGGATGGAGACCGATCCCCTCCAGTGGGCATCCTATACCTATCCGGGCCTTATGGCGTTCAGCGAGGTCACCATGGCCTGGCGCTTGCTGGACATGGCCCTGATCGCTTATGAACCTGCGCAAAAGGAAGGCAAGAAATATGATTCTTACCGGGGCAAGATCTTCCAGGCCACCTATTTTGTGGACACCACCCTGCCCCATACCCTGGCCACCATCGAAACCTGCCTGCGTCAAGGACGGGAAATCGTGGAAATTCCCGACATTGCGTTTTAGGTGGAAAAAGGAGATACGGGAGGATCACATGAAAGAAGTCGTTGTTATCAGTGCCGTCAGAACGCCTGTTGGCCGGTACATGGGCGCTCTTAGAACAGTTGAAGCCTATGACCTTGCAGCCCTGGTGCTCAACGAAGCAATAAAAAGAGCGAATGTTGAGCCGTATCAAGTGGATGAGGTGATACTGGGCCAGTCCTATCAGAACGGCGAATATGTCAATATCGCCCGGATGGCGCTGCTCAAGGCCGGATGGCCTGAAGGGATACCTGGCGTCACACTGGACCGGCGTTGCTGCACCGGGCTGGACGTGGTGCGCTTTGCAGCCGCCCTTATCCGGTCAAATCAGGCGGAGATCGTTGTGGCGGGGGGAGTAGAGAGCATGAGCAATGCCGAGTTTTATCTTCCCGGAAACATAAAATGGGGTGTGGGCGGAAGCAAAGGTATGCCCCGCGGTCACGGGGATCTGTCCATTTGGGGGCTTCGATTTTATGATCGCATTCAGCGGGCCCGGGTCATGACACAGCCGGAAGATCGATACGGGGTACTCCCTTCCATGATGTCATGGGCCGAGACTGCTGCAAAAGAGGAAAATATCACGCGGGAGGCATGTGACCAGTGGTCCCTTGAAAGCCACCAAAAAGCCTGTAAGGCCATGGAAGCGGCAAATTCAAGGAGGAGATCCTCCCCATGTCGGTTCCCCAGCCCAAGGGTGCCCCGGCGATCGTGGATCAAGACGAAAATCCCCGGGCCGACACCACACTGGAGAGGCTCAGCCGCCTCAAACCGGTATTAGGCGGAGTATGCACTGCAGGCAATTCCTCCACGGAAAATGATGGGGCAGCCGCAGTGGTCGTTACATCAGCAGAAAAAGCGGCCGAATTGGGCGTCACACCCTTTGCCACTCTAAAGTCTTGCGCTGTGGCAGGGGATGATCCCAGGCATACATACAGAACGGTTCAGGGATCTCTCTTGGTCACCCCATAGCGTGTACAGGAACACGGGTGTTGGTCACCCTGCTTCATGAAATACGAAGGCGAAATGCACGTTACGGGCTGGAATGCATCTGCGGGGGCGGGGGACTCGGAATCGCTGCGATCTTCGAAAGGCGATAGAAAAGGAGAATGGGCATATGGAAAAAATTTTGAACGACGTGGTGGTGATCGATGCGGTCCGTACCGCCTTCGGCCGCGCCGGTGAAAAGGGAATCTTCTGGAAAACAAGGGCAGACGACCTCTGTGTTCCGCTGCTCAAGGCCCTGATTGAACGGAATCATCCGATGCAACCGAATATGGTCGAAGACGTGATCTGGGGCGCGACCAACCAGATGAAAGAACAGGGAGGAACCATCGGCAGGAGTATTTCCATGCTTGCAGATTGGGGCTGGGACATACCGGGCTGCTCCATCGACAGGCTGTGCGCAAGCGGGCTGACAGCTACCGGATTTGGTGTCTCCTACATTGCCACTGGCATGGCCGACTGTCTGGTTACCGGTGGCGTCGAGCACATGGGGCATCTGCCCATGGGCTATATGCGTGATCCGCACCCAAGGGCAGAAGAGGTCATGGGAGATGCTTCCGCTTTTAACATGGGAATGACCGCGGAAAACATCCACGACCGATTTCCCGAATTCACCAGGGAAATGGCGGACGCTTACGCTGTGCTCTGCCAGAAAAAGGCAGACAGGGCCATCAAGGCCGGAAAAATGAAAGAGATGATCATTCCCATTGAGATCGAGCTTGTGGACGGGATAAGCATCATTGCCGATAAAGATCAGCCGCCCAGACCCGATACCAGTATAGAAGGATTGGCTGAGCTGAAAACCCCCTTCAGAGAGGAAAACGGACGGGTGACGGCAGGAAATGCCTCGGGGCTAAATGACGGGGCCGCTGCAGTCCTGCTTATGGATGCTGAGAAGGCCTCGGAGCTGGGTCTCCGTCCCAAAATGCGTTGGGTGGCCTCTGCTGTGGTTGCCGTAGATCCCAGAGTCATGGGCATTGCACCCGTCCCTGCCACGGAAAAGGTCCTGAAAAAGGCCGGATTGACCATGGAAGATATGGACATCATTGAACTCAATGAGGCCTTTGCGGTTCAGGCCCTTTATTGCCTGGATCGTCTTGGATTAAAGTGGGATGATCCCAGGGTAAACATATGGGGCGGCTCCATTGCTTACGGACACCCGCTTGCATCCTCCGGCCCCCGCCTTGTGGCTTTTTTGATGAACATTTTCAAGGAAAATCCTGGCGCCAGGTACGGGTTAACCACCATGTGCGTGGGAAGGGGGCAGGGATATTCCGTGATCTGGGAAAACCTTTTGGGAGAATAACTACTTTAAAACCATTTGCTTAAAGTTTAAGGGACGTGGAAAATAACATTAAAAAGGAATAAAGTAATGAAATTCGAAAATATCATTTTAGAGAAAAAGGATCACCTCAGCATTATCACCTTCGACCATCCTCCGGCCAACGCCTGGAATCTTGCCACCCTGGAGGAATTTGAAAAAGTTATTGATGCGTTGGAAAATGATCGTGATACAAGGGTGGTCATCCTGACCGGTGCCGGAGAGAAGTGTTTTTCCGCAGGGCTCGATGTCAGTGATACCGCAAATATTCCTAAAATAAGCCCCAAGGCCCGGGCCCTATGGAGACGGATCGATCGTTTCCCTAAGCCAGTCATCGCCGCTATCAACGGCTATGCCCTGGGAGGGGGGCTGGAGCTGGCCATGTGCTGCCATTTTCGAATAATGGTGGACGACTCGAAAATCACGGTCGGTCTTACCGAGCTTAACCTCGGGATTTTCCCGGGCTGGGGAGGAACACAACGATTGCCGCTTCTGGTGGGCAAGGCCAGGGCCCTGGGCATGATCCTTTTCAGCAAGAAAATCAACGCCGCCGCGGCCCTGGAGATCGGCTTGATTAACCAGGTGTCTGCTCCGGGGAAACTGATGGATGATGCCCTTGAATTTGCGCAAAAGCTGGTCGAAAGACCCCCCATCGCGGTCAGTTGCGTGCTAAACGCGATGGCCGCTGGAAACTATGAGGGCCTGGACAAAGGGCTCAATGTGGAGGCGGAGGGCAGCACCCGAGTGCGTGAGACAAAAGATCGTGTCGAGGGTTTTACCGCATTCCTTGAGAAGCGTAAGCCTGTGTTTACAGGAAAATAGAGTGATACCGAAAACCGGGATGATGCGTATTGTGCCTACTGCAAAGAACCGAATCTATTACGGCTGGTACATTGTGGCCATCGCGTTCTTCGCACACTTCATGGCCGTAGGCAGTGGATTTTACGTCTTCAACGCCTTCATGCAGCCGCTCTGCGAGGTGCGGAACTGGACCCGAACCGATATAAATCGCTGGCCTGCAATAGAACTCTCTGGAACTGAGAGGGCTTACGGTGAAGCTGTCAAGGCCGTTTGTGCTGATCCCGGAGTGGATGCGCTGTTTCTGCACATTTTTGTCGGAGGGTTGGCAAGGCATCTTGAAATTTCTTCTATCGTTAAGGTTGTCCGGGATGCCGGGAAGCCACTGTTTTGTTGGCTTCTGGGAAAGCGCAAGGAAGCCAGAGAATTTCACAAGCAGGTCCAGGATATGGGCATTCCGGTTTACCGTGAACTGTACCGGGCCGTTGAATGCATGGTGGCCGTCCTTTCCCGCAAATCAGTGAGACAGACATCAACCCGCTCATCGTCGAAAACGGCATGCCTGTTACCGTGGATGCAACAATGATTCTGGAGGGGTAATGTGAATCGCCATAACATCAAACATACGAACGGAAATCAAATCCGAAAGTGAAGGCCCTTTACAGGGCGGCCCGACGCCCATACGGTATACCTAATCTCTCCATTCGATTTCTAAGGGTGCTTGGGTTTATCCCAAGCAGTTCAGCAGCCCCTCCCGGACCCCGGACTTTTCCTTTTGCCATCTTCAATACCCGCCGGATGTGCCTCGATACAACCTCGTCAAGTTTAAGCGGTTCATCCTCCGCAACAGGTAAGCCCGAGGTTTCATCTTCTTGTTGGGGCAATATCAACTGGTCTAATTTCATGGAACCGGTCTTGTTCAGAATCATGGCACGTTCAAGGATGTTTTCAAGCTCTCGCACGTTGCCCGGCCAATTGTAGGCCATTAGATGGTCAATGGCGCCAGTGTATAGCTTCGGGGGCGTGTGTAGGTTAAGTTCCCTGGATTTTCGCTCAATCAGGTGATTAACCAATGCAGGGATGTCCCTTTTTCTCTTCCTCAAAGGCGGAATCATGATGGGAAAGACGTTGAGTCGAAACCACAAATCTTCCCGGAACTGATTCGACTCGACCATGCTTTTCAGGTTCCGATGAGTAGCAGCGATAACCCTTATATCAACAGAAATAGGCCCTGATCCTCCTACCCGCTCGATCTCTTTGTGCTGAAGGACTCTGAGCATTCTGAGCTGTGCCTGCGGCGACAGTTCCCCGATCTCGTCAAGAAAAATGGTTCCCTTATCAGCGCGCTCAAAGCGACCGCGTTTTTGAGCCACGGCTCCGGTAAAAGCCCCCTTCTCGTGTCCAAAGAGCTCGCTGTCCATCAGGTTCTCCGGAATAGAACCGCAATTGACCTTGATTAACGGTCCATCCCTTCGGGGAGATAAATGATGAATGTCGTTTGCGATAAGCTCTTTGCCTACTCCGGTCTCTCCCAGGAGCAACACCGGCGTATTGAGCTGGGCCACCTTTGCGACCATCTCCATTACACCTTTCAAGCCCAGATCCTTGCCGATGATTTCGTCGCCGGACTGACGCAGGAGCTCTTGATAAAGATAGCGGTTGTCGTCGGTCACCAGGTCCTTCAATTTGGTAACTTCCTGATGCCTGAGGGCGTTGGAAATGGCGATGGCAAAGGGCTCATTCAACAGTGAAAATAAACGGGCGTGCTCCTCCGAATATCTGTCCTTTCCCTTGGCTCCTAAGGTAATACCTCCGATTCTCTTGCCTTCGATCACCATGCGCATGACCAAAAATGACCATTCCGGTCTCCCAAAGGATTTGATCACATCCTGCATAACCGTGTCCTGTTCAGGCCGATTGATGATTTTCACTAAATCCAAGAGGGCCTCCCCTTCAAGGCTGGACCTTGCTTTCTGAGATAGGGGAATTAGCAGATCCATCTTTCTGCCCTCGGAAGCCGTTGCCCGGGCGATGGTTCGCAAGGCACCAAGACCAGGGTCATAGAGGTTCAGGAACATGGAATCCACGGGCAGAAAACGCTCAAGATATTGGAGACACCGAAACATCGCCAGCTCGATATACAGGCTGCCGCATATCCGAATGGTTACCTGCCGGAAGAAATCGTTTTCGTCTATGATCATAATGTTCTCCTTCTGAGTGGTGGCAAAGCCGCCAGATGGTTCAATCAAAGTGCCATATCTGGAACATTAACACACATGTGCCAAATATGGCAAATTCTTTTGCCATTATTGACCCTTTGAACAGAGCTATTTGCTAACAGCTTGATTTTATTATAATAATATTTTGGCATGGTTTATGCCTATTATGATAGTGGTAGACAAAGAGAAAGAGTAACCGTTCACAGGTTCAGGGTTCAACGTTCAGGGTTAAGGACAAAGAAGGGATTGAAGACCCGAAGTCCTCGTTAAAAATGCTCATTTTCCCAAGTAATTGCCAATTTGGCTCCAAATTTTGGATTAGGCCTGTCGAAGATGACGCTTTTTGGGCTTGGTCGCATGGAGGAAAAGACAGATATCTGGACGTGCACCCCTGGAAGTGTCGCAGAAACTCCCACGGGTGACGAATTATATGATCGAAAAAAAGATCCTTTTCAATTAGACAATCTGTTGGATCAAAGACCTGATATGGGTAAGGAGCTTTTCCAGCAGTTAAGAGACCATATGTTGGTATTGAGAACTTCCTGAGTCAAGAGATGTCTACGATCTAAAATGGGGGGTGAGAGATGGGAAAAATACTTGAACTTGCAGAAGCACTATGGAAGGGAGAAGATGATGTGTACTCCCATCATCCTTTTGGCCCCCCCTATGGTACGGAACCTATCGCAGAGGGTGCTTGGTTCAATAAAGGCTTTGCAAATACTATCATCCGGAAGACGGAAGATGGATTAATTATCGTGGATCCTGGCGGTTTTTTCGACAGCCGAAACAAGTTTGATTCCATCCGTAAGGTGGTCCCTGACCCTCTCCACACCGCCATTTTCACCCATGGGCATACCGATCATGTCTTCGGCGTACCGCAATTTGTGAAAGAGGCCGCCTCAAAGGGTTGCTCCAGGCCAAGAGTCATTGCCCATGAGGCCATATTGGACCGTTTTCGGCGCTACGCGGAAACGGCGGGTTGGAACGGGGTCATCAACGGCCGACAATTCCAGGGCAATGCCGATCAACCTACCTGGCCGGATCAATTCTCTACGCCTGACATAACCTATACAAAAAGTCTCAATATATGCGTAGGCGGTGTTGATCTGCATCTCAGACACGCACGGGGGGAGACCGACGACCATACCTGGGTCTTTTTCCCGGATATCCGCCTCCTCTGCACCGGCGATCTCTTTATCTATGCCGTTCCAAACGCGGGCAACCCCCAAAAGGTCCAGCGTTACGCCGGGGAATGGGCCATGGCCTTGCGTGAAATGGCCTCCCTTGAACCGGAAATCCTGGCCCCCGGCCATGGATTCCCCATTCTGGGCAGGGACCGGGTTTGTCAGGCCCTGGAGGACACGGCGGCTCTGTTAGAATCTCTTCAAGAACAGACGCTAACTCTGATGAACAAGGGAGCAACTCTGGATGAGATCCTTCACGC
This sequence comes from Desulfobacteraceae bacterium, assembly GCA_030613055.1. Classification (GTDB taxonomy): domain Bacteria; phylum Desulfobacterota; class DSM-4660; order Desulfatiglandales; family Desulfatiglandaceae; genus JAUWMR01. The sequence continues at coordinate 110,051 of JAUWMR010000003.1, forward strand.
GGTGAAGATTCCGGAAAAACTCAGCAGGCGTCCTTACTTGCAGCCGGTGTATGATGAGCCCGAATTCATTGTCCGAAACATTTACCGTCTGTATGGCGGCTGGTACGACGGGATGCCGTCACACCTGAAACCTGCGCCTGAGCAAGCAAAAGCCGAGGAGGTCGCACGCCTTGCAGGGGGTGCAGATAAACTTGCGGCCAGGGCGGAAGAGCTCCTGGCCGAAGGAAACCTTCGCCTGGCTTGCCACCTGGCCGACTGGGCTTATCTCGCTGCTCCGGAAGACACGGCAGTTAGGAGGACAGCGGGTCGAATCTACATGGCCAGGACAGAGTCAGAGCAGTCAACCATGGCCATGGGAATCTACCTGTCCGTTGCGAGAGAAATGGATGCGGAACCGGAAAATGAATTGCTGCAAAAGGGTTACCTGATCCGCGCCCAGTCTGCACGGGAAAAAGGGGCATTGGGTGAAAAAAAGCATGTGAAAAATCAAGAAACAATGGGCGGGGATAGGAATGGCTAAAAGTTTCCGGGGAGGAATCTATTTGAATTTAGTCCAATTAGCTGAAGACAACTACAACAAATTTGGTGAATATCGGTACCTGGTTTTCGATGAAAAGGATTACACAAATTTGGAAATGCTCCGCTATTCCAAAAAAATGTCAAACGGCCTGAGAAATCTGGGTCTGAAATCGGGTGACAACGTGGTTGTTATGATGCCCAATTCCCCGGAGGTGCTTGTGAGCTATCAGGGAATATTAGGGGCAGGTTGTGTTATTGTACCGGTGGTGCCGGCGTTAACCGAAAGAGAATTAAAACATATTTTATTGAATTCCGGGGCTGTGGCGATTGTTACGAGCCTGGCACATCTGCCCAAGGTCGAATTGGTTAGAGAAGAGATAGAAACCCTGAAGCACGTCATCATCGTGAAAGAGGGTCAAGTTCCCGGAACTACAGATTTTTGGGATTTGATAAATGATAGCTCTGATGAGCCCATTTCAATTAACATAAAGGATGATGATCTGGCTGTTATTATTTATACGGCCGGCACTACCGGAACACCCAAAGGTGTCATGCTGACGCACAAAAACCTTTATACCAATGCCATAAATAGCGCATCGGCCCGCAAAGCTAAAAAAGACGAGATCAGCCTGGCAGTACTGCCCATGTCCCACTCTTTCGGCATAACAATAATGAATATGTCATTCATCCATGGAAATTTTTGGGTTTTGATGCCTCGTTTCAACGTTGAAGAAACGTTCAGGCTGATCGAAAAACACAGGGTCACGAATTTCCCCGGAGTGCCGACCATGCTAAGTCTTATGCTGCTTGCCCCCCCGGAGGTGAGGCAAAAATATGATCTTTCCTCCCTTGAGAATGTGACCAGCGGCTCAGCACCCCTGCCGGTGGAGACACTGCAGACCTTCCAGAAGGAATTCGACTGTATCATTAGAGAAGGTTACGGCTTGTCCGAAGCCTCCCCGGTGGTAAGCACCCATTATATTGATCGCGAGATCAAACCGGGCTCCGTCGGTCAACCCATCCCGGAAACAGAAGTTCGAATTGTCGATGAAACGGAAGAAGATGTGCCCGTGGGCGAAGTCGGCGAACTTATCGCAAAAGGCCCCAACATTTCGCCCGGCTATTATAAGATGCCCCTGGAGACCGGCAATACCTTCAAGGACGGATGGCTTTATACCGGCGACATGGCCAGGATGGACAAGGACGGTTATCTTTTCATTGTTGAAAGAAAAAAAGATCTTATCATCCGTGGCGGTTTTAATATCTATCCCCGCGATGTTGAGGAGATACTCCATCAATATCCCAAAGTGCAGGAAGCAGCGGTCATCGGCGTTCCGGATCCCATTATGGGTGAGGAAGTAAAAGTCTTCATTGTTCTTGCAAGCGGTGCAACCGCCAGAGAGCAGGACATAATAGATTTCTGCAAACAACATCTTTCAGAAAATAAATGTCCTAAAATGGTCCAGTTTCTTGACAATCTGCCCAAAAGCCCCATCGGTAAGGTCTTGCGAAAAGAACTGCGCAAGCTCGAAGGGGAATAGGGAAATAAGCATAAAAAGGAGGGTATCCTGTGCCAACCAACCGCGCCTACGATAAACCTGCTCCCACCATCCATCCAAGACTGACGGAACATTCGCAAAAGATGGCCAAAAAGGTATACAAGGTAACGGATGGCTATTATCTTGCTTATGGATATGGTCTTGCCAGTACCCATATGATCGTTGGAAACGATGGTATTATTATCATTGATCCGGTTGAATGCGTCGTGAAATCCCGTGAGATCTACCAGGAATTCCGCAAAATCACGGACAAGCCCGTGAAAGCCATCATCTACACCCATATGCACGGAGACCATGTTTTTGGGGTTAAGGCCTTTGTTTCACAAGAGGAGGTGGACGCAGGATCGTGTGAGATCATTGCCCACGAGACCATGATCCCAAACTTGATTGCCGCGGGAACAACCGGTGCGGGAAAAGTGCTCTTTTTCCGGACCTATTACACCTTCGGCAACTTCCTGGAATCAGGGCCTGAAGGCCGTGTGAACGGGGGGATCGGGCCGGATGGGTTATATGAGGAGATCTCTCTTATCCTCCCTACCCGGACAGTTAAAGATGTTCTGGATCTGGAAATTGTGGGAGTAAAAATGCATATCTTCTGGGTTCCCAGCGAATGTGACGATGAAATCGCCGTGTGGTTCCCCCAGATGAAGGTCCTTTGCAGCGCAGAAGTCATTCAGGGCGAGACTTTTCCCAACCTGCATAGCCTTAGGGGGACTCGGTACCGTGATCCGAAGCAATGGTATAAAAGCATCGATCTCCTCCGAACATTTGATGCCGAACATATGGCGCCTTCTCATGGGCGGCCCGTAACCGGCAGAAAAAACGTGGCCGAGATTCTGACTGCTTACCGGGATGCCATCCAGTTCGTCCACAACCAGACGATCCGCTATATGAATAAGGGCTACACGCCGGATGAACTGGTCGAACTTGTCAAACTCCCTGATCACCTGGCTTATCACCCATGGCTTGGAGAATTCTACGGCACGGTCAAGCACTCTGTACGTCAAATATATCAGGGAGAACTCGGATGGTTCAATGGCGATCCCACCACCCTGGATCCAACGCCGCCTAAAAAACTGGCCTCACGCCATGTGGCGCTCATGGGTGGCCGCGACAGGATAATGGCGGAGGCCAGAAAAGCCCTGGATGATCGGGATTACCAGTGGGCGGCAGAACTGACCTCCCATATTATCCGTATGGATAAAGAGGACATGGAGGCCCGAAAAATAAAGGCATCAGCGCTCCGTGAACTCGGTTACAAAACCATGAATATCAACTGGAGAAACTGGTACCTGACGTCTGCCCGAGAGCTGGAGGGCACCAAATTCGATCCTTCCCGGATGGTAGACAGGACTGATGTGGTGGGAGCACTGCCGTCCGGTGTAAAGGTTGAAGCCATTGGGATGCGCCTTGCCGCGGAAAACGCCCTTGATCTCCACATGACCATGGGTTTCCACTTCCCGGACTCTAATGAACATCACGCCATAGAAATACGCAGGGGCATCGCCCAGTTCCATCCCAGATATCCGGACAAGGTCGATGTGGCGCTGGTTCTGACTGAGACCTATCTTGGAGAGATTATCGTTGGGAAAGCATCCTTTGAAGAGGGACTGAGAACAGGCAAAATAAAGGTTGAGGGAAAAATGGAAGACGTCGTCAAATTCTTTGGCTGCATTGAGAAGCCCAAGAACAACGATACGATTTTTCTTACACAAACAAACCAGCCGTAGGAGCTGCTGGCTTGAGGGCTCGGGTAAGACTTTGTCCTTCCTCGCACTTGATCGGTGGAGACACGACATATGAAAAAAGACCAATCAACCCCTTTAAGACCACCAGAAAAGTATTTCAAGTGGGCGATGATTTTCGTCGCCCTGGCCATGATCGCCTATCACGCCCTGATCGTCTGGCACCCCCTGTTCGGCGAACTCATGAACCAGAACACGCACCTTGGGTTTTGTCTGGTGCTCCTTTTCCTTTACGGGGCAGGGGGCGCCAACACGGCCCGGAAGAGGGCTTTCAACCTGGGCGCCATGCTCATAAGCCTCGGTCTCGTTATCTACATGGCGGTCAATTATGAAAGACTGGATATGGAAGCCGGCTTCCCTGAACCCCGGGACATTGTTGTGGGCGTGCTGCTCATGACCATAGTCCTGGTTCTGACCTGGAGGAGTTTCGGGGCGGTATTTCCCGTCATGGTCCTGTGCGCCATCACCTATGCCTTGTGGGGGCAGTATATCCCCGGCGTGATGAGCCATCCCCCACTGGAATTTGGTTACATCGTCTCCAGCCTGAGTGTGGGGTTCCAGGGTATCTATGGAATGCTGCTCAATGTCTCGGTTAATATCCTTTTTCTGCTGGTCATCTTCGGATCCATCTTCGAAGCCACGGGCGTCACCCGGTTTTTCATGGAATTCGGGACCCTTTTAAGCCGACATCTGAAAGGAGGCGCAGGTCAAACCGCCATTTTTTCAAGTTCCTTTGTTGGCATGGCGAACGGTGTGGCCGTGGCCAATGTGGCCATCACGGGCTCCTTTACCATACCTGTGATGAAAAAATCGGGCTTCCGCGGAGAATGTGCGGGCGCCATCGAGGCCATGGCATCTACCGGCGGCCAACTGACCCCTCCGATTATGGGGATTGCGGTTTTTATTATGGCCAACTTCCTGGGGGTCAGCTATGCGGAACTCATGTCCAAGGCCCTGATACCCGCCGTGGCCTACTATACCATCGCGGTCCTTGGCGTCATACTCATTGCCTCGAGGGAAGACATTCCCCTGTCTCGGAATACCGTAAACTGGAGAACCCTGGCGGTCGGGGCCCCGGTGTTTATCATCCCCATGTCCGTGCTGACCATAATCCTTCTCCTCCATTATTCTGCCGGGTATGCGGCTTTTTGGGGAATATCCACACTTATTTTCGTTTCTCTTCTGCTCAAAGAAACAAGACCGACCTTAAAGGCATTGACCGAGAACCTGGTTAAAGGCGCCGTATTGGGTGCTACTTTCGGCGCGGCGGTAGGCTGCATTGGTATCTTTGTGAAATGTATGACCCTTACGGGCGCCACCACAAAACTGAGCCTGCTCATTACCGACCTCAGCGGATCATCACTGCTCCCGGCCCTGATCCTCACCATGCTGCTTTCCATCCTATTGAGTTCTTCCACACCCACGGTGATCGCCTATGTGGTGGTGGCCTTTCTGGCGGCGCCCGTGTTGACGACAATGGGTGTTTCCAAGGTCGTTGCTCACTTTTTTGTCTTTTATTTTGCTGTCCTTGCAGCCGTAACACCACCCGTTGCAGGCGCCGCCATGGTGGGGAGTCAAATTGCCAAAGCAAGCTATATGAGAACCTCCTGGGAGAGTTTTAAACTGGTTGGCCCCTTTTTCCTGCTGCCTTATTTTATCATCAATAATCCAGTCATCATTGCAGGATCTCAGCCGGTTGTTGAAGCAGTGATGGCGCTGACCGCCCTTTGCATTGCCTTGGGAACCTTCATGTGCTTCTGTCAGAAATACTGTTTTTCCCACTTGGGGAAGGGGGAAAGGGTTCTCTTTCTTTTTGCCGCGATTCAGGCGACCTTGTATGGTCTGTATGGCCATGCTGCCTTCTTTGCAATTGCTTTGCTACTGACCGTTGGCCTATTGGCTTTCCAGTGGCGAAAGCGAACGTTGCTTAACCATGCTGATATTTCCAAAAGGGAAAAATCAATGTGAAGTAATGATAACCTTTTAAACCCGGAACCTTAAACCCTATATGAAAAAGGAGAAAAAAATGAAAAAATCGGTGATGTTCTTTTTTGTTCTGACCGCATTGGCCATGTCCTCTCTTCAGCCTGCCCTGTCTGCCGCAGAGGAAACCCGAAAGCCGGTGGACGTGGTGTTTATGACCACTCCCTTTGGGACCCACATGTACAATGTGGGCGCCGCTGCGGAGCAGGTCTTCAAAAAGGCGGGCTCCTGGGTACGTATTAAACATCAGGAGACCCCCGGCGCCATGTATATGTATCGCTACATTGCCAAGAACCGGGAAAAGATGAAGAAATGCGAGGTGGACTATACCCTGGCCATTGGCTCCGCCGGCATCGTGGATTTCCTGGCCGAAGGGCGCAAACCGTTTGACAAAGTACCCTGGCCCACTGTAAAGGCCCTGGTCTCTTCTCCCGCAGTGATGGGGGTTTACGGGACATTTGACCCCAATATTAAAACCTTAGATTATCTTGCAGGCAAAAGGGTCGGCACCGGAGAACGATCCCGACCTTTCCAGGGCATTTTGCTGGATAAACCCCTGTTCGGAGCCATGGGCATCTATAAGGATATCACATGGGCTCCTTTGGGCGCTATAGGATGCAAGGATGCATTTCTGAACGGCAAGATTGACGTCATCCCCCTTCGTTTCATGGGAATGCTGATGGTTGGCCCCAAAGGCCGGTTCGTCTGCCCCAAGTCCGCGGGCGGGGCCGCTACCATGGAGATCCTGAATTCAGGTAGACAGATGTACTTTGTCCCCATGTCGCCATCCGACCTGGCCAAGGCCAACAAGGTACCAGGCGCGTTGACCCAGTATCCTATCCTTTTCAAAAAGGGCGCATTTACGGGCTTGGAACAGGACTTGCCGGGCCGCGCAGGACCAGGGGCTGTGCTGTGCGACGATTCATTGCCTGATGATATTGCCGAAGAGATCGTGAGGGTATGGAGCAAGCACCGAAAGGATTTTGCCAAATACCACGCCGTGCTGAACTTCATGCCCATGACTCCCTACCCTCTGGGGGCACGCTCAGACCAGGTGCATCCCGGCACGGTGAAGGCCATGAAACAGATGGGGCTGCCCATTCCGGAGTTTAAGTTCTAAAAAATGTCTTGGTTCAAAAACCATATGAGGCCGGGCAGAGATCGTGCCCGACCTCTTTATATGCATCAGCAACCCATTCCGCCGCGCGGATCCGCCCCAGTACAGTGGCAAGGGAGAGTGTTTTCTCTGGCGGCCCTGTCTGCATCTTAAAAGAACCGGCATCGTTCAGTTAAGGAGGATCAGTCTATGAGTTATTGGTTTACCAATCCAATGCTGAAAATTCTGCTACCCATGGGAAACTCCACATCGATCAAGGGCTTGACCACTATTTTCAGCATGCCCAGGCTTATCATGGGAGCCAATGCCTTTCCCGAGGGTAAAGTGCTTGGCATGACCGCAGTAGATTATTTTGCTGCGCGGTGTGACCGGAAGCAGGCGTTTGTGGTTACCGATGAATTCGGCGAACGCTTTGCTTCCCGTGTTGTGCGGGCCGTCGAAGCCGCAGGCTTTTCGACACAAACCTGGGCAAAGGCGGCGCCGGAGGCCCCCATGGATAACGTTAAAGAATGCGCCGATGCCATGAGCCAGTTTTCGCCTGACCTGATCGTGGCTGTGGGTGGAGGGTCGGTAATTGACGGCGCCAAAGCCGCCTGGATCCACTACGAACGGCCGGATATCATCGATATAGGAATGATCACACCGGCACAGCCCCTTGGGCTGAGAAAGAAAGCCGTTTTCGCGGCGGTGCCCACCACAAGCGGAACCGGCTCTGAGTGCACCAGCGTGACCGTTGTTCACGACACAGCGGCCCATCGGAAGATTCCGGTCGCCAATCCGGAACTTATGCCGGATTTTGCCGTGCTCTGTCCTGAATTCACCATGACCATGCCGCCGAAGCTTACTGCCGGCACAGGGTTGGACGCCCTTTCCCATGCCATGGACGCCGTGGCCACGCCGGCGGCCAATGAGCTGACTGATGCCCTGGCCCTGCAGGCGATCAAAATGGTCTTCAAGTATCTCCCCCGGGCCTATCGAAACGGTAAGGATCGGGAAGCGCGTCACCGGATGCTGTTGGCCTCTAGTTTGGCCGGCATCGCCTTCGGGCAGAGCGGGGCAGCCCTGACTCACAGCTTCGGCCACTCCCTTGGCTCGCTGTTTGATATCCATCACGGTCTGGCCGTGGGAATCTTCATCCCGTACGTCTTCCAGTTCTACCAGGCGGTTTCGGACAAATACGTGGCCATCTGCCAGGTCCTCGGGGTGGCGGGCGAATCCAGGGAGGAGAGCATGGCCGGTCTGGTTGAGAAGGTGAGAGATCTTTTCAGGGAGTTGGATGTTCCACTGAACCTCGCTGACATGGGCATCCCGGCGGATCAACTGGAGGAAAAGATGGAAAAGCTTGTGCTGTACGCTTATGAGGATATCGACACCCTCTTTAGCCCCAGGCCGATAACACCGGACCAGTGCGAATACATATTCAGGTATGCCTATGAAGGCAAAGATGTGGATTTCTAAGGAGGTAAAAGCATGTACGGATATCACGGCAGGTTTCTCAAGGTTGACTTGGAGGCTAAGACGACTGAGGACATGCCCCTCTCCGAGGTCGATTTAAAGAAATATATAGGCGGTGCTACGCTGGCTGCCGCCTTGATCTATAACTACATAGAAAAGGACATGGATCCCCTAAGTCCGAAAAGCCCCCTTGTCTTTTCCACCGGTCCTCTCACCGGATCACCGATTCCAATGGTCAGCCGGTACGCGGTCTGCGGCATATCGCCGCTGACCGGATACTGGGGCGAAGCCACAAGCGGCGGTGCCTTTCCGTTCCGGCTCAAGGGCGCCGGCTACGATGGCGTCTTTATCACCGGACGGGCGGAAGGCCCTGTTTATCTCTATCTTGAGAACGGTTCTGCGCAAATAAAGGACGCCAGGCACCTCTGGGGACAGGATATTTACGAGACCCAGAAGGTCCTCAAGAGTCAGATTGAAGCAACCACTTTCAGCACGGCCTGTATCGGGCAAGCGGGAGAGCGTCAAATTAGATATGCCTCCATCATGAATGATCGGGGCCGGGCCGCGGGACGTTGCGGTCTGGGTGCGCTTATGGGGTCGAAGAACCTAAAAGCGGTGGTGGTATCGGGCGGCATGAAGCCCGGGTCCTCTGACAAAGAGAAGGTGAAAGCGCTTGCCAAGGAGGCAGTTTCCACAATCAGAGGGAACCTTATCTCGGTGGCGCTTCGGGAATACGGCACCCTGTTTTATATGGATATGGCCATGGCTTTGGGTGATGTGCCGGCCAAATATTTCAGCAAGAGCGTCTTTCCGGCGGAAAAGATCAGCGGGCAGGCCTTGAGACAAGCCTATACGGTGGAAAACTACGCCTGCATGGGGTGTCCCATCGGATGCGGCCGGGAGGTGAAGAACTTCCGCAAAGACCTGGACAGGGTGGATGGGCCGGAATATGAGACGGTGGGCGCCTTCGGACCATTGTGCATGAACTTTGACCTGGATTCCATTGTGGAGGCCAACCACCTCTGCAACGCTCACGGCCTGGACACCATCTCCGCCGGGGTTTCTATTGCCTATGCCATGTATTTGTATGAAAAGGGTATACTGACCAGGGACAGGGCAGGCATGGAAATAAAGTGGGGCAACGGGAATACGGTGGTCAGGCTGGTGGAAATGATCGTCAAACAAGAAGGTATTGGGGAATTGCTCTCCAGGGGCACATTGGAGATGGCTAAGGAATTAGGACGGGACCCGGACGAAGCGGCCCAGGTCAAGGGGATGGAGATGCCGATGCATGAAGGCAGAGCCTTTCACGGGATGGCGGTCTCCTATGCCACCGGACCTCGGGGGGCGTGCCATCTGAAGGGTGATTACTACAACGTGGACCTGGGTGGAACGGTCCCTGAGCTTAACATCTTTCCCGGCGATAGGCTGGCATCGGAGGGCAAGGCTGAGCCCGCTGCCAAGTATCAGAGTCTGAAGGATCTCTATGATGCCCTGACCCTTTGCAAGTTTGCTCCCCTCAGTGTCACACAAATTTGCCAGATATTGAGCGCTATCACAGGATGGGAGATGAGCCCGGCAGACCTGCTTTCTGCCGGAGACAGGTCAGTCAATCTCAAAAGGGCGATCAGCAATAAGCTCGGCCTGACCCGGGAAGAAGACCGACTCCCCAAAGTGTGCATGGATACATTAAAAGAAGGAGGTTCTGCCGGTAAGGCGCCGGATATGGACCTGCTTCTTAAGGAATACTACAACTTCAGAGGGTGGGATTGGGAAACGGGCAAGCCCTCCAAGGAAAAATTAATTGAACTTGGCTTAAGCCACGTAGCTGATGATTTATATCCATAATTCAGGCGCATGAACCGATCCTGACTCCGTCAAAGGCGGGGCTAATAGAAGTGACTAAAATGAACTAAAGTTAGAAGGAATAACCTCTCTTACTTTAGGCACTTTAGTCACCGTCGGGATTAGGCACTTCAAAATTCTGAAAGTGCTCACATTTAGGAGTAAGAAAAAATTGAAGAGTTAAATGCGAATCTTAGAAAAGAGGAAATAAGGAGGAAAGTATGAACAAGAAAACACAGTTTGGAAAACTGCGCATTGAAGGTGAGAACCCGGTCAATCCTGCACCCGGTGTATGGATGATGCCCGGTTTTGGAAACACCGGCGTTGTGGAAACGGATGAGGGTCTCGTCTTAGTTGATATGCCAGTCCAGTCCTATGCAGAGAGGACAATGGGGATGCTCCGACAGAAATTGAAGGACCCGGTGCACACAGTGTTTTTAACTCACGGACATTTGGATCATGCCTTTCACCTTGATCCCCTTTTCAATGAGGCCAAGCGAAATGGCACCTCTCCGCCAAGGGTCATTGCCCAGCGCAATATTTTGAAGCGGTTTCAGAAGTACCGAATGTTGTCTCAGTTTCATGAACACATAAACCGGATTCAATTCAATATTCCTGAAGGAGAGAAAGCCTTTACTCTTCCTGAGCGTAATCCTGACATTATTTTCGATCAAACCATAAGCGTTAGGGTGGGCGGAATTGATTTTCATGCCTTTCACGGGCTGGGGGAGACAGATGATCACCTGTGGATCTGGGTCCCTGAGAAGAAGTCTGTATTTGCAGGGGACTTTGTCATCTGGTCTTTTCCAAATGTAGGGAACCTCTTCAAGGTTCAGCGTTACACACTGGAGTGGGCTGAAACGCTTGAGGCCGTGGTTGCAAGAGAACCCGAAATCCTAATACCGGGTCACGGTCCAGTGATCAAGGGCCATGAAAAGATCAGAGAGGTTTGTCTCAAATTCTCTACGGCTCTCCGTTACCTCCATGATGAAGTGATTAAACGTCTCAATAAAGGCATGTGGTATGAGGATATTGTTCACGATATTAGCCTGCCCGACCACATGCTTGATAATGAATTCCTGGCTCCTCGGTATGGATGTCCAACCTTTATGGTCCACGGGATCCTTCGCCAGTACACAGGCTGGTATGATGGGAATCCATCGAATCTCCTCCCACCCAAGAAGACTGATATATTTTCGGAAGTTGTTGCACTGGTGGAAAAAGACAGGATCATGGAACACGCTCGCCAAATCAAAGAAGAAGGGCGATACGCGATGGCATTGCAATTCATAGATATGGTTTTAGCCGCACAATTGGACGCTAAAGAGGAGCAGGAGATGCACTTGCTCAGGGGGGAACTATTGGACATTCTGGGCCACAATGAAAAAAGCTTTATCACCAAAAGCATTTATTATAGGGCCAGAGACCGTGCGATGGAGGCTGCAAAATCATAATTGCTAAATGGCTCAACTCCCGGAGAATGTTCAATCATATCTAATAATGTGGGCTCCCTTGGCTGCACCTTTACAGTGGGTTTAGGGGCTTAAAGAGTCTGTGCTATCCTCTGGACGTGCACTCCTGGAAACGTAGCAAAAACCCCCAAGAGGAATGAATTATACGATCGAAAGAAAGATCCCTATCAATTGAATAACTTGCTGGATCAGGAGCCTGAAATAGCCAATAAATTGCATCTAAAACTGAGATATTACATGCTAAAATTGAGAACCTTCTTCGGCAGATCCCAACTATATCCTCTCGGAAGCGCAATCCGTCATTACTTTCGCCGTTCCTCTGAGCAAAGACTGGGTCCCCGATTACGTCGGGAAGGTGACCAGCAAAGTCTTTGCCAGTGTGTCTGGTGTTACATCTTGAATTGTGAATTGAGCCGGTTGAGTTCTTGTGAAATCCTGATATTCTTTTGCAGGGAAACGTCAAAGTCGTAATAAATGAAAAAAGTCATGGTCACGAAAGGTATATTTAGATCCTCAAGCATCTGGGTTTGTGGGATGTGAAGCTATGGCCACCACCCAAACCCAAAGCGCCATCAGTCGATATCCACCTAGATTATTCCCACCGGGGTGTAGGTCCCTATGGGCCGGAGGCAGATTCTCAGGTCCCATCCTGTGATGATTATCTTTACTGTGATCCTGATTACCCCGTTGAAGTTCATGCCTCATGATTTATTTAAAACCAGCCACGGGATCAAATAGAGCGATGTGCCCAGATTAAGCCCAAATGGCGTCAGTTTCCAATAAACTTCGTCTCTTAATCGTCTCTATTATTCCACCCTATATTCCTGAAGAACCCCTGAACTGCAATCCAGCCTGACACCACCTTCCTCTATTTTGTGTCAAAAAAATGACGGCAGCCATTGTTTTTCCGAGGAAAAACCTCTTGACAGCATATGTTGTACACAGTACACAATTAACACCATAATCAAGGCAAAACTCGATTAAATGGTAATCGTTATTTGTTGTCTTTTATTGGTGCTGAGTACTCGAATCATAATGTTATATCTCACCCCCAAACAACCCTTTTTTCCATATGGAGGCGTCTTATGGATTTCTTAAAAAAAATTACCGTATTGTCCCTTGAACAGGCAACTGTTCTGCCCTATTTGACTTACAGGCTGACCCACGATGGCATGCGTGTCATAAGGCTGGAACATCCTGTCTACGGGGACCCGAACAGGATGATAGGTGAAAATGTTCTTAAGGAAGAGAGAATGAACGCCTATTATCTGTGTATCAATTCAGGTAAAGAGGCACTGACACTGAATCTTGGTGACCCGGAAGGACAAAAGATATTCCATTCCCTGATCAAAGAGCTGAATGTCGATATCTTTTCAACCAATCAACTTCCCAGAAATTATGAAAAATTAGGCATCGATTACGAGTCCATGAAGGCCTTGAAACCGGACATCATATGGCTCGGTGTTACCGGTTTCGGTCCGGACAGTAACGAGGCGGCATACGATCCTATTTTACAGGCAAGGTCGGGTATGATGGAGATGACCGGCGAGGCCGACGGAGATCCCCAGGTAGTGGGGGTTCCATTACCGGATATGGGCACCAGCGAGCATTCGTACGGACTGTTGATGAAGGCGCTTTATAAACGCGAAGTCACGGGAGAAGGCTCTTGCATCAACGTGTCCATGTTTGAATCCTCCGTTTCATGGCTCACGGTCCCCATCACGCTTTCCGCACTTTTAGATAAAAATATCTCTCGAAGGGGCAACACCCATGAGTTTTTCGCCCCTGTTTCCGTTTACAGGACAAGCAATGGATTTGTGTATACGGCAGTGGGGAATGACCGTCAGTGGAAAACCATGGTTTCCCAGGAAATGTTTAAATCACTTGATAAGCCGGAGTATGAAAAAAATGCCGGCCGGATAAAGGACGTACAAAACTTAAACCGCGCCATTAACAAAATTACCCAAAAATATACGACGGAAGAACTCATAGAACTGTTTAACTCTCTCACGCTTCCTATAAGTAAGATAAAGACTATTCCGGAGGTAATCGCCGATCCTTTGGTTGAAAAAAGGCTTCTGTCCGCCCAGGATCCGGTGACGGGAACCAGACTCACATTACCGCCGCCTCCCAATATGACGCCGTACCTTGAAAAATTGGACCGGCAGCTACCTTTTCCACCACGCTTTGGAGAACATAATAAGGAAATATACGGTAAATTAGGGTATTCAGATGAAGACCTGGGGCGTCTAAAGGAAAACAAGATAATATAAGCATTTCGAATTGGAGTAAACGCCATTAATATCATCGTATTAATAAAACAGGTCCCGGATACAACAGATGTCAAACTGGATCCAAAGACAGGAACCCTCATCAGGGAAGGTATAGAGAATATCATTAATCCGGATGACAGGCATGCCCTTGAAGCAGCCATTGGATTAAAAGAAACTTATGGCGGAATGGTTACCGTAATCTCCATGGGTCCGCCTCAGGCCATTGATGCCATATCGGAAGCGATCGCAATGGGTGCGGATGAAGGGATCCTTCTGTCTGACACGGCATTTGCCGGCGCAGACACCTGGGCGACGTCATATACCCTTGGAAAGGCTATCGAAAAGACAGGAAAATATGATCTTATCATCTGCGGCAGGCAGGCCATTGATGGGGATACAGCCCAGATCGGGCCACAGGTGGCCGACTATCTTCAAATACCCCAGGCAACCTATGTTTGTGGACTTGAGAAGGTAACCAAAAAGTCCATTTTCATCAAGAGGCGTCTTGAGGATGGCTTTGAACGGGTCCGCTCCCCGCTTCCCGCCCTGCTGACTGTAATCGGCGAACTAAATATTCCCCGGCATCCCAATGTCGCGAGGTTGATTGATGCATGCAGGGAAAAGGCGCCAATCAAAATCTGGAACGCTGCAGATATCAATGTCCAGGCAAATGAGATCGGACTGGAAGGCTCATTGACCCATGTCATCAAAACCTTTGCTCCCAAGTTCAAGAGACATGGCGAGATTCTTAAAGGTGATGTTAAAGAAATGGCGAAAGGCCTGGTCAACAAGTTAAGAGAAAATAAGCTTATTTAAGAAATCAAAGAGGAACATAGGAGGCTGTCCGAGAATATGCAATGACCGTCTGGGTTGAAATTGATTTGTGCAATGGGTGCAAGCGCTGCATAAAGACATGTCCGTATGGGGCCATTGAGATTAAGGATAGCAAAGCCCATATTCTTAAGCAGTGCACATCGTGCGGTGCCTGCTTAGAGGCATGTAAGGAAAAGGCTATCCAAACGGACGCCAGGCCAAAGACCATTCCCGATTTTAGCGACCGGCAGGGTGTATGGGTCTTTGCCGAACAGAGGGGCGGCAACCTTAGCCGTGTCTCCCTCGAACTCTTAGGCAAGGCCCAGGAATTGGCCATGACGCTCAACCAGGAAGTTTCCGCCCTGCTGCTTGGTTCCGGGGTCTCGAAACTGGCCGATACACTAATCGAGTATGGCGCTGATAATGTGTATCTGGCACAGCACAGGGCCCTTGAGAATTACAGGACCCTTTCCTACACAAAGGTTATTGAAGAACTGTTGGTTAATTACATGCCTAATATCCTGCTTTTAGGCGCAACGCATTTAGGCCGTGACCTTGCGCCCCGCCTGTCACGCAGGGTGGGAGTGGGACTGACCGCGGATTGCACGGAGTTAACCATTGATCCGGGGGAAGGAATCCTCCTTCAGACCAGACCCGCCTTCGGGGGAGACATTATGGCCACTATTGCCAATCGGTACTCGCGGCCCCAGATGGCTACGGTGCGTCCAGGAGTAATGGAAGCAATAAAAAAACCTGGAAACAAGGGGCGTGTGATCAGGCATAAGGTATCCCTGTTGGAGAAAGAGATCCGCACGAAAATCCTGGAAATGGTCAGGGAAAGGAAAAAGAATGTCAGCCTGGCAGATGCCAAGGTCATCGTAGCAGGTGGACGGGGCGTTGGATCCAAAGAGGAAATGAAATCTCTTTTTTCCATTGCGGAACTTATGGGGGGTGAAGTGGCCGGCACGAGGATAATCGTTGAAGAGGGGTGGCTGCCGGTCGAGAGGCAAGTGGGGCAGACGGGGCAGACGGTCAGGCCGGAGATATATATCGCGTGCGGTATATCCGGCGCCATTCAGCACAGGGCCGGGATGCTCGGTTCACGATATATCATTGCCATTAACAAGGATGAGAGGGCGCCAATCTTTGAGGTGGCGGATTGGGGTATCGTGGGTGATCTCCACGAGGTTGTTCCGGCATTTGAAAAAGCCATTAGAGCTAACAAGGGAAAGTAAGGGGAAATATTGCTTCGCTCAGATATAGAAAAACTCCAGAGAAAGATCATGGCCAGATTTGTGGACGAGGAGGTTATCCCCACTGCCAGGGAATATGATGAAAGTGGCGAGTTCCCATTTGACCTGTTCAAAAAGCTTGCTGATATGGGTATCTTAGGGATCAGGTATCCAAAAAAAGTGGGGGGATCAGGGGGGAACACGACCCTTTATTGTATTTCCATGGAGGAGTTGGCAAGGGGGCTTTTAAGTTTGGCCGCCATTACGGCCATGCAATGTCTCATGGCTACAAACGGCCTCTATCTCTATGGCACTAAAGAGATGCATGAGCAATACCTCAGGCCAGCTTTGAGAGGTGAAAAGATTGGTGCCTTTCAGCTTACGGAGCCGGAGGCGGGATCTGATCTCGGCGCTGTGAGTACTCTGGCTACAAAAACAAAAGATGGCTATGTAATTAACGGGATGAAGACATGGTCCACAAGTGGCCCTTATGGTGATTTCCATACCGTCCTTTGTCAGACCGATCCGGATAAGGAATTAAAAGGCCTTATGTTTTTCTTTATCCCAAGCGACACGCCCGGGTTCTCGCACAGCAAAAAATTCGATACCCTTGGTACAAGAACCTCATCGCTTTCAGAGATCTATTTTAATAATTGTCATGTGCCCCCTGAATATATGTTAGGGGAACCCGGGAGAGGGCTGGATGTGTTATTGACCATCCTTGCTGAAATCAGGATAATGATTGCCTCCCTGGCCCTGGGGTTACATCGGGCCGCGATGGGTGATTCTATCCGGTATTGTAAAGAGCGGGTTCAGTTCGGAAAACCTATAGGAAAATATCAGCTCATCCAGGCAAAGATCGCAAATATGGCAGTCAATTTGGAGGCCGGTCACCTCATGTGCTACAAGGTTACCCATCTAATTGACGACAAGGTACCCTGCTTGAATGAAGCATCTATGGCAAAATACTTTACTGTTGAATCAGTATGCAGCGCTTGTGATGAGGCCATGAGAATTTTTGGGGCCTATGGCTATTCCATGGAATATAATGTTCAGAGATATTACAGGGATAATCGCTTCCTGCTTTATGGCGGAGGGACTCACGAGGTACTGCAAACAACTATTGCCAGACAGTACCTTCGGTAAGATATTGGTAACGACTCGGGGAGAGAGACTGCCTGCCTGTGCGATACACGCAGACAGGTAGGCATTTAAGCTGAAGTGCCGCGTGAAGGGAATCATGCGAGATCACACGAAGCGCGGAGCGTTTGAAATTTATGGGTAATGAATCTTATTTCAAATCATTAAAGGCATTACCTGCAAGACAATCCTTAGGCCAGGACGTTTACAGGAACCTGAAACAGGCCATTGTCAAAGGTGATCTAAACCCTGAAAGCCGTGTGATTGAAAGCCGGTTAGCCGATGCCCTGGGCATCAGCCGAACACCGGTGAGAGAAGCCATTCACAAGCTGGAACGGGAAGGCCTGCTATACCAGAACCCGGGTGGCGGTTTTTTTGTGGCAGGGTTGACAAGGGCTGATATCGAGGAAACTTTTGGTATCCGGAGCGTTTTGGAGAGCTATGCCGCAAGGCTTGCGGCCATAAAACACCGTGAGGAGGACATCGCTCCATTAGAGGAAAAGAGCAACGAATATCAATTATACCTTGACAGGAAAGATATGGATGCCCTGCTGCGAATCAATACGGAATTCCACGACCTTCTCTACGCCCTGAGCCAGAGCCCGAGGCTGATAAAAATGATTAATGACCTGAAAGATCAGATCTACCGTTTCAGGCGTGTAATACTTAAAGTGGACAAGATGGCCAGGTTAAGCAATGAAGATCACAGGCTGATGCTGAAATTAATACGAAAGCGTGATGCAGAAGGTGTGGAAAAGCTTGTAAGGGTCCATATCTTGAGGGGACAGTCAGTTGTGCTAAAGGAATTTGATATACAAGACAAAAAATAATGGATATTATGCGAGCTATAATTTTCCACAAAAAGAATTTCGTGTTTTTTCCAAATCGGGGAAAGGCACGGCCAGCAATTACTATAAAAATGTTTTCTTAAAGGCTGCATATATTGTTTCAGGAGAGTATTAATATGGGAAAACGAAAAATAAGGGTGCTTTTGGCCAAACCAGGGCTGGATGGCCACGACAGGGGAGCAAAGGTAGTGGCCCATGCCATGCGGGAGGCCGGAATGGAAGTCATCTACACCGGGCTTCACCAGACCGTACCCAGTATCGTGAATCAGGCCATTCAGGAGGATGTGGATGTCATCGGTCTTTCAATCATGTCCGGGGCACACATCCCTATTTGCAAGAAATTGATGGGAATGATCAAAGAACGGGATATCGGGAATAAACTGGTCATCGTTGGCGGTGTTATCCCCAACAAGGATATCCCGGTACTACAGGATAGAGGAGTTAACGGGATTTTTCCGGGCGGAGTCCATTTTGATGAAATTACCACGTTTATCGAAGAGAACGTTGCGAAATAAAACTCAGGGCCTATGCAGATCTTATGGTACTCATGCTCAAGGCGTAAGGCCAAGTGGTTTGTTTGCCTTGAACCTTACGCCTTATGCCTTGCGCCTTGAGCGCATTTAATGAGCCGGCCGGAAAGCATACGAAAAAACTGCTTAACAATTTAAGAAAAAAATGAGGGGACCATGGGAGTAGCTACTTATATAAAAGATGAAAAAGATGCCATAAAAGAAGTCATTCTCCAGTCGGGCATAAAGATCAAGCCGGTTTATACCCCCGAGGACCTTGAAAGGATCGGATTTGATTATGATAAGGACCTTGCAAACCCAGGCGAATTTCCTTTTACCCGGGCCATTCACCCTATGGGTTTCAGGAGTCGAAACTGGACTACCCGCCAGTACACCGGGTTTGGCACACCTGAAGAGACAAATGAGAGATTCAAGCTGATGATCTCTCACGGCCAAACAGGGCTTAATGTGGCCTTCGATCTCCCCACCCAAATGGGCTATGATTCGGATGACCCCATGGCAGAAGGGGAAGTTGGACGTGTAGGCATGGCCGTTGATTCCCTTAAAGATTTTGAAATCGCTTTCAAGGATATCCAGCTTAATCGTATCGGAAGCGGCCTGACTATTAACGCAGTTGCCTCTATTATGTTAGCAATGTATCAGGCGGTAGCTGAAAAATTTGGATATAAAAAGGAAGAAATATCAGCCACCCCACAGAACGATATTTTAAAAGAGATCGTCGGGAGGGGGGCCTGGATCTATCCGGTAGAGCCGGCAGTACGCCTTATTGGCGATACCATAGAATACTCCATGAAGGAGCTGCCAAGGTGCAATCCGGTTTCCGTGGCAGGATACCACATCAGAGAATCCGGTTGCACACCGGCCCAGGAAATCTCATATGCATTGATGATTGCCTTCGCCTATATAGATAATGTTGTGGCCCGCGGGTTCAAGGCAGAGGAGTTTGTGGGAAGATTTTCATTCAACCTGAACATATACGGCAATCTATGGGAGACGGTTGCCAAGTTCCGGGCGGCCCGCAAACTATGGGCCAAGCTCCTCCGGGAAAGATATGATGTCCAGAACAAAAAAGCCCTTTTTCTCCGGGGAATTTTCGGAGGCGGCGGCTCCGGCATGACCAAGCAGCAGCCGGAAAATAATATCATGCGAGGCGCCTACTATGCGCTTGCGGCAGCGCTATCCGGAGCACAGACCACGGCCCTGTGTTCATTTGATGAGGCGTATACCATCCCAACAGAAAGGGCGGCGCTGTTATCCTTGAGGACCTTTCAAATACTTATGGATGAAATCGGGCTCAGGGACACCGTGGACCCCTTGGCAGGCTCCTACTTTATTGAAACCCTGACAAAAGAGATGGAAGATAAGATACTGGAAGAGATGAAAAAAGTAGAGAAAGCCGGCGGTATGGTAGAGGCTATTTCCTCGGGATACGTGCAGAGGGAGGTAGCAAAACAGGCATACGAGTTTGAGAAAAACCTCCAGCAGGGAAAAGTCACAAAGGTAGGCGTGAACAAATATACTGAAGGTGTTGACATGGAGGTGGAACTCCATGAACACAACGAAGAATGGGCCCAACTACAAATTGATCGGCTCAAGGATCTAAAAAGGACCAGGGATAATAAGGCTGTTAATGAATCCCTGAAAGCCCTTGAAAAAACGGCTAAGGAAAAGAAAAATGTCATGCCTTACTTGGTTGAGTGCTGCAAATGTTATGCTACCGTAGGGGAAATGGCAAACGTTTTCAGGGACGTCTTTGGTGAGTATGTGGAGCCGAGCATTTTTTAAACGCGAATGGCAGGTTGTGCCAATTTTAGGCACTTTAGTTCATTTTAGTTCACATAAATTTCGGGGAAAGGGGGTGAAAGAAAAGGTCATTGCAATATTCAATTAACGAGTTTTCCACCAATAAGGAGGATTGAGAAATGAAAAAAAATACTGGATTAGTACTGGCTATAATCGTTGTGGCGGCATTATTCACAATCACTGCGAACATAGCTCCTGCAGCGGCAGGACCGATCAAGTTGAGCTACGCCCAATTTACGCCTCCAAAGACCTTTGTAGGTGTGCAACTTGAAAGGTGGATTAAAGAAGTCGAAAAGGCCACAAAGGGTACGGTTAAGATAGACGCATTTCATGGCGGCACATTGCTTGGCGCAAAAAACATGCTGGACGGCGTCATAGCAGGGACAGCAGATATCGGCACCCTTTGCATGGCTTACCAGCCGGGCCGTTTTGTTGTCACCAACGCCACCAGCCTTCCCCTCGGGTTTCCCAACGCGCGCGTGGCCTGCCTGACGCTTAGTGATCTTTATAAGAAATATAAACCCAAGGCATTTTCCAAGGTAAAGGTCCTGTGCATGTATACGTGCGGAACTTCAAACATCATGTCAAAAATACCCATAAGAAAACTGGCAGACATGAAAGGCGTGGATCTGCGTGCCTCTGGCGGCGCTGCCAAGATTCTGAAGGCATGGGGGGCCAATCAGGTAGGTATGCCTATGTCCGCAGTACCAGAGGCCCTGCAAAAGGGCGTGGTAAAGGGTCTGTTCACATCGCTTGAGGTTATGAAGGATTTCAAATTTGCTGAAATCTGCAAATATATTACCATGACCGATACGGTGATTTACCCCTTTGCCGTTGTCATGAACAAGGCCAAGTGGGATTCCCTGCCAAAAGATGTTCAGAAGGTTATGGATGGCCTGGCCAGAGAACATTCTGAGTGGACAGGGGCCTATATGGATAAACATGTCATAGAATCCGTTGAGTGGTCCAAGAAAACACAGGGTGTTGAGGTTATCAACCTCTCTAAAACAGAGATGGCCAGGTGGAACAAATTGTTAGCACCCATCACTGCTGGATGGATCAAGAGCACAAAAGAAAAAGGTTATCCGGCGGACGCTATTGTGGCGGATATTAAGGCTTTCATGAAAAAGTATTAATAAAGGAATCCACATCTATACTGGATGTGAAGTCATCACGGATTGTGGACTTCAGAAATGAGCACCTAATTACGAACGGAGTCCACAATCCGTCTTAATGTTTTAGGGTATTGTAGTAAAGAATACACGCCCACAGAGGCTGTGTCATAATACTGGTTTTGGCCTTTTATGTCATTTCGACCGAAGGGAGAAATCTTTTAATAATAACCAGTTGCGAATATAAGATTCATCGGCTATCGCCTCGGAATGACATTGCGACACAGTCTCACAGTACGTGGTTTTCAAGGATGAAATAATATATGCCCGGAATAAGGGCACAGGGGGGCTGATATGACGGCTCTTGACAGGGTAAGCCAGTTTTTAAACCAGGCTCTTATGTGGATAGCCGGTGTCTTTTTGATTGCGATGATCCTTTTGACCTGTGCAAACGTGTTTTTACGTGTTGTCTGGATGCCTGTCAGAGGCACTTTCGAGCTTATGGGGTTTTTTGGGGCCATTGTGACGGGCTTTGCCATAGGTTACACCCAGCTCAAACGGGGACATATTGCAGTAGATATTGTAGTAAAAGGGTTCTCAAAAAAGACCCAGAAAATCTTAAATGGCATAAATTGCCTCGTTTGCACGGTCTTTTTTTGTATGATTGGGGGGCAAATCGTCAGATGGGCAACAACCCTGTGGAAATGTGGGGAAGTAACAGAAACACTGCAAATCGTCTATTACCCATTCACTTACGGAGTCGCCTTTAGTTGTTTCGTTCTTGCCCTTGTCTTTTTTGTTGATTTCCTGAAATCGTTTGCTGGAAAAGAGGAGGAAAAATAATGGATTTGGCATTTGCCGGACTGATTGGAATCGTAATCCTTCTCTTAGTATTGTTCTTTTTGGGCATGCCAGTCGGTTTCGCCATGGGCATTGTGGGCTTTTGCGGATTCTGGTACGTGGTCTCTTTCAATGCGGCAATCACCATGGCAGGTACTGATATCTGGGTGACATTTTCCAAGTACGGGTTGACCGTAATACCTCTTTTTGTCCTTATGGGATACCTCGCATTCAACTCAGGTATCGCAGCAAAGCTTTACAACGCTGCCTACAAGTGGTTCGGTCATATGCGCGGGGGACTGGCCATTGCCACAATAGGAGCTGATGAGCTTTTTGCCGCCATCTGCGGTTCCAATACTGCTACCGCCGCGACCATGGGTGCGGTTGCCCTGCCGCAAATGAAAAAGTACAAATATGATGACATGCTGAGCAGCGGGACAGTGGTTACAGGCGGCACCCTTGGTACGGTCATGCCTCCGAGTGTGATCCTTATTATTCTCGGTCTGCAGACAGAACAATCCATAATCAAACTGTTTCTTGCCGGGATTTTACCGGCCATCCTTTTAGGAATCCTGTTTGTGATTACTATCTTTATTGTCTGTCGAATACATCCGGAATACGGTCCGGCAGGTCCTAAGACCAGCCTCAAGGAAAAGCTAATATCCCTTACCGGAATCATTGAAGCAATTGCCATATTTGTTCTGGTCATCGGAGGTCTTTACGTTGGTCTGTTCACTCCTACAGAAGCCGGCGCGGTAGGCGTCTTTTTCACGCTTGCAGTCACTGTCCCCTTTGGCAGGCTGACCTGGAAAGACATAAAAAATTCTATTAGAGACACACTGAAAATATCATGCATGGCCTTTTTCCTTGTAACTGGAGCAATAATTTTTGGCCGATTCCTGGCTATTACAAGACTGCCGTTCATGTTAGCGGATTTTGCCGCATCGCTTCCAGTACCACCTTACGTCATCCTGGCGTTCATTTTGGTGATTTATTTAATTGGAGGCTGTTTTATAGATGCCCTCGGGTTTTTGGTACTTACCATCCCTATCTTTTTTCCACTGGGAATTGCTCTGGGTTTTGATCCAATCTGGTACGCCATCATCTTGACGATGGTCACCACTATGGGAGCAATTACACCGCCAGTCGGCGTCAATATCTATGTGGTTAAGGCACTGGCCCCGGATATACCCTTAGTCACTATTTTCAAAAGCGTGAGTTTCTTTCTGGCAGCATGTATTGCCTGTATAATCATTTTGATAATTTTCCCTCAAATTGCTTTGTTTATTCCGTCGATGGGACATTAATACCCTAATTGAGCCAAAGCACAATTAGGGAGCTATCAGATAAGGATTTACGGTTAAAAAAAAATATTTCTCATTTATACTGATACTATAACGGACCAAAGCGAGGTAGGGTTCATACAACGGACAACAGAGGATTTATTAACGAGGTGAAAGGAACCATGGCAAAGACGTTCATGCCCGAAGTGGCAACGCTTGATGAACTTAAAGAATTGCAAACCAAAGGTCTTCAGTGGACAGTAAACCATACGTATAACGGATCCCCTTTGTACAAAAAGAAGCTGGATGATGCGGGCGTCGACCCCGGGGATATTAGGTCCCTTGATGATATCGAGAAACTCCCCTTTACCACATCCAGGGACCTGCAGGAAGGTTATCCGTTTCCACTCCTCTCCGTACCTTTTGAAAAGGTAGTTAGAATTCACGCGTCATCAGGCACCACGGGAAAAAGGAAAATACTTTGTTATACCCAGAAAGATATCCGGGACTGGACCCATTTTTTTGCGCGCTGTTATGAAATGGCAGGGCTGACTCCCGAAGACAGGGTACAAATCGCAGTAGGGTATGGTGTCTGGACGGCCGGGATAAGTTTCCAGTTGGGATGCGAGAAGTTCGGCGCAATGGCCATTCCGGCAGGACCCGGAAATATGGATATGCAGTGCCAGTTCCTGATAGACCTACAGACCACGGTAATGGTCTGCACATCATCCATGGGTCTTCTCCTTGCCGAGGAAGTGAACAAGAGGGGTATCAGGGAGAAGATTAATCTAAAGAAAATGATCTTCGGGTCAGAACGATCCAGTGATGCCATGAGAAAGCAGATTAACGATCTTTTAGGTATAGAGCACTTATTCGATATTCCAGGCATGACCGAGCTTTACGGTCCCGGAACAGGATTGGACTGTGTCCACCATACGGGAATCCATTACTGGGCCGATTATTATATCCTTGAAATCTTAGATCCCGATACTTTGAAACCCGTGCCTGAAGGAGAGACAGGGGAAATGGTGGTGACCACCTTGAAAAAGGAAGCTGCCCCTCTTATCCGATACCGTACAAGAGACCTGACCCGATTGATACCCGGGCAGTGCCCATGTGGATCGATTCTTCCGAGGCACGATCGTCTATTGGGTCGTTCCGATGACATGTTCATCTTTCGCGCCGTAAATATTTATCCGGGACAGGTAGATCATGTTTTATCAGGTATCGAAGGGATCGGGAGTGAATACCAGATCATCCTGGACAGAAAGGCGGATGGCAAAGACTATATGACCATTAAAGTGGAGCGCGACCAGGGCGTTGACAGCAGTCAGGATGAGGAACTTAGCAAGAAGATAGCTAGCGAGATAAAAAAACAAATAATGGTAAGCGGAAACATAGAGATAGTAGACTACGGATCTTTGCCGAGATCCGAGAGAAAGAGTAAACGGGTATTTGATAACAGAGATTTGGATGAATAGTTAAGTAGTTGAATGGTTGAGTGGTTGAGTAGTTGAGCCGGTTGGCCAGTTGAGCCTGTTAGTAACATCTCAATAAGCCGTGGTAATGACGAAACCTGTCCCCGAGCAGGCGGGGAGCGGGGATGAGCTAAGCATCTGTCATTCCCGCGTAGGCGGGAATCCATTGACGTTGGTGAACCAAAGTAGTTACCGCAACTTATTGAACGGATACGCCTGTTAATCCTCATTTAGATTTTTTTCGTATTTCGATAGTCGTATTTCGAAATTCCCGGCTTGTCCGGATCAGGGGGTTTAGAAATGATTGAATATGATTATAAAAAGCCTGAGAGTTTGGAAGAGGTGTTCGGCCTTCTCAAGGAGTATGGACCGAGGGCTGCCCTCATTGCCGGGGGGACCGATGTGATGGTCAATATCAGGAACACGAAGAAGGCTCCGGAGGTTTTAATTTCCCTCCGGGGACTCAAGGACCTTCGATACATAAAGAAAAACAACGGTTATCACATCGGAGCCCTGACAACCCACAGGATGTTAGAGTTGTCGGAATTGGTCAAAACCGAGCTGTCTGCTTTATATGACGGTGCTTCATGTATAGGATCGGTCCAGGTCAGGAATGTTGCGACAATAGGGGGAAATATCTGTAATGCAGCGCCTTCGGCTGATACTGCCGGTCCCTTGCTTGTGCTTGATGCCCGGGTCGTACTGGAAGGCCCTGAAGGGAGACGGAGCGTCCCTATTTACGAGTTTTTTACCGGCACATATAAGACTGTTCGGAAGCAGGACGAGGTCCTTGTTGAGTTTCAAATTCCCGCGGAAATGGAGCATTTCGGTAGTGCTTACTGGAAATACTCAAGAAGGAAGGCGATGAATCTTCCAATCCTGGGTGTTTCTGTGTCCCTAAAGCTGGATAATGAAACAATTTCCGATGCAAGAATCGGACTGACCGTTGCCGCTCCAACGCCGGTCAGGGCCTATAAGGCTGAGGAATTTTTAAAGGAGAGACAATTAACCGACGATGTGCTCAAAGAGGCGGGCAAGATCGCGGCATCGCCCGACTGCTGTTCTCCCAGAGACAGCCTGAGAGGTGAAGCATGGTATCGAAGGGAGATTATCGAA
Organism: Desulfobacteraceae bacterium; assembly: GCA_030613055.1. GTDB lineage: Bacteria > Desulfobacterota > DSM-4660 > Desulfatiglandales > Desulfatiglandaceae > JAUWMR01. The sequence continues at coordinate 136,214 of JAUWMR010000003.1, forward strand.
GTCTATGTGGCTCGCATGGCAAGGATTGCCGCTGAGAATATCAAAAATAGATAAAAGAGGAGTTCGAGATGAAAAAGGTATCGGTTTCTTTTACCTTAAACGGTTATCCTGTAACTGCGGAAGTGCCGGTGACCTGGTCACTTTTAAAAACATTACGGGAGGACTTTGAACTGACCGGGGCCAAGGAAGGATGCGGCGTAGGTGAATGCGGTGCCTGTACGGTTATTGTCGATGGAGACGCCGTAAATTCGTGCCTGTACCCGGTTTTTGAGGCAGAAGGCAAGTCGGTTATGACTATTGAGGGGATCGCCGGTGAGGATGGCACGTTGCACCCAATTCAGACGGCCTTTCTCGAAAACAACGGGGTCCAATGTGGATACTGCACCTCCGGGATGATCATGTCCGCAAAGGCCCTTCTGGATCAGAATCCGGATCCGGCAGAGAATGACATAAGAACAAACATTGCAGGTAATTTTTGTCGCTGCACCGGATACGTTCAGATTGTAGAGGCCATTGAGATGGCCGCGAGAAAGATGGAATAATATAAAGTCACTTATTTAAATGGATTGTTTTTCATTCAATTAGGGTGATACCTAAGGGAGGAAAAGATGTCTGATCATCTGTTTGTGGGAAAAAGCATTCCAAGGACAATAGAAGCGGATAAAGTAACGGGCAAGGCCGTCTATATTGATGATATGAAACGTCCCGGGATGCTTTACGGGAAAATACTCTACAGCAGGTATGCCCATGCCAGGATTAAGAGTATTGACACTTCCAGGGCAAAAAAACTTGCCGGCGTTAGGGCGGTTTTGACCGGCCGGGATATTCCTGACGCGAGGGTCGGATTCCTCAAGGATCAAACCGTGCTCAAGAAAGACGTGGTCCGTCAGTTCAGAGACGAGGTGGCCGCAGTCGCGGCTATCAGTCCCGAGATAGCGGCGGAGGCTGTGGATTTGATTGAGGTAGAGTATGAGGAACTGCCCGCTGTGTTTGATCCTTTCGAGGCCATGAAGGAAGAAGCGCCCCTTGTCCATGAGGTAGACGCGAGAGGAAGGCCCGTCAAGAGCAACATGCTTCCACTTCCCTGGAAATTTGAGGCCGGGGATATTGAGCAGGGCCGCAAGGACTCGGCCTTTGTCGTAACGGACAATGTCAGTACCACATGGGTAAACCAGTGTTGCATGGGAACGAGCGGATGTATCGCCGAGTTCGATACAAGTAACAACCTGACCCTGTACAATCAAACGAATGTCATCTTCGGACACATCGGGAGGATCACGGAATATTTTTCCCAGATCGGTCTTAAGGGAAAAAAGATCAGGGTCGTCAATGCAATTGTTGGGGGAAGCTTCGGGACCAAACTGGATACGGACATCTATGAATTTATCTCTATCCAGCTTGCATTGAAGACCCGGAAACCGGTAAAGATCCTGTTTGACAGGGAGGAGGAATTCCAGGCATTGCCGCCAAGACAGCCAGCGGTCTTTACCATTGAGCAGGGATGTGACAGGGATGGCAGACTCACCTTCAGAAAGTGCGAAGCAATCCTTGACAATGGTGCATACACCTCCTGGGGCGCTACGACCCCATCCGTGATGATCATGCCCATGTCTTCCCTGTATCGCGTTCCCAATGTCTTTTTTAAGGCAACGTGCGTGTATACCAACAATATCTACTGCCAGGCCATGAGGGGCTATGGTAATCCGCAGGCCACTTTTGCCGTGGAGACTTCCATGGATACCCTGGCCGAGGCAGCCGGGATTGACCCTTTGGAATTCAGGATGATTAACCGGAATCATCCGGGTGATGAAACACCCATGCGGCTGAAAATAACCTCATGCGGGTTTGAGGAATGTATCAATGCCGTAAAGGAAAAGCTCAAATGGGACGAGAAGAAGGGAAAGCAGAAGGGCCGGGGCCTTGGTATGGCATCCCTTATCCATGTTGCAGGGGGCGCCAGGGTAACCAGATCAGACGGCCACGGCATGGTGGTCAAGGTGGATGAGTACGGGCATGTTGATGTGATTGAGAGTGGAACGGATCAGGGCCAGGGGTCTCCCACGGTGATTACCCAGATCGTTGCAGAGGCATTGGGGGTCAGGCCCGAGGACGTTTTCCTGACGTTCGGGGATACGGCATTGGCCCTGTGGGATGCGGGAACGCATGCCAGTCGCCATACATTCATGGCAGGCAACGCGGCGGTCAGGGCATGCGCAAAGGCCAAGAAACAGATTCTGGATATGGCCGTTGAACACATGGCAAAGATCATCAAGGGCGGGTTCAAGCGGAAAAAACGGAAGGATCCTGATTTTGTGGAGCCGGACCTGGATTATGGTCTGATAGCTGATCCCGAGAACCTGGATATAAGAGACAGGATGGTTTTTCCCAAAAAAGATCCGGATCACCCCTACTTCAGGATTCCGGTAAGCCAGGTCTTGAGAGAAGGTCTCCTTGGAAGCGGGGAAAGCAAGGTGGTGGTGGCTGAGGCGTTCTATGATCCACCCACAGAGATGTTGGACAGGGAATTCAAGGGAAATCTCTCACAGACCTATGCCTTTGGGGCCAGCGGTGTCGAGGTTGAAGTAGATGAAAAAACCGGAGAAGTAAAGATCCTCAATCTCGTTGCTGCCCACGATGTGGGCAAGGCCATGAACCCGACCCTTTTGCTTGGCCAGATTTACGGTGCTGCCTATACCGGCGTGGGTTACGGCCTTACCGAAGAGATAAAGGTGGTAAACGGGAGGGTTATGAATCCCAGTTTTCGCGACTACCAGATGCTCACCGCCATGGACGTTGTGCCTATTGAACCGGTAATAGTTGAACCGATGGATGAGGACGGCCCTTATGGGGCCAAGGGCGTGGGCGAACCGGGCCTCGTTCCCACTGCCCCGGCCATTGCCAATGCCGTATACGATGCCATTGGCGTCAGGATCACGGATCTGCCTATTACCCCGGAAAAGGTTTTAGCTGCCCTTAAAGAGAAAGGATAAGGAAAGGTTTCGAAGAACAAACACAGAAAAGGACGCAGATGAACGCGGATTATCAGGATTTAAATGTCGATTTATATGATCCGCGATTGTCCGCAAGAATATGCGTCCCTTTTGTTTGTACACCATAGTTCATTTTACCCTAACGTTGCAAAAGTCGAGGGTGCCGCTCGTAGATCACGTCTCAGCGGGGAGATCTAATGCGTCAAGGGTGAAGCCCCGCCTGCCGTCCGGCGGGCAGCCTTCAGTCTTCAACCTAAATACCTGAGTAGTTTCATTGATTCTTTTTGAAGATACTCATCAATCCCTGGAGCGTTAAAAATTCCTCAACATAATCGATTGTTTCTGAGACATCGCAGATAATGGGCGCAAGACCGCCGGTGGCAACAACCGTCAAGTCCTCCCCTGACTCTTTTTTCATACGGTTAACGATACCATCTACAAGGCCTGCATAACCGTAGATTATTCCCACATTCATACTGGTGACAGTATCCTTGGCAAGGACACTTTTTGGCCGTGTAAATATCTCAACTCTCGGGAGTTTTGAGGCCTTCTGAAAAAGCGCTTCGCATGATATCAGCACACCGGGTGCAATTGCCCCTCCCATATAAGCCCCTTCACCCGATATGTAATCAAAGGTGGTTGCGGTTCCAAAATCAACTACTACCAGGGCTGAACAATATTTTTCATAGGCCCCGACCGCGTTTACAATACGGTCCGCTCCGACTTCTTTAGGATTGTCATATTTAATTGCCATTCCCGTTTTAAGCCCCGGGCTGACAATCATGGGTTTGATATCGAAATACCGAAGGGAAAATTCTTCAATGGTGTTTAATAAGGGAGGGACAACACACGAAACGATCGTGTTTTTAACATCCGTAAACCTGATTCCTGCTGATTGGAAAAGATTGTTGACCAGGACTCCCAGTTCATCAGGCGTAACATCCCTTTCGGTCCTGATACGCCAGTGCTTCAAAAGTACATCCTTATCTGTCACACCAAAAAGGATATTCGTGTTACCAATGTCGATACAAAGCAACATTATTTCACACTTTCAACCCGCTGATTGGAGTCCTTATTTGCGCTAATTGACGCTTCCTCTTTTTATGGCCGCAATTATCTTGATTGTCTCAACGGTTTTTTTAACATTATGTACCCTCACGATATGCGCACCATTTAGCACCCCATAGGCAATCGTCGCCATGGTGCCCGTGTCCCTCTCATGGGCCTCCCTGTCCAGAATATGCCCTATAAATGCCTTGTTTGACGTGCCTGACAAAATGGGCTTTTGAAGGGCAGCAAAAAGGGCGAGTTCCCTGATAATCTTGAGATTGTCATCAAATGTCTTCCCAAACCCGATTCCGGGATCAACAATAATCAAATCTTCCCTGATTCCTGCACTCACGGCCCGCTTAACCGCATCTCTTAAGAAATCCACGATTTCAGAGATTAGATCCTCATAGGTCGGATTGACCTGCATATCATCAGGCGTACCCTTCATGTGCATGAGGATAACCGGAACACCGGCCTGGGCCGCAGCCTGGGCCATTTCAGGGTCAAACCGTAATGCGCTGATATCATTGACCATGGATGCCCCGGCCCTCAAGGCTTCTCGCGCAACTTCGGCCTTGCAGGTATCAATACTGATCGGGATGGTCAGCTCTTTTCTTAATGCCTTAATTACGGGAATAACCCGGTCCATTTCTTCTGCAGCAGAATTTTTTTTTGCATAGGGCCTTGTCGATTCGCCACCCACATCGATAATATCCGCTCCATCATGAGCCATTTTCAGGGCATGTTCGAAGGCCTTGTCCTGCTCAAAATAGCGGCCGCCATCTGAAAAGGAATCGGGCGTTATATTCAGGATACCCATGACATGGGTTTTCTCGTCCAGGTTCAAAGTATGGTTCGACCAGTTTAGTATAAAAGTCAACTTTCCTCCATCCGGTTTGGTTTATTACACGGGTTCTCGCAGATATATACGAATAAAAATCCGGTGAACTGTGTATGACAAGATCATTCAGCGTCGGGGCCTTCTGTTTGAGGCGAAACTCCTGCCGCCATTATTTTATCAATATCATTGCTGTCTAAAGTTTCTTTTTCCAGGAGTTCAGTTGCCATTCTTTCCAGTATATCCAGATTATCCTTTATGATCCTGGAGGCCTTATCGTAGGCCCCTGTTACAATCCCGATTACTTCTTCGTCAATTTTCTGCGCTGTCAATTCGCTGTAATCTCTATGCTGGGAGATCTCCCTGCCTAAGAATATCTGTTCGTCCTTCTTACCAAATGTAAGGGGTCCCAGGCCCTCGCTCATACCGTAATCACATACCATTTTACGGGCAAGGTCAGAAGCCCTTTCAATATCGTTTCCTGCACCGGTTGTCTGTATATTAAGAACAATCTCCTCAGCAGCCCTGCCACCCATTAATATGGCGATATTATTTAACAGGTATTCCTTTGGATAGGTGTGCTTCTCATCAATGGGGAGCTGCTGGGTTAACCCCAATGACATGCCCCTTGGAATAATTGTCACCTTGTGAATGGGATCCGTATTGGGCAGCATTTTTGCCACCAGTGTATGCCCTGACTCATGATAGGCCGTAATCTTCTTCTCTTCGTCACTGATGATCAGGCTTCTTCGCTCAGCTCCCATCAAGACCTTATCCTTTGCATCTTCAAAATCCTCCATTCCAACCCTGTCTTTGCCACGCCGGGCCGCCATAAGGGCCGCCTCATTTACCATGTTTTCAATATCAGCACCTGTAAACCCGGGGGTTCCTCGCGCCAGCACAGATACGTCCACGTTATTAGCCACCAGCTTTTCCTTAAGATGAACTTTAAGAATACCCTCCCGTCCCCCGAGATCCGGGATCGGTACGACTACCTGACGATCGAATCGACCGGGTCTTAAAAGGGCAGGATCGAGCACATCCGGTCTGTTGGTCGCAGAAATCAGTATGACTCCCTCATTGGACTCAAAACCATCCATTTCCACTAAAAGCTGGTTAAGGGTCTGCTCCCGCTCGTCATGCCCGCCGCCTAAGCCTGCGCCACGGTGCCTGCCAACAGCGTCTATTTCATCAATAAATATGATGCAAGGCGCATTTTTCTTGCCCTGGACGAACAGATCCCTTACACGCGATGCACCTACACCCACAAACATCTCTACAAAATCCGACCCGCTGATATTGAAAAATGGAACATCGGCTTCACCTGCTATGGCCCTCGCTAAAAGCGTTTTGCCGGTTCCCGGCGATCCTACTAAAAGAACACCTTTCGGTATCCTGCCACCCAGACGTGTGAATTTCTTTGGATCACGAAGAAATTCCACTATCTCTTCCAGCTCTTCCTTTGCCTCCTCGATTCCCGCCACATCCTCAAAAGTGACTTTTTCCTGGGAATCGGTCATAAGCCTGGCGCGGCTCTTTCCAAAAGACATGGCCTTTCCGCCTCCTACCTGCATCTGCCTCATGAAGAATATCCATACACCGATTAGTAAGAGCATGGGGACCCATGAAAGAAAAACCTGGAACCACGAGGAATCATCTCGCGGTTTAGCGGATAATTTGACCCCTTTGCTCCTGAGCAATTTGATCAGCTCAGGATCCCTCGGCGCGAATGTCTTGAAAGGCCCCTGCGCGGACATGCCCGATATGTTGTCACCCTGAATGGTGACATCACTAATGCTGCCGCTTTCTACCATGCTAAGGAAATCACTGTAACCGACAGAGGTACTGCTCCTTTCCGGATGTTTAAATATCTGAAAAAGCATCACCATCATAAGACTGATCACAAGCCAGAGGGCCAGGTTTTTGTAAAATGGGTTCAATTTAATATAACCTCCATAAAAGGTTGGTTTTCGACCGGAAACGGTCCCTTTTTCCGCCGCCGTCGAAACTATCATAGAAATATAGTAACTACACAGGTTATTTAGGCTGAAGGCTGAAGGCTGTCAGTAAAGGGCTGAACGTGGTACACATGGGGTTCCTATTATTGTATTACTGTAACTGCTTTATCCCTGAAAAGAACTCTTTCGGTTCTCTTTCCCCTTCAGTCTTCAGTCTAAACACCTTCAGCCTGACTACGTGAGTAGTCACAAAATATATTATAAATACTTTTTTGTGAAATTCTACAAAATTTAAAAATTTACATGAACAAACCACATAAATCCTAACACAGCAACCTATTTGGGCATATTTTAACGCAATTTCGCCCTTTAAGATTTATATCCCTTGCCTGCATATGCTTAATGGAAGGCAAGATATCAAGGGGCACTTTTGCCGAATATCTGGAAGCTTTTGGATTTATGGAACAAAACTATACGAAAATTGCTGCCGCTTGACGCCGATGTTATCATTGATCTGAATCGTGAGAAGACATACAATGCAAAAACCTTGAATAACTTTGATATCAATGTCATGCTTTATCCCCTGAGAAACAATTTGAAGCTTGCGAGTAAACCCTAACGTTGCAAAAGTCGAGGGTGCTGCAGATCCGCGGCGTCAAGGGTGCTATCCCGCCATGGCGGGACTATCCCGGTGGAGAACTGACACATGTTTAGATTTTTGCATGCAGCCGACATTCATTTGGACAGCCCTTTGCACAAGCTCGATTACTACGAGGGCGCCCCGGTCGATGAACTTCGTCAGGCGACCCGGCGGGCATTCGACAACCTGGTTCAGACTGCTATCAGGGAAAATGTATCCTTTGTTCTCATTGCCGGAGATCTCTATGACGGAGATTGGAAAGACTACAACACGGGCCTGTATTTTGTATCACAAACGAGCAGGCTGCGTGACGCCGGCATTCCTGTATACATTGTTGCCGGGAATCACGATGCTGCCAGCAAAATTTCGAGGGCGCTCCGGTTTCCTGAAAGTGTGCATCTGTTTCCAACTCAAAAGCCCGCAACGCTTTGCATCGACAACATAGACGTCGCCATTCACGGCCAGAGCTTTGCTTCGCCGGCCGTAAAAAAGGATCTCTCCGCCAAGTACCCGCCGCCCCTGCCTGGCTGTTTCAACATCGGCATGCTGCACACATGCGCGACAGGTCGTGAGGGGCACGAGCCGTACGCCCCCTGCACCCTGGACGGGTTGCGATCAAAGGCATACGACTACTGGGCCCTGGGGCATGTTCATCAGCACGAAGTGCTCATGGATGATCCGCTGGTTGTGTTTCCTGGAAATATTCAGGGCCGACATGTTCGGGAGACCGGGCCCAAAGGCTGTGTACTTGTTTCCGTTGATGACAGCGGGCGGCCTGAGTTGGAATTCAAACCTCTGGACGTTATTCGCTGGGTTATTGTAAATGTGGATACATACGGGGCCTGTAGCGGTTACGAGGTGGTTGATCGATTCAATAGACACCTCGAAAAAGTTTTAGATGAAAATGAAGGCCTGCCCCTGGTGACTCGTGTTGTAATCGAAGGGGACACGCAGGCACATGCTGAACTTGCTTCAGATACGGAGCAATGGACCAATGAGATCCGGTCAGCGGCTGTGGATACCGGCGCGGGTCAGGTTTGGGTTGAAAAAGTGAAGTTCCACACGAAGCTGCCCTTATCTGACAAAGACTTGAAATCAGCGGACGGGGCCATAGGAGAGCTTGTTCACCTTCTTGATGAGTTGCATTCTGACCCGGACCGTTTGCACGATTTGGCAGATGAACTGGCTGACCTTGAAAAAAAAGTTCCCAGAGAACTGAAAGAAGGCGCAGACGGAATGAAATTTGACGATCCCAAATGGCTTGGCAGCTTACTTGACCAGGTGCGACCGATGCTCCTTCAGAGGCTTATTCGTAAAGAGGAATCCGAATGAAATTTCTCGAAATAAGGCTTATAGCTTATGGTCCTTTCACCGATGTCCGGATTGACCTCAGTGAAGGCAAAGAAGGTCTGCACATCTTATACGGGCCCAACGAGGCGGGTAAAAGCTCAGCCCTCTGGGCACTGCGGAATATGCTATACGGTATCCCGGAACGATCGCCATATGGGTTTTTACATCCATATGACAAAATGCGGGTCGGAGCGGCAATTCAACGCGGTGATGGAGATGTGCTGGAGTTTGTCCGCCGCAAAGGCAGGAGCAATACCCTTCGCGCTATAGACGATAAATCTGTGCTGGATGAAGCCCTTATCCAGCAGTTTTTACATGGTATAGACGAAGATTTTTTTGTAACCATGTTCGGAATCGACCACACTGATCTTGTTCGTGGAGGTAAAGAAATCATCACGGGCGGCGGAAGCATGGGCCAGGTTATATTTGCCGCAGGATCGGGTGTCGTTAATCTCCGTGAAATTCAGCAAGATCTCCAATCCGAAGCCGATCAACTTTTCAGACCATCCGGACAAAAGCCACGGATAAATGACGCATTGAGCAATTTAAACAAAAATCGAAAAGCATTGCGTGAGGCTCAACTGCCTGGTCAAGAATGGGTCAAACATGACCAGGCATTGCGCGAAGCACAAGAACGCATACAGATCGTCAATCAGAACCTGACAGATAAACAACGGGATCGCCGCCGCCTGGAACGTATCAAGGAAGCGCTGCCCATTATTGCCCGGCGCAGAGAATTGATAGAGGATTAT
>JAUWMR010000042.1 GCA_030613055.1 Desulfobacteraceae bacterium
TAATATTGCTTATGATCAACTGGCCCCATTTTCCAAACGTTGAAGATGCGCCCACAATTGCAACTGATCTGGGACTAAAAACAGCATTCAGACCAGATTCGAGCTTATCCACAGTCATATAATTCCCTTCCTCATATCAAAAGCGCTTATTCATAATAAAGTCGCGGAGACAAATAATTGTTTGCCTCACATGTATGCATTCAGCCTCAGTCCCCTGATTTAAGGTGAAGGATACTATCACATTTCCCCCTTTTATCAACCCCTAACCACTGAGCATCCGACCTAAACCGATCATGTGGCAATTATATGTGGAGAACCCCAGGAAAAATGGAATGATACAAAGGAAAAAAGGAAATAGACAATAAAAAAACCGCCCAAAGGCGGTTTCTAATAAGTGCTCAGGGGAAAACCTCACCCCATGTTCTTATTTGCCAAATATCAACACATGCTCTTTGGTCTCATTAAAAGATGTAGCGTTGGATGGTAATCTCTTGACCAACTCCATTATTTCTTTAAAATCCTTTGGTGTTTTTTTCTACTCTTTTTTTTGTCCCTTTTTATCCTTTATTAAGTAGGTGGCCATAAATCCTCCCTTTCAACTCTTCTCTCTATGACGTTCTCTGATACTCCAAATGGCTTACAAAGCACAGGACTTACTCTTGATAAAACTGCCCAGGGATCATTTGACAAATACGGTAGCAAGTCACTTTCTTCTATCATCTTATAAATCTTCTTTATCTCCACGATTAACATTTCACGAGGCACCAATAGGCGGCCAGCAAATTCATTAGCCTGCCATTCGAAACTGCGATATTCCTTATCTTGCATATTTAGGACAAAATACTTCCATTCTTCAGGATTTGTGAAAGGAATCTTTTCATAGATATCCTTGTGAAGGATAAAGTGCCCGACCTCATGGGCGAAAGAAAATCGAACACGGTTTTGAAATCTCTCTTTCATAAAACAGTCATAATCCACAACTATTGCGCTTAAATCCAACTTTAGGAAAGCATCCACATCAATCTCATCCAATAAAGAGTGTATTGGTTCAATATTCAATCTCAGCCTCTGCTCAACAATTTTCTCCATATCAACCGGCAATGTATCTTCGGGCCAGTATCTTTTGCGGAAAGAACGAACGGCTTGCCACAGATCTTCTTTAGGAATCCATTTACATTCGAAATTTATGAAATCCTCCAATCAACCCCCCTTTCTAATCTTTTTGATCAGCTTGTCTAAATCTTCTGGAGTGGGTTTCTCGCTCCTTATGGTCCTAAAAAACATCGGTAGTGAGTTAAGTACATCTTTATCAGACAAAAGGTCTTTAGGGATAATGCCTGCATCAATATTAGCCTGATCCCTAAGAGTCTTCCATTTTTCAGTAGTAGGATGAATTCCCAAAATATTTGCTATTTTTTTCAATTTTTTCTCGTCTTTAGGGGGTGCGAGCGTACCTCGCTCCACCTTGCTCCAATTGCTTGCATCTATTTCAAGCTTTCTGCAAAATTCCCTTAAGCCGATCCCTTTTGCCAATCGTTCATCTTTTATAAATTGGCCAAACATTTTCCCCCTCCTTTTTTGGTTACCCCTTTTTACCTTCCGTTTTCCTCCCTTTTTGCTTTCTCCTTTATTGTAAGTTGTGGTAATATATTTACCATGTGGTAAATATATTACCACAACAGATTTTTGTCAAGGCATTTTTTCAATTTCTGTAATTTCTTTTGTGTGAGATAAGGAAATTTGGCCAATTTTTACAAATATTTAACCGAGGAGATTGGTTTTGAGATCAAGGAAGGCCGTGCCGTCTATGACAGGCAAAAGAAAATGAGCAGTAAATTACACCGTAACAGCTCCGGAAAATCAAATTCCTTTATATATAATTAATATTTGTACGTTTATAATTTTTCTAAAGTAGCAAATGCGTATTCATAGGGGTAATATTTTAATTGAATATTTTAAGTGAGTTATGTTTATGTTTCTGTGAATTGTAATTTAAATTCACATCTTTTTCTCATGCCAATCCGTAAATCTTTTCATTGTTCCATCAGCAAGCCCAGGAGGAGCGTCAGCTCTAATTCCAAGTTCAGAGTACACACGATCCGCTAATTTTTTATGGCTTAATGGGTATAGTTGCCATTTAAAGATTAAATAAAAGACTACCCCTCTGTGTAGCGAAATATTTCCTATCGCGACTCAAAAAGAATCGGTCTCCATTTCTCCAGTAGGAGGGGTGGAGCTTTTTTTGTTTAAATTGACCTTATCTGTCAAAATGGTATGGTAAAAGAGAATGAATGAGGCACAGAGCTGTTTTTCAAGCTATTTCCCCAAAATGGCTTAATCGGGGTCCACATTTGGAAAAATCTTGAAAGGATATTATAGATATGGCTCGAAAGAAGAAGGGGAAGAACCCTAAAGTCGAGGATTACAGGCATGAGGATGCGAAACGGAAGAGCATTCCTCCTGCAGGATTGGCTGCCCGTGGCCGGAAACAAGAGGTAGCCGAACAGGACCCGAAAAATCATGATGTCACATAAAAGTCAGAAAAAATCTAAAGGTATTGTAACTTGGCCGGAGGATGAAAGACCGCGCGAAAGGCTGCTTCGGATGGGGCCACAGGCGCTGACGGATGCTGAGCTTGTTGCTATTCTCGTTCGGGTCGGCTATCAAGGCACTAATGCGGTTGAACTCGGCCGACAGGTTTTAAAAAAGTTTGGTTCCTTGCGTAAATTGGCCGAAGCGCCTTTGTCGGCTATGCTGGATATCAAGGGCATTAAAGGGGCTAAAGTCTCTCAATTGGCAGCCGCAATGGAAATCGCCAGACGAGTTTCCTTGCCGGACGGACGCAAGGCTATTCATATAAAGGGTACAAAAGAGGCAGTAGAATACTTGCGGAACCGATTGCGGGGGCTTGCTGAGGAACACTTCCGAGTCCTTTATTTAAACCGTCGGAATCGTCTTCTGGAGGATGCTCTTCTTGCCGCTGGTTCAGTGGATCAGGCGCGCCCGCCTATCCGTCTTGTCGTGACCAGGGCTCTTCAGGCAAACGCAAGTGGGCTGATAGCTGCTCATAATCATCCGTCCGGATCAGTGAACCCCAGCGAATCCGACCGTATTTTTACCGAAGATTTGATTTCCGCTTTACGCCCTTTGGGAATGAAACTGCTGGATCATGTCATTGTGGGTGCGGAAAAGGTTTTCAGTTTTGCTGATAGTGGTGTTTTGGACGAGTTGAAGTTGGCTTGTCTTGCGCCTGGTAAAAGCGACCTATAAATTTTGTCGGAAAAGGAATAAAAGATGACACCTGAACAACGCCAGGAAATTGTCCGTCTTCTGGAACAGGGGGAAGAGCTTTCACCCGAATGGGCCCGGATTATTTTTCCGCCAGAAAAAAGGGAGTACGAACTCGTCTATCACGGGAAGGAGACTGAGGGGGATATCTTAGCCAATACTTTAGCCGTCCCACTGCAACCGGTACGGACATTCGGCAAAAGTGGTAAAGATTGGCACAATATGCTCATTTTCGGTGACAATCTGCAGGTAATGAAAACCCTGCTGGACATGAAAAAGGAGGGCAAACTCTGCAATGCTGATGGCACACCGGGGGTCCGGCTTATCTATATTGATCCACCGTTTGCTACAAGGCAGGATTTCCGTGGATCAGAGGATCAAAAAGCTTACCAGGACAAGATTGCGGGTTCTAAATTTTTAGAGTTTTTGAGAAAACGCTTGTTACTGATGAGAGAATTGCTGAGCGAAGACGGAAGTATGTACGTCCATTTGGATTACAGAAAGGGTCACTATATCAAGATTATCTTAGATGAAATAGTTGGTGAAAGCTATTTTGTGAATCAGGTCATCTGGAAGAGAACAAGTGCGCATAGTGACTCGAAAACGCTTGGAAATGCTCATGATATTATCCTACATTTTGCAATAACATCGAGTCCTTTATACAAAAAACAATTCGTTGAATATTCACAAGATTATTTAAGGAAATATTATAAACACCAAGATACAAAAGGCCGTTTTCTTGATCGTGATCTTACTGCAAAAGGATTAAAGGGCCAAGGCTATGAATATGAATGGAAAGGCAAAAAGGGTTATTGGAGATGTCCCATTGAAACGATGAGGAAATATGAAAAAGAAAATTTTCTTTACTACACAAAAAAAGGAACACCGCGCTTAAAGCAATATTTGCAGGAGAAGAAAGGAAGGTCTTTACAAGACGTTTGGTTTGATATTAATGCTATTAATTCTCAAGCAGTTGAACGATTGGGTTATCCCACACAAAAGCCCGAGGCCCTCCTTGCTAGAATTATCAAAGCATCATCAACTACAGGCGATATTGTCATTGATGCTTTTGCTGGCTCAGGCACAACAATGGCGGTCGCAGAAAAGCTTGGCCGCCGTTGGATCGGGATTGAATGCGGGAAACTTGCTATCTACACTATCCAGAAAAGGATGCTTAATCTTCGGAAGAAGAACGGCAACAAGGGGCCAGAGCTGAAGCCGAAACCCTTCACTCTGTACAATGCAGGCCTTTACGATTTCTCCAAATTGAAGGAGTTGCCCTGGGATTCGTGGAGGTTCTTTGCACTCCAACTATTTCAATGCCGCGAAGAGCCCCATACAATAGGTGGGATAAGCTTAGACGGCTATCTGAAAGGTGCAAGCGTCTTGGTTTTTAACCATATGAAGGAGTTAGGTGTGCGGATTGATGAGGAGACCGTGGCAAGCCTGCATGAAGCATTAGGTTCCCGTGTGGGGAATAAGCTATTTATTGTTGCTCCTGCTCTTACGTTCGATTTTCAGCAAGATTACATTGATCTGGGTGACGTTCGTTATTATGCCCTCCGGATTCCCTATTCAATAATCCATGAACTCCATCGACGTGAATTCACGGCGCTCAAACAGCCCTCCGATGAAATGGCGGTGAACGATACCGTGGAGGCGGTAGGTTTTGATTTCATTCGAACGCCTGAATTGAAATATAAAGCTGGGTTGGAGAGAAAAAAGGATGAGCAATTTGAGCATGGATTTATCAAGATTACTACCTTTAAAAGCGAAGCCGTTGTCAGGGAGCCTTACAAAAAAAAGAAGAACCTTGAAACCCTCGCCATGGTGATGCTCGATTATGATTATGATGAAAAGTCCCAGGTTTCTGGTCTTAATGATATTTTTTATGCCGATGCTATTGAGAAAGATGGATGGAAAGTGCGATTCCCAATTGAAAATCTGGGCAAGAAGATAATGGCCGTTTTCATAGATATTTATGGTAATGAGGCACGTGTCCTAATGGATGTGGAGGAATTCCTAAAATCTACATCCCACAGATCTGCCACGAAAAAATCAAAGAAAAATATTGTGAAGCGAAAATGAGTAACCAAAGGGATAGACAAAGATTTAAAAACGAAGACCTTGTTCTCAAGGTTACTACCAATATTGATCCGTCTGTCTGGGACGAGTCAAAATACGAGCCTTTCCTGGATGAGCTATGTGGCATCCGGGAATACCAGAAAAATGCTATACGCACTGCACTTCGTTATCTGGTCGGTGAGAAGTATGAGAATCTTCGGACTCTGGCACAAGAGAACTTCGATATCAACGAAGAGATGGGGCGGCGTTACGGCTCACGGGCTGGTATGGAGCGTCACTTACAGTTGCCGGATCAATTAGCCTGCTCAATTGATATGGCTACAGGCACTGGGAAGAGTTATGTGCTCTATGGACTGGCGGCGATTATGCTTGGCGAAGGCATTGTGAACCGTGTTCTTGTGCTTTGCCCTTCAAATACCATTGAAACCGGTCTTATTAGTAAATTCCACGACTTATCCGGAAATGCCAGCTTACGCGATGTTTTGCCGCGGGACTGTAAGGTTCTTGTGCCTAACATCATCAATGCCTCGGAGTCCATTGTTAATGGGTCCATTTGTGTGGAAAATTATCATGCCATTCTGAAGCATGTAAAATCATCGATCCGTGATAGTCTTAAGGGGTGCGGCAATAGAGTGGCCGTATTCAATGACGAAGCGCATCATGTGGCCAATGAATCAGGCGCGAATGTTAAACGGTGGAAAGAGTTCCTGTTGAATCCTGAATACGGTTTTCGCTATGTGGTTGGCGTTTCAGGGACATGCTATATCAAAGACGAGTATTTTGCAGATGTTGTAAGCAGATATTCTTTACGGCAAGCCATTGAAGAGCGTTTTGTTAAAAAGGTCGAATATATCTCTGAGATGCCACAAACCGACAATGGAGATGAAAAATGGCAACTGATTTATAAGCGTCATCAGGCATGGAAGAAGCAGCTTAAAAGGAGAGGAATTAGGCCATTAACTATTATTGTGACCCAAAATATTAAGACTTGCAAACTGGTTGCGGAACAGTTGCAGGCATTCTTGCAGGAATGGGAAAATATTTCTGCCGAAGACGCGGAGCGGAAAGTCTTACCGGTCACATCGGCTAAAGAGCACCAGCCCAATGTGGCCAGGCTGAAGACGGTGGACAATCCCGCCAGCAAGGTTGAATGGATTGTTTCAGTATCCATGCTGAGCGAAGGATGGGATGTTAAGAACGTATTCCAGATAGTTCCCCACGAGGAACGGGCATTTAACAGCAAACTGCTGATAGCCCAGGTTCTGGGGCGAGGACTGCGATGGCCGGATGGTTGGAAAGGACTTGATCCTATCGTTACTGTATTCAATCACGATGCCTGGTCTGGTCGTATACGCCATCTGGTTAATGAGATTCTTGAAATTGAGCGGAGGTTATCATCGTCTGTTATAGAAACATCGTCGTTTCATTTTGACTTAGATAATCTCGACTATACTCGGGATACAGATACCAGCGAGTATGCAAAGAAGGGCGAATATCGACTGTTGGAACATGGTTTTGTGGATCTGCCAACCCAGCTTGAAGTTGAAGATGTGGTAATTGAGTTTGAGCGCGCTGTAACAGGCGAACATACAAGGTTTAAGACCAACATTGAGCATAAAACTTATACAGCAGAAGAAGTTGCCGAGTTTATGTTTCGACGTTTACAGTCTATTGATGACGAATCTAAGGATGCTGACGACCCCAAAGACAGGACACTATATGCAAAAAAATTTCCAGTGGAACGCTGCCAGAAGATTATCGAAAATTCTTTAAGAAGGGCTGGCAGCAAATCAAACCGTGTGACGGAAGCCAATCGCCAAAAAATCCTCCAGGCCTTAGGACCATTAAGGCGAAAAAAAGCCAAAAGGGTTGTGTACAAGCTTACTCCCAATGCCTTAAAGACTATCAGTACCAAGGAACGTGCTTCGATCAGTTGCAGTGCAGCGGAACTTCGAAGGGGTGACAAAACCGTATTTTATGACCCGAATTGCGAAGCCTTTATCCCTGATGAGCAGCTTGAATTCTTTTGTGAGGTTAAAGATCCTGATGGAGACTTTCGGGCAGGATGTGAGTTCATCTCCAACTCTCATGATTTTAAGACGCCATGCAATATGGTTATCGCCGATGCTACCCCTGAGCGCAGATTTACCCGGGAGCTTTGTAAACGGGAGAATGCGGTGGCATTAGATGCCTGGTTCAAGAATACTCCTCAACGATTTTACACTATTGAATATGCATGGAAAAAAGGCGAGCACCCGAAAAGAGGAGAATTCAGCCCTGACTTTTTTATCAAAAAGGACAAAACCATCCATGTCATTGAAATAAAAGACGATAGCGAAATCAATGACCCCTCCCCGGAGAATCAGAAAAAATATGAATATTCCGAGGCACATTTCGAAAGGCTTAATCAGTGGCTTTTAAAGGCAGACATTGCTGTCAAGTACCAGTTCAATTTTTTAACACCTAAGTCCTTCAATCTATTTTTTCAGCTTCTTCGGAATGATGAGCTCAAGGACTTTCGATCTGAATTAGATGTTACGCTGAGTAGAAGTTCATCGGGTTCGGAGACCAATGAAATGGAGTTTTGACTAAACTGGCGTGCTTCTCACTTCACACAATTCCTTAAATGACCATCGGGATCTCGTGATCCCGTACGAATAATTCGGTATCAATCACGGATACGAGCCGGACTTTCTGGTGCGGATGAAGGATGGCCGCACTCTCATACTTGAAATAAAGGGCTACGAGACCGATGAGGAAAAGGCCAAGCATGCGGCGGCCAAACGGTGGATTTCAGCCGTGAATAACTGGGGGGATATTGGTGAGTGGTATTTTAATGTGTGTCGGGATCCGCAGTTGTTAGGTAAAGAATTAGAGCATATTTAAGCTAAGCATTTGGAGAGAATAAGGTGAGTCCGTTGAATATTGGTATTTTGGGGTTGCGATGGGGAGGAGGTTCTGAAGCATTTTATCCTGGATTTTTATCTGTAGGAATTGAGACCTTTGAAAAGATATCGCGATTTTAATAGTTATTTAAAGGAGATATTCGGGGAACGGGTTCAAAAGATATCTCTGGATGCCGGACTGGGATGCCCGAATCGGGATGGAACTATCTCCACTAAAGGCTGTATCTTCTGTGATCCACGCGGTTCAGGAACAGGCGCATTCGTCAATGACGGTCTTACCATTAATGAACAGATTGTCAAGGCACGACACTATATCCGGAAACGTTATAAGGCCAAAAAATTTATTGCCTATTTTCAATCGTTTACCAATACATATTCCTCTCTTGCAAAGCTAAAAGCGCTTTACGATCAGGCCCTGGCCCACGATGATATTGTGGGCCTCTCGGTGGCGACAAGGCCTGATTGTGTGGACAGGGATATTTTAAATCTGTTGAAATCCTATGATAAAGACTACCTCGTCTGGATTGAATACGGTCTCCAGTCCGCCCATGATGCGACCCTTAAAAGAATTAACAGGGGCCATGATGTGGCCTGTTTTGAAAAAAGCGTTATGGTGGCCCATGGTTGCGGATTAAGCATATGCGCCCATATCATTTTGGGACTACCCGGTGAAGACCGCCGCATGATGCTGCAAACCGCCCGTTTTTTAGCCGGCCTTCCCGTCCAGGGAGTAAAAATACATCTTCTTTATGTCGTTGAAGGGACAAAGCTTTCCGAGCTTTATAAAAATGGCAAATTTTGCTGCCTTGAACAAGAACAATATGCGGAACTGGTAGTCGATTTTCTGGAACTTCTGCCGCCCGATATGGTAATTCAAAGGCTGACAGGTGACCCTGTGAGATCTGAACTTGTGGCCCCTTTGTGGGCCATGGAAAAGGCTGATAACCTGAAACTTATCAAGGAGACACTCGAAAGGAGGGATACGTGGCAGGGCCGACTGTATCGAAAATCTACTGCTGGCAAATAAAATTTGGGGATCTGAACATCTATATGGCATCCACAAAAAAGGGAGCGATCCGAATAGGACTTGCCTTAAAGATAAAGCGCGATTGCACTGATTTTTTTAAAAAGATATTTCCCAGCACCGACCTGTTCAAGGATTACCGCGCAAACAAATTACTCATCCGTGCAATTGAGGATTCTATGTTGAACAAGCAGACCCTGAGGATGCCCGATCTTGATATTTCCTGCTCACCTTTCCAGTGGCGGGTATATGAGGCCATCACGAAAATCCCGTTCGGAGCCACAAAAACCTATGGCAAAATTGCATCAATGATAGGAATGCCGGAAGGCGCGAGGGCGGTTGGACAGGCACTGGGCAAAAACCCGTTACCGCTGATCTTTCCGTGACACAGGGTAGTGGCCGCCGGAGGTACCGGCGGTTTCAGCAGCGGCCTGGCAGTTAAGAGATATTTACTTAACCGTGAGGAGGGATAGAGCCTACTTTTGGGGTTCTCCCAGTCTTTTATTCATAAGCTGTTCTAATGCTATTTCATATTCTCTGGTACCGGGCACCAGGGATTTATTGCGGCTGAGCTGGGTCATGACCTCATCTTCCGCACGTTCAAACTGGATATTTATTTTACTTATGACCTTGTTTATAGCCTGGTATATTTCCAGATCAGTTCCATATATGTCGATCACATCGGGATCATCGATAAGCACTTCCATAATATACTGGGTCATGTAAAGGGAAAGGGGGTTTGCCCGGGGGGTCAGGCTGCGGATTGGGGCGATAAAATACTTAAAATCAAATTCGGGGGTTTTTAAGGCCTTCTTCAGGCCCTTGAGGAGGGCATTGGAGACTGCGCCCGGGTTGTCTGTTTCAATAATCTTGTTCATCAAGAGGGCTTGGGACAGTTTGTTATGAATTTCAGGTAGTTTAAAGCGGAAAAATCTGTCTTGCTGGAAAGCCTGTTGCTTTTCCTGCCTTTCAAGTCTGTTTATGAGTTTATCCTGAACCCTCCCGCTATCAAATATCCTCATATGCCTGCTTTACCTTCGGCCAAATAGGGCCATCATATCCATCTCAGGAATCCTTTTTCTTTAATGTTTTAGAGGATACCTTTGATGAAGAATCCGTTTTCTTTGATGTCTCTGAAGAATCTTTTGACGTGGTGCCTGAGGCATTATTGTCTGACTTTGGGCTGTTCCCTGAACTACCCTTGGTCTTGGAAGCATAATCCGTAACATACCATCCTGTCCCTTTTAGATGGAAGCTATTATGGGAAATAAGCTTTTTCAATTTTCCATGACACATATCGCATTCGGTAAGTGGTGAATCTGAAAATTTCTGCAGAGTCTCTGTTTGGTGTCCACATTTAGTGCATTCATATTCGTAAATCGGCATCTTAAATTACCTCCAACGCCTACATCGCCTTTTAAAACTATGAAACGGCCAACTCGCATACCCTGTGATCCTGGTACGAATCAAGTACATAATCCAGTTTCGGCAGGGAGATATTTTTCAAAATATCAAACGTTGTCGCATGGACAACTGTCTCTTCCTTATCTTTTTCATTTTCTGAGACATCAAATCGCTGAAAAAAATTGCAAAACCTCACAATATGAATCAGTTCATGGGTAAAAATATAAACAAGAAGTGGCAGAAGGGTGAGATCATTATCCCTTCTTAATGCCTTTAATATCCGGTGATCCTGGAGACAAATAAAGTAAAAATCACGATTTTTCGTCCTCGACTCCGACTTGCTTATTACCATCAAGCCTTTATTTAGTAATGCAAAGGCATGTTTGCTTACCTCATCTTCTTTAAGGGATGTCAAAGTCTTGACTTCATATGGATGTCTCTTCCATTGAACTGTAGAGAATTTATAGAAATTTCCCGTTGCATCCTCGGCGATATCAAGGGCATCACCTACCGTATTGAGATCTCGTTTATCAAAAGGCCGAAATGCCATTTCAAAAGCCCTCGTTTCTGGTTATTTTCATGTTGAAAATAAGGCCACTTAGGGAAATGTCAATACCGGACAGCTTTTTTCGCTGGTGGCGGTGACTGGATTTGAACCAGTGACCCTGCGGATATGAGCCGCATGCTCTGACCAACTGAGCTACACCGCCGGTATCGAATCACAATCTTAAAGCATTATAAAAATTGTATTTTTTGTCAATTAAATAATGGACTAAAGGACCGAACATTGACAGTGTTTTAAGGGCATGTTAGAAAAACTAATCCAGTGAAAACGAGTCATCAGGGCCAGTAAGCTCATTTTTTCCGATAACATTTAACATAGGTAACACTTTTGATGAACTCGTAAAAATTTATTTTAACGCCTGGATACCCGCTTTCGCGGGTATGACGGCTATCATATCTGATTGATATTAAATGTTTTATTGTCATTCCCGCGTAGGCGGGAATCCAGATAAATAGGAAAATACAACTTTTTACGAAACCGTCACTTCTGACATTTTAAAAAGCTTCTGACAGGATAATCCCGCCAGCGGCGGAATCAATCCAGTTAAAATAAATTAATGTAATTTTGGATCTAATCTCCAATCTTCAATTGTAAATGGAGGAAAAGGCAATCGTGGATTTCAAAAAAGGCATTCCACTCATCGGTACGGTTACATCTAATAAATGTCCCACGTGCGGACATCATGAAGTGGGCATAACTGCCAAAGATGGCACTTTTTTACCTCTAAGGCCCGGCACTCTTATTCAAGTCCTGGAAACCCGTCCGGCAGAAGGCCCCGAATCAGATCAGCCCTGGGTGACAGTGACTAAATCCCCTCAAATTGATGAGGTTCAATCAGACTACGTACCATGGGTACCTGATCCTGTAAAAGGAGACAGGCCTCTCAGATTGAAATACGGCGTGATGGTCAATACGGATTTGATGAATGGTCAAATGAATGGGGATCTCTTCCAGACAGCTTATCTCGATAAGTTAAATCACCTCCTGGAAAATGAAATCCATACCCCGTTGGCGGTAGTGTTGGACAGGTTTTTTGCCGCCCCTCATCTTGCAACAGGCGACCCGAAAGAGATAGCTCTTGGCATGTGGCAGGAATTAGAGGAAATCAGGCAGCCGGTTTTGCTTGTTAAAGCGTGGCTGGAAAATCCAAGCGAGGAATATCTTCTCAATTTGATCCGGCCTAAATCAATAGATGATATAACCTGCGATCCTTACAATGATTCGGAGATAAAAAAAGAGCTGGAGATGCTTTCCCTGGAGGATTTTCTGGGCTTGTTGTAATGAAAAGCAACGTTCAGCAATCAGCAATAAGCCCTTTCGAGGTACTGACAAAGAAGTTTCATTTCAAATCCAATATGAAGCAAAACTGTAACAACTCAATAAGTTGAAGTATTGGTCCCTGGATTCCCGCCTTCGCGGGAATGACAAATTAATCTAAGTACCCGTCATTCCCGCGAAGGCGGGAATCCATTAAAAGCCTGCCCCCGCAAATGCGTAGGGTGGCTTAAAAAGGGATTTTCCCCAGTTTATTGAGCAGGTACGCAAAACTCCATACTTTTTTGACAAAACTGTGCTTGGTTTGCTAATAGCTGAAGGCTGAACGCTGTTATTTACAGATACTTCTTCACTTCCTCGGTCAGAACCGGAACAACATCAAAAAGATCGGCCACCACACCGTAGTCCGCCTTTTGAAATATCGGGGCATCCTCATCCTTGTTAATCGCTACGATTACTTTTGAGGTGCTCATGCCTGCCAGATGCTGAATAGCCCCTGAGATACCGCAGGCAATGTACAGATTCGGAGAAACAACTTTCCCTGTCTGACCTACCTGGTCCGTGTGAGGTCTCCATCCGGCGTCCACTGCTGAGCGTGAAGCGCCCACACTGGCCCCTATTACATCTGCCAGATCTTCAAGTATTTTGTAATTCTCCGGGCCCTTCATGCCACGTCCGCCCGAAACTATCTTGTCGGCTTCTGTCAGGTCAACCTTGCCACTTTCATCCTTGCTCGTATCGACAACCCTGGTCTTGAGAGCACTATCATCAAGACTGAATGAGGCATCGATAACTTCGGCTGATTTGCCTGTATCCGGCTCGTTTATAGTCATCACTTTTGGCCTGGCAGTGGCCATCTGTGGCCAGCTGTTTTCGAAAGTCACCTTGGCATAGGCCTTACCTGCATAAATTGGTCTGGTTGCCACGAGATTTCCGTCCTCCACCGAGAAGGCCGTGCAATCTTGCGCCATGCCTACACCCAATCTGCCCGATAATCTGGCAGACAGGTCTTTTCCTTCTACGGTCGCGCCAATCAATAATATTGCCGGATCATTGGCCTTTACCAGTTCGGAAATGACGGATACATAGGCATCTGTTGTATAAGGTTCCAGCCTTGCGTCATCAGCTACAAGCACCCTGTCAGCGCCATATTGCCCCAGCTCGGCAGCCTTGTCTTTGATACCGGAGCCAAGCAAAACTACTGTCAAGTCCTGGCCTAATGCATCAGCAAGGCGTCTACCTTCGCTGACAATTTCATAAGTAACTTTCCGGATTTCTCCATCTCTTTGTTCAGCAATAGTCCAAACTCCCTGTGCCATATTTCAAATCTCCTTATATTATATAGGGTTTGCCCATTCTCCGGTTTAGCCAGTTACCCGTCCTAAATATTGGCGAACAATTTCAAGCGGCCAACGGGTCGACAGACGAACCGGAAAACCCGGACTAAATAATCTTCGCCTCTTCATGGAGCAACTTGGCCAATTCAGCTGCCTTTTCCTGGGGTGTCTCCCCTTCAACAATCTTCCCGGCCTCTCTTGCCGGAGGAGGAGTCAGCTCAATAATCTTTACTTTTCTTGCGCCTTCTCCAAATTCGGCGGCATCCAAGCCAAGATCTGACAAAGTCTTTTCCTCCAGCGGCTTCTTTTTGGCCTTCATGATCCCTGGAAGCGATGCATATCTCGGTTCATTCAAACCTTTCTGAGCAGTGACCAGGGCGGGTAGATTCGATTCAATTACGAGCGTCTGACCCTCGATAGGCCTATTGACCTTTACCGACTTGCCGTCCTCAGAAACCTCAACCTTGTCAATCACTGAAAAATGGGGAATACCCAAAAACTCCGCAAGGTTAGCGCCGACGACACCCATATCATCATCTACTCCTCGCTGGCCGGAAAAAACCAGATCATACTCAAGGCCCTTTATAGCTGCGGCCAGGGCCTTTGCTACTGCAAGAGAATCACTTCCTTCCAAAGCATCATCCATGATAAGCATTCCCTTGTCAGCCCCCATTGCCAGAGCAGTGCGGATGGATTCCGTAACCCGCTTGGGACCCAGACCCACTACCGTGACCTCACCCCCAAATTTTTCTTTGAGACGAAGGCCCTCCTCTACACCATATTCATCATAAGGATTCATGACCCATTTGATATCATCTGTCACGATTGACTTTGCGTCTGATGCAACCTTAATCTGGGCCTCAGTATCCGGCACCTGTTTTAAGCAACAAATAATGTTCACTTTCTCCTCCTTTCACCAACTTAATTTAATCCGCCAAAGGCGGACAAGGGTTAATTCCCCGCAGCTTGCTGCGAGGTAGTTCATTGTTTCAGAAATTTTATCCCGCTATCCCCTTTAAAAAGTATTCACTGATTTGCCTGGCAGCAGTGTTAATATCATAATGCTTGCGGCTTGACAATACCCAGAACCTCGACATCTCATCTAAAGCCCCAAAAAACGCCCTTTTTGCCACACCAGGAATCACCTCTTTTTTGAAGACCCCCTTTTCCTGGCCCTGCCTGATAATATCCGCAATTAAATCCAGATATTGGGTGAATTTCTCGTTTTTATATTCCTTCATGAATTTACTGCTCTGCCGCACTTCAACCTGTATGATCTCTGCCATGCTTTTATTATTTTCAATCAATTTGAGATGGGCCAATGCAAATCTCTCAAGTTTCTTCGCGGGATCATCTTCCTGTGAAATCTCGGACACCATATTATCAAGAACGGCCTTCATCTGTTCCTCAAAAAGACAAATCAGGATATCATCCTTATTTTCGAAGTAGATATAAATAGTCCCATCCGCGACATCAGCCTCTCTCGCGATCTCAGATATCTTGGCCTGGTAAAAGCCCTTTTTTGCGAATATCTTGGTAGCAGCTTTAATAATTCTGTAGTATTTTTCAGCATTTTTCCTTTTACTCATCCCATTACCCTCTAATGAATGGCTATTCATTCACGGCAGTTGATACCATCGCATTTGTACCGTGTCAAGGTTTTTTGCTTGCACTATATAAAAAAGCAATTTATTATGTTTATTTAATATTTCTTGACAAAAATCAGAGAAATAAATTAGATTTGATTTTCAGTCTAATAAAGAAAGGTTGGTGATATTTAAGGCAGGTTTTGGGTTTGAGTGTCAAATGAATTAACTCTCTATTATAAGGAGGAAAGATGATGCGTAAGTTACTCTTTTTTGCAACTGTCACGTTAATCATAGCTGGGATGATAACCATAGGATTTCCCATAGGAGCAACGGCCAAGGATATCAAAGTCGGAGCAATTATTAACCTGACAGGACCGGCCTCCACCTGGGGACAGTTTCATGCTAAGGGACTCAAAGACTATTTCCGTTACGTGAATGATGCAAAAGGCGGGGTTGCAGGTAATAAGGTCAATTTGACCGTGGTTGATCACGCATACAAGGTCCCTGAGGCGATTAAGTTTGTAAAAAAGTTCTGTACCTCTGACAAGATGGACATACTCGCCACCTGGGATGCCGGATCGGGTATTATGGCAAAACCTATTATCCAGAAATACAAGACACCTAACATTAATTTTTCCACATATCAGGGAATTCTCAAGCCGCCTGTAGATTATGCCTATTTACCATATGGAGGCTACAATATGGACTCCTATGCCGTCCTGGAATATATTAAGAATATTCATGGCAGCGGGGCTCCAAAAGTAGGTCTTCTCACTTACAACAACGCATATGGAAAATCCATCCATGCGGCCAGCAAGGAATATGCTGCAAAAAATAACGTTAATATTGTTTCTATCGAGCAATTCCCGCCCAAGACCCTTGATCTCAATACCGAGCTTTTGAGGCTCAAGAACAAGGGGGCGGAATATATTTTTATGCAGTGCCTTCCCTCTGCCATTCTCATGGCCCTCCAATCGGCTGATCGCATTAAATACGATGTCCCGTTTTTCGGCACCTGGACATCCACTGATCCGGATTTCTTCAAACGCGGTAAAGGGCTGATTCGTGATCGCATGCACATGCAGTTTCCGGGAGGTCTTCCTGTTGACGGCTCACCCGGCATGAAGACAATGGAATATCTCTGGAAAAAATATAAAACCGTTACCAGTTTTGATGCCTCCTACTGGGAAGGTGTCGTCATCGGTATGATTATGGAAAGGGGCTTTGACAAGGCCTATGCAAATTTTGGAAAAATAAACAGCGAAACCATTAACCAGGGCCTCGAGACCTTCCGCAACGAGGATTTTGGTGGGCTCGTCCCCAATGTCACTTATACCAAGACCGACCACAGCGCCTCCTGGAAGTCAAGGATCGTGAAAATCAACGAGAATGGTACATATACACCTCTCACAAACTTCTGGGGACCCGGAAAAGAAAAGGTTAGAATTATAAAATGAAAGCCTTTCGTGGTGAACCGAGTATCTTTGCCTCCGCGCGCCCCGAAGACAGAGGGGCGGAGCTGGAGGTGAAGAGCCTCACATTAAGATTCGGTGGGATTACGGCCCTGCACAAAATTGACCTCGCAGTACATACAGGCGAACTGGTTGCTGTTATCGGCCCAAATGGCGCCGGCAAGACCAGCCTGTTGAACTGCATCACCGGTTACTACAAACCGCAGGAGGGCCATATCTTATTTAACGGGAAAGAAATCACCAACCTTCATACACATCAACTCACCACCATAGGAATCGGCAGGACCTATCAGAACATAGAGCTTTTTCCCGGCATGACCGTTTTATCCAATATGTTGTTGGCCCGTCATGTTCACTGCAATTACGGTGTCGGTACAGCATCCATTTTTTCAAAGTCGGTGAGAGACGAAGAGGTCCGTCATCGAAAGATCTTAGAGGAGCTGATTGATTTTCTTGAAATACAATCGCTCCGAAAACAGCTTGTAGGTTCCTTGCCATATGGCATGCGAAAACGGGTTGAATTGGGCAGGGCACTGGCACTGGAACCAAAGCTATTGGTGTTAGACGAACCCTTTGCAGGGATGACACTCGAGGAAAAAGAAGATATGGTCCGGTTTCTGATGGAACTAAACAATGCGTGGAACCAGACTATGATCCTTGTGGAACATGACATGTCGGTTGTCATGAGTATATCCGAGAGAATTGCGGTGCTTGATTTCGGTGTCAAATTAGCAGAAGGATCGCCTGATTTTGTTCAGAATCACCCTCAGGTCATAAAAGCCTATCTTGGAGACACCGACAAAATTGATTAAAACAAGAGGGGTCAGGTCTCAAGACCTGACCCCATATTAAGCCCCATACTGAAAAAAATGAAAACTACCAATCTGAAAATAGACCGTATCGATGAAGAAACATTAGCGTCCTTATGCCAGTATACGTTCCCCCAGGTTCTTTCGAGACAGGCGGAGAAGTTAGGTTCGGACAAGATTGCTATCCGTGAAAAGGCATATGGCATATGGCAGACCTACGACTGGAAAGAGTACCTGCGTTACACAAAGCTTGTTGCCCTTGGCTTGATCTCTCTGGGTCTAAAGAGGGGTGAAAATGTCGGGCTTATATTAGACAATCACCCTGAATGGCTTTTCGCTGAATTAGGTGCGCAGTCACTCGGTGCGGTAACGATCCCCTTTTTTACTTCGGCAGTGGCCAAAGAGCAGCTTTTCGGGCTCAACCGTGTCAAGGCAGCATATATCTTTGCCCAGGATCAGGAACAGGTTGACAAAGTTCTCTCATGCCGGGATGAACTCTCCCATGTCCGGCGGCTTATATATATTGACCCCACCGGCATGAGATCCTACAGGGATGATCCCTGGCTGATCAGCTTTGCTCAACTCCTCGAATTAGGAGAAGAACTGGACAAAGAGCAGCCTGACCTTTTTGTCAAGGAACTCTGGGAAGGAAAGCCCGATGATGTTGCCCTTATGATAATGACATCAGGCACTACCGGAGAGCCCAAATTAGTCATGCTAAGCCATGAAAATTTTAATGAAATGGCACGAAAATGGCTTGAAACAGCTCCAATCGGCATCGGGGACAACTGGATATCCATTACACCTACGGCCTGGATCGTTGACCAGTTGTGGGGCATGGGGATCACCTTGTCCGGCGGTATTGCCATGAATTTTCCCGAAACTTTTGAAACCGCTGTTGAGGATTTCAGGGAAATAGGCCCCTCCGTTATCATTACCTCCTCCAGGTTCTGGGAAGATCTCGCTTCCAAGATCAGGGTCAAGATTGCCGATGCCGGGTTTATCAAGCTTGCCCTGTATAACTACTCCCAAAAAATAGGCGGGGCCGTGGTAGACCTTGAATCCGAGAAAAAGCCTGTGCCTGCCAAGCTTAAATTTTTAAGTGCATTGACAAACAGGATTGTATCACGACCGCTTATGGATCGTGTTGGATGTCTCGGATTTCGCAGCGCCTATACAGGAGGGTTTCCCATTAGCCCGGATGTAATTCGGTTTTTCAGGGCCAATGGCCTGAATCTAATGCAATCATACGGCCTTACCGAAGGGGGTGGAATTTTTCAGGTACAGCCCGACGATGAGGTAAAACCAGAGACAGTGGGAAAAGCCCTTCCCAGGACCGAGGTCAAAATCACCGAGGATCAGGAAGTTATTGTGTCAAGCAAGTCGAATTTTATTGGCTACTATGAAAACCCTGAGGCTACGGCCGAGTCCTTGAAAGACGGGTGGTTTTATACCGGGGATGCGGGATATTTCAATGATGACGGGCACCTGATTATAATCGGTCGAAAACAGGATATCATGCGCACAGTAGATGGGGAGGCGTTCTCACCCGACTTTATTGAGACTCGCCTGAAATTCAGCCCTTATATTAAAGAAGCCGTTATATGGGGGGAGGGACAGGATTATCTCACGGCCTTCATAAATATTGACTTCGGAAACGTTGGTAACTGGGCAGAAGACAGGAAAATTCCCTATACTACATATACGGATCTCTCCCAGCAGCCTGCTGTTGAGGAAATGATTCGCGGGGAAGTCCAGGTAGTAAACAAAAAACAATTGCCTAAACCAATGAGGCTCGTAAAGATCATCCTGCTTTATAAATTATTGGATGCAGACGACGAAGAACTGACGAGAACGGGCAAGGTAAGGCGTATGTTTGTCTTTGACCAGTATAAAGACCTCATTGATGCCATGTATTCCGATAAGACTGAACTTCCCGTAACAGGTCAGGTGCGATACAGAGATGGACACGTGGGGACAATTGAAACAACAGTCAAAATCCTGACTGTTCAATAAGGAGACTTAGCCCGCCATGGAATTCTTTCTTCAACTTCTTGTAAATGGATTATCACTTGGATTTCTCTATGCGGTTTCCGCTCTTGGTTTTGTCATGATTTTTAAATCAAGCAGCGTCCTCAACTTCGCCCACGGGGAACTCCTGGCTATTGGTGCTTTTATGTTTCTTGTCCTGTCAGCTTGGGCCAAGCTACCTATTATTCTTGCTTTCGCAATAACTATGATTGGAAGCTTCGCCCTCGGTTTTGTCGTTGAACGACTTTTCCTTCGCCCCTTGATCGGGGAAGCCCTCATTGAGGTGATAATGCTGACCGTGGGATTAGCCATCATGTTCAAGGGAATCATGCTGTTTATCTTCGGTGGTGATATTCATGATTACCCTAAATTTTTACCCGAAGGTCTTTCTATGGAATGGGGAGCAATTCAGATCCCCTCTGTTTACGTCGCCACATTTGTTATTGGTATCCTTTTTCTTATTATATTCGGTCTATTCTTTAAATATTCCTCACAGGGTATTTACATGAGATCTGTGGCCGACAACCAGCCTGCTGCCCTCTCCTTGGGCGTCCATGTAAAGCGGGTTTTTGCCCTCTCATGGGCTATCGCAGCCCTGGTCTGCGCCATGAGCGGTATTGTATTAGGCATAATAAATGGTGTTAATGTCCATGAACTGAGTTCTATAGGGCTTAAAGTATTTCCTGTAGTTATTTTAGGTGGACTGGACAGTATTGGCGGGGCCATCATAGGTGGGGTCATTATCGGTTTGCTTGAGACCTTTACTGGCGGGTATATCTCTACTTCCTTGAGAGAAGTAATACCATATATTGTGTTAGTAATTATCCTGATGGTTAGGCCGTACGGTCTTTTTGGGCTTGTGGAGATAGAGAGAGTATAAAATCGCCCAGCTCCGCTTCACGATTTTATAAAGAGAAAGGTAAGTGGGAACATGAACAAGTTGCAATTTCATCCCTGCGGGAATTTTAGAGAATCATATTACGAAGAGATCAGGATCTTTGAAACAGATTTTGGCAGGCTATGGATGCTAATCGGCCTTATGCTGCTTTTCGTTGTTATCCCGTTTATCAGCAGCCCCTATATGTTATACGTGCTGAATACCATGGGGATATATGCCATTGCAGCAATAGGACTAAATCTCCTCATAGGGTATACGGGCCAGATATCACTCGGTCATGGTGCCTTTTTCGGTGTTGGAGCTTATACTGCCGCTATTTTAGCCACCAGGGCAGGGTTCCCTTTCCTGCTTGCAGTACCTGCAGCAGGACTTGTTACTGCCGCCGTTGGTATGGTCTTTGGACTTCCTACTGCCCGGCTCAAGCACCTTTACCTCTGTATTGCAACCCTGGCAGGACAGTTCATCCTTGAATACGTGTTTGTGCAGTGGGAAAGACTTACTGGCGGTGCGGAAGGCATTGTCGTTAGCGAAGCATCCATATTCGGCATTGGCCTGGGTGATGACAGGGTGTTTTATTACGTGATATTTGTCTGCTTTGTGGTGATGATATGGATAGCCGTTAACCTGATTCGGACCCGGTACGGACGCGCCTTTATTGCCATTCGCGATAATGACCGGGCCGCTGAAGGAATGGGTATCCCTATCTTTTCCTATAAGCTTCTATCATTCGCAATCAGCTCCTTTTATGCGGGGTTTGCCGGCGCCCTATATGCATATTATATGATGTGTATCACACCCGAGCCGTTTAATCTCTGGTTATCCATTGAATTTATTGCAATGATCATTATCGGAGGATTAGGGAGCATTCCAGGTTCTGTATTCGGTTCGATATTTATTGTCGGATTGAGCGAAATACTGAGTCATATTACGCAATATCTCATGAATGTCGGCGACACTGGTATGGGTATTACTATAGCGCCTCTCCGGGAGTTCATTTTCGGTCTTGCTATTGTCCTTTTTATTATTTTTGAACCAAAGGGCCTTGCAGAGGTCTGGCGTATTATTCGTTCTAACTTCAGATTGTGGCCATTTTCGTATTGATATGTAACGGAGTATTGGAATAATGGAAAACAACATCAGATTACTGCTCAACAACATCAGCGTAGTCTACTCTGATGTCATACAGGTCTTAAAAGGCGTATCCCTCACCGTTAAAAAGGGGCAGATTGTTTCTTTATTGGGCAGCAACGGCGCTGGAAAGACTACCACCCTCAAGGCAGTCTCCGGATTGCTCAAGCCCGAAAATGGTAAAGTTACAGAAGGATCAATCGAATATGATGGCAGTCCCGTTCAGAATTCGTCTCCGGAAGAGATTACACGAAAAGGGATTATTCAGGTCCTGGAGGGAAGGCAAGAATTCAAGTATCTGACTGTTGAAGAAAATCTAAGGGTTGGGACCGCAACCCGCTGGGGTAAGCCGTATAAAAAAGACCTGGAAATGGTTTACCACTATTTCCCTGCGCTTTTAGCACGAAAAGGGAACCTTGCAGGTTACTGTAGTGGCGGTGAACTCCAGATGTTAGTGATGGGCAGAGGACTGATGGCTCAACCCAAGTTATTGCTATTAGATGAGCCTTCTCTGGGTCTCGCTCCGCTCCTGGTAAAAGAAATATTCCAGATTATTAGACGGGTAAACAATGAACTTGGAACTACTCTCATGCTCGTAGAGCAAAACGCCAACATGGCTCTCCAGATCGCCCACTATGGTTATGTGATGGAGAATGGCAAGATCGTTATGGAGAGTGATGCAGAAGATCTCCGAGAAAACCCGGATGTTAAGGAATTTTACTTAGGCACGGCCGCTACTGGGACCCTCAAGTCTTATAAAGACGTAAAATCCTAC
Organism: Desulfobacteraceae bacterium; assembly: GCA_030613055.1. Classification (GTDB taxonomy): domain Bacteria; phylum Desulfobacterota; class DSM-4660; order Desulfatiglandales; family Desulfatiglandaceae; genus JAUWMR01. The sequence goes on from JAUWMR010000042.1 coordinate 22,587, forward strand.
AAACGCCGCAAACGATGGCTTTAGGCCCCAAACGAATCCATTGACCTCAATAGGGCTTTTTTAGCCTGGAATTTAAATGGATCACATTGACTCCTTTCCCGCAGAAATTCCCTGGCACGAAGACTCTTTTAGATTTATCAAACCAGATGAATTCAATACCTTTGGGATTGACCCCTCGGATATCCCGGTAGGAACATTTGCCGCCCTAAAACATCCCTCCCATCTTCGCAGCAGATTCGGTGGAAACGCATATGGATTCGGTCTTTTCGAGATCTATGATCGCTCAAATCCGGAAGATGTCAAACTGCTCCAGTCAACCGTCCTGGACGACTCCCATAGTGTCAGGAAGCATTACAGGGAGCTAAACAAGATCTATAAGAAACTTGGACTATTAATCAGGTTTTCAAGTCTTGGAAAGCCTTACTACCTTATTCCAAACCACTTGGTGTACAACACTCTAACACACATGAAGTCCAAGGTTGATGAAATTACCAAAGTCGTCGGCTTCCACAGAAAAAAATTTTATAAAGAGCATCATAATATAGGCGTAGTAACACACCAGGACGATCTGATCTCCCGTGAACTCTCCCTTCATTTCAAAGAACATAGTTTCGTGGTTATAGATTCCATTGACAAACTCCGAAATATGGGGAAGACACTGGATCTTGTTATCCTTACATGGGACCTATTCGAAATAATTCTGATGGAAAGGTTCAGTCCTCTTTCAAAAGAAATGCTTACCAAAAAGCGTCTCGATGAATATGCGGTCTATATCCTGTGGAAGCTCTATAAGATTTTGAAACCGGACGGTGAACTCTTTATCATTGCAAATCGCTATACATCCAAAACCAATCGCGCGAGAGAAGTTGTCTTTAAAACAGAGCACGAAGAAAAACAATTTGCTTTATTCAGCCACATTTTTAATACGAAAAAGAAATACCGCATAAAAAATCATAGCTTACAGGTTAACATTTTTGATTTCCAAAAATATTTAAGTGGCCTATATGTCGAGCAGGAGGTCATTGACAAACTGTTAGGCAAACATCCTATAGAAGACGTGACACTTGAGCAGATAGATAACTTGCCCTACCTTAATTTTAAACTTGCAGATTGGCCTTTCCTAAGCGACCAGGCGAGAATCTGGACCAAGCTCCTGCCCGTCTATTTTGACAAGATATTGTTAAAATCCCTGACACCCCAGTCTGTAAAAGACGATTGGGGGAAAAGGTTTTCTTTCAAGGAATATACGCCAGATTACTTGATGATATATTTGGGTGAAAAAAAGCCCTTGAAAATCACAACGGCCGAGATCAAACAAGATGTCATGAAATCCAGGCTAATCGGTTGTTCTACAGATCTTTTGGCCGATTACAGGAATTCCTTCGAGTATGTAATTCGAACCCTTTATGTATTAGACAGTATTAAAAAGGGGAACTATGAGGGCCTGCCGCAGATTTTTATTGACCGGATAAGGCAGCCCCTGGAAAACAAAAACAGGAGATTCGCCGCTCTGAACCATGTCATCAAACTTGTGACCAAGATCAACAAGTTGGAAAAGATAAGACATTATCTTAATCCCGACATGATTGAAGGATCAAGGACAGAAGTCATTGAAAATCTGGAAGTCCTGCCTTTCTTCGGGTTTAACTACGATGAACTAAGGGAAATCTTTTTTATTATTTTAGGCCACACACCCTTAGGCCGAATTCTATCCGGTAAAATGAGTGAAAAAACGTTAAAACCGGTTTCAGATCTTGCCCGCACTTATGAACAGCAACAGGCCCTTAACCTGCTTCGTTATTGTCTTCTAATGACCATGGCGGAAACAGAAGCTGCCAGTAGTACAGGACTGAGCACTGAAGAACTTACCGAGCTTTTCGACCTCTATGAATCAACCGTCAGGATTGTAACAAATCGCGAACTCGATTGGGATAGGCTTCTGGACGAAAAGACAACGTCTATGGGGGGAATTCACTTCAAGATCGTACGCAAACTTCTCAAGATGATGAATCACTTTGAATACCTCGACAACTGGGCGGAATTGAAACAAAAGGGGCAAATGGAAAAAGAGTCTTTAGCTGACTATGACGATCGGAAATTACTTAGGATACAAAATGTCATAAACCTTGTGAATACTATTGAAAATTTTGAAGAGCTGTATCTGAAATTCGATCCTTTGCAATTACCGGTATTTTATCGAAAGTTTATTGATATCGAGTTTCAGGGCACCGGCCATCTTTTTGAAAGAATGGGGAGCCAGGATGTATTTGTCCTTCTCTGGATCACAGTAAGCCTCGCGCGCGGAGAGGTTATCAATTTTAATCCCATCTTAGCCGACGTGGAACGGTCTGAGATCATTGACCGGATTAAAAAAGTGGAGCAGGAGGCCAAAGCCATCAACATTCGTTATCTCGACCACCCAATCCTTATGCAATTCAGCAAGCAGTTGTATCAGAATGGATCCTCATATATTTTGGGCACCGGATTTCAGTTGAGAGTAAATCCGGAAAACCAGGCCCTGGAAATCGCTTACATGGATATGGACAGGGACATTGAACAACTGGAGGCCTTATCCCAAAAGTTGGCCGGACGCCGCATATCCGAAATTCCTGAAGAAGACCTGGTAAACTTAGAGACACTTTTTTCCAATCTTGAGAGCTTTTACCAGAGTCATCTCAGACTTCTTGGTGAGACAGACTTTACCACGAAACTGCCTGCAAGACAGAAACGGTGGTTCAAAAAAGTTCGAGACCTGAAGGAATATTTGCGATCCAACTTCTTAGACACAATTTTTCATCCCGAAGAAGTATATACTGACCTTAACCTGCTTTATTATAATTCGCCCTCCCTATTGAAATTTATTCTTCCTGAATTCGGAGCACTACAGGATCTGGATCTGTCCTGGCACTTGTATCTAACCTCGCCCGTCATTCATTATATTATCACAGCCACAAAAAAGCTCCAGGCCCTTGTCACTTATGACAGGAGAAGCTTTCAGGATATCCAATTCCTGCACAGGTTGGCCCAGAGGGAATTCGGCCCCATGGCCACCGGCATTGTAGGGGTGAGTGAACCGCAGATAAAAGACCTGGAAAAAATCGTAAAGAATCTGACTCACAATCGCCCCCTATTTGATGCCCTCGTTAAATCATTTATATTCCAGGATATAGGTAGAATACCTTTTCTGAGAGAAAAATATAAAAATAAAATCAACCCTGCAGATCTCGCCCATGCCGGCGCACTGTTTATTGAAAAGGAGAAATTTGCCGAAAGGTACAATCTCAATAAGTACGAAAAGAAATTCCTGATATTCCTTGTGAAATATCACAGCCTGATGCACCATATTGTCCGAGGTGAAATATCCTTTTCTACTTTGCAAGAAATTCTCGATACCCGGGATAAAGAACTCTTTGATGCATTCTTTCTTTTTTCTTTTATCATGCTCTCCTCAATCAGGGATGATCTGATCTTGGAGGATCTGGCAGGGCAACTGTTTCAGATAAGGGCCCTCAGCCACAGAATCATTGACCGTGAGACCACTCTTGAAGAACAAATGGATGAAATATTTGCACAGAAGGGAAATCTTTTTTACGCCCTGGAAGCATATCAAATGCAGGGCCTTCCCGACGATGTTTCCGCAGCGCGTTACCTTGAGTCCAGAAAATGGGAAAGGCCGGAAAAGCCCAAGTGCATCCGATCCGGCAGAATGATCTTTGCCTTAGAACGCCTTTTCAGATTGCGGGGCATTAGATATGTTGAATTTATTGAGCTTGTTAATCTTATGTTAAAGGTCCCTTTAAAATTCATTTATAAAAACCGAAAATTTACGAGCATCGGGTATGCCACTTTTGAGAAAGATGTTTACGAGGCCTTCCGTTTGTATAACACACTCCAGAATCTTGCAGAGGAAACAAGGCACTTTATTCTCAACCAGCTTGTTGAAGACAGAATCCGGATTTTCGGTTACGAGAAGGTTAGCGGCTATCTAAGTTATAAGAATCAAATTAAACTCCTTCTCGTAGGACTCCGCGGAACAAATAAAATAAAATCAAATGGTGCTCCTGTCTGCCTGAGTTTTTTGGATATGTGCCCTAAAATTGAAAAACGATATGAGGCGGTTAATGATTATCTCAATGCGCTCTCAATAGAAAAAATCTGGACAGATAAATATCGCATAAATCACCTGTTCAAGGCCAAAACCGGCATCCTTCTCAGGAAGGAAAAATTTCCAAATGTCCTATCTGTTGATTTCCAGGACCGTGTTAATATTGCCCAAAAAATGTCCTACATGGACACTATTAATAATGTGGATCAACTAAAAAGCTATTTCCACCATAGTCTTCAAGCCCTCAAAAAACATCCTTTTTACACGGATGACTACGGACTTAAGCTTGAAAAAATGTACGAGAAGAGGTTGATCGAGATTACGGACAGAATACTGGATCAGACAAAAAAGCAGATGGACCTTCTGAAGGATTTCGATGAACTCCACAACCTCGTAAATGACCTGCTTTATCGGTCTCTTGAGATTGGTTTTTCCGAGGACCAGAAGCATAGACTAAATGACCTTTATGAAGTGAGAAAGGATACCTTGAAAAGGGAAAAGCTCTCCGAAATTGAGGGCATTCTTGAAACCATCCGGGATGTCCATGCATTGGAGGACTACTGGGAGAGTATCAAGTGGTATCTACAGAGTAACCGACGGTTCTTTGGTGCAGAATTTGAAAATCTAATCGCAAAAAAGTTTGATGCGTTAAGAAACAATGTGATTCGACGGTAATTGGGTGTCATCTAAAAATATAGCAAATATTACTTTTTGCACTCCGCTGGTTCACTATCGGAATTTTGAGTAAGATTTTTTTTCGTCAGGGCCTTTTACCGCTCGATCAAGTATGTAATGGTAGCTGTATTTGTCGTTTCGTTCACATTTCACCAGGTGCATTACATCCGAACTAATATTAAATGGCTCCTCAAGGGATCTTATCCATGCTGTAATCTCTTTGCTCACCCCTGAAATCCTCTCAACCAGGGGCATTGTTTTCGGCAAGATTATTGTCTTGTATTCAGTCATGTTGGCTCCTTTTTCTCCCCAGCCTTAATAGAATCATTAATAACAAAATAAGTCCTTTTTACAGTTTTTCCATCGCCAAAATCATCATTCCTTAAAAAAAAGACCCATTAGGGAAATGATCGCCCTTATGGGTCTCTAACCAACTAATTTTGATGAACTCGTAAAAAGTTATTTAAACGCCGTCATACCCGCTTTCGCGGGTATGACGGCTATCATATCTGCTTGATATTAAATGCTTTATCGTCATTGCAAGCTCCCGCCCCTATGGGGCGGGAATAAACTACGGCGGGAACCCAGATAAACAAGAAATTCAACTTTTTACGAAGCCGTCAATTTTACTTAAAATAATAATGCCTATTGCTCGAAATATTGGGCCAGCAATTTCTTAGTCTTTACTACATTTATATTCAGGCCCAGTTCTTTCCTGTCAAACCCCATGGCCAGACCAAGAACCTGCGTTAAGTACAATACCGGAAGATTATATGTCGTATCGTATTCCGATTCGATACCTTTTTGATTGTCGTCATACATTACCGAACAAAACGGACACACAAGGCACATTGCATTCGCATCAGTCTTGGAGATATCATCCAGCTTCTCTTTTGCTACGGCAAGGGCCACATCTTCCACTACTGGGAGCACGGGCCCCCCACAGCACCGCTTTTTTCCATGATAATCAACAATTTTCGCACCGGTCAAGGCCACCAGGGTCTCAATCGATTTCGGATCCTCAACATGATCAAAATCATCATATATTTCAGAAGGCTTCAGATAATGGCACCCATAGTGAGCAGCTATCCTCAAGTCACTCAAATCTCTTACAAAATACTCCTTGATTTTCTCCTCTCCCACTTCTTCGAGCAAAATATGGGCAAAATGCTTCACTCTGACACCGCCGCTATATTTCAGCCCTGTCCTGGCCAGTTCTTTATTGACTTCTTCCCTCTCCGGTCCATCATCAGACAGGTCATGTGCCACCTCGGTTAATTGAGATGCGCAGGAACTGCACAAAACGCATATGTCCAGATTTTTTCTTTCTGCCAAGGCCAGATTATAGGCTCCCATGACCCCAGCAGCCTTTAGGTCACTGGCATTCATGGGGAACCCGCAGCAAACAAATCCCTCAACATCCACAAGTTCAATATCAAGTTTTTCCGCAACCTTTCTTGCCGAGAGTTCATAATTTCTCGATCTTGCCGGAATTGTGCAACCTAAATAAAATGCGTATTTCATAGATCAGTTCCTAAGAAGAATTTCGACAGGATTAACCGGATTTTCTTATCGTTTTCTCATGCAAATCGTGTTAAAAAAGACAGCAGACAAATGAATAAACAAAGCGCTTCTCTCTATTCAGACGGAAACAGCTTCTTTACAACGCTACATGAAGTGGGAATCGGCGGGAGCCCCACCTTATCCCGTTTTTTGTTGTCAAAATCATCAATGGGGTAAATGCGGCCTTCACCTTTAATCAGGTCCTGCTGAGCCCGTATCCCGGTCGGCATATTACCCTCTTTAACAGCAAGATTTTTCAAAAGGGTCATAAACTCGGTAATTCTGACTCCCTGGGGACACCTCTCCTGACAAGTATAACAACTCGAACAAAGCCATATGAAATCGCTCTTAAGTACATCTTCCTTTAGACCATAAAGTGCCATTCGGATAATCTTGACTGGATCGAATGTATCGTTTACGGCCGCAATAGGGCAGCTTGCAGTGCAGGTTCGACATGTAAAGCAGGCAGAAATCTTATCCCCGCCCGGCTGTTTCGCCAACTCCCTCCTGAAATCAGGATCCGCTCGATCCAGGTTGATTTTGCCCATCAAAAACCCCTTTTTGATAAAAAATAATTGCTTTATGATTACATTATAACTATAATATAGCTTATTTGCAACAACAAAAACCTATAAGAAAATATTGATGAGCTGCAAATTACACAAATATTTTTATTAAACTCCATATAATCCTAAATAATTAAAGGAGATAACCTATGCCTGATGAGGTAATGGGGTCTGTTCTGGTCGTAGGAGGCGGGATTGCAGGGATGCAATCCGCCCTTGATCTGGCTGATTCCGGCTATTATGTCTACCTCCTGGAAAAAGGTCCTTCCATAGGAGGATCCATGGCTAAATTGGATAAAACATTTCCAACAAACGATTGTGCCATGTGAATTATCTCGCCAAAACTGGTCGAGGTCGACCGGCATCTGAACATTGAGCTTCTCACCCTATCTGAGATTATATCTATAAACGGGAAAGCCAGGGATTTTGAAATCCAAATCCTCAAGCATCCACGGTATGTGGACATGGATAAATGTATCGCATGCGGGTTGTGTGCTGAAAAATGTCCAAAGAAGGTTGATGACCTCTATAATGAGAATCTGATCAAGCGGAAGGCTGCATATGTTGAATATGCACAGGCAGTTCCGCTGAAATATGCCATTGACAAGGACAATTGCATCTACTTCAAGAAAGGGAAATGCCGGGCCTGTGAAAAATTTTGTCCCACGGATGCCATTAACCTTGAAGAAAAGGAAGAGGAACTGTCTATCCATGCGGGCGCAATAATCCTTGCACCAGGCTTTACTGCATTTGATCCAAGTGAATACCTGACCTATAAATACGCAAAACACCCTAATGTGGTCACCAGCTTTGAGTTTGAACGTATTCTGAGCGCAACGGGTCCCTTCCAGGGACATCTTGTCCGGCCTTCCGACCACAAAGAACCCAAAAAGATCGCATGGCTCCAGTGCATTGGCTCAAGGGATATTAACCAGTGTGACACTGGCTATTGTTCCTCGGTATGCTGTATGTATGCCATAAAAGAGGCTGTTGTAGCCAAGGAACACGCAGGATCGGATCTTGACTGCGCCATTTTCTTCATGGACATGCGGACCCACGGCAAGGACTTTGACCGGTACTATGATGATGCTAAGGAAAAAAATGGTGTTCGTTTTATACGCTCAAGGGTGCCCACTATTGAATCAGTTGAGGGTAGTGACGAACTAATCATCCCGTATGTTAATGAAAATGGGGATATATCCGAAGAATCCTTTGACATGGTAGTCCTTTCTGTGGGCCTTAAGACCTCGCCTGAACTGATCGCGCTTGCTGAGAAATTGGGCATTGATCTTACCGAAGGGAAGTTATGTCAAACAGCATCCTTTCATCCTGTGAGCACATCTAAAGAAGGCATTTATGTGTGCGGCGCTTTTGCAGGCCCAAAAGATATTCCCCAATCTGTGATTGAAGCCAGTTCAGCGGCGGCAAAAGCCGGCGCCTGCTTGAGCGTGTCAAGGAACACCATGACCCGGGAAAAAAAGGTCCCTGAAGAAAAGAATGTCACAGGAGATCGCCCACGTATTGGGGTATTTGTGTGCCAGTGCGGCATCAATATCGGGGGTGTAGTTGATGTTCCCGGGGTGCGGGACTATGCTGAATCCCTTCCCTTTGTGGAATATGTTACTGACAATCTCTTTTCCTGCTCCACAGACACACAGGACATCATGGCCCAGGTGATCAAAGAGAACAACCTGAACCGCATTGTGGTTGCTGCATGCACACCCAAAACCCATGAGCCCCTGTTTCAGGAGACTCTGATTTCTGTGGGTTTGAATAAGTATCTCTTTGAGATGACCAATATCCGCAACCAGGATTCATGGGTCCATAAAGATGAGCCTGATATGGCCACCCAAAAGGCCAAGGATCTGGTTCGCATGGCTGTGGCCAAGGTAGCCTTGGTGGAACCGCTCGTGGAGCCTGAACTTGATGTAGATGAAAGGGCTTTAGTAATAGGCGGCGGTATTTCGGGCATGGCTTCGGCCAAAAGCCTGTCGGATCAGGGTTACAATGTAGATATTGTGGAACGATCCGCCCAATTAGGTGGCATGGCACTGAATCTTTTCAGGACCTGGAAGGGAGAAGATATTCAGAAAAACTTATCGGAACTAATAGAATCAATTGAAACTGACAGTAACATAAAGATTCATCTTGATACGGAGCTAAGCAGTGTTGAGGGATTTGTCGGAAACTTCAAGACGACACTGAATTCCAATGGCAAGCAAGAGGTTGTTGAGCATGGCATTGCGGTGATTGCTACAGGGGCGAATGAATCGAGGCCGGATGAATATCTTTACGGAGAGGACTCCAGGGTCGTGACCCATTTGGAGTTAGATCAAATGTTCATGAACAATGACCCCTCCCTTAAGGACATCAAAACGGCAGTCTTCATCCAGTGTGTGGGGTCAAGGGAGCCGGATCGCCCCTATTGTTCCAAGGTATGCTGCACCCATTCCATTGAGAGCGCGCTTTATTTAAAAGAGTTGAACCCGAACATGAACATCTATGTCCTTTACCGGGACATAAGGACATACGGGGAACGGGAATACATATACAGAAAGGCCCGACTTGCCGGTATTATGTTTATCAGGTTTTCAGTGGATGAAAAGCCTAAGGTGTCAAAAGATAATGATGTGCTTAAAATAGAACTATGGGACCCGATCCTTGAAGAGACTGTTGTGATAAAGGCCGATCTTTTAGCGTTAGCTTCTGCTATTGTGTCTTACAAGGACGAGAAGCTTGCGCAATTCTTCAAGGTTCCTTTGAATGAGGACGGTTTTTTTGTAGAAAAACACGCGAAACTTGGACCTTCCGAGTTTGCCACGGATGGTGTTTTTCTATGCGGCATGGCACACTATCCTAAGCCCATAGATGAATCCATTGCCCAGGCCCTGGCTGCATCTTCCCGTGCTGTCACCTTATTAGCCAAGAAGACGATCCACGTAGGCGGCACGGTAGCAGAGGTGAACCCCTTATTCTGCAGCAGTTGTGGTGTATGCGTGTCTATCTGTCCATATTCCGCCCCCTCTTTTATAGAGGAGGGACCATTTACCGGCAGGGCTGAGGTCAACCCTGTTCTGTGCAAGGGATGCGGGCTGTGCGTAGCCTCATGCAGGTCAGGCGCCCTTAATCTCAAGGGTTTTGGTGAAGGCCAGTTAATGGCGATGATTAATCAGATATGACCTGGTCAAATAGTTGAGTTGTTGAGTGGTTAAGTTGTTAAAATATTGAACCCCACTCAACCATTCGACTACTTAACTACTCAACCATTTAACGGAGTTAAACATGACCGACTGGGAGCCGAAGATCACGACGTTTTTATGCAACTGGTGCAGCTATGGCGCGGCGGATTTAGCGGGAGTAAGCCGTTTGCAGTACCCGCCTGATTTCAGGGTAATCAGGGTTCCATGTTCCGGCAGGGTAAGCCCCAAGTTTATCTTAGCGGCCTTTCGTCACGGATCGGACGGGGTATGGGTATCGGGGTGACACCCCGGGGAATGTTATTACCTGGAAGGTAATTATTACGCGAGAAGAAAGTTTGCCCTGTTAAAGAACCTGCTTGAACACATTGGTATAGAACCGGGGAGGCTTCATTTTTCCTGGATATCATCTGCTGAGGCCACCAAGTTTGCCAATGTAGCCAAGGAAGTAAGCGAGGCGGTTCATGAGCTGGGGCCGGCCAGATACTATATAAAGCGAAGGGCTGAGGTGGCATAATGGTCACGTACACGGATGAGATCAGGAAGACGGCTAAAAAACTACTTGAAGATAAGACCGTGGATGTATTTATTGGATACAAAAAGGGTACGGTCCCTATGATGAACGAACCCGTACTGGTATCTGACGCTGATAAAGCGGATACGCTTTACTGGGACAGTTTCTGCGGGTTAAACCTTTGCAATTACCTGACCAAAAGGACGGACAGGATAGGGATATTAGCCACTGGCTGCAATTCCAGGAACATTGTAACGCATATTATTGAGAATCAGATAAAGCGTGACCAGCTATATATTGTAGGTATCCCGTGTACCGGCATGATTGATCACAGGGCTGTATTAAGGGCGGTAAAGGAAAGGGAGATACTTGAGGTTACAGAAAACGGTGACAGCTTCACGGTTAAAGGGAATGATTTTAATGAGACATTTGATAAGAAGGAATATCTTCAGGCCAACTGTAAGACCTGCACGCACCGGAATCCTGTAGAATATGACGAGGTAATAGGTACGCCTTTCGAGGAGCAGGAGGTGTCAGAGGCATACAGGGACGTAGAGAAGATAAAGGGCATGGCAAGTGATAAGAAGTGGGATTTTTTCACACAAATGATCTCAAACTGCATCAGGTGCTATGCCTGCCGGAATGCCTGTCCTTTATGTTACTGTCCCACGTGTTTTGTGGACGAATCCGGTCCCCAGTGGGTGGGGAAGAGCATTGATCCGACAGATACTATGACATTCCATATCTTAAGGGCCTATCATTGTGCCGGCAGGTGTACTGACTGTGGCGCATGTGAAAGGGCATGTCCTGTCGGTATTCCGGTAAGACAGTTTACCAGGAAGCTGAACAAGGATGTGTTTGATCTGTTTAAGTGGGAAGCAGGCCTTAGTTTAGATGAAAGGCCGCCGTTAGATGTTTACAGACCGGATGATTATAATGATTTTATTCGGTGATGACTTTGTTAATAATTCACCGCAGAGTCGCGGAGGACGCAGAGATGAATGAATTTTCCTTTGCCGCTGAGAAAACGGCAAAGGGAAAACAGTCAGCAGCTTCGCTACGATATGAGCTTTGAGTTGCTATTGTTCAAGTTGATAACTCAGTATAAATTACAGGTTTTGCAAGGACTCTACCCCCCGGGCTTTATTCTTTTTGCTTTCCGCCCTCTCAGCGGAAAGCAAAAAAGCAAGTAGTGCTCAGCGCTCTCAGCGTCTCTGCGGTAAATAAACAATTAAGAAGGTATATTCTATGACACTCAAGCTATTCGCAAAGGAACAATGGTTAACGACCTTAGAAGGCCTTAAGGAGTCTTATAAGATATTTGTACCGGTCAGGGATGGTGATTTTCACACCTTCATGCCCTTAGATGAAGGCAAAAAGCCTGATTTTGATTATCCAAACACGCGTCTTTCGCCCAAATCCTTAATATACCCCCAATCTGAGCGCATATTTGAATACAGTCTTGATGAGAGTGCTCCTGATGCCCATATCTTAAAGGAAACAGAAAAGGACTATTCACCAAGGGCGATTGTAGGGATCAGGCCGTGTGATGCCCATGCATTTAAGATTGTGGAGCTTAATTTTGACAGTCCTGAATATAAAGACCCGTGGTGGGTACAGAGGTATGAATCTACTGTCCTGATTGGTCTTGGGTGTAATGATCCTGTATCCACCTGTTTTTGCACCTCTGTTGGAGGTGGTCCCTTTGACGAGGATGGTCTCGATGTCATTTTATATGACTTAGGAGAGAGTTATCTTGCTAAGGGTCTGACGGACAAGGGTGAGGATTTTCTTGCAAAGGCCAAAGGTAGGACCAAGGCAGATGATGCTTCCATTAAACGTGCTGAGGAGTTGGCCAAATCCGCATCTGACAAGATTTCTGTGAATGTTCCCGTTGACAGGCTCAAAGATAAGGTAATAAACGAGCTTTTTGCTGCCTCGTTCTGGGAGGAAGTAGCCTTTTCGTGCATCAATTGCGGCACGTGCACCTATCTGTGTCCCACCTGCTGGTGTTTTGACATACAGGATGAGGTAATAGGAAAAGAGGGTGACCGGATCAAAAACTGGGACTCGTGCATGTTTCCGCTGTTTACGCTTCACGGTTCAGGACATAATCCCAGGGACAACAAGTTTCAGCGGGTACGCCAGAGGTTCATGCACAAGCTGAAGTATTATGTAGACAAATATGACAACGGTGTTCAGTGCTCCGGGTGCGGCCGGTGTGTGAGATATTGTCCCGTGAACATAGATATCAGGGAAGTATGTAAGTTGATGAACAGCTACAGAAGTGACTAAAGTGCACTAAAGTGACTAAAGTGAACTAAAGTTGTGGATAATAAGGAATTTTCAAAAGAACTCGAAAAGCGAACTAAAAGATTCTCAGCAAGAATAATTCGGTTGTCAACAAAATTACCCAATACGCCCGAAGGCAGGGTGGTGCGGAATCAAATCACTAAGGCGGGAACTTCTATTGGAGCAAATTACCGGGAAGCAAATCGTGCCAGAAGCAAAGCAGATTTCAGGAGCAAGATTAAGATATGTGAAGGTGAAGCCAGTGAAACACAATATTGGTTGGAAGTAATTGTAGAGGTAAATTGGCTCCCTTGGAAAAAAATAAAGGCTGAATATGAAGAATGCAGTGAATTACTTGCTATTTTTACGTCTATTGGAAAAGACCTTTAACTTTAGTCACTTCAAACTTTAGTCACTTTAGCTCACTTGTCTTAGAGGAGAACATTCCATTGGAAAATCCGTATTTACCCTATCCGGTTCGTATAGATGATATTATTGTTGAGACGGAAGACAGGAATCTCAAGACCTTCAGGTTTGTCTTTTTGAATCCGGAAGATGAAAAGAGATTTTCTTACACCCCGGGTCAGTTTGCAGAGCTGTCCATAGCCGGACAGGGAGAGATTCCCATTGGTATTGCGTCATCTCCTACTGAGAAGGGGTTTGTGACCTTTACGGTAAACAAGACCGGTGTTGTGACCACCCATCTTCACAACATGAAGGAAGGGGATATCATGGGTATCAGGGGGCCTTTAGGCAACTGGTATCCGTGGGATGAGATGGAAGGCAAAAACGTGGTCATTATAGGCGGTGGTTTTGCCTTTACCACATTAAGATCGAGTATCATCTATATGCTTGAGCCTGACAATCGTCCTAAGTTCAAGGACATTACCGTGGTATATGGTGCCAGAAGTCCCGGGCTGTTGCTTTACCGTGATGAGTTAGCCGAGTGGGAAAAAAGAGATGATATCAACATGCATATCACGGTGGATGCCACGGATGATCCTGACTGGAAATACAATGTAGGGTTTGTGCCCACTATTACGGAACAGAAGATCACCAGCTCTGAAAATGCCATTGCCATTGTGTGCGGCCCGCCTATTATGATCAAGTTTACACAGCCAGTCCTGGAAAAATTAGGCTTCCCTCCCGACAGGATCATACTTTCCCTTGAGATGCGCATGAAGTGTGCTATCGGTATCTGTGGCAGGTGTAATATCGGCGATCAGTATGTCTGCAAGGACGGTCCCGTCTTCTCCCTGGCAAAATTGAAAAA
>JAUWMR010000009.1 GCA_030613055.1 Desulfobacteraceae bacterium
CCGGGTTGATGTCGATCTCCTTGACCTTCTCATTCTCCAGGCCAATCTGTCCAACCTTGATCAGGATGTCCGCTAAAATATCCATGTCCGCTGCTTCCATACCACGTATGGCCTCCAGGATTTTATGTCCCTTGATATCATTCATCATTTCTATCGCGTCCCGCTTTTCCAAAGGGGCTACTCGAAATGAGATATCTTTTAATATCTCCGTAAATATTCCGCCAAGGCCAAACATGACACACGGGCCGAACTGAGGATCCCGGGTCAGACCTATGACCAACTCCCGCTGTCCCTTGACCATCTCCTGGACAAGCACGGTATTCTCATTCCCATCCATTTTGGCCACAATCTCTTTAAAGGCTGCTAAGGCCTCATCTTCATTCCTGATGTCTACCCGGATCATGCCCTTTTCCGTCTTGTGGGCGATCTCGGATGAACAAGCCTTTAAGACAAGAGGATAACCGATCTGTTCAGTCGCTTTGGCCAGTTCCTCAACATTGACCACCAGGATCTCTTTAGTAACCGGGATCTCATATGCTGCTAAAACCTGTTTGGCCTCATACTCCGAAAGTGCGGTCCTTCCTTCCTTCAGTGCTTTTTCTATAACTTTCATTAACTCCCCCTCTGATCAATTAGAATTCAGTAATATTTCAAACTTCTGTTCTTTTATCATACCTCCCCACTGTTGCACCTTACGCTCTTCTGCGATTTTGAAACCGTTTTGCTCATAGATCTATTGGACCTGATTCAATCCTGCGAAGTTCCATAGGTATACGCGTTTGTATCCCGCCTCTTTACTGAAATCAATCGCTTTTGCAATGAGCGTCCTCCCTTTTTCTTATTATTTATGAACCTGCATCAATTTCTGGTCTGTCAATGTAAGTCTCTCCAATCCCGATGCGGTAACCAGGTAGTCATCTTCCAGTCCCACTACACCTTTCCCCGGAAAAACAAATTTTGGTTCAATTGCTATAACCATTCCAACTTCTATTTTGTCTTCAGAGCGTTGCGCAATAATAGGATATTCATCAATCTCCAGGCCTATTCCATGCCCAACGAACCTGGTTTGCCCGTCCCCATGCCCCATAAAAAAATCACTATATCCCTTATTTGCAGCCTCCTCCACAGCAAGCTTGTACAGATCAGAACAGCGGACCCCTGGTTTTGCCTCCCTTACTAACAAGCGATGAATATCTCTTGAACAGTCATGTGCCCTTTCGAGGGTCTTTGATATATTACCTATCACAAAAGTCCGAAATTGGTCGCCAGTATAACCATTTACGGCGACACCGTAGTCTATGCCGATGGGCTCATTTTTCCTTATGCTGCGATTTCCGGCGCCCTGCGCCATAGCAGGCGTGTTACCAGTCCCCCCCTGCGGGCTGTTAAGGAACGAAATCTCCGAGCCGCTTTCGCCAGAAAGCACATGCGCATGCATCATTTCCTGGTTCCATCCACGCATGCGGAGAATTCCCATATGACCTTCTCTGCGTGCAATCAGCGCAAGCCACCCGTCAATCTCCAATTCGGTCATCCCTTCCCTCATCAATTCCCCTATGTCCGTAAACCCCCTGTTAAGAATAACCACTGCGCGCCTGACTTGGTCGATTTCATAGGGAGATTTGATCATACGCAGCTTGCGTATCTCTCCTGAAATATCCACCCAGCGACACTGCGGGAAGTACTTCCTGTATCCAAAGTATATGTTGACCGGCAAGACGTCCATTTCAAGACCTGCGGTCTCCAACATATTAACGCCAAAATCTCTAAGCACCTGGCCTACCTGGTTATGATTTTTTATGCGGACTATTTTTTCAAGAGGAGATTCGTCTTGTGCCCTTTTCCAGGCCTTCTGAACCATCAAAACCGGGCTGCCTTCACGGGGGACAAACAAAATAGAAGCCTGGATTGTGCCTGAGAAATAAAACATATCCACATTTTGCAGGATAAAGGCCCCATCCAAATCTGCCTCCGCAAGAATAATCTGTAACCTCCTTATTCGCTGTCCAACTTCTTCTTCAGGTACCTTTTCCATTTTTCCTTCCTTCACGGACGATATTTCTTTCTTCCTGAACCTTTCTCAAACCAGCTTGCCATCAGGCATATTCTTTGACTGTTTCCCCGCCCGGAGACATAATCCTTAGTCCAGCCTGTGCCAGGCTCTCTAATTCATCTTCCCCGGGGAAGATCAAGAGCCTCCCTAAAGAACGAACTCTGTTCCGTATCTCGGTTACAACCGTTTTTGCGCGGCAAAGGTTGCCGGTCAACACAACGGCATCTATTCGCCCTTCGAGCACAGCGGCCATGGAACATATTTCTTTGCTGGTCTGGTAACCCATGGCCTTTAGCAGAAGTATTGCTTCCTCATCGCCATTGTTAGCACGTTGTTCTATATATTTAATATCATGTGTGCCAAGGTAGGAATGAATACCACCCTGGCTGAAGAGTGTACGTCTTAGCTCTTCCTCTGTAAATTTTCCTGAGAAACACAACTTCAAAAAATCCTGCAGAGGTAACGCCCCTGTGCGCTGGGGGGTAAATGGACCTTCACTAAGGCCGTGCGTCCCATCGATGATCCTGCCGTTTTTGTGGGCACCGATCGTAATCCCGCCCCCCAGATGGGCCACGATAAAATTTCCTTGTTCATAGGGAACATTGAGCTTTAGTGCAGCCTTTCGGCCTGCTGACTTCTGGCTCAATACATGAAATGCGGCTCCCCTCTCTATGCCTTTAAGGCCTGAGAAGCGGGCCAATTGAATCAACTCGTCTGACACAGGCGAGTCATAGATAACCGCCTTTACTCCGTATCTCTCGGCAATGGTATAGGCAATGCGTGGACCAATATTGCAGGGATGCCATCCATAGTCCCCTGAGCGAAGGTCACGAAGCATTGCATCATTGATATAGTAAGCGCCACCTTGAACCGGCCTGGTCAGACCTCCCCGGCTTACCACCAGGCCCAGATCACCAAGGTCCCTGGTGCGCTCATGAAATACTCTTTTCACGGCATCGTTATGGAACCTAAACCATTCCTCATATCCCTGGAGACGGGACAGTTTTTCAGAAGAATGCTCGATACTCTCCCTGAAAAAGGCTTCATTATCAAGAAAGAGCGCCAGTTTGGTGGAGGTTGAACCAATATTGATGACCAGTATTTTGAACATTAAACGATCCTTCAAAGCAAGAGCCCCAGGGCCAGGTTAACCAGCCACGATTCAGGGCGCTCCAGGATGGAACGTACCACTAAGGGAACTCTGGTGCCTATTAGTACTCCGCATAATTGACGGCGGCCCACCCAGGCTAAAAACTGGGCTGTCAGGTTGGCCGATTCCAGATCAGGGAAAAGGTAGATATCCACATCTCCAGGCACCGGGCTGTTGATCCCTTTGCGCCTGGCCGCAGATGCGGATTCGGCATTGTCCATGGCCAAAGGGCCTTCAATGACAGCATTACCGAACTGGCCACGTTCCGACATCTTGGAAAGAATTGCTGCGTCTAATGTGGATTCTAAGGCCGGATTGACCAACTCGAGCGCCGAAAGCGCAGCAATCTTGGGTCTCTGAATTCCGAGGGCATTAGCAACCCTAATCGCATTCTCCGTAACGCCTATCTTTTCCGCAAGCCCGGGTTGATTATTGATAAGTGTATCGGTTAGCAGCGTCAGCCTGCCATCCTTTGGGGCAATCATGATGCTCACGTAGCTCAATATATGCTCATGATTATGGCCCGCTTTCTTATCTGCGACAAGGGAGAAAAAATTAGTATCTAAAGGACCTGTATCTAAAAGCAGTCCTGACTCTTCGGCTTGTGCCAGGCTCAGGGCCTCCTGCCTTGCCTCCCGGATACCGGCAGTGGGACAGAGGACCTTCATTTCGGAGGCCATCCCGGTAAAAGCCCTGCCACATAAAATCGGTTCAACCCATCCCCTTTCGCGTGCCTTGAGAACAGAGTTCAGGGCAATGGGGTCCGGCTGCCCGGAGATGACCAGCCTCTTCCTCTCCTTTTGATCTGCGGCCCTAATAATTTTTTCAAAATCGCCACTCATCCCATTTCTCCACTGCCTGATGCTGCCAGGACCAGACCAAAGGCCAGATTGGTCATGCGCGTCTCATATCCATCCGAGCGGGAAGGGGTCGACAGCACTGACGCGCCGACAGTCATTCCCTGGCGCTTGCCCAAGACAATATGATCAATGGTCTTTACCAGGATATTTCCGGTCTCAATGTTGGGGACAAGGAAAATGTCAGGGAAATCCTCTGTTTGAACTTTACGGTCGGGAAATGCCTGGTACAGGTTTTGAGCGGTCAAAACCTCGCATTCACCCAGCCTGCCCTCCCCGGCCAGTTGCCTTAAGGCGACCGCATCCCGGATCGAAGGAGTATTTGAACCGTCTCCATGATAGGCAGCCAGAACCATCACCCTGGGTCGAGCACATCCCAACCCATGCAATACATTCACGGCCTTGACCAGTATCTTTTCCTTCAACGTGAGATCAGGCAGGATGCTCACGCCGGGATCGGTAATGACAAAGATCTTGTCAATACCCGGGGCCTCGTGAAAACATAATGTGCAGGGGGCCTGGTCCGGCGCCAATTGATTTGTAGTACGGATTAATGCCCTGTAGAGATAGGTCGTCAGGATATTGCCTTTGACAACAAAGGCCACTTTCCCTGTTTTTACCATGTCTAGACAGAGATCGGCAGCCTCTTGGGGATCTTCTTGATCAAGGATTACCATGTCCTTCAGCGACAGGTTGATTTCATTGGCCACAGATTCGATACGGGTACGATCACCAACCAGTACGGGCTCTATCAAGCCCTCCTTTATCCCATCTTTTGCAGCGCGCATCACATCAGGGTCATCAGGGAAGAGCACAGCCACTTTGAGAGGGCCGATCTCCTTTGCTTTGGTCACTATTTCTTGAAAGTTGCAATACATGGATTCCCTGGCTTTTTAGGTTAGCGAACTCTTTTGTGAATATCGATACATAGCTGACATGGCCTTGATTGCCCTTTCTGATGATTGAAATATCGGTAGAGAATGGGACTCCACTAATTCAATCAACTCAGATTCCTGGGTGTCCATCGAGGAACACCACATAGCGAATGGCTTCCCGCTTCTTTTCATGTTCAAAATTTGTTTAATATATTGTTCGGTAAGGAAATAAGCTGGCTCTTCTGAGACATGCCCGTTTGACGATATGAAATAAGAGAAATCTGGTGGCATTTGCATAATTGTACAATCCACGTTTTCATCCTTAGGAATGTCACCCAAAGTGTTGAGAAACATATTTAGATCTGAAAGGTGAAATTCCATACAGACACCGGCATCAAACGGGTTAAGCGGAATCTCCCATGGAGGGAAGATTATTTTAAGCTTTTGATAGGTCTTATCACTCAGGCGAGCCAGCTTAAGGCCATTCATCTCACAGGCATCCGTGGCCATGACTCCTTCCCCACCTGAGAGCGTAATAATGGCCGTCCTGTTTCCTTCAGGTAATTCAAGAAATTCAAATGCCTTGGCAAAGTCAAAAAATTCCTCAATATTCTGTGCCCGAATAGACCCTGTTTGCCTGATAGCGCTATCAAAGATCAGATCGTTTTCATTAGCCATAGAGCCTGTGTGAGACGCTGCGGCCCGCGAGCCTGCCTGAGTCCGTCCGGATTTTAGAATAATAACCGGCTTTTCCCTGCAGACGGATTCGAGGAGATTAAAAAAATCCCGGCCGTTGCCCTGAAGGCTTTCAATATGCATGGCGATGACTCTTGTATCGGGATCCTTTGAAAAATATTCCAGGGCATCTACTTCATTGATATCCATCTTGTTACCCATATCCAGCATCTTGTTAATACCCAGATGAGAGAATAGCCAGTTTAGTTTGGGCTCATAAAGACCCGACTGAAAGGCAAAAGACAGACCTCCCCGTCTCATTTTTTTTATAGGATTAAAGCTAATGATCATATTATTGGCAGTATTGATGGGGCTGAGAGTATTAGGGCCGAGGGTTCGAATACTTTTTTCTTTAACAAACGAGGCTATTTCTTGATGGAGCTTTTTCCCGTCATCTCCCCCTTCTGAAAACCCGCCCGTGACGATTACAACGTGCGTCACTCCAATTGAATCACACTCCCTGATAATATCCAAAGTCTTTGATGCCGGAACAGCCGTAACAACAAGATCAATCCTGTCTTTTATATCCTGGAGGCATGGGAAAACCTCGATTCCAAGGATTTCTTTAGAATGCCGGTTGACGGGATATATCCGGCCCTTGAAATTCAAATTGACCAGGTTTTCCAAAATCCGAAAATTCATCTTAAATGCATTATTGGTAGCCCCCACGATAGCAACTGATTCGGGGCTGAAGAAATGTTCTAAAAAATGATCTACCTTTTTCATAGTCTTCACCAATTATTGTTTTTAGCGGAGTTGACTGCATGATTTCACCCTAAGCTGTTTTAAATATTTCAACCCTCTGTCTTCCTCCGCCAGTAGTCCCTCAACATGCGCAAGGCCCGGACACTCTCCACCGGATTATTAAAAACCGGAAATGTATTTAACTTTTTAAACTCCTCAATGTATCTTTTCTCTGCGAAAAAACTCAGGGCTATTGGCTTGTTTGTTTCTTTGCACATCTTTTTTGTAAATTTCAGCATCTGTGCCGGGCTTCCAGTTCCGCTGCCAAACATTCTTGCCATCTCCGGTTCGTACATGAAGGATAACACAAGACCATCTATATCATTCATGGCCAAACAATGTTCAATAGTAAACACTAATGCCTCGATATCGTGAACATCGCCAAAATCCATGGGATTTGACATCCGGATCACCCCTGCCCGCCTAAAACCTTCAATTTTATTCATAAATTCAAATGGGAACGGGGGGCACTTAAATCCGTGTCTTTCACAAGCATCCCCTAAGATCACAGAATAACCGCCTGATAGAGATATAACCGCCAAACGATTCCCTTTCAAAGGCGGGAGTTGAAGGACCTTAGCAGCTACAGTCATGTCGTGGACATCCTGCACACGCACTATCCCGGCCTGACTCAAGGCGCCATCCACAATGCGGTCATCATTTGAAAGTGCTGCCGTATGGGAATATGCGATTTCCGATGCCGTTTTGCTTACATTGGACTTAAAAATGACAATCGGCTTTTCCGAACTCTTAGCCAGTCTTATCAGTTCCCTACCATCTTCAATGCTCTCCAAGTACATATGAATCTGCTCAGTTTCCTCGTCATGGATGAGATATTCTAAGAGGTCAATTTGGTCAATGTTCAGTTTATTACCGACGCTGATTATTTTTGAAAATCCAACATATTCTTCAGAGAAATAGTATGCAGATTGAGTAGTTACTCCACCGCTCTGTACAATAATGCTTACAGGCCCTTTTTTAAATCTTTTTGCTTGCAAGGGATTGAAAGGCGTGCAAAGCCGCGAGCCCGTGCATATAACCCCAATACAGTTCGGGCCTATGAATCGTATACCGTATCGTTTTGCCACTTCGAGGACATCCCTCTCGGCCTGGTTGTCTTTAATCTTAAATTCCCTGAAACCGCCCGTAGAGATAATAGCATTTAGGATCCCTTTGCGCCCGCAAATGTCTAATGTATCTGCAACAAATCTGGCCGGAACCAATATCACCGCCAGATCAATTCCCCCGGACAATGACTCGGGATTGGTTATGATCTCTTTTCCTTTTACCTCACCAGGCTCCCTTCCAACTGGATAAATCTCGCCGGCAAAACCCATCTCCAGACAATTGGATACAATATTTTTAGCAAGGTTTCTGGGATTATCAGCTACGCCAAAAACAGCGATGCTGGAAGGATAAAAAAACTGTCTCATTTGCAAACCAATTCAGGGTTTCTACTCGATGTATTTCGATATCTTCGCCATAAAATCTTTTGGAATTGTAACCGTTTTGTTTTTCTCATAATTGAAAAACACCTGCACAGATTGGCCCTTAGCGTAAACAATAGATTCATCCCCTGTATCAACCAACCTGTATTTCAGATTAAACCTCTTTTCCCCAATGTCACCGACCCATAATTGCAGGGTAATTGAATCCCCTAATTTTAGAGGTCTTAAAAAATCACAACTGATGCTTGCCAGGATAAAACTATAATCCCCGGGCTCTACAACGTTAAACAAGCTCCCTATAAATTCCTTCCTGCCTTCCTCAAAATAGGTAAAGAAGACAGCATTATTCACGTGTCCCATCGAGTCAACATCTCTAAACCTGACAGTTATATCCGTAGTAATCATTTTATACGCACCCATCAGTTATCCCCCACCTTTCTATGGCTTTGTATGAACTTATACCTCTTCCCTTTTGCCCATTCCGTAAGAAATTCGGTTGGCCATTTCTTTAACCATTTGTCCTAAATATTCCATGTCTTCTAATTCCAAACTGAACAGGGTTGCCGCAACCCCTATGCAGCCTACCAGACTATTTCGAAAATCATAAATTGGAGCCACTACTCTACGAACTCCTTTCCTTAACTCCTGGTCTTCAAAAGCATAGCCATTTTTTTTAACTTTCAACAGCTCTGCTTCCAGCGTATTCATATCGGTAATGGTGTGTTCAGTAACAGAAGGAAGTCCTATCCTGTCTAACACATTACGTCTTTTTTCCGCATCCATGTGAGCCAGATATATCTTTCCAACAGCAACCGCATGGAAATAAGGGTATGCGCTACCGATGCGAGTATAAAGGCGAATCCCCTCGGTTCCCTCAATCTGTTCTATCAGGACAAGTTGATCCCGGTCTAAGGTGGATAGCTCAACGGTCTTAGATGTTTTTTGCGCTAATTCCTGCATAAAAGGCCTGGCAACTGTACGAAGTCTTATATTATCCTGAAGCCTGTTTCCGAAATACAGAAGCTTCATTCCTAAACGGTAAAAGCCTCTCTGCCTTGCCCTGTCCAATATTCCCCTGTCACATAAGGTGTTTAATATCCTGACCAACGACTGCCTTGGAATATCAAGCTCTTCCATGATCTCCGACAGCGAGAGTTCCTTTTCACTGGCAGCCATAAGCTCGATTACATCAAGCGCCCGGTCCACGGCCGGCGCATGAGCTGATTTTTTTTGTTCCATAGCTAAGTACCATATATGGTATTTGATATATCTTATTTGGTATTTTATGAGTAGGTGCTAAAAAATGTCAAGAAAAAAATGGGAAATGACGGAATGGAATTGTCTGATGCTATCTGGATATGGATATTTTTCTGTCAACCCTCTTCATGGTCTTAATCGCTCATATATCCACATAGTGAGATGCTCATAAAAGGCAAGAAAGTCATCATAATCAAACGCGGTCCTCAAGGGAGGAATCATTTCCGGCGTCTCCTTGATAAACGCCATACCTTCTTCTAACTGAAATGCCGCTGTAGGAGGGTCATCAAATATTGCGTCTTTTTTCTTCGCCATTGCATAAACTGTCTCGAACTCAATTTCAGGCATTTTTTTATATATGGCATAGAGGTCTACATAGTCCTTGGGCTCAGTTCGACTGACACAGGCGCATAATTTGTTTGAAACAATATTTCGGATCGTATCGATTCGAACCTGGTGTCCATTTTCAAAAATGACAGATGGACGTTGTTCATCTACTGAAAGCGGGACAATAACCATGTCAATCTTTGTTTCACGGATAAGACAGGATAATAATTGGGGACTTTCCCTGAGGGTAACAATCTCTCCAGGCCACATGGCCTTTATCCAGAAGCCAATCTCAGAAATATTGACATGCTGCAAAGAGAATAAGTCGAGATCATTAGACGTCCGGTGATGAAGGTAGAATACGGAAAGAGCGGTGCCTCCTGTTAAAAAAAAATGTTCCTCAATCGTAGGTTCAGTGATAAGTTTCAGAAGCACTTCCCTCTGGCCTTCTGACACATAACATGACTTACTTTCCCTTGGACTGAGCATAGTACTTCTGTAATCCTTTTCCACTTTTTGTATGTGTAAGGCTTCAAGTTTAATTTTGCCAACTCCTGGGAAATAGTATCAATAGGAAAAAACTGGAGTGTGTCCACAACTCTTCCATGCTCCAAAAACCGTTTCAAGATCCAGCGACGTATTCTCTGATTCCTCTGGTTCAACAAATGCCGCCGTATTGTGTCCGGATCAGTAAACTCAGGATAGTCCCAGAAAACTGCATTAAGGTAGTTCATCAAAACCTCACTATACCGATTAATCCCTCATTCCTCCTGAAATTAAAGTAATGAGGATTAACATATCATAGTTTTTTTGGGTACAAGCATACGGAAATTGGTCATATGTGTCAAGGATAGAGGTAAGCCTCATTTTTGTCCTTGACATCTGTTTTTTTGCTGCTATTTTATACTATAAAACGATTTTAGTCCAAAAATAAATATTGAGGTGTCGAAATGAAACAGGAAAAATTGGAGTCCATCCTGGATACCGCAAAAAAGATGTTTGCGCGTTATGGCCTCCAGAAAACAACACTGGATGAGGTTGCCCGTATGGCCAGGGTGGCCAAGGCAACCATTTACAATTATTTTGGAAGTAAAGACCAGGTTTACATGGAAGTACTCCGCCGGGAGATGGATGACATAGTGTCAAAGATATCATCTTCAGTAGCTCAAGTTACCTTACCATCTGATAAATTGGATGCCTTTGTCAGGGCCAAGTTTCGTTATATGCGCAAGGCCATAAACATATTGAATCTGGACAGGGAAGGGATAGAGAAACTCCTGCCAAATGCGGAGAGTATTAGGGACGAACTCTTCGAGCGGGAGGTGGATATCATTTATTCTGTTCTGAAAAAAGGGGTCGAACAGGGTGTCTTCTATATTAATAATCTCATTTTAACATCCAGGGCCATTGCACATGCCCTGAAGGGTTTTGAGTTAAACTGGCTGGTCCAGGAAAGTGAAGAAAAGATTGAGCAATATCTCGATGAATTGATGAGCATCCTTTTTTACGGCCTGACGTCTGAAAAGAGAGGGGGAAAATAGTGAAACCAAATTACCTGAATTGGGCGGTCATCTGCCCGACCCTTTTAATTTACCTCGTGTTTATTGCAGGATGCAGGGAAAATACTTCTGCTGAAAGCATGCCACCGGAGCCCAAGAGACAGGTCACCGTTGCACCGGCCCTAAAAGGCAACCTTGCGGAGACACTCTTGTTAACAGGGACTCTTAAGGCCGCTCAAGAGGTAAATATAACTTCCAAAATTCCTGGACGGGTGGAGAAGGTCCCTGTAGAGGAAGGCACGCATGTTAAGACAGGAGATATATTGATTCAACTGGAACAAAAGGAACTCGCACTTGCAGTCGCACAGGCTGAGGCGGCGGTGGCCACTGCAGAGGCTGGCCTTGCCAAGGTGCTGGCCGGGACCCGGAAGGAAAAGATCGAACAGACCCGGGCCGCCCTGGCCCAGGCCAAGGCTAACGCGGACCTATCCAAAATCACGTTCGAGCGTATGTCTAAGCTCTTGAAAAACAAAACGATCTCCAGGACAAAGTACGACGAGGCAAAAATGCGCTATGACGCAGCCATTGCCCAATACAATTCCGCACAGTCACAGCTTGAAATGGCAAAGACCGGAGCGACCCAGGAGGACATCGAGATTGCCAGGTCCCAGGTTGGGCTTGCCACAGCAGCCTTGGCTACAGCCAGAAGGCAATTTCAAAATGCCACAATTAATTCCCCTATCGACGGAGTTATAGCCCATAAGAATGTAGAGCCGGGAGAGGTTGTTTCACCACCAATGATACCCGGCAAGGCTCTCCTCGATATCGTGGATATTAAATCCCTCAAGACGATGGTAAACATCTCGGAAAACCGGATCAAGGACATCAGACTCGGCCAGGAGGCCATTATCACCTTGGACGGCTTTCCAGGTGAGACGTTTCCGGGGAAGGTTTCCATGATCAGTCCTGTGGTCAACGTAAAAAGCCGCACATTCAAAGCCGAGGTGCTGATTTCAAACCCCGGCAACAGGCTGAAACCCGGTATGTTTGCCAGGGTACAGCTTATCCTGACAAAGCAAACGGACATTGTAAGGGTGCCCATCAAGGCGATTACTGAGGGTGAGAAAGGCAAGGTTGTATTCTTAGCAGTGAACGGCATGGCCGAAGTGCGGCCAGTGAAGCTCGGCATTTCAGATGGTGTTGATGTAGAAGTCATCTCCGGCATAAAGCCGGGCGAAAAGGTTATCGTTGAGGGAAATCTCGGCCTTGAACATGGTGATAAGATCGTTTTAAAGGCTTCCCCATAAAGTAAATTAAATAACAGAGGACTAAGATAGAGATGCGAATACCCGAATTTTCCGTGCATCGCCCTGTGACGGTGCTGATGTTTATATTAATAATTGTGGTCCTGGGTGCGATTTCCCTTATCCGCCTTCCGATTGAGATCATGCCTGACCTCACTTATCCCGTGGCAGCGGTGATCACCAGCTATGAAAGCGCTGCCTCGGAGGATGTGGAAAACCGCGTTACCAAGGTCATTGAAACAGCAGTCAGCCAGGTCAAGAACGTGAAGACAGTCAATTCCACCTCTATGGAAGGACTTTCCCTTGTTCTGGTAGAATTTGAATGGGGTACGAATATCGACTTTGCGGCCCAGGACATACGCGACGGGATAGGCATACTGAAAAAATTCCTGCCATCCGAGATCGACGATCCTATAGTCGTCAAGTTCGACCCATCGATGATACCGGTCATTGTCTATGGTATCACGGGGAAGAGAGATCTGCGGGACCTTCGCACTCTTATAAAGGATGACATAAAAGACCGCATCGAGATGGTTGACGGCGTGGCAAACGCGTTCATTATGGGCGGACGGGAAAGAGAGATACAGGTTCTCATTGATCGTGCCAAGCTCGAATCCCTTGGGATTCCTATTCAGCAAGTAGTTGCCAGGTTGCGCTACGAGAACCTTAATCTTTCCGGGGGGCATCTTACCCGCGGCCACACGGAATACCTGCTTCGCACTATCGGCGAGTTTGAAAGTCTTCAGGAAATCCGGGATACCATTGTATCAGTTCAAAACGGGGCACCGATATATATAAAAGACATAGCTACCGTAAAAGACACCCATAAAGAGATCCGCTGCGACAGCCATGTGAACCGGACGAACGGGGTAATGCTTCTCATTATTAAGGAATCCGGCGCCAATACTGCACAGGTTGTTTCCGCCGTGAAGAAGCAGGTCATTGCACTGAAAAAGGAACTCCCGCCGGACATTAAGTTTTATATCACACTTGATCAGGGTGATCTCACTGAAAAGATTGTTGCCGCCACCGCACAGGATGCCGTGTGGGGAGGCCTTATAGCCATGATCTTGATTTTGGTAGTGCTGCACAACTGGCGTCCGACTATCACCATAGGGCTTTCCATTCCACTGTCAATCCTGGCTACGTTTGTTATTATTTATGCCTTTGATTTCACCTTCAACGCGATGACGATGAGTGGGATCGCGCTCGGGGTCGGGATGCTTGTGAGCAACGCCATTATCGTAATCGAAAATATCTACAGGCATATGGAAGAGAAAAAAGACAGATTCAGGGCTGCTATTGACGGTACAGGTGAGGTGGGGATGGCTATCGCTGCTTCAACATTTACAACAATAGCGGTCTTTCTCCCCATGTTTTTTGCAACGGGTATTGCCGGCAAGCTCTCCCGCGGTCTGTCACTTACTGTGGCTGTCTCCCTGTTAGCTTCACTTTTTGTCGCCCTCACCCTTGTTCCTATGATGGCCTCTAAGATATTTCGTTTGAAAGACAAGACAAAAAAAGAAGGCATTGGAAAAAAAAGTGAAGAGTTTATTCGCAAAATTTACGGAAGCTTACTTAGTTGGGCACTTCGAAATCGCTGGAAAGTGACGCTAACGTCATTTGCAATATTTGGAGCGAGCCTTGTGCTCATCCCTTATGTCGGTAAGGAGTTCATGCCTCCAATTGATACCGGCCTGGTAATCATCAAGGTGGAGATGCCTGTGGGCACGGAACTTGACGAAACAGGCCACCTGGTTGAACAGATCGAGAACATTATGTCGTCTGAAAAGGAGCTGGATGTCATTGGATCAATTATCGGCGTGGCAGCCGAATCGGAGTTAGGAGCGGCATTTGGCATGACCAATACCGGTATTAACGAAGCGCAGATCTTCGCCCATGCCGTGGACAAGAACAAGCGAAAGCGCACAACCATGCAGATACAGGAGAGTATCAGGAAAAGACTTCCCGGGATAAAGGGAATAAAAATAGAATTTATGGACCTTGCGCGGATGATCACAAGCGCCGGTACCGGGCAGATCCCTATTGAGGTAAAGATCTTTGGGAAAGAAATAGACAAGCTGGGGCAGATGACGGATGCCCTTGCTCTTGACTGTAAAGAAATAAAAGGTCTATACGACGTGGACACCACTCTCAGGCGCGGCAAGCCAGAGATTCATTTCAAGATAGATCGTGAAAAAGCCGCAAAGATAGGGCTTTCAGTGGCTCAGGTTGCCTCCACAATTCGCGCCTCTTTTGAGGGAGAAGTGGCAACTCTATTCCGCACCGCCGGTGATGAGTTTGACCTCAGGGTGAAATATCGTGAGGCCGACAGGATGACCCTAAATAACGTCAAGGACATCCTGGTGGCGGCTCCACTCGGCTCACAGCACCGGCTCTCAGACATCGCAAAAATTTCGAAAGGCAAAGGCCCCTCTCGCCTTTTCCGTGAAAACCAGAAGCGGAAGGCCTCGCTTACCGCCAACTTCAGTGGACGTGATCTGGGCAACATCCTTGCTGACATCAAGACGAAGGTGGCAAAGATAAACTTTCCCCGGGGCTATTTTGTGGAGTATGGGGGTGAGATAAAGAGAATGCGGGAGACCTTCTTCTCCTTGGGAGCGGCATTCGTGCTCGCCATCCTCCTGGTCTATATGGTGATGGCGGCACAGTTTGAGTCCCTGCTGCACCCATTTACGGTCATGTTCACTGCGCCTTTAGGACTCATTGGTGTGATCGGAATTTTACTCCTTACCGGTAACACGCTCTCCATGCCATCTTTGCTGGGCATTATTATCCTGGCCGGGATCGTGGTCAATAACGGCATCGTCCTCGTGGACTATGTCAATCAGCTCCGTGCCCAAGGCCTGCCAAAAAACGAGGCAATCATACAAGGTAGTATAACCAAGCTCCGTGCTATGCTTCTTACGGCTATAGTCGCCATGCTCGGGATGCTTCCGATGGCCATATCCAAAGGAGTGGGGGCCGAAATGCGTGCCCCTATCGCCCTGTCGGTAATAGGCGGTATGGTGGTCTCTACCTTTCTGATGCTGGTGATAATCCCAACGCTCTACAGCATTTTTGACGACCTTGGTAAACACACAAAACAGAAGACCAACCAGATGCTCCACGGAAAGGAGGGCTAACTTATAAATGTATAATATTTCGAGGTACTTGCGATAGCAAACTTTTATTCTTGACATCTATTTTTTTGTGATTAATTTAGACTATAAAACGATTTTAGTCCAAAATAATAACAAGAGGATAACCATGAAACAAGAAAAATTAGAGTCCATCCTGGATACCGCAAAAAAGATGTTTGCGCGTTATGGCCTCCAGAAAACAACACTGGATGAGGTTGCCCGCATGGCCAGGGTGGCCAAGGCGACCCTTTATAATTATTTCGAGAACAAAGATGAGGTCTATCTGGAGGTCCTTCGCCGTGAAATTGCTGATGTAATCAAACAAGTATCATTATCTGTTGAGCAGGCGGCATCCCCCGTGGACAAACTCCGCGCCTTTGTACAGGCAAAGTTTCGTTACATGAAGTATGCAAGCAACCTCCTGAATCTGGACAGGGAAGGGGTTGATAAATTGCTGCCTAAAACCGCCGAAATACACGACAGCCTTTTCAAAAAGGAGGCGGAGATCATTCACTGTATTCTTGATCGGGGTGTAAATGAAGGGGTTTTTAGAATTAAAGATGTTTTTTTGACAGCCCAGGCTATTGGTTACGCCCTGAAGGGGTTCGAATTAAACTGGCTGGTCCAGGAAAGTGAAGAAAAAATTGAGCAATATCTCGATGAATTGATGAGCATCCTTTTTTACGGCCTTATTCATCGAAAAAGGAGTTAAGTAGTTTATGATCCTTAAGCACGAACAAATAACACAAGGATTTGACAACTCAACTAACAAAAGGAGGGACAAATCATGTCAACAAACAAGATGAAAGATCGTATTATTGAGGAGTTGAAGAAGGCCAAGGAGGCCGGGCAGGTCACCACGGAGAAGGCATATGATATTGTGAAGGATGCGGTATCTGCTGCCGTGGCTCAAGCTAAGAGCGGTATTGAGGAACCGCACCCTGTTGTTAAAGACGCCGTATCGGCTGCCGTGGAAGGTTTAAAGGATGCCGGTGCGGATGCAAAAGAGGCAGTGGAAGGGGCTGTGCGAGGAGCTATCGCCGGTGCTCGTCACCGTGGAGATGAGGCAATTGAGGCCACCCGTGAGGAAATCCGTAAACTCGAGGCCCGGCTTAAAGATGAGAAGGCCATGTTAGCACAGGAACTCAGGGAAGGTATTGAAGGTGCAAAAGAGGCTGGAGCTGTATTGCCCGAAGAACTCAGAGGACGGGTTGAATCTGCTGTAACAGACATCAAACTGAAAAGCACGGAACTATTGGGTTTGACAAAACAAACTGTCAAAGAAGCCGTTAAACAGGCTATCGACTCCGGCAAAAATGTGAAAGAGATCGTAGCACAGATTGCAAGCAACGCCACTGAAAAGGCCCTAAAGGAAGGCCGGTTCAGCGCGGACAGGGTGAAAGGAATTGCAGGCAAGGTCATGTCCGGTGCAGTGGAGGCTGCTGAGGAGGCAGGCAAAGAGGTCAAGGATGTTGCGGCCGGTGCATTTGAAGGGGCACAGAAGGGGATTGCATCTGCAGTAGAGTCCGTTGGCGATATGACAAAGGCATTTCTCCGTGAGGACCTTGCCAAAACCAAGAAAGACCTTGAGGCAATTGAAGACCTCTTCATACAGACCACACGTAAAGTGGCAAGGGGTTCCCGGGAAGAGGCTAAGGATGTGTTAAACGACCTTGCTGATCAGACCAAAAGAACGACCTCTGTTTTGGGAAAAAGGGTTATCAAAGCAACGGAATCAGCCACACAAAGAATGAGGCGAGCTGGAATGGATGCTGCCAAAACGACGGCAGAAGCAACGACTAAGGCCGCTGATGTCATGGCCACAGAGGCCAGGGAGCTTGGTAAAAGAACTCTTTCTGTAGCCAGAGGAGCTGTCTCCGGAATGTTGAAAGGGGCAAAAAAGGCCTTTAAAAAGGACAAGGAGGATTAAATGCCTAAATCAGAATCCTTTTCACATTTAGAAGAAACACTGGAAAAAGCTCAGGGACTTATGGCAAAGGTCATTGAGCAAAACAAACAATGGTCGGGAGGAGGCGCCTTTGAAGAGGACATTGCCAAGGCCGGCAACCTCCAGAAAGAGGCCCAAATAGCGTTGGTTGAGGTTTCTGAGGGTGTTATTCTACACCTGTGTAAATCTATGGATATTAGTGTGAAATCCGCTAATGATAGGTTTGACCAGGCCTATCACATCATGAATCTTATGTATCACGACACAAAACAGATCCAAATTTCCTTAGAAAAAGGTGAAAGCCAAACAAAGGATATAAAAAACCTCGAAGTGCATTTGAAGAAGTTTACCAAGCACTGTGAGGAAACACGGAGCTATCTATTTAATGCAGTAAGCAAAAAAAAGAGAGGATAAATACGGGATGAAAAAGATGATTTAACAAATTAGTATCTTTTCGACATAAAAAGAATGTATACAAAAATATTGAGTAATGATGCCTTGCATCTAATTAACAGCACAATATTAATTATATGTTCATCAATAGGAGTATTAGATAAGATCCTTGAAATCATAGAACAACATATCAAACGAACAGTAAAATGAGGAGAAACATGTTTGATCTTATCAAAAAAACCATGTTGACAGGGGTAGGGTTAGCGGCCATGACCAGGGACAAGGTCGAGGAACTGGCTAAGGAATTAACCGAAAAGGGCGAGATGACTGAGAAGGAAGGAAAAGAGCTGGTCGATGAGTTGGTGAAAAAGTCCGAGAAGGCAAGAAAAGACTTAGAGAAAAGTGTGGAAAAGACGGTTCGTAAGGTACTGAGAAAAATGGATGTGGCCACTAAAAAAGATATTGACAGACTTAAAAAAAAGATAAGGCAGCTGGAACAAAAGGATGCCGCAGAAAAAAAAGAGAGGACCCTCTAAATGTTTAATATCTTTCGCAAGAAAAAAAGAGTCCCTTCAGGAAAAGTAGGTCTTGCCCTTGGCAGCGGCTCTGCCCGCGGGTGGGCGCATATCGGGGTGATTCAGGCCCTTTCTGAAGCAGGCATCACTATCGATTATATTGCTGGCACCAGCATAGGCGCGCTGGTTGGGGCGGTGCATGCATCCTCCAAGGTTGATACTCTGGCAGATGTTGTGCTCCAATTCGACTGGAAAAAGGTTGTTTCTTTAATTGATGTGGTATTCCCCAAATCAGGGATGATTGACGGCAACAAGATCGCTGAATTCATCCGCGGTCAGGTGGGAGAAAAACTAATCGAAGATCTACCTCTCCCATTTGCCTCAGTATCCACTGATCTTGAGACCGGCAGGGAGGTGGTTATTAAGGAAGGCGATATTATTGAAGCGGTAAGGGCCAGTATATCTGTGCCAGGTATATTCACACCGGTCAGAATAAATGACATGTTCTTAGTGGATGGCGGTCTGGTCAACCCGGTCCCTGTAAGTGTGGTGAGGGAAATGGGGGCTGATTTTGTCATAGCGGTCGACCTCAACCATGATATTGTTGGCAAGAAAATAATTAGAAAGAGTTCCATTCCTGATTCCGGCGCATTAGATCTGAACACAAAGACCGGTCAAAACTTCCTAAAAAGAAACAAGGTACTGGATGCTTTGAACAAAAAATTCAAGGCCCTGGATCTTCCCGTCTTCTCCCAGCTAAAACAATGGATGCCTGGAGATTCATCGCCTAATATCTTTCAAGTCATGATGACTTCAATTAATATCATGGAAACTCAAATTACTGTCACACGATTGAAAGCCGATCCCCCGGATATCTTGATTCAGCCTAACCTGGGTCATCTCAAATTTCTTGAATTCAATCGCGCCAAAGAGGCCCTTGCCGAGGGATATAAGGAGACTCAATCACGGATTAATCTATTGCTCGGAAAAGGATAGAAACATGCCGAATTTGCTGACTATCTTTCGGGTGATCTTTCTTCCGTTTTTCATCTACCTGGTCTTGCAGCCCTCACAGATCAGTCGCATGATCGCTTTTGCGGTGTTTGTTTTTGCATCCCTTACGGATTTATTGGACGGCTATCTTGCCCGTCGTCTGAATCAAGAAACTGAATTTGGCAAATTCCTGGACCCGCTGGCGGATAAGTGTCTGGTGTTAGGGGCTTTTATTGTCTTTGTTTTTCTTTCTGAGCAAATCCAGGTCTGGATGGTCCTCTGCATTTTGGGACGTGACATTATGATCACGAGTTTCCGTTACTTAGCGATTTATCAGGGTTTGAGTTTGCAGACTTCCCGTCTTGCCAAGGTTAAGACGGCTTTCCAGATGTTCAGTATAATTATTATACTAATAAGTTTTGTGGTACTCACCGTCCCTGAATACAATCTCATCAACCAGCAGTATCATAGAGCTTTGGAAGCCGGCCTTTCCCACTGGGACATTGCAGGGTCAAATGTCCAGAGATTTCTGCATGGTCAGTATGACAATTTCTTATTCTGCCTGAGTTCTTTCCTGCCTTACTATCTGATGATATTGACCACAATCATCACGCTTGGCTCCCTTTTGCGCTATCTTTTTACTAATTATAGACTTCTCCAGGGACCAATTCCTGTGATACGACCCAGGGGTGAAAAAACAGGTGGGAGAGGGTCAGGACGAGGTGGTTTAACGGCATGACCCTGATTATCTTTGATATACTTTTTTCTTTCACCTTTTTTTCCGTGCTGGGTTGGGTAATTGAGGTAGTCTATCGTTCCACTCGTGACGGGCGCTTTGTAAACCCCGGGCTTTTGAAAGGCCCTTATCTTATCCTTTATGGAACGGCCGCTCTTATACTCATGGGATCTATCTCACTGATCCATGGGTACAATATATTTATCAAAATCTTGTATTATTTTTTGATAACAACCGGTCTTGAACTCATTTCCGGTTTGAATGCGCAGCATTTTTTCAATGTTCGGTTATGGGATTATTCTGACCAGCGTTTCCAGTTTAAGGGTCATATCTGCCTGAAGTTCTCCGTCTACTGGATATTGCTTGCCTTTGCCTTTGAGTACCTTTTACTGCCCTCGTATCAGTCCCTAATAAACCGGCTGCCTTCATCCGCCATAGTGGGATCCAGCACCCTGCTGTTAGCCCTGATGATTGTGGATTTTGCCATGGCCGTGAGGAGAAAAAGATATCAGGGGAGAGTCGGGGGTGCAGGTGAAATGGAAGAGGCTTTCTTGAAAATAGCAGGACCGGTTCTTGAATGCCCGGCAGTGGCAAGGCTCTCACAATACAACCACCATAACGGCAAGACCCGCCTTGATCACGTGAAAGAGGTGGCATGGGTGAGCTTTATTTGGGGCAAACGATTTTCACTCGACTGCCGGGCCATAGTGAGGGGAGCCCTGTTGCATGATCTTTTTTTTTATGACTGGTTGCGCGAAGGACCAAGGCTTCACGGCTTCAGGCACCATAATATTGCCCTCGAAAATGCCAGGCAGGTAATAGCGCTAAGGCCAAAAGAGATTGATATTATCAAAAAACATATGTGGCCCTTGACTCTAATACCACCTCGTTATCCTGAATCGTTTATTGTATGCATAGTGGATACATTTTGCTCCCTAACTGATTATATGAGAGCCCGTGGTAAGGATAAAAAAATATGAAAAAGGCTTATCTATCAGGTGTTGATATTGGTTCTACGACAGCCAAAGTGGTAATATGTGATGAGGCAGGCAGTGTGATTTTCTCACGCTACCTTCGTCATAAGGCCAGAACCGAGGAAACAGCACAAAAAATTTTCAAGGAAGCATTACATGAATTGGGTAATATTGAGATTGATCTGGTGGTCACCGGATCTGCAGGCATGGGAACTGCCGAGACCTTCGGGCTTCCGTTTATCCAGGAGGTTGTGGCCTCTGCCCAGTTCATAAGGAGAAACTATCCTGAAGTAAGGACCTTCATAGAGATTGGCGGTGAGGACTCGAAGATAATATTCTTTGATGACCATTTTCGTCCTGACATCAGGATGAACGGCAGTTGTGCGGGGGGCACCGGCGCCTTTATTGATCAAATGGCCCTGCTTTTGGATGTGCCGCTATCTGAATTTAATGCCCTGGCTGAAAAGGCCGTTTCAATCTATCCTATCGCGTCCCGTTGTGGCGTCTTTGCAAAAACAGACATACAGGCATTGTTGAGTCAGGACGTGTCAAAAGAGGATATTGCAGCTTCGGTGTTTCATGCTGTGGCCCTTCAGGTATTGAGCGCCCTCTCACGTGGACGAGATATTGAGAACAAGATATTAATTGGCGGCGGCCCTTTAACATTTTATCCTGCACTGCGTAAGGCATTGATCAATATACTCGGATTAGACGACCCCAATGGTCTGATCATACCGGAAAATCCGCATCTCATTCCCGCCATGGGGGCCGCTTTTGCCCGCAATGGGCAGCCACCACACTTAGCCAGGATCAGGGACCTTCTGGCCCTGCCAGGGACAGGTGTCCGTCAAAAAGCGGGCATGGCAACCAGGAGGCTGCCCCCCCTGTTTGAGACCAGGGCGAAATTTGAGTCGTGGCAGGATGGGCACTCAAAGGACAGGGTGTCCCGGGTCAGGCTGGCGCAGGTAAAAGACAGGGACCTTTTCTTTGGCATAGATTCAGGCTCCACGACCACCAAACTGGTGATTATTGACGAACAAGGTAGATTTATCCTGGGCCATTATGGTCCCAATAAGGGCGATCCTATCGAAGCGGTAAAAGAGGGCCTTTCCCTGTTCAGGCAAAAATTCAAAGAGGCAGGCTTCCGGCCCCGCATTATCCGTACCGCCGCCACCGGGTATGGTGAAGAACTGATCAGGGCAGCCTTCGGTCTAAATGACGGTGTGGTTGAGACCATGGCACACTACCGGGCGGCCAGGCGCTTTGATAAAGAGGTATCCTTTATTTTAGACATAGGCGGCCAGGACATGAAAGCGATCCATATCCGCGACCATGCAGTATCGGATATCCAGGTAAACGAGGCATGCTCATCAGGGTGCGGATCATTCATAGAGACCTTTGCCCGCTCTTTGGGATACGACATCTCCGAATTTGCCGAACTTGCCTGTGAAAAAAACGCTCCCTTTGACCTGGGAACCAGATGCACCGTTTTTATGAACTCCAAGGTCAAGCAGGCCCTTCGCGAGGGAGCGAGTATCTCCGACATCTCAGCAGGACTCGCGTATTCGGTCATAAAGAATTCTATTTATAAGGTCCTGAAATTGAGAGACATCCGGAGTCTTGGAGACAGAATAGTCGTCCAGGGGGGAACTTTCCGGAACCCGGCAGTATTGCGCGCCTTTGAACTCCTCCTTAATAAAGATGTCATCCGCTCCGATATCCCGGAACTGATGGGGGCATACGGCGCGGCACTGACTGCCCTTGCCAACCATCGGGAAAGACCTGTCGAATCAAACCGCTTTGATGCCATTGGCGGTCCTGACATAAGTGTTGATTTCACCAAAAAAGAACTCAACTGCGGTGGCTGCGAAAACCGGTGCCCCGTGGTAAGACTTACCTTTGCCAATGGAAACCGGTTCTATACGGGCAACCGGTGCGAGCGGTATTTCAGCAACAGGCCCGAAGCGTCAAACAGGGGAGCTAACCTGATAGCGGAACAGATAGACATCCTGTTTAATCGAAACACTGAGCCTGAAAAGGAATCGATACTGACACTGGGTATCCCCCGGTGTCTGAATATGTATGAGAACTTCCCATTCTGGTCCGCTTTCCTGGTGACATGCGGCTTTAGGGTAGTCCTTTCTTCTCCTTCAGATTCCAGGCTCTTTGAAAAGGGGGCCTCTACAGTGATGTCTGAAAATATCTGCTTTCCGGCAAAGCTGGCCCATGGACATATTTTCGATCTGATGGAAAAAGGGGTGGACAGGATATTTTATCCCACCGTGGTTCATGAAAAAAGGGAATACACAGGGGTCCTGAACAGCTTCAACTGCCCGGTTGTTACCGGTTATCCAGATCTTTTGAAAAGCGCGGTTGACCCAAAACGAAGACAGGGGATACCCCTTGACAATCCGGCGGTCAGCTTCCGTGATAAGGAATTGATGAAAAGGCAGCTACACCTGTATGTCAGACAATTCGGCGTGGATTACCGGACCGTGGCAAGAGGTGTGGAGACCGGTCTTGCGGCACAGGAGGAATACAAAAAAGAACTGGTAAGCAGGGCCCGTGCCATCATAGAAAGGGCGGGAAATAAAGGGCGGATGGTCGTAGTCCTGGCGGGCAGGCCCTACCATATCGACCCTCTCATTAACCACGGGGTGCCAGAGCTCTTAGCGGGTCTGGGTGTGGACGTTATCAGCGAAAACGCGGTGCCGGCAGAAAAAAACCAGTCTCTGTCAGACATAAATGTACTCACCCAGTGGACCTATGTTAACAGGCTGTATACCGCTGCCAGGTGGGTTTGTAAAAATCGACAGACACAACTGGTACAACTGATTTCTTTTGGATGCGGTCCGGACGCTGTGTCCGCAGATGAGGTAAAAGAGATCATCAGGGAATCAGGGAAGATATACACCCTGATCAAGATGGATGAGATAGCCAACTTAGGCGCTGTCAAGATCAGGTTACGCTCTATGCTGGAGGCGGTAAAGGAAAATCAGAACAGGGCTCAAAAAGTAAAAGAAGATGTCAAGATAGTAAACCGTGTTTTTATGGCAAAGGACAGGAGGAGGACCCTTATTGCCCCTTATTTTTCTCCTTTCTACTCCCCGCTGGTCCCGGCAGTGTTCAGGCCATTAGGCTACCGGGTAGATGTGCTGCCGCCTCAGGATAAGTCCTCGGTGGAATTGGGTCTAAAAAATATTAATAACGATATGTGTTACCCTGCTGTCCTTGTGGCAGGGGACATTATCAAGGCATTTGAATCCGGCAGGTACGATCCGAAAAACACATCTGTAATCCTGACCCAGACGGGAGGTCAATGCAGGGCCTCCTCCTACGTTTCTCTGATCAAAAAAGGGTTGGCTGCTGCGGGCCTGGATAATGTGCCGGTCGTGGCGCTTTCCACTAAAGACATAAACCCCCAGCCCGGATTTATCATCAATGAAAAAGAATTGGTTAAACGGATGACATTAGGCGTCATTTTCACCGATCCTCTTGCCCAGATGTATCTGGCCACAGTGGCGAGGGAGGAAATGCCGGGGACCTCAAAGGCATTGCATACCAAATATCTCTCGGAAATGGAGCCAGGCATTGAACTGGCCGATTATCATTATCTCCTTAAAGTACTGGAAAACGCAGTGGCAGATTTTAATAAGGCTAACATTATCAATCGGCCTGTTCCAAAGATCGGTGTTGTTGGAGAGATATTTGTGAAATATAACTTCTTCTCTAACGCAAATATCATCCAGTGGTTCTCTGAGCGGGGTGTGGAAGTGACCCTGCCTTACTTGCAGAACTTTTTCACACAGCGGTTTGTTAATGAAACCTTCGATCAAAAGGCATTCTTTAAGCATTCTATTGTTGACAGCCTTAAACATAAGCTGTTGGATATTTATGTGAGGTATCACCTTTCCCAGATTGACAAAGTCATGCAAGAATTTCGCTTTTACAGAAAGCCCTTTGACCTCAAAGACCTGGCTGAGATCACGAGCGAGGTAGTTAGTCTGGCCAACCAGTTTGGTGAGGGGTGGCTCCTTACTGCTGAGATGATTGCCATGCTCAATGAAGGGACCGGCAACATTGTCTGCCTCCAGCCATTTGGCTGTATTGCCAACCACATTACGGGAAGGGGTCTTGAGAGAAAACTTAAGGAGATGTTCCCTCATTTAAACCTGCTTTCTTTAGATATGGATGCCGGAGCAAGTGAGGTAAATATATTAAACAGGCTGCATTTCATGATCGTTGCGGCAAAAGAGGAGATGGAGTGCGGGACAGAAGTGGCGGCCAGACCCTTAACGGCCCTGCCTTTCTCTGTTCCCCACATTTGGCCGGGATATCTGGCCAGATTTGACAGTTACGTATCGCCGGAAATAGAAAAATGGAAATCATGGGCATCAGGATTGGGGTTGTGGAAAAAAGACCAAAGCTTGAAATAAATTGGTCTATAATTATTAAATTATTAATAGACAGCATAATCAATGAAATATCACTTTGAAAGGAGGAAAATCATGTTTGAACTTATTAAAAAGACGATGTTGACAGGGGTAGGGTTGGCTGCCATGACCAGGGACAAGGTCGAGGAACTGGCCAAGGAATTAACGGAAAAGGGCGAGATGACTGAGAAGGAAGGGGAAGAGCTGGTCGATGAGTTGGTGAAAAAGTCCGAGAAGGCAAGAAAAGACTTAGAGAAAAAGGTGGAAAAGACGGTTCGCAAGGTACTTGAAAAAATGGATATTGCCACCAAGAAAGATATTGACAAGATTAAGAAAAGGCTGAAACATCTGGAACAAAAGGAAACAGCGGACAAATAAATTATTTAAGCCCGTCCTCCCCATCCCTAGACCGGGACGGGATCGGGAGGCGCGACTTGTATGGAAAATTCTGCTGTCACTGGTATAATTCGGAAGCGGAAGTTATCAATTTCAATTTTTGTAAGCCAGGTCTGAGCCAGGGATTGAAGATTTAAGTGAGCCTTGTTCAATAGTCAATCTTGACAATCTCGTAAAAAGTCGGGTTTTTCTTGACCTGTCATTCCTGCCCCGCATCAAGTGCGGGATAAACTACAGCAGGAATCCAGTGATTTCAGATAATTATGGACTCCCGCTTTCGCGGGAGTGACGTGATTTTGACTTTTTACTAAGTCATCAATCTTCAATCGACAATATTCAATTAGTTGTTCCCTGTTTGTTCAGGTTAGGAAAAGGAGGATGATTTGGTAATCCGCAAGATTGGCATTATTGGGCGTACTTACCGGCATATCCAGCGCTACCGCCAGATTCTCATGGTACTTTTTAAGTATGGTTTTGGCGACCTGGTGGACACCCTGAAGATAGAACAATACTTAGAGATCGGCCTCCAGATGGTCTCCCGCAAACGCAGGGAGAAAATAGAGACGCTCTCCCGAGCGGAGAGGGTGAGGATGGCATTGGAGGAACTCGGACCCACCTTTGTAAAAATGGGCCAGATCCTCTCCACGCGTCCGGACCTCCTGCCTGTACAGTTCATCACGGAGTTAGGGAAACTGCAGGATCATGTGCCGCCATTTGCCTATGACCAGGTGAAAAAAATCATTGAAACAGAACTTGGCGCCCCTGTTGAAGAGATCTTCAAAGATTTTGAGGAAACCCCTTTAGCCTCCGCCTCACTCGGGCAGGTCCATCGGGCCCGATTTGCCGACGGGGAGGATGTGGTTGTCAAGGTTCAGAGGCCGGACATCCGGAAGACCATTGAAGTGGACATGGAGATCATGCTGCATATAGCCACACTCACAGAGAGACATCTGGAAGGCTGGGATATCCAGCGTCCTACTAAAATCGTGGAGGAATTTTCCCGCACACTGGAAAAAGAACTGGACTACAGACTCGAAGCAGCCCACGTGGAGCGTTTTGCCATGCAGTTCACAAGTGATTCTACCGTTTACGTCCCTAAAATATATCGGGAGGCCACAACTACCCGGGTTCTTACCATGGAATATATTAAGGGCATTAAGGGCTCCGATATAGAGAAACTGGAAAAAGAAGGTCTTGACCGGTGCATGCTCGCCAAAACAGGCTTTGATCTGATTATGAAGCAGGTCTTTGTTCATGGTTTCTTTCACGCCGACCCCCATCCGGGCAATATTTTCATCCTCCCCAATAACGTCATCTGCTATCTGGATTTTGGCATGATGGGCCGAATTGGGCGCGATAGCAGGGAGCACTTTGCCGACCTGATCACGAGTATTGTTCGCCGGGATGAATCAAAAGCCACAGAGGCCCTGATCAGACTCACTATTTCGGATGAGGAACCTGACCGTAAAACCCTGGAGAGGGATATTGCCGAGTTTATAGACCGGCATTTTTATCGATCGTTGAAGGAACTGGAACTCGGGAAACTGCTGCACCAGCTCCTTGAGATGGTGGCAAGACATCGCCTCCGCGTTCCACCGGATCAATTTCTTATGATCAAGGCCCTCAGTACTGCTGAAGGACTTGGCAGGATGCTGGATCCCGATCTCGATGCTGTGGAGCAGGCTGCCCCATTTGTTAAGCGCATTCAGTTGGAAAGGCTTCATCCCAGGAGAATCGCAGGAGATATGGCGGAATCCGGAGCCGAATTTATTCATTTACTGAGAGAAATCCCTGGCGAGGTCCGCGAAATTCTCAGGCAGGCCAGGCACGGCAGGGTCAAAATGGAGTTCGAGCATCGCGGCCTTGAACCCATGCTTTCCTCCCATGACCGGATAAGCAACCGGATCGCCTTTGCCATTGTCCTGGCATCTCTCGTAATCGGCTCCTCTCTTATCGTCCTTTCCGGCATTCCGCCCAAATGGTACGGGATACCGGTTATCGGTCTGGCCGGTTTTTTAATTGCCGGCGTAATGGGATTCTGGCTGCTTGTAACGATCCTGAGACGCGGGAGGATGTAAAAAAAATGTTTAGAAGGAGATTATAATGTCAGCATGGTCCTGGAAATCAGCGGCAGGGTCCACGATACATGTTGTGCGGAACCTGGCCCTCATCTCTCTGGGCAGCGCGCTTTGTGCCGTGGCAATCAACGGCATCCTGCTTCCTCACCAGTTTTTTGGCGCGGGCTTTGCCGGAGTATCCCTTGTC
The DNA here is from genome assembly GCA_030613055.1 of Desulfobacteraceae bacterium. Taxonomy (GTDB): domain Bacteria; phylum Desulfobacterota; class DSM-4660; order Desulfatiglandales; family Desulfatiglandaceae; genus JAUWMR01. The sequence goes on from JAUWMR010000009.1 coordinate 28,046, forward strand.
ATTCATTACCAGTTTCCATCCCTGCCCGTAGCAGCGCTTTATTTCATTCTGAATATTCCTGTTTTTTCCCTGGGCTGGATGTATGTAGGTCGCCGCTTTTTCCTTTACAGCATCGGTGGGATGTTGATTTTTACCAGTGCTCTGGCATGGGTCCATGTTTCATTGCCTATCCATGATAAAATTCTGAGCGCACTTTTAGCAGGCATCATTGTAGGCGCGGGATCAGGTATCATCTTGAGGTCCCTGGGGTCATCCGGAGGATTAGACATCCTATCGGTTATTCTCCTGAAACGATTCTCAATCCGCCTGGGCACCACCATCCTTGCTTTCAACACTCTTATACTTGGAGCAGGGGCTATTCTTTTTTCACTTGACGCGGCTCTTTATACTTTGATTTACATATTTGTCAGTTCCTACATGATAAATTTTGTAGTTATGGGGCTAAGCCAGAGGAAGGCCGTCTTCATCATCTCACCCCAATGGGAGAAGATCTCCCACGAGATTATGGAGAAAATCCACCGTGGGGTAACGATTATCGGTGGTCGTGGAGGATACACAGATCGGGAGGAGCAAATCCTGTACACTGTCGTCACCTTCAGGGATCTATCACAACTGAAACAACTTGTACGCGGGTTTGACTCCGATGCATTCGTTGTGGTTACTGACACCCTGGAGGTGATAGGACATCGTATTGGAAACCAGCCTCACTGGTAAAGACATGTAATCCATCTGACATTCACAAAAGCCCTAATATGAGACCTTTGCAAAATACCGAAATTGTCATTGCGAGCGCAGCGAAGCAATCTCGCTTTTGCAACAAATTAAATGAGATTGCCGCGTCGCTTAGCTCCTCGCAATGACCCAAAGGGCAAATTTTCAAAGGTCTCAATATATAACCATGAAATTCTTCAAAAAGAAACTAAAACGCCCAAAAAGAATTGGGCTGGCCCTTGGCAGCGGCTCCGCCCGGGGATGGGCACACATCGGGGTGATTGAGGCCCTGAGCGAAGCCGGTATACAAATTGATTATGTCGCCGGTACAAGTGTCGGAGCGGTGGTGGGGGCTGTCTATGCTTCCGGCAAGATTTCATCCTTTGAAGACATTGTCCTCCGGTTTGACTGGAAAAAAATTGTCTCTTTCCTTGACATCATCTTTCCCAGGTCAGGGCTGATAGATGGCAACAGGATCGCTGATTTCGTACGTACTTATGTTGAAGAAAAAAACATCGAGGATATTCCTCTACCCTTCCGTGCCGTATCTGCCGATCTTGCCACCGGAAAGGAGGTGGTCTTTCAAGAAGGAGACATCATTGAGGCGGTAAGGGCCAGCATATCCATACCCGGCATATTCACACCGGTCAGGAAAGATGGCATGATCCTTGTTGATGGTGGCCTTGTCAATCCTGTCCCCGTAAGTGTGGTAAGGGAAATGGGTGCCGATTATGTCATAGCGGTTGATCTTAACCATGACACAATTGGATTGAAAGGCTCCGTTAAAATCCCTCTCCAAAATCAGATCAACGGGCATTCGGAGAAAGAAGGCGGGCTGAATCTGGAAAAGAGAATTAATGTATTAGAGGCATTGAACAAAAGGATCAGGTCGCTTGATTTTCCTGCTTTGAACCGGATAAGGCATTGGGCGACAAGGGATCCGCTGCCAAACATTTTTGACGTGTTAACTACCTCCAGCCAAATCATGGAAGCACAGATTACCGCCACATTATTGAAAACTAACCCGCCGGACCTCCTGATCCAGCCTAAGTTGGGACACCTTGGATTTTTAGATTACCACAGGGCCAAAGAAGCTATTTTTGAAGGGTATAAGGAAACAAAACTCCGTATTGGCTTTTTTTCAAAAGATAGATCGTAACTCAGGTATATTTTAGGCAGGATAACAGGATTTTCGTTCAGGCATTAACTACCACCCGAGCCATTCATTTGCCCACTTGTCCGGCCAACGTTTTTTAAGGTCTACCCGTTCCACTTCATGAAATCCGCCATTCCTCCACTCCTGTACAAGAGAGCCCGTGGTAGGGCGATGATCTGAAGACGTAAATGTAATTGGTGAGGCACCGAGACCGATGTCAAAATTTCGCATGGTCTCAAAGCCCTTTTTCATTATCCCCGGCCCGGTCAAATCACCGGCATTTTCCGCCCGCTTCATGGCCTCCCACAGCAGCAGGGCGGCACACCAGGCCTGAACCGTCCTGATCGTTCTTTTCTTTCTGGGGATAGCGGGATTATATTTCTTTGCTGAAGCAACAACTTTATCCATATTTTTGTAATCCTGTCCAAAAAAGGCACACGGTGTAGCCCCCATCACACCCTCGGCCGCTTTACCGGCCAGGCGAGGAAGATTTTCATCAAAGCCCCATATGTTGACGATATGGTCGGACCTGAGCCCAAAGGCACGGGCGTCCCGGATGGTGGCCGATACAGATATGGTGGTATTGCCGTGCCAGATCAGGTCCGGTTTGATTTTTTTCAGGGCAATAACCTGGCTTCTGGCATCTACGGAAGACAATGAGATACTTACGTCTTCGCCTGTTACAAATCCTAAGAGTCTGGCTTGATCCTTTATAGCCCTTATGGGCGCGTTGCAATAAGGATGGGCAAAGTGATAGCAGCATGCAAATCGGGGCTTTCTTTTCCCGTAATCCGGGTGTTTAGGCCATTTCCTGTCAAACCAGGCCGTGATGCAGGCCCTTGCATTTGTGGAATAGTCCGATGAAAAGAAGAGGTTATAAGGTGTCTTCTTGGGGACGGTCAGGTGTGCTGAATAAGAACCTGACAAATAGGGAATCTTGTGTTTGTTTGCAGAGGGTGAAAGTGCCTCAGTATCACCAGTGCCCCATCCCATGATGGCAACACATTCAAGCCTCCTCAGCTTTTTAAATTTTTCGATGGCATTGAGAATGCGATACCCATAATCAAACCAGATATACTTGATCTTCCTGCCGTTTACTCCACCCTGTTCATTAATGCATTTCAAGGCATCACTCATCCCGAGCGCATAATCCTTTCCAACATCAGAGGTAACGCCGGTGGTATCCATTAGCCCCCCGATCATAATCTGTCCGGCCACTGCTGTCGCAAAAAGCCCCGTCAGGAGAATAACTGAAAGCCATAGTGTAAAAACTGTAAGAAAAATGTTCTTTTTCATGAGTTATCCCCCTGTCCTTATGAAAACAGGATGTTTATTTTTAATAGGCGTTCACAGGTTCAGGGTTCATGGTTCAGGGTTATTTGTTGTTTTATTATATAAACGGCCGAAGGTCAAAAAAAAGCCCTGCTTTTAAAGCAGAGCTTTTATTTAACTATTATTATTACTTCTCACCCCCGTACAATTCCTTGACCCTGACCCTGTCGGGCGAACCATCTTCAAGGAGCGGAAGATCTGTGACGAACTCCACGTATTGAGGCTTTTTGTATCTGGCAATACGTTCTCCCACAAAATCGGTCAACGCCTGCGCCTCAAGGGTCTGCCCCTCTTTCAACTGGCAGACCGCCTTGATTCCCTCTTTCCACTTGGGATCAGGCACACCGAATACAACGGTTCTTTCTACAGCAGGATGTTCAAGTATAACTTTTTCCACCTCAGCAGGATAGACGTTTTCTCCTCCCGGCTTGATAAGCTCTTTATCCGGCTTGCGTCCGGCATACCACATGAATCCGTCCTCGTCAAAACGGCCCATATCTCCTGTGTGATGCCATCCATCCCTGAAAGTATTTTCATTATCTTCAGGAAGATTCCAGTAACCCTTAAAGATCATTGGGCCCTTCATGGTAATCTCGCCCACCTGTCCAACAGGGACCGGTTGGTCATAATCATCCACAAGTCTTACTTCCGCTAAAGGCAGCATCCTCCCGGCTGAACCGGGTTTTTCATCATAGCGGCTAAAGGTCGCTAAGCAGGAAGTCTCGGTCTGCCCGTACATACACCAGAAGGTCCCGCCAGTGACCGTTTGATATTTTTCTATGGTTTCAGGCGCTTCCAGACCAGTCACTGCCCTTAATGAGCTGATATCTTTCCCTGTCTTTTCATGTTGCTCAAGAATAGAGGAAAGGATTGGCGAAAAATCCATCATAAAGGAGACCTTTTTCTCCTCAATTAGCTCTACTGCCTTTACCGCATCAAAAGTAATCATATTGACATTCAAGGCCCCTGCATGAAAGCTTGCCGTGGCCATGAAAAGCCCGCCCACATGGAAGAGAGGAAGAAAATTCAGATGCACATCGTCATTGGTAACATTGAAGAAATAATCAAAATGCATATCAGCATAGAGGATATTTCCGTGGCTCAATAAAGCGCCCCTGGGTCTGCCTGCTACAGCGGCCGTATGGATTATAACAAAACCATCATCACTTGCCACATCTTCAGGTTTAAAATCACCCCCGGCAGCTAATAAAGACTCAAAGTCTAAATACTTGCCACCCTTCTGGCACAGATTGAAAAATTTTTCAGCAGACGGCAGCTTCTCCTTCACACTGTCAACAATTTCCTGAAACTCCTGGTCCACAAATACGAATCTGGCTTCGCAGTCATTCAGATTATATGCCACCTCATCGGCAGAAAGCCTCCAGTTGATGGGCAGCATAATGGCGCCTAAACCCGCCGCAGCCCCATAAAGCACGAAGTATTCAAGGCTGTTTTTTCCCAGAACACCAATACGATCGCCCTTTTTGATCCCGGATTCCCTGAGACCGCAGGCCAGGCGGTCCACCTTCTCCTTGTATTGAATGAAAGTCAGGGTCCTGTTATCATCCACCTCAAACCACGCGTCTTTATCCCTGAAGGAGACGGCGTTTCGGTTTATGAGATCGTAAAAGGTAAAATCATAAAGTCCCATAATTTTCCTCTTTAATGAAGTGAACTAAAGTAAATTAAAGTGCCTAAAGTGATCTAAAGTTAATTGCTTTTTCCCAATAATTTTAGGCATTTTAGGCACTTTAATAACTTGTTTTAAAGTAGGGGGCATTGAGGCTCCACATTTATGGAAGCCAAAATACGCCCCTACCAAAACTATAGACTAACTATTTAAACGTAGCCGCAAAAGGCAGCACTTTTGTCACACCGTCTGCCTTAAACACAAAAGCGCCCTCATGCACGGTAACCGGAAGCGTGTAATCAGTAACACCGGTCCACCATCTCTCAAGGGCCTTCCATGGGCTCCAGCCCCTGGCCTTCAATTTATACCCGCCCGTAACCAGCAAGGACAGCAGGCCGGAACGGACCGTGATAAGGGTGGAAGCCCTTACCTGGGTTGTCTTGCCCGCGGGGATCCATATTGTATCCTGGCTGTTCACGGTCACCACGTCAAATTCCTTATCAAAGGCCACGGTAAACTTAATACTCTCTAAGAGTATCGGATACTTGTTGGGGTTCTCAATATTAAAGAGAAAGTTCATGGGCAGAGGTGCGCCATGATTTCCTGCCTTACCCTTTGCGGGTTTTGTCTTGCTACCATAATACCAGTAGCCGTCATATTGCGGGACCTCAAAAGACTCGAGCGTGATCGCAGGTGCCTTAAAATTGGTCTCGGTCGGTTTTACGGTGACACAGGATGTCAGTACAACACCCACACCGAAAAGTAACACGGTCATTAAAACCAGCTTTTTCTTCATAGTATAACCTCCCTTTTCAAATTCGGAATTCTATCTTACATCTTCCGATTTATAACAGATTTCCGGTCAGGTTAACCACCTCTTTCTTCTCTTGTAATGCTTTACCTCGGCAAAACTCTTTGTCTTCCCTTTTTCAGAAAGCCCGAGGTAAAAGTCCTTGATATCTTCATTTTCTTTAAGTTTCTCGGACGTATCATCCATGACAATACGTCCGGTTTCCATTACATACGCGTATGGGGCCACATTAAGGGCAAGTTTTACATTCTGTTCTACCAGAAGGATTGATATCCTCTCCTCCTTGTTGAGCTTCATCAAGATATTGAATATCTCGTGAATCAACATGGGAGCAAGGCCCATTGACGGCTCATCCAAAAGGACCAGCTTTGGCTCTGTCATCAAGGCCCTGCCAACCACGGTCATCTGCTGCTCTCCCCCGCTCACAAAGCCTGCAACTTCACTCCTCTTTTGCAACAGCCGGGGGAAATAATGGTAGACAAGATCCAATCCATCCCTGACAGACCCTGTTTTTCTCAAATGCGCCCCAACCTTGAGGTTCTCCTCAACCGTGAGATGCTCAAATACCCTGCGGCCCTCGATTACCTGGATAATACCCATCTTTGCAATCTCAACCGCGGTCTTTTTGTGTATCCTCACACCCTCAAACTCAATGGCCCCGTCAGTGACCTCTCCGACCTCAACCTTGAGGAGGCCGGAGATAGATTTCAGGGTTGTGCTTTTTCCTGCCCCGTTGGCGCCAAGGAGCGCCACTATCCCACCTCTGGGCACCTCAATGGATACACCCTTAAGGACTAAGATGACCTCATGGTATTTGACCTCAATATTATTTATACTTAAGATATTTTCTACTGCTTCCAAAAGTCGAACCTCCAGGAGCGTTTAATCGAAATCCGCGTTCCCTGCCTGCCAGTCGCTTTCGTTCGATACAATGGCAGGCGGGCGAATTCCGAAATCAATTAATTACCATCCAAACCATTCGGATGCCCACTGCTTCGGCCATCGCTTTTTTATATCTACAAATTGCACTTTGATAAACTTGCCATTTTTATATTCCTGGACCCAGCAACCCGTCGCGGCCCTGTGGTCGGTAGGCAAATATGTAACATCACCTGCACCCAAACCAATATGGAAGTTTCTCATGGTCTCAAAGCCCTTTTTCATGATCCCTACCCTGGTCAGATCACCTGCCTTGTCAGCACGCTTCATGGCCTCCCAGAGGACAAGACCGTTGCACCAACCCTGAACGGTCCTGTTAAGGCGCTTTTCCTGGGGTACGCCAGGATTGTATTTCTTGGCATACTTTACAACTTCATCCATCATATCGGTTTTCTGACCGTAAAAAGCACAGGGAGTGGCGCCCATAACAGACAGTCCATCCGCTGCCTTCATGGCGGCTCCGGCAAGGCGCGGGAGGTTTTCATCATAACCCCAGTTATTCACTATATGATTCGCTTTTAAACCTAATGCATAGCAATCCCTGAGAGTAGCGGATACTGACATGGTGGTATTTCCGTGCCATATTACATCTGGTTTAAACTTCTGAAGCGCCATGATCTGGCTCTTGGTATCCAGGGCAAAGAGACTCACGTCCTGATCAGGACCTACATCCATACCAAGCGTCTTGGCATGATTTTTTATAGCTGCAATCGGAGCGCTTGCATATGGAGAAGGAAACATATAGCAACATGCAAGACGGGCCTTCCTCTTTCCGTAAGCAGGATTCTTTTTCCACTTGTTATCATACCAGGCAGTTAAACAGGCCCTTGCGTTAGTGGAGTAATCCGAGGAAAAGAAGAGGTTATAGCCAGTGCCTATGTGTTTTTTCCCATCTTTATCTACCCAGTCTACCGGTCGTGTCAGATGGGCAGAGTAAGAATCCGAGACATAGGGCAATTTATCCTTATTTACGGTGGGCGAAAGCGCCTCTGTATCGCCGGTGCCCCATCCCATGATTGCGAGGACCCCCATCCTCTTTAAGAGTTTGTATTTTGTCAGGGCCTCCGGAATCCGGTAGCCATAGTCAAACCAGATATACTTTACCTTTTTCCCATTGATTCCACCATGATCGTTTACATAATACTGCCAGAACTCAGCCTGACCAAGGGCCGCGTCTTTTCCCACATCAGATGTCGCGCCTGTGGTGTCCTTTAAACCGCCAACCTTAATCGTCTTGGCCACCGCGGCAGTGGAAAATCCCACCAGGAAAACTACTGCTAAAAACGGTACCAAAAGTTTCAAAACAATGCCTTTTTTCATAAGTTCTTCCCCCTTTGCTCTAATAAAAGACAGATATTAACCCTATTACTAAAAAACAATTTAGATACGAAAGACCTGTTCACCTCCTTTCTGCATTTAGTTAAGTTGTTTATTCGTTAAATGGTTGATTGGTTGATTCGTCAAATGGTCAGCATTATAAATCCCATTCCGCCATCGGAGGGACCGGCTTACCATAAAAAAAGCTAAATTTCCTCAACCCCCTAATGAGCGACGAAGTCGCGTTTTATAAAATCATCGAACTAAGTTAGATGATTTTATGTTAGTACGAAAAGGGCCACAGGTTAAAATAATTCTTGATCTGCCACCACCTATAGGATAGCCCGCGCGGCTCATAGATCAAAAAGGCGCATATCGCAAGGCCAAATGCCATCTCCTTTATAAAGGCAAAATCAAAAAGGATCCTGGGATAATGCTCACCAAGCGGTATAGACGCCATTTGCAAAAGTTCCATAATCACGACCATAAATATTGACCCGAATATGGCCCCGTCTATGCCCGCGCCGCCAATCAGTATGACACCCACTAACCACAGCGACAGGAACCAGGGAAAGTGTTCCGGGCTTAAGGCCGCACAGTTACATACCCAGAATGCCCCTGCAATACCCCCGATGAATCCTGCCACAAAGAAATTAAGAAGCTTGTACCATATAATATTTATTCCAAGGGTCTCGGCGGCGATATCATTGTCCCTGATTGCGATCCACGCCCTTCCGACCCTGGATCTTAAGAGATTAGCCATCATAATAATCGTAAGGGTCAGCAGGGTAATCATCACAAAATATACCTGCAGATCCGTTTCCATAGCCCACGGCCCTATCTTAATGGTTCCGGGTGGGAGAGAAAACGCCTGCCCCCGGCCGCCGATCTTACTCACGTACTGGGTCAGGATAAAATCAACAGTGATAAACTGTGCCGCCATGGTGGTCAGGATAAGGTAAAACCCTTTGACCCTGGCAGAAGGAAGTCCAAAGAGGACACTCCACAGCCCGGCAACAATCGCAGCGACTAAGATGCTTATGGGATAGGCAAGGCCCAAATTGAGAATAAATTCAGGCCACGGGAATTTCAGGATCAACAGGGTGCTGGTATAGGCGCCAACGGCGATAAAGGCGGCATGGCCAAGCGTTATTAGACCCGCATAACCAATAAGAAGCTGCACACCCAGGGCCCCGAGGGCAGTGTAGCCAACCATATTGGCCACGCCGATCCAGTATTCATCCAGGATCAGGGGAAATACGACAAAAACTATCAAAAGGAGAAAGATCATCTTCCCCTTTATCACATTGGTCTGCCACCAGCCCTGATCCTCGGTATAGCGTTGATGATAATCACCGCAAGGAAGCCAAACTCTGGACATAAAATAACCTCTCTTCGTTCGCTTATTTTATAAAACGCGACTTCGTCGCTCTAACCTCTTGTCTTACTCTGCTTACTTCTCACTCCTTACTTCTCACTTCTCACTCCTAACTGCATACTGTTCTCTTACATTCTCTCAATCTTTATCCAACCCCATAACCCATAAGGTTTAAAGAGCAAAAAGACGGCCATAAACGCAAAGGGGAAGATCTCCTTTACCCCTCCGGGGAAAAACCCGTCTAAATAAGTTCCTGCAAAATTTTGTAAAATCCCGATGGTTAACCCCCCGACAATGGCCCCGGGGACGGAGTTAAGCCCCCCTAAGACCACGGCAGGCAGCACAAGAAGGCCTAAATAACCGATTGATATATTAACCCCGTTGATATTCCCCAAAAGTGCCCCGCCAACACCGGCAGCCATAAAGGCAATGGCCCAGGACGCGGCATATACAAAACGGGCGCTCACCCCAAGGGACAGGGCCGCTGTTTCATCATCTGCCGTGGCCTGCATGGAGAGCCCCCAGCGGGTATATTTAAAAAAGGCTACAAAAACGAGAAAGAGGACAATGGCCAATACAAATGACCAGAAATAGACTATTGAAATCTTTAAAAAACCGATGGTAAACGGTTTAAGAGAAAAGATAGCAGGCTCAAAAACCCTGGTGTCTGTCCCCCAGATAAATCCAACCAATCCCTTCAGGAAAAATGAGAGGCCCACGGTGACCATGATTACGGCCAGGATGGGCTCTCCGATGAGCTTATCAAGGAAAATCCTCTCAATTAAGATACCGAGGACAATGCCAATGATCAGGGTACACAGGATACTCAAGACGAAGGGGACGCCCATTGAATAAAACGAAAGCGTGACATAGGCTCCGATAAGTGTCAGTTCTCCCATTGCCAGGTTCAGGACACCGGAACACTTGAAAATCAAAACCCAACCCAGGGCAACCAGGGCATATATCCCCCCCACCATAATTCCTGTGGTTAAGGTCATAAAAAATAATTCCATTTATTACCCCCTTTGTTTAGTAGGCAGTATGCACTCCTTACTTCCCGCTGCCTGCTTCCTGAATACGAATGTCCGTCTTGATGCGCTGTGTTCTTCCATCCTCATAGGTAATGGTCATATCCAGAGGTACATTATCTTCATCTTTGTAAAGGGCCTCTACAATGTCCTTATATCTGTCTCCCATAAATCCCCTTCTCAGCTTACTGGTCCTTGTCAATTCATCATCATCCGCATCAAATGCCTTGAAGAGATTTACGAATTTCCTTATCCTGGCCGGTTCCGGGAGATCATTATTGGCCTGCTCTATCTGTGCCTGAATCAGATCGTAAATCTTTGGACTTTGAGAAAGTTCGGGATAGCTTGTATAGTTGATCCTGTTCTCATCCGCCCACTTTCCTACCACGGAATAGTCAATGCACATGACAGCGGTTACATAGGGACGTTTATCCCCGATGACCCAGGCATCCTGCACATATGGACTGAACTTGAGCCTGCTTTCCAGATATTGAGGGGCGAAGGGTCTTTCATCATTGAGGATCATAACGTCTTTTGACCTGTCAAACACAACCAGATGCCCGTCTTCATCAATAAAACCGGTATCACCGGAAAAAAGCCACCTGTCCTTTAATGTCTTTGCGGTTGCCTCGTCATTTTTGTAGTAGCCTATAAAGACCGATGGGCTTTTTGAAAGTATCTCTCCGTCTTCAGTGATCTTTACCTCGGTCTCCGGAAGAGGGGTCCCGACCGTGTCAAATTTAATGTCCCCGTCCCTGTGTACGACAGATATTCCGGCTATTTCTGTCTGTCCATATATCTGTTTCAGGTTTACGCCCAGGGCATGGAAAAACCGAAAGTGGTCAGGACCCATGGCCGCGCCGCCGGTGTAACAGTGTCTCAGCCGGGACATGCCAAGGTGATCTTTGAGCTTTTTCTGCATAATTATGTGAGCAAAATATTTCAATGCCTTCCAGTGCCATGGAACGGGCTTCTTCTTAAACTTAAGCTCTGCCACATAATATCCAATCTTGGTCGCTACTTCGTAGGCCTTCCTCTTTATCCAGGTAGAATCCAGATATTTTACCTGAACCTGCCGGGTCAGGCCCTCATAAAGCCTTGGGGCGGCAAACATGACATGTGGCCCTACTTCTCGAATATTATGCTGGGCCGTTTCAGGTTCCTCCGGAAAATTGAGGGTATAACCGATCTGAAGCCCGCAGGATATGGACATCATCTGCTCGCCGATCCACGCAAAAGGGAGATAGGATACAAAGTCGTCAGTATCATAACAGGGATCAACGGCCATGAGATTCCTTCCCATGCTCAACATATTCCAGTGGGTCAAAAGCGCGCCTTTTGGCAGGGCCGTTGTCCCGGATGTATAGAACAGGAGGCAGATATCATCACCTTTACCTTCATTAATTATCTTCTCAAAAAAGTCCGGTTCTTTTTTATCAAGCTCCCTTCCAAGCTCCTGCACCTTTATTATGCTGTGCAGAAATTCCTGTTGGTATCGCCTCATCCCCTTTGGGTCATCCCATATGACATGTTCCAGTTTCGGGCAGTCAGGCATAATGGCCAATGCCTTATCAACCTCCTCCTGGGTCTCTCCCACAAAGAACTTGCTGTCCGAGTGATCGATGATATATTTTACCTCCTCCATCATACAATCCTGGAAGAGCCAGACGGGTATTGCACCGGCACACATGGCCGCCATCTCAGCCCAGACACCCTCCGGCCTGTTATCGCCGATCATGGCCACCTTGTCTCCCTTTTTCAGGCCAAGGCTGACCATCCCCAGACACAGATATTTTACATTATCAAGATAGTCCTGCCAGGTGTAAGGCAGCCATATACCAAACTCCTTCTCTCTCATGGCCACCTTTCTTCTGCCGTATCTCTTGCATTGATGCAAAAACAGCTGGGGAATAGTCAGGTCTTCCGTTATCTCTAAGTTTTCCACACCCATTTTATCTCCTTGAAATATAAAGGTCCTCTTCTCCTAAATATGCCTTCATAACCTCGGGGTTCTTGCCAACCTCCTCCGGGGGTCCGTCAGTAATGACATTACCAAAATTAAGCACAAGGATATTGTGGGAGATATCCATGACCACTCCCATGTCGTGCTCGACCAACACACAGGTTGTCTTCCACTGCTCCTCTTCATTAATGTCGAGGATAAACCTGGCCATATCCTCCACTTCTTCCAGGTTCAACCCTGCCATGGGTTCATCTAAAAGAATTATTTCCGGCCTGAGCGCCAGTGCCCTTCCGAGCTCAACCCTCTTCTGTAAACCATATGGGAGCATATGTGCCACCTGATCACGGATACTCTCAATCTCCAAAAGATCAATGATGTCCTCTTCAATATATTTCCTCTCTTTAATTTCTTCCTGTTTTGTCCTGCCTGCATAAATGGATCCGCTCAGGATGCCGGATTTGAGATGTATATGGGAACCCATCCTGATATTATCAAGCACGGTCATACCCCCGTATAGCTCAAGTTTTTGAAAGGTCCTGCCAATTCCAAGCTCGGCCCTCTTATGAGGAGAGACCTTATTAATCACCTGCCCTTTATAATAGATATTTCCCTTCTGGGGACGATAAAGACCATTGATGCAGTTCATCATCACTGTTTTGCCGGCGCCGTTGGGCCCGATAATCGAGTGTATCTCGCCCTTTTTTACTTCCAGGCTCACACCGGCTAAAGCGGCCACTTTACCGAAATACATATGTATATCTTCGACCTTTAAAATAGTATCGCCGTCCTTAATCTCCCCACCCTGACCCATATCGCTGGCCTCCGTTCTTTTTAATACTTGTTTGCTTATTAATATATCTCAGTCGAGAAAAAATCCGGCTGGTAAAAATCGGTTTTCCAGGCAATCTCAATAGGATTCTACACTTACTCACTCGTTTAATTTTTGTCAACCCGTTTTGTCAATAAATGTGGGATAAAAGGAAGTTATGTCTCTAATAAGCTACATTTTAGCTACTATAGCGCTACTTTTTAGCTAAAGAAGGCTGGTTTTTATCTGGGGAATAAGATTTTTTTGACACTGATTCATAAAATAATCATCGGTCATGCCGGCGATAAAATCTCGCACGATTCCCGCGGCAGGAGTCTTATCCCTGTATTTCGAGGACATCCCATCCAAGAATTCTTTATGAATATCAGAATCCTGATTTTCCGCTTCAAGATCCTGCATGTACATCTCAAACAGCAGTTCAAACATCAGCTTAATCTTATGAGTCTGATCCTTGACACTGCGATTTTTGTAAATATACTCTTCATTAAATTCCTTTAATTTTTTCAGGGCCTCTCCCACCTCGCTGCTGAAACATACAGAGGGTTGATCCAGGCTGTTGATAACTACGTCCTCAACAAGCGTATATACGATGGTTCCGTTTGTATCGCCTAAAACAGCCTTGCAGTCTCCGGGAATGTCATCCCTTTCTATCAAACCGAGCCTTATGGCGTCTTCGATATCCCGCCCAACATAGCTTATGGTGTCTGCCATTCTGACCACACAGCCCTCCAGGGTCATGGGCCAGATATCCAGCGACAGATTTTCCTTTTTTTGACTCATTTCATTATATAAGATTTTAAAATCCTTATCTCTTTGGGGTTCTAAGGCCTGATTGTACATTTCTCCATCATGGCAAAATATTCCATCCAGGACCTGCAGGCTTAAATTCCAGCCTCGCCCCTTCCGCTCTATGTCTTGAAGAAACCTGACGCCCTGAATATTATGGAGAAATCGCCCTATGCTATGGGATTCACACAGCGCGGAAAGGAGTTTTTCACCATCGTGACCAAATGGTGTATGCCCTATATCATGTCCGAGGGCAATAGCCTCAATCAAATCCTCGTTAAGACGGAGAAGCCTGCCGATGGTTCTTGCAATCTTGGACACAAGTTGCACGTGTAAGACCCTGTGTGTAATATGATCGTTTTTTAACAGGTAAAAGACCTGAGTTTTATCTATGTAGCGGGAATAAGCCAGTGAATGAAGTATGCGGTCCGCATCAATAGAAAAACTCTGTCTGTGTCCCCGCTCTTCTTTGTCATCCGCTTTCTTTCTCAAGGCATGACGGCTCAGACAGGCAAACGGCGAAAGCCTGTTTCCCTCATTTAAGTCAAGATCATTTTTTATCCTGAACAAAAGCCCGTTGTCTTTCACTTGATTATGCCCCCTTTTTCCTGTTGCCCGTCCATTTCTTGCCTCTTACAGCAGGATCTGGGCCAGGGATTAACTCCTGTTTTGGAATTTAGGAGTAAGCCTTTTATGCTGACCCTGGTTATTAAAAAGATACCTTACTTTTTACTTGCAAAAAAAAATAAGACTGCTATATTTAATAGTTTGTAAATTTTTATCATATCATTTTAATAAAATTTCGTAACTACACAGGTATTGGATCAACTTACGACTGTATGGTTTCTACGGGTTAGCCGTAACATTTAGTTCAAAATAGAAATCCACGTCCTCTGAGGCTGTGTCATAATACTGGTTTTGGCTCTTTATGTCATTTGAGTGTAACCTTTTTGAGTGCATTCTCTCTCATAGTGTAGCGCAGGGCTTTAGCCCTGCATCAAAATGGCCCCGCTAAAGCGGGACTAAAGCTCTGCACTACGAAAAAAGGTTACACTGATGTCATTTCGACCCCGCCAGCGGCGGGGGAGAAATCTTTTAATAATAACCAGTTGTGAATATAAGATTCCTCGGCTATCGCCTCGGAATGACATTGCGACACAGTCTCTCCGGTTGTGGATTCTTTACTATATCAGGCTGGACCGTCAAGCTCAAGGTCCTATTTGTTTAAATCACATGTTCAGATTCTGCCCGGTGCCCGGCATGCTCGGGGCGCGAGATATTCTGAACAGAGGAAAAACCGTGGCAAAGAGATCTGACAGGATCTCTGAGAAAGGAGAATTGAATGGCAGCACTTATTAACATGAAAGAACTTCTGGAAGCCGGTGTCCATTTTGGACACCAAACAAGACGCTGGAATCCCAAGATGAAGGCTTATATATTTGGGGCACGTAACGGGATACACATCATTGATCTTCAAAAAACTGTAAGGCTCTTTAAATCAACCTACGATTTCATTGTCAAGATTGTTTCTGAGGGGTATTCTGTGATGTTTGTGGGTACAAAAAAGCAGGCCCATGACTCCATTGTCGAAGAAAGCGAACGTTGTGGGATGTTTTATGTAATAAACCGCTGGTTAGGAGGCACGATGACCAACTTCCAGACTATCAGAAAGAGCATAGACCGCCTCAAAGAGCTTGAAACCATGAAAGAGGATGGCTCAATCAATAGATACACAAAAAAGGAAATCCTGAAAATAGAAAAGGATCTTTTCAAACTGGAAAAAAATTTAGGCGGCATTAAGAATATGGACGAATTGCCCGGAGCCATTTTCGTGGTTGACCCCAAAAGGGAAAAGATTGCCGTCAGAGAAGCCAGGAATCTTAAAATACCGGTCATCGCAATCGCTGATTCGAACTGTGACCCTGATGAGATAGATTTTATTATCCCCGGCAATGATGACGCCATTCGCGCCATAAGACTGATATGCTCTAAGATTGCCGATGCATGCATCGAAGGCCATAATCTGGCTGAAGAGCGACTAAAAGCTGAGGCAAAACTGCGCGAGGAACAAGAATCAGTTGAAGCGGAAATAACTCCTTCCCCGGCAGGTGAAGAGGGTGGCCCCGAAGTTATCATCCTTCCTAAGAAAGAAGAAGACGGGGTCGGGGAGGAAATAAGCTCACAGGAATCAACCATCATAAATCCAATAGCGGAGGAGAAAATATAAATTGGAACTTTCAACTTCCTTGATAAAAGAACTGAGAGAGAAAACCGGTGTGGGCATGATGGACTGTAAAACTGCCCTTAAAGAATCTGATGGGGATATCGACAAATCTATTGATTATTTAAGAAAAAAAGGAATCGCCACAGCCAAAAAGAGAGGTGGCAGGACTACCTCTCAGGGCCAGGTACAATCTTATATCCATGCCGGAGGCAAAATCGGTGTCCTTTTGGAAGTAAATTGTGAAACCGACTTTGCTGGAAAAACCGAAGATTTCACCAGTATGGTTAAAGATGTGGCGATTCAGATTGCAGCAACTAATCCGATTGCTATTGATCGCGAAAGGGTGGCTGAAGATATAATAGAAAAAGAAAAAGAAATTTATGCCACCCAGGCAAAGGAGTCAGGGAAACCGGAAAAGATTATTGAAAAGATAGTTGACGGGAAGCTTAAGAAATTCTTTTCCGAAGTCTGCCTTTTGGAACAACCTTTTGTTAAGAATCCGGACATAACGGTTAAGGATTTGATAAACGAAATAATGGCCAAAACAGGTGAAAATATTGTTATCAGGCGATTTGTCCGGTTTCAGCTCGGGGAGGCCGATTAGCTCCGCTCCGCTGAAGTAAGTAGTAGGCAGTAGGCAGTAGGCAGTGGGCAGTAGGCAGTAAGCAGTAGGCAGTGGGCAGTAGGCAGTGGGCAGTATTATAGATAATAAGGAATATTATGTGATGTGCTTAGTACCTACTGCTTACTCCATACTCGGGAGTACCAAAATTATAGTATAGTCTGCTGATAGCTTTAGCAAATTTTATAAGCCCCTAAACATTCAATTACTATCAGACCTGGAGTTTGCGAATGGACGCTAACCAACCCCGGTTCAGGCGAATCCTGCTTAAACTGAGTGGAGAGGCCCTTGTAGGGGAACACTCTTTTGGGATTGATCCGTCCGTGCTTGAAAGCGTGTCATCCGAGATATCCGCCATCCATAAGCTTGGCGTGCAAATTGGTATTGTGATCGGAGGTGGCAATATTTTCAGAGGACTTCAGTCCGACACATACGGTATGGGAAGAGTTGCGGCCGACCATATTGGCATGCTGGCCACTGTCATCAACGCGCTTGCCCTGGGTGAAGCACTTCAGCGCACCGGCTCCGAGATAAGAATCATGACCGCGATTGACATGATCAAAATTGCCGAGCCTTATATAAGGAACCGCGCTATCAGCCACCTGTCAAAGAATCGCATTGTCCTCTTTGGCGCTGGAACAGGGAACCCTTATTTCACGACCGATACTGCCGCGACACTGAGGGCCATGGAAATCGATGCGGAGGTGCTTTTAAAAGCCACAAAAGTGGATGGTGTTTATGACTCTGATCCTGAAAAAAATACTTCCGCCAGGCCGTTTACTGAGATGACTTATACGGATATTCTCAAGAAAAATCTGAAAGTTATGGATCTGACCGCTGTATCCTTAGCCATGGACAGGGAATTGCCTATTATTGTCTTCAATCTCAAGAAAAAAGGAAATATTATTAGAGTCATCAAAGGCGAAAAAATCGGGACGGTAATTAGTGCCTGAACAAAACCGCGTTCAGGAACGATTTTGGATTTTGCCCGCGGGCGGGCGTGGGGCAGGAATCCAAACAGGAGGAAAATAATGAAGGATGACATTCTTTCCGAACTACACGAAAACATGACCGGTTCCACTGAGGCTCTTAAAAAAGAATTTAAAAGGATAAGGACGGGCAGAGCGTCCACAGCGTTATTAGATGGCATTAAGGTCGATTGCTATGATACCAGGATGCCGCTTGAACAGGTTGCCTCAATCTCTGTCCCGGAAAGCCGCCTTATTATCATCCAGCCATGGGATCAAAGCATTATCGGGAATATAGAAAAAGGCATATTGAAATCCGAACTGGGTTTGACGCCCATGAATGATGGAAAAATCATCAGAATATCCATTCCCCCGCTGACCGAAGAAAGGCGCAAAGAATTAGCCAAACTGGCAAGAAAAACGGCTGAGGAGAACAAAATCGCAATTCGTAACCACAGGCGTGAAGCCAATGAAATGTTCAAAGAACTGAAAAACGATAAAGAAATCTCCGAGGATGAACTTTATAAGTGCTTAGACGAAGTGCAAAAAATAACAGACGAATTCATAAAAAAGATTGATGAAATTACCTCCCAAAAGGAAAAGGAAATTATAGAATTCTAAATAAAATCCCGCCTGTGGCGGGATTTTATGAAGCGCGGCTTCGCCGCTTGTTAGAACTAAGGGCTTAGCCCTATTTTGCCCCCGTTCTCCAATACTCCCATCGGGATAAAATCCCTAATTCTCCCTTTGGTTTAGTAATTATTAAGTCAACCAATGCCCAATATTGATCCTAAAAAATTACCACAACATGTTGCCGTTATCATGGATGGTAATGGCAGATGGGCCAAAATGAGAGGTATGCACAGGGTCAGGGGGCATGAGAAGGGAGCAGAGGTAGTAAGGGAAATTGTAAGGACCAGCCGTGAAATTGGAATTTCATGGCTCACGCTCTACGCCTTTTCCGAAGAAAACTGGAAGCGACCCAAAACCGAGGTCACAGCCCTTATGAAACTCCTAAAGCGCTTTTTGAAGGATGAGCTGAAAGAAATGCAGGAAAATGGCATACGCCTGAATGCCATTGGGAGAATTGATAAGCTTCCAGAAGACACGAGGAGTACACTTTTTGAAATTATAGAAAAAACCGCTTCCAACAAGGATATGGTCTTGACACTGGCCCTCAGCTACGGCGGCAGGCAGGAGATCATTGATGCCATTCGTAAAATCGCCATAAAAATCGAGAAACACTCGATGGCCCCCTTTGATATCACGGAAGAGCTTGTATCAGCCTTTCTTTATACGGCAGACATGCCAGACCCTGATTTACTCATAAGAACAAGTGGTGAATATCGAATCAGCAATTTCCTTTTATGGCAGGTTGCATACACTGAAATATATGTCACCACTGCCCTCTGGCCGGACTTCGGCAGAGACGAATATCTGGCTGCCATCCAGGATTTCCAAAAAAGGGAGAGAAGGTTTGGGGCCACTAACAGTAGGGAGTAGGGAGTAAAAAGTGCGGAGCTAAATGTAATATGCATCTGAAGCGATGGATTACGGGTTTAATCGCCCTGCCGATTTTGATCTACATTATTGGATTCGGTCCGAGATGGATTTTTTGTTTGCTGCTTTATCTTGTTTCACTGGCAGGCTTGATAGAATTCTACAGGATGAGCGGCCAGAACATACCCGGGATTGTCAGGTTATCCGGGCATTTGCTTTGCCTGCTCCTCTTCATTTCTGTCTATATAGGGAAAATTTATTTTTTGCCCGCAATCATAGTATTCTGGTTGTTTGTCCCCATGACACTCCTCGTTTTTGGTCTTTTTTCACCCGGCAGGAATTCAACTGGAGATCTCGGCAAAGCCCTGTTGGGGCCGGTTTATGTCAGCCTCCCCCTTGCAATGCTCATGGTTATTGACCGGTACCCAGGGGGGAATATCTGGATTTTTTTTCTGCTGACCGTCATCTTTTCAAGCGACACGGGGGCATTTTATTGCGGAAGGCTTTTCGGGAAGCATAAACTTCATGAAACCGTCAGCCCCAAAAAAACATGGGAAGGCGCAATCGGTGGACTTGTTACCAGTATCATCGTTGCGCTCTGGTTCTTACGCATACTGCATATTCACCGGATTGATGCAAGTATTATTATTCTCGTGCTGGCCCTTTCCGTAACGGGTCAAATCGGGGATCTGGCCGAATCTGTTATAAAAAGAAGCCATGGAGTAAAAGACTCGGGCCAAATCCTACCTGGACATGGGGGAATCTTAGACAGGATAGACGGTCTTTTGTTTGCTATTCCTGTTCTTTATATATACTTGCATATTTGTATAGTGTAAGTATGATGCGCTTTATCTTATTTTCGCTTTTTCGTAACAGTTTACCTCTTTGAAAAAATCGATCACGCATTGTAAGGCCCGCCTGCCGCCCGTCTGCCGTACTGCGGGCAAGTACTGCGGGCAGGACATGGGGATCTCTTTTTTAAAAGCCGCATATGCTTACATCATTACATGGCACGGCAGTTAGGACCTGAGATTCAAGCAACGGACAGCCCCATGTAAGAATCTTTATCATTAAGACCGCCATCCCTGCGTTTCGGAGCGTAGCGTAGATCCCGCTATCGGGGCTCCGAGCCCATGGTCAAAGCCCTGGGGCGTGTTGCTGGCATTAGGTGAATTTGTGATGCGGCTTTTAAAAAAGAAATCCCCACGTCCCGGCACTGTTTTCAAAGTGTTTTCAAAGAGCTAAACTATTACGCTTTTTCCACTTATTTGCATAGATGCACCTATCATGAAAAAAATAACCATATTAGGTTCAACCGGCTCCATTGGTGTCACCGCCCTGAATGTTATCCAGGCGAACCCGGAAAAATACCAGGTCGTCGCGTTAGGGGCGGGAAAAAACATCGAACTCCTCTCAAAACAGATTGAAAAATTCAGGCCGAAGGCCGTAGCAGTATTAAAGGAAAACCTGGTATCGAACCTTATTGACCGACTGAGTAAAGATGCCAGGCCTGAGGTTTTCTTTGATGCCGAAGGGTTCAAACACTTAGTCACGCTGGATGAAGTGGACACTGTCATATCTGCTGTGACAGGCGCTGCAGGCCTGCTCCCAACCTACGATGCTATCAGGGCGGGTAAAAATATTGCCTTAGCCAATAAGGAGACAATGGTAATGGCAGGCGGTCTTGTCATGGCGGAAGCAAAGAGG
This sequence comes from Desulfobacteraceae bacterium, assembly GCA_030613055.1. Lineage (GTDB taxonomy): Bacteria > Desulfobacterota > DSM-4660 > Desulfatiglandales > Desulfatiglandaceae > JAUWMR01. The sequence continues at coordinate 48,947 of JAUWMR010000009.1, forward strand.
CAGGGTATTTCAATTCTTCCAATTGACAGCGAGCACGGCGCCATCCTCCAGTCCCTGAGAGGTCACGAGAAGGAAGATTTAAGACGCGTGATTCTCACCGCATCGGGTGGTCCATTCAGGAATTCTACCATCGAGGAAATGGGTAAGATAACACGTGCCCAGGCACTGGATCATCCCAACTGGAAGATGGGGCCAAAAATCAGTGTGGATTCCGCAACCATGATGAATAAGGGACTCGAAGCCATTGAAGCCAAATGGTTATTTGATCTTGAAATGGACCAGATCGACATTCTAATCCACCCGCAGAGCATTGTTCATTCAATGGTAGAATACAAAGATGGGGCTATCATTGCACAATTAGGTATTCCTGATATGATGATACCCATATCTTATGCCCTCTCTTACCCGCGTCATGTGAAAAACAGGCTCCCTCGTCTTGAGCTTGAAGATATGAGCCAGCTCAGTTTTGAAAGACCGGACATAGAAAAATTCAGGTGCCTCGACCTTGCCCTGAAGGCGGCGAAAACCGGGGACAGTATGCCCGCCGTGCTAAATGCCGCCAACGAGATAGCGGTTGAAGGTTTTCTGAAGGGCAAAATCGGATTTCTCAAGATCCCCGATCTCATAGAAAACGTAATGGGTATGCATCAGCCACACCCGATCGACAGTATTGAAACTGTCAGCGGGGTTGATAGATGGGCCCGGGATGCTGCCCGTGAGTTTTTGAGTGGTTGACAATAGTCAGTAATCAGTAGACAGTAAGGGGTAACCGGGAAGCAGCTTTCCGTAACCCGTAAAATTGATTGGGATTAAATTATGAATTTTTTTCTCTATTACATACTCCCTTTTGTTTTTGTTCTCGGTATCCTTATTTTCTTCCATGAATTAGGGCATTTTCTCGTTGCCAAATACTTTGGGGTTAAAGTCCTTAAATTCGCACTTGGTTTTGGCCCCAAATTAGTTGGAAAGACATTTGGTGAGACCGAATACTCAATCCGCTACTTCCCATTGGGCGGTTTTGTCAAAATGTTAGGTGAAGACATTGAAGATGAAAAATCCCAGGCCCTTACCCAGGAAGATGCCGAAAGGGCCTTTAGCAATAAACATGTATTAAAGAGAATTGCCATCGTTGCGGCCGGCCCGGTATTTAATCTTCTTCTGGCATTCGGTCTGTTCTGCGGTCTTTATGTGATTTCCGGCGTCCATGTAATGACCCCTGAAATAGGACAGGTAACCCCGGGCTCTCCGGCCGAGAAAGCAGAACTCAAAAAGGGAGACGTCATCATATCCATTGAGGGAAAAGCCATTGGAACATGGACGGATATGAAAGATATTATCCAGCCTAATGCCGGAAAACCCCTTGAGGTTACGATACGGAGGGGTGAAACATTTTCCACTTTAACCATAATACCGGAAGAGTCCACAGGAAAAAATATCTTTGGGCAGGAAATCAAATCTGGACTGATCGGAATCGTTTCATCCGGAAAAATCAAGAAAATAGAGTTCGGGCCATGGGAGGCCACAAAAAAGGCCGCGGGCGAAACGTGGAGATGGATGAAATTGACCTGTCTGGTCATTGTAAAAATGTTTCAGGGTGTTGTGCCGTTAAAAAGCGTGGGGGGGCCTATCCTCATCGGGCAGATGACAGGGCAGATAGCCCAGGAGAGCATAGCCAACCTTTTTCCATTTATGGCCATTATCAGCGTTAATTTAGGCATATTAAACCTTCTTCCCATCCCAATACTTGACGGCGGGCTCATCATATTTCTTCTGTTCGAGCTTTTTCTCGGAAAACCCTTAAGCATTAAGAAACGTGAAATGGCAATGAAAATCGGGCTTTCCATACTGGTCCTTCTGATGGCAATTGTGACCATTAATGATCTTAATAGAATTAAAGTCTTTGAAAAAATTCTCGGGATTTTTTAAAACCTTTTCGGATAAATCCTGCAATGCTTTTGGCGATAAATACCACAACCCTCCAGTTCTCTCTGGCCCTCTTGGAAGAGCGCGGAACAATCCGGGCCGAGTATTCAATGTCTAAAGGGAAAGGTCATTTTGGAAGCCTTATGCCCGCCCTGGATTTTCTTCTGACTTCATCGAAATTAGATATTCACAAGATAAAAGGTCTTGTTGTTGCAATAGGGCCAGGCAGCTTTACCGGATTGAGGGTCGGGCTTTCTGCGGCAAAAGGGCTGTGTCACGGTCTTGACATCCCTATTATCGGCATATCCAGCCTCGAATGCCTGGCAAGCCAGATTCCCTATTCGGACCTTCCCGTTACTCCAATTCTTGATTCCAGAAAAGGGGAGGTTTTTGCAGCGCAGTTTACACTGGACCGTAAACATAATCTCGTCAGGATTAAGAAAGATACAGCCATGAGGATTGATGATCTTCCCTCCCGTTTCAATGAACCCACGATCTTTATTGGAAATGATTTTATCGGCCAGGGAGATAGGATAAAAAAAATGCTTAGCCCTCGAGCCTTGCTTGCCCCTCCTCACTTCTGGAATCTCTGGGCATCCGCGGTTGGCTCCCTTGGTATCAAGCGCTTTAACGCAGGTGACTTTGACGAAGCGCAATCTCTGAGTCCCATCTATTTGCGACCGCCTGACATTCGACCTAATCCCGTCCAAGTCACAAATGACAGCTAACAGTCCTCCAAATTCTTTTCCTGTTGGTGTATATCTGTCAAAGCAACAAGAACATTGACAAAAATAGCAAATAAGATAATAGTAAAAATAAATTGGAAACGTCACGCATCAATAATAAATGGTTGTTTGCAAGGGAAGGCCTGCCTTTTATATTCACAGGCTGTGCTCTTACCTCCCTGCTTATATATATGGGGTTCTTAATTGCGTCTGTTGCGGCAGGCATCGCCAGCGCCTTTGTTCTCTTCTTTTTCAGAGATCCAGAACGCAGAAATAACGCCGGACCTGATGCAGTGCTGACCCCTGCCGATGGCACAATCCTGAAAATTGAACATCTTGAGGACAGTAACAACCCCTTAGGCGAACCTGCAATGAAAATCAGTATCTTCATGTCCATCTTCAATGTACATGTAAACCGGCTCCCTGTTACGGGCACTATAAAAAAGATTATTTATCAACCTGGCAAATTTTTTTCCGCGAACCTGGATAAAGCATCAAAATACAATGAAAACAACAGGATCCAATTGGAGATCCATGATTCACGGAAAATTGTTGTCATTCAAATTGCCGGTCTTATCGCAAGGCGTATCGCCTGCTGGGTCAAGGAGGGGGACAATATGATTGCAGGCCAGCGGTTCGGGCTTATTCGTTTTGGCTCAAGACTTGAGGTTTATGTCCCTGATAACATCCGAATAACCGCTCACCCGCGACAAAAAGTAAAAGCCGGCAAAACCATTATAGGATATCTATCATGAAACCAAGACGAGAAAAAAGACTCAAAAAAACTAAAAAAAAGGGTATATATGTCCTGCCTAACCTGTTCACATCGGCCAGCCTGTTTTGCGGCTTTTTCGCCATAATTGCTGCCATACAGGGCAGGTATGAAACAGCCGCCATTGCGATCCTTATCTCATGCCTTTTAGATGGCCTTGACGGCAAGATAGCTCGTTTCACCAACACTACAAGCCAGTTCGGGACTGAATATGATTCCCTGTCGGATCTTGTCGCTTTTGGTGTTGCTCCCGGCATACTGTCTTATCAATGGGCGTTAGCCCCGTTTGGACGGTTTGGCTGGCTGGCCTGTTTCATGTTCGTGATTTGCGGCGCATTGCGGTTAGCTCGATTCAATGTTCAAAAAAGCAGCCTGGAGCCAAATTTTTTCAAAGGGCTGCCTATCCCGGCCGCAGCCGGCTTTGTGGCCTCTCTGGTTCTTTTCACGGCCGCCCTGGGCGTATTACCAGAATCAAAAAGTATTATGATTATTGTAACAATCTACGTCTTGTCCTTCCTGATGGTGAGCAACTTAGACTATCCGAGTTTTAAGGAGCTGGATCTGAAAAAGCGAAAGCCCTTTAACGCGCTGGTAACGATTATCCTGATACTTTTGGTGATTGCCTACAAACCAAAAATTATGCTCTTTTTTGTCCTTATTATTTATGTCCTGTCTGGCCCCGTTATCACCACGTATAGATCGCAGAAAAAACTGGCTAAGGCCAACCGCCATCTAAAAGTAAGAGAAGGGCTCCCGGAAGAGACAGATGATATCAACGAGACAAATGCCCGTGGGACAGATTGGTAATCGTTTATGAGAATAACTGGCGGTCAAGCGAGAGGCCGTCTCCTAATATCTCCAAAAGGACTGGACATCCGGCCCACCTCAGACCATGTGAGGGAAGCGATTTTCAATATAATCGGGCAGGACTTATCAGGACTAATTGTGCTTGATCTTTTTGCGGGCACGGGAAGTTTAGGAATAGAGTCCCTGAGCAGGGGGGCATTACGTGCCCTTTTTATTGATAAATCACAAAAAGCTATCAATTTAATTAAGAAAAACCTTGCCTTATTGGGATATGATGGTATTTCTGCCATATTAAAAAGGGATTTGAGTAACGGCATCCCCAGTAATCACGCACTGCTGAATGATGCCTTTGATCTTGTTTTTCTTGATCCGCCATACGGGAAAGGTCTTTTGCCCGTTCTGCTTGAGGGGCTCTCAAAGAAAGGCTCCCTTTCACCCAAATCGCTGGTTATTGCCGAATCATCGAAAAAAGACAGTATACTGTTATCTTTCAGTAATCTTCAAATGGTAGATACCCGATCTTACGGGGACACAAAAATCAGTGTGTACGCTTACGAGGCTGAGCAATGAGTCAACAAACGGCAATTTATCCCGGCTTCTTTGACCCTGTAACCAATGGACATTTGAGCGTTGTTGCCCGGGCATTAAAAATATTTGACAAACTTATTGTCGGCATTCTGAATAATCCTCATAAGGAACCCCTTTTTTCAATTGATGAGAGGATGCACATGATAAGGCAGGCCCTTAGAGGGAATGCAAATATAGAGATAGACTCATTTGACGGGTTATTGGTGGATTATGCGATCAAGAAAAACTCAAACGTGGTTGTGAGGGGACTCAGGGCTCTTTCCGATTTTGAATACGAATTCCAATTGGCGCTCATGAACCGGAAACTGAATAGAGATGTACAGTCAATATTCCTGATGACCGATTATAAATGGTTTTATACCAGTTCCACAATCATCAAGGAGGCCGCGAGCTTTGGTGGTGACATAAGCGGGCTTGTTCCCGCAGTGGTTAACCGGAAATTGAAAGAAAAATTCGGTTATGCAAAAAAAACTTGACACCTCTTTTGGCATAAGCCATATTTATTGCTTAAAAAATAGGCTATTATGCAGTTATCCATGTAAAGCGTCTTAAATGAGGAGGAACAAAGGTGGCCTTAACCAAAGAAAATATTATAGACAGCATCTACCATCAGATCGGACTCAGTAAAAGCCAGTCTCGTATTGTCGTGGAGAGGCTTCTTGAACTCATAAAGCAACGCCTGGAAACGGGAGAAGATCTGTTAATCAGTGGTTTTGGTAAATTCGTTGTAAATCGAAAATCTGCACGGAGAGGCAGGAATCCGCAAACAACGGAAGATCTCCAGTTAAGGGCACGGAGAGTTGTTGTCTTCAAGACATCGGGAGTTCTTCGCGATAAAATAAATTCTGACACTAAAGACTCACAATAAACGCCTCTTCAAAGCCCATACCTTCCAGTTTTTTTTCTATTTTTCCGGCTTTACTCAAGGTCTTGGATCTTGAAACCCGCACCCTGTAAAGTGTCCCCTTTTCATCGTCATCGCAGGCTATAGTATCTACATAATCGAATATCACTTTCAGACGATCAGCGAGTATGAGCGCGTTTTCCCTGATTTTGAAGGCACCCACCTGTACGGTGAATTCACCCTTTCTTAAATCTGTGATTTCTACAACAGGTTTTTCACCCTGAGATGATTTTTGTTTCCCCACTTGCCTGCCAAGGGCTACTATTTTAACCCGGATAGTGCCCGGACCGACTAAGTCTATTTCTTTCGCAGCAGCATACGACAAATCAATAATCCTTCCCTTTACAAAGGGTCCACGATCATTTATCCTCACTACAATCTCTTTATTATTGGAAAGATTCAAGATACTTACGTAAGTACCCATTGGAAGTGTTTTATGTGCCCCGCTTTTTTTAAACATGTTAAACCTTTCACCACAGGCAGTCGGCCGTCCATGAAACTTTCTCCCATACCAGGATGCCTTGCCAAATTGCACAAAACCATCAGAATCGGGTAAAGGATAGTATGTCTCTCCATTGATCATGTATGGTCTGAATGTAGGGTCTTTACTCTTGTCTGGTATAATAATGACCTTCTTGTGGGGATATTTTGAAGACCTTACGTAATGTCTCTCCCTTGAACACGAAACAAGCAACAAAAGGAAGCTTAAACTAAAAATGATGAATTTTTTCATTGTATAATCCAATATTCCGTATCTGCTCAATAAGTTGGGGTAACTCCTTTGGTTCACCGACTCCTCTGGATTCCTGCCCTGCCTGCCGACCTGCGGGCAGGCTTCGCGGGGATATGTTTCGTCATTTCCGCCTGTCTGCCATCCCTGCACAGGCAGGCGAAGGCGGGAATCCAGTACCCAATGGCCCAATTTATTGAGCTATTACAATATTCCTAACAACAGGCCGGGAAATTTTGAATAAATATTATGAAAAAAAAATATATAAATCAACTCCAATTTCCTATAACAGTTCACGGGTTCAGGGTTAGCCGAAAATCAGAACCCGGGAACGATTACAAAGCTATCGACCCAAAAGAACAATCCCTTTTTCGATTTCGCTTGACATGAGAATCTGTTTTATTTAAATTCACTTTGTAACTATAATGTAACTATAATGTAACCACAAATATTCTTTACTTAAACAGAATTGTACAACTCAAGGCAGTTATTAATAATATCACCGATCAAATCCATGAAAGGAATAACTTATGAGACTTAAAGGCAAAATTGCTTTAGTTACAGGAAGCAGCCGGGGTGTTGGCAGGGCTGTTGCTCTCGGATTTGCAAAAGAAGGGGCTAATGTCGTTGTCAACTACACCTCCAACGAAACGGCCGCCAATGAAGTCGTTAAAGCCATTGAGTCTTTGGGATGTAAAGCCATTGCTTTTAAGGCAGACGTGGCACAAAAATCGGATGCTGAACATCTTGTTAAAATGGCTGTTGAGACATTCGGAAGACTCGATATCCTGGTCAACAACGCCGGATTTACCCGGCCTGCCCTGATGATTAAAATGTCAGAAGATCAATGGGATCAGGTGGTTGATATTCATCTCAAAGGGGCTTTTCTCTGCTCCCAGGCAGCCGCACTTTACATGAAGGAGCAAAACAGCGGTAAAATTATAAACGTGACGTCAGTGGCCGGTCTGGTTGGAACGGTCGGGCAAATCAACTACAGCGCGGCAAAAGGTGGCATCATTAGCATGACAAAATCGATTGCCCGTGAACTTGCCCGCTATAACATATGTGCCAATGTAATATCCTTAGGTATTGTGGCCACTGACATGACGGAAAAAATAAGGTCAGATGAGAAACTCAAAGAAATCTATATGAATAGAATTCTCCTGAAGCGCTTTGCCGAACCGGACGATATTTCACCGGCCTTTGCATTCTTAGCTTCCGATGAGAGCAATTACATCACAGGCCAACTCCTGTGTGTGGATGGGGGTTACGGAATGATATAAATGACGGTTGAGTGGTTAACAACTCAACTATTCAACAATTTAACAACTCAACTAAGAAAAAGGAGGAATAAAATGGCAGCAGTACCGGATAAAATCCAGACCTGGCAGATGGTTCAACCTACCTCGAAGGACAGAGAGACAGGGGAGGTAACTCAGGGTAAACTGGAAAAGACGGAAGTACCTGTACCGGAACTGGCACCCGGCGATGTGCTGGTGGAAGTTGCAGGTTGTGGCGTATGTCACACGGACTTAGGTTATTTTTATGATGGCGTCCCCACGGTTTCAAAACCACCCCTGACATTGGGTCATGAGATTTCAGGAACCGTAGTGGCCGGAGATGAGTCCTGGATGGGAAAAGAGGTTATCATCCCGGCAGTCATGCCCTGTCGCAAGTGCATGCTTTGCAAAACGGGTCGAGGCAACCGATGCCTTGCCCAGAAGATGCCGGGCAACAGCCTTGGTCTTTATGGCGGTTTTTCAAGCCATATCCCTGTCCCGAGTGTTGATCTATGCGAGATAAAAGACCGGGGAGATATACCGCTTTCCCACTTTGCCGTTGTAGCTGATGCGGCCACGACACCTTACCAGGCTGCCAAGAGGGCCGATTTGCAGCCAGGAGATAACGTAGTAGTGGTAGGTATCACAGGAGGAGTGGGCCAGTACATGGGACAAACAGTCAAGGCCCTGGGCGCAAAGACCGTTATCGGGATTGCCCGTAATCAGGAAAAACTGGACAGGGCACTGAAATTCGGCGCCGATTTCTGCATCAACTCCACGGACAAGGATGCAAGGGCGGTCTCCAAGGAATTCAGGGGATACTGCAAGGAAAACGGGCTCCCTAACACCGGTTGGAAGATCTTCGAGGTAACAGGCGTCAAGCCGGGCCAGGAAATTGCCTTAGCCCTGCTCGGCTTTACCGGGAAACTGATCGTGGTCGGATTCGGACTTGCCAAGACTGAATATGGTATTGGTCGTCTGATGGCCTTTGACGCGGAGATAATTGGCACATGGGGATGCCTGCCCGAATACTATCCCATTGTCCTGGGTATGGTATTAAGCGGGAGTATAAACATGGAAGAATTTGTTGAGATCCGGCCCATGAGCACTATAGCCGACACCTTTGCAGAGGCCCACAAAACGCCCCCAATGAAGCGTATTGTGCTGACGCCTGATTTCTAAACCGATTAATAGTCTTCACCCCAAATCCAGCACTCTCCCCCGAGGGGAGAGTGCTAGAGCCTGCCCCGTACTTGATACGGGGGCGAGGGGAGATCAAACAATGGCCCCAATTTATTGAGCAATTATCAACTAACAATACAATACTAATTTAAAAGGAGGAATACACTATGGCTTTAGAATGGATGCCAAGAGACGACGAAGAGAAGGATCATTTGTTGCACACCGAGGTTCACTGGGGTACGGAAGCCCCATGCGTGGTTCATGAAAAGCGTCCTCTGACTGATCCCAAGGGGAATGTTGTGGACGGGCTTTATGTATCATGGATCCGTCTTAACAACCCCAAACAATACAACTCTTATACCACTGAAATGGTCAAGGGAGTAATCGCCGGTTTTGAAAACGCCTCCCTGGACAGAAGCGTTGTGGCGACCGTTTTCACGGGCACCGGTCCTTATGCCTTTTGCACCGGAGGCAATACCAAGGAATACAGTGAGTTCTACAGCATGAGACCGGATGAATACGGCCAGTACATGGAACTTTTCAACCACATGGTGGATTCCATCCTCGCATGCAAAAAGCCTGTCATCTGCAGGGTCAATGGAATGAGAGTGGCAGGCGGCCAGGAAATCGGAATGGCCTGCGACCTCGCAATCTCATCTGATCTGGCTATTTTCGGACAGGCCGGCCCCAGGCACGGTTCCGCCCCTGACGGAGGCTCATCCGATTTCCTCCCCTGGTTTCTCGGAATGGAGGATGCCATGTGGAACTGCGTCTCCTGTGAGATGTGGTCCGCCTATAAGATGAAGGCCAAGACCCTGATCAGCAAATGTATCCCGGTCCTGAAGGTGGACGACAAATGGGTCCGAAACCCCATGATCATCACAGACAAATACGTCGAGGATGGGGAAATTGTTTATGGCGAGTTCAAAAGAGGAGACGAGGCTAAAGAGGCCAGGGCCTTTGTAAAAGAGCATCAGGCCAATGCGGACTTTGAGCTCTTAGACAAGGAAGTGGACAGGATTATATGGACCTTTGCCAATCTTTTCCCCGGATGCCTGATCAAATCCATTGACAGTGTCCGCGCAAAGAAAAAGTTTTTCTGGGATTATTCCAAGAACTATAACAGGCACTGGCTGGCAGCCAACATGGGCGGCGAGGCATTCTTGGGCTTTGGGGCCTTCAACACTAAGAAGATCACCGGGCAGGATACCATCGACTTTATAAAATTCCGAAAGAACATCGCGGAATGCAAGCCATGGGATTATGATATGTTCGCGGAAGTGCTCGGAAAGCCTCAGGAATAATCGATTTATTCATACATGACTTACCCATATGGCAGGTGGGGCTGCAAAGCAGGCCTGCCTGCCTTTTGGTTTTAAGGGCCGGTTTCCAAGACAAAATGGCAAATGACAATACATTGAAAGGAGTACATCATGAGTTACGAACATATCGAGACCGAATTTAAGGACGGGCTTGGCACCATCACCCTGAACAGGCCCCCTGTAAACATCCTGAATATTGCAATGATGGAAGAGATCAATGATGTATTGAGATCATGGCAGGGCGAGAAAGACTTAAAGGCAGCGCTTTTTGACGCTAAGGGCAAATGTTTTTCCGCGGGCGTTGACGTAGGAGAACATATGGGAGGTCTTGCCCCAAAGATGATCGAGGTGTTTCATGGCATGTTTCGCCTGATGGATGCCCTTGAAATACCAACGATAGCCTCGGTCTACAGCTCGTGTTTGGGCGGGGGCTGTGAATTAGCCATCTTCTGCGACCTCGTCATTGCCTCCCGGGACGCTAAGTTCGGCCAGCCTGAGATCCTGGTCGGCGTTTTCCCGCCCATTGCCGCACAAATCATGCCGCGTATCATGGGACGCAAGTCCGCTATGGAACTGATACTATCGGGAAGAATTATATCCGCCGAAGAGGCCATGTCCATGGGATTGGTAAACAAGGTAGTGGCGGATGATGAATTACAATCGGCCACTACTGACTTTGCAAAACCCTACCTTAAGATGAGCGCTGAAGTGTTAAGAAAAACCAAAAAAGCCGTTATGGCCGGGTTGAGGGACGATTTTGAGCCCTCGCTAAAACTCATAGAAGACATCTACCTTAACGAACTTATGAAGACCGCGGATGCCCAGGAAGGCTTAAAGGCATTTTTAGAGAAGCGAAAACCTGAGTGGAAAAATGAATAGGAAAACCAAAGAATCCACGCCCATCGAAGATCCCGCTATGCGGGCAAGGACGTGGCCTTGATTTGCCCCTGGAAGGGGCTAAAGAGCTATGAATAAAAAAATGCCTAAAGTTTAAAGTGCCTAAAGTTGTGGTACGCCTTCGGCGTGCTATTTAATAAAACAACACCTCAGGGGTTTGCCCCCTTTTGCCGGCTAATTGGTGTCATAGAGTAATTTTTTTTAAAATAGCAGAATTCATTAACTTTAGGCATTTTAGGCACTTTAGTTCACTTTAGGCACTTATGGCCCACCGTGGCGGGATTAAAGGCAGAGCCGATTGGCTCTGACCCCCGCAATACGGGATCTTCGACATTCCAATTGGGGCGAAGCCCCTAAATATTACCTTTCAACATTATTTTTAATAAAGTCTATAATTTCCCCGGTATTCGTTCCTGGACCAAAGATTTCTGCGATACCCGCATCTTTCAAAGCGGGAATATCTTCATCGGGTATGATACCTCCACCCAAAACCAGCATGTTGTCTATTTCTTTTTCTTTCAACAATTCCATTATCCTGGGAAACAGGAAGTCATGGGCACCGGATAGGATACTCAAGGCAATTACATCCACATCCTCCTGGATGGACGTCTCCACAATCTGCTCAGGGCTTTGTCTTAAACCAGTGTAGACTACCTCCATCCCTGCATCCATTAGCGCACTGGCAATGACTTTTATTCCCCTGTCATGGCCGTCTAAACCAGGTTTGGCGGCCAGAACTCTAATCTTCCGTTTTTTATCCATTTTAAATCAACCTCCAATTGTGCTTACTGGCTGATATTCACCGAAGACATCCCTCAACGCATCACAGATTTCTCCCAGGGTGGCATAAGCCCTCACTGCATCTAAAATAACGGGCATCAGATTATCAGTTCCCTCCGCAGTCTTTCTTAATTCGCCTAATAAATCCTTCACTCTTCCGTTGTCTCGTTCTGACCTTAGTTTTTTCAACCCCTCTATCTGAGAGATCCTTACAGAAGGATCTACTCTCAAAAGGCCCTTTGGGGCTTCCTCTTCTATCTGGAATCTATTAACGCCAACTACCACTCTCTCCTCCTTCTCAATCTCTCTCTGGTAGCGATAGGCACTGTCCTGGATCTCCCTCTGTATAAATCCCTGCTCAATAGCGGAAGCAGCGCCACCAAGCTCGTCGATTTTCTCAATATATTTTTGAGACCGATAAAAAATCTCTTTTGTCAACTCTTCAATATAATACGAACCTGCCAACGGGTCTACGGTGTCGGTAACACCGGATTCATAGGCAATAAGCTGCTGGGTCCTCAGGGCAATCTGGACCGCCTCCTCTCCAGGTAAGGCAAATGCCTCATCCATGGAATTGGTATGCAGCGATTGTGTCCCGCCCAAAACCGCAGAAAGCGCCTGAAAGGCAACCCTCACAATATTATTCATAGGCTGCCGTGCGGTCAGCGTACAGCCGGCAGTCTGTGTATGAAACCTTATCATCAATGACCTTGGATCCTTGGCCTTGAATCTGTCCCGCATAATTATTGCCCACAGCCTCCTTGCTGCCCTGAACTTGGCAATCTCCTCAAAAAAATCAAGATGGGCGTTAAAAAAGAATGACAGACGTGGAGCAAACTTGTCCACATCCAATCCGGCATTAATGGCTGCCTCCACATAGGCAATCCCATCGGCTAAAGTAAAAGCCACCTCCTGGACCGCTGTAGAACCTGCCTCTCTTATGTGATATCCGCTGATACTGATCGTATTCCACTGGGGAATCTCTCGCGAACAGAAAGAAAAAATGTCAGTAATAATCCTCATGGAAGGTTTAGGAGGGAAGATATAAGTACCCCTGGCAGAATACTCCTTTAATATATCATTCTGAACGGTTCCCTTCAGATCCCTTGAAGATACGCCCTGTTTTTCAGCCACAGCCATGTACATGGCCAACAGGACAGCGGCAGGGGAATTTATGGTCATTGAGGTGCTCACCTTATCCAGTGGGATCTGGTCAAAAAGTATCTCCATATCTTTTAATGAATCAATAGTCACCCCGACCTTACCAACCTCCCCTTGAGCCAGAGAGTGATCTGAATCATATCCTATCTGGGTGGGGAGATCAAAGGCTACTGACAGGCCCGTCTGGCCCTGTTCCAACAGGAATCTGTATCGCCTGTTTGTGTCCTTTGCCGTGGCAAAACCGGCGTACTGCCTCATGGTCCAGTACCGACCCCTGTACATTGTAGGCTGAACCCCCCTCGTGAAGGGGTATTCCCCGGGTAAACCGATTTCTGCCAGATAATCGGCTCCGGTTTGATCAATGGGGGAATAAAGCCTATTCACGGGGATCCCTGATGTATTTACAAACTCATCCTTCCTTTCCGGGCGTTTACGAAGCTTCTGTTCCACATTTTCTGACCATTCCTCGAATGCCGCTAAAAGTCTATCCTCGCCTTTTTGTACAGGCATATTAACCCTCCATAAACATTTTGGATTTTAGATTACAGATTGCGGATTTGAAAAGATACTATGATTACTAATTAAATTAGGAATATTTCAATGACCTAAGGCATGTCAAACATTTTTTTTATATTCACTTTTCGACTTGACAACGTTTCATAGCCATATTATAGCCACAATGTAATTATCAGGAAATCTGCATTTTCTGATATATCTGCACGATGGGTTACAACGCCCCATGGCGGAGGAACCCTTTATTCAGCATATTTTTAAAAAAAAATGGAGATCTACTTATTATGACTCTAAATGAAATAATGGACATGTTATATGGCACACTTCACACAACCGGGCTATTTCATTTTCAGTGGAATATTATTATTATGTGGGTTGTGGGCTGCATGTTTATCTACTTAGCCATTGCAAAGAAGTATGAACCTCTTTTACTTCTACCAATTGGTTTTGGGATATTTATTGTGAATTTCCCGCTTGTGCCTCTCATGGGTCATTCCCACGGTCATGCCCAGTTACTCCAGGTATTTTACCACTACGGTCTGGAATGGGAGGTGATACCCTGTATTATTTTCTTAGGGCTTGGTGCCATGACGGATTTTGGTCCCCTGATTTCCAATCCCAAGACCCTGCTTATAGGCGCTGGCGCGCAATTAGGTGTTTTTATTACGTTTACGGGCACGGTTTTAGTGGGTTTTACGCTTAAGGAGGCGGCCTCTGTGAGCATTATCGGGGGTGCTGACGGTCCCACGACCATATATTTGACCCAGCACTTAGCGCCTCAACTTTTAGGGCCTAATGCCTTAGCCGCGTACTCCTACATGGCGATGGTGCCGCTTATCCAGCCTCCGCTCATGCGATTAATGACCAATGAAAAGGAGAGGAGTATTCGCATGCGCCAGTTGAGGCCGGTATCCCAGCAGGAGAAGATTCTGTTTCCCATGGTCACGGTTGGTATCATTGCCCTTCTTGTCCCCTCGGTTATTCCATTAATGGGAATGTTTATGTTAGGCAATCTGATGAAGGAAAGCGGCGTTGTGGAGAGGCTGACCGACACGGCCCAGGGTTCGCTGATGAACATTGTGACGATATTTTTAGGTATTTCAGTGGGTGCTACCATGCATGCGGACAAGTTTTTGAGCTGGAAACCTCTTTTTATATTCAGCTTAGGTCTTGTTGATTTTGCGGTGTGTACGATTGGTGGCATATTGACGGTCAAGATCATGAATCTTTTCTTAGAGGAGAAGATCAATCCGCTTATCGGCTCTGCTGGTGTATCGGCGGTACCTATGGCGGCGAGGGTCTCCCAGGTGCAGGGGCTGAAATATGACAAGACCAATCATCTTCTGATGCATGCGATGGGGCCGAATCTTGCGGGCGTGATTGGTTCTGCGGCGGCGGCAGGCATGTTTATCGCCATGTTTGATTGATAAAATCGCCGCGCGATTTTATAAGAGGATTAAAAAATGAAAAAATATGTGTTTATGGTGTTGTTATTGGTTTTTCCTGTTCTGGCAGGCGCGGAAGACTTCCTTGGCGCCCCGGTCATTCAGGGAAAAGCCATCAAAAAGACTGATGCCAGGCTGGAGATAATGACCGGTCTGACCCATGATGAGGTCCTTGCATTTTACAGGGAGGCGCTAAAAGATTTTAAGGATATCAAGTTCCGCGAGTGGAAGGATTCCACCTATATTGAAGATGACAGCAACCTTCCCTGGCATTCTATTACCATATCAAAAGGTGCTGGAAAAGAGACCGGCGTTATTATCGTGAAGGACAACTGGACCTGGATTATCGGGACCCTGGTACTAAGGTATATAGGCGTCTTTGTTGTCCTGATGACCCTGTTTGCGGGCTTGTCTGTTTCCGGAAGAATTATATCGCGCGTTATTAAAAAGGCAGAGGCCATGAAGGCTTCTGATTAGAGAAACAGCCTTTCCATACGCAAAAAAAGCCCCTCCCTTTTTCAAAGGAGAGGCTTTTTTGTTCTTTCGTACTATTCAAGAACTACCAGGACAGCTTCTGCTTCAACTGCATCGCCCTTATTGCATTTCACCTCTTTTACCGTACCGGATACCTCGGCAACCACTGGCAATTCCATCTTCATGGCCTCAAGGATGATCACCTCATCACCTTCATTTA
Organism: Desulfobacteraceae bacterium; assembly: GCA_030613055.1. GTDB lineage: Bacteria > Desulfobacterota > DSM-4660 > Desulfatiglandales > Desulfatiglandaceae > JAUWMR01. Next base: position 64,670 of record JAUWMR010000009.1, read on the forward strand.
CCGTATCACCCGCCTTCACCTTGACATCAATCACCTTTCCACCCATAGGTGCAATAACTTCGCTCACAGTCAATACCTCCTCTAATAATATTATTCAAAACCAGCTCCATTCAATCCGGCCTTTATGACAGGGGGCCATAACCCCTCTAAATCCCGCAAATAGTTTCAATTTACAATAATCAAGAAACGCAATTTTCAAAGCATTTTCGTCAGGCTTTGTATAACATCTAAACCACATCCGATGTCAAGAATAATCTTATTAAATTCTCCCGAAAACGCGCCAGGCTCGTAAATAAAAAAAACTTAGAGCCTTTGCGAGAGGCGATATTGGTCGATTAAGGGAATTTCTAAATATTGCCCTCGATTTTAGCGTTACCGTGTGCTTTAGTACAGATTACTTGACACAACATGCCAAATTGTCTTATTTTATAAAAATATTTATATTTCGCAATAGAACGAAGCGCATTTTTGCCTGAAAACTGAATCGGCTGTTTATTCATGCAAGGCCCAAGGAGAAGCACTATGCAAGTCTATAACTGGGTTGCAATCACAAAGAGGGGCAGAAAAATTAAAGGGGAACTTGAGGCTGCTGATGAAAAAATAGCTATGATTCAATTGAAGCGACGCAACCTCACGGTCAAAAAGCTGAAGCCCAAGCCAAAGGATCTGTTTGAAAATGTCGCCTTTATGCAGCCTAAGATCACCAACAAAGACATAGTCATTTTTACCAGGCAGTTCTCCACAATGATCGACGCGGGGCTTCCCCTGGTCCAGGGGCTCAATATCTTAGGAGACCAGGCGGAAAACACGAGTTTTAAAAGGGTTCTTAAAAATATCACCAGGGATGTGGAAGGGGGCGCAACCTTAGCCGAGGCAATGAAGAAACACCCCAAGGTATTTGACAACCTGTTTGTAAATCTTATAGCTGCCGGCGAAGTTGGTGGTATCCTGGATACTATTTTACAGCGTCTTGCCACTTACATAGAAAAGGCGGAAAAACTCAAAGCCCAGGTCAAGGGGGCAATGACCTATCCCATAGTTGTTATAGCCGTGGCCTTCGTGGTCATAGGAGTAATCCTTGTCTTTGTTATACCTGTCTTCCAGGAGATGTTCGCGGACTTTGGGAAAGCGCTGCCAGTCCCCACCCAGATAGTTGTAGCAATGAGCGATTTCCTGAAAAACTATATCCATTACATAATCGGGGCGATTGTCGTTTTTATTTTCGCGTTTAAAAAATACAGGAATACCGCTTTCGGAAGGAAACAAACAGACTCCCTGGCCCTGAAACTGCCCATCTTTGGCCCGCTCTTAAAAAAGGTCGCCGTTGCCAGGTTTACAAGGACCCTGGGGACTATGATCAGCAGCGGCGTACCTATACTTGACGCGTTGGAGGTCGTGGCCAAGACTTCCGGTAATGTTGTTTTAGAAGAGGTGATCTTCGAGGTCCGGGCCAGTATTGCCGAAGGGCAAACCATTTCCGAACCGCTGGCCGAGACGGATATCTTTCCAGGCATGGTGATTCAAATGATCTCTGTTGGTGAGGCCACAGGGGCCCTCGACACAATGTTAGAGAAAATTGCCGACTTCTATGATGATGAGGTGGATACTGCAGTGGCTGCGCTCACATCCATGTTAGAACCGCTGCTCATGGTATTCCTCGGAGGGTCAATCGGCGGTCTGGTTATTGCCATGTATCTCCCGATTTTCAAACTGGCCGGCGCAATAAGTGGTTAATTCCACAAATATGGTCGATCCTGACACAAAGCCTAAAGGGGAAGAACTCACCTCCCGCCTTCAAACCCTCATGTTCCTGAGGGTCCTTTTTGTTTCCTTTTTATTAGGAGCCTCCCTGTTTATCCAGATCAAGGAAACTCAGACATATTTCGGTTATATTCAGACTTCCCATTTCCTCCTTTTAGCTACCGTCTATTTCCTGACATTTGTTTATATTATTATCCTCAAATACACAAAAAACCTTCTCTGGTCTGCATATCTCCAGTTGTTAGCAGACACCCTTTTCGTTACGGCCATCATTTATACGACCGGAGGCATAGAAAGCATATTTTCATTCCTTTATATCTTAACCATCATCAATGGCAGCATTCTCCTCTACCGCAAGGGAGGAATGGTGATTGCCTCCAGCAGCAGCATCCTTTACGGACTTTTGCTGGATCTCCATTACTATAACCTGATTCACCCGCTGGGCGCCCGGACAACTTACACAACAGAATACCAGAGTCTTCATCTCTTTTATTCGATTTTTGTCAATATTGCAGGCTTTTATTTAGTCGCCTATCTCAGCAGCTACCTTTCGGAGCAGACGAGAAAAAGTCATGTTGAACTGAAAGAAAAACAGATAGACATCGATAAGTTAGAGATATTAAATGAGAGCATTATCGACAGCATAACTTCAGGGCTAATTGCGCTGGATGACAACAGCAAGATTATTCTCTACAACCCGGCCGCCGAGGAAATTTTCGGGATCAAGGCTAATAAGGCATTTGGTCAACAAATCGAACAAGTTTTTCCATTTTTGAACAATTATTTAAAAAATGAGCAACCGCCTCCAGAACAGACACCCAGGCCCCTTCCGCCGTTCTTCGACCTTCCATATTCAAGACCAGATGGCGAGAAGATCTTTTTCCGGCTTTCCATCTCGCCACTTCGCCTACCGTTGGGCAGGAAGGAGGGGCACATTTTGATATTTCAAGACATGACGGAGATCAGGCAGATTGAAGAGGAAATGAAAAAGGTGGAAAATCTGGCCATGGTAGGTGAGCTTGCCGCGGGAATCGCCCATGAAATAAGAAATCCTATGGCTTCCATAAGTGGGTCAATTCAGATGTTAAAAGAAGGCATGGGAAAAGACGGTGTAAACAGCCAGTTAATGGATATCATATCAAGAGAAATCAGCCGGCTGAATCATCTGGTAAGCGATTTCCTGCTTTACGCAAGGCCCAAAAAAGCGCATTTTAAGGACATTAATCTGAACCGGTTGATCCTCGAGTCTCTGAAGCTTATGCAAAATAGCCAGCATTGGACAAAGGAAATGAATGTCGTGACAAATTTTAGCCGTCATATTGAGCTTGAATCTGATCCCGAGCAGCTCAATCAGATTTTATGGAATCTATTTCTGAATGCGGCTGAGGCCATGACTAAAGGAGGCTCACTAAATGTGATAACGGACCTGGAGTCAGACAGGCCTGAATCTGACCGGAAAAAGGTAAAAGTCGTTATCCATGATACGGGGGACGGTTTCAGTAAGAAAGCCCTGTCACAGCTTTTTATCCCGTTTTTCACAACCAAAGAAGGCGGCTCCGGTCTGGGGCTGGCAACTGTAAAACGGATTGTGGAAGGACTTCAGGGAGAAGTCACAGGAAGTAATCATCCTGAAGGAGGGGCCAAGATCACTATACTGCTCCCTGTATCGCCCTTCCGGCCGGCCATGATTCAGGAAAGGCCACATTAATATACGTTTCCAGAAAAACATTTGGAGTTTTATCCAAACAGATGAAAGTGTTGCTGCGGCCCAGTTGTAACATTCGGCGTAAGGTAAGAGTTTAGTAACTACACAGGTATTTATTATACAGGATAACAGGATTAACTTGATTTTTTTTTGAATCCTGTAAATCCTTAAGATATCCTGATAGACCGTTCCTTGCTTTATGTGTAATTGCTTGGGTGAAACCCTTCTATTATAATCTGTTTTAACCCGTTCTCCCCATTGATCGGTAGTTATTTTATATATTCATTTCATATTTAAGAAAAATGCAGAGAGATTATATTAAATTCCTTATTCGGTTTTTATCTGTAAGGTATATTACCAGGATTTTTTATTTGATTTACAGGATTATTACAATAAGGGCTTGTTTGTGACTTAATAAAAATAGATTCCTGTTTATCCATGCCTGCCCAGCAGAACGCAGGGTTATCCTGTCTAAAAAAAGAGCTCCCTGAATAGTAACAGAGTTTATTCCATTATGTCGATATTAGACCAGCAGTGGTTTTCCAGTATCAGCCGCCCAAGCCGCTATATAGGAAATGAGGTCAACTCCATAAAAAAGGACCCGTCCCAGATAGAGGTTTCCATCGCTCTCGTGTTTCCCGATATTTACGAAATTGGCATGTCCCATACCGGTCTAAAGATTCTGTACCATATCTTAAACAGTCACCACTGGTTGACAGCTGAAAGGGCCTTTTCTCCCTGGATCGATCTTGAAAAAGAACTGCGACACCGGAAGATTCCTCTCACCACACTGGAATCCAATCTGCCCCTGTCTGACTTTGATATAGTAGGTTTTAGTCTTCAGCATGAGCTTTGTTACACTAATGTTTTGGACATACTCGCTCTTTGCAATATACCCTTTCTTGCCCGTAAAAGGAGTGACGCAGACCCTCTCATAATTGCCGGTGGTCCCGCATGCTTTAATCCGGAGCCTGTTGCAGAATTTTTTGATGCGATTGTGGTCGGTGACGGCGAAGACGCGGCCCTTGAGATATGCAGGACGGTCCGAAAAGCAAAACACCGCAATATAAACAACAGAAGAGATATACTGTCTTCAATGCATCGAATCAGGGGCATATACGTTCCCTCCTGTTTCAACGTTATTTATCGGCCTGACGGGACGGTAGATGCAATTGAACCGCTTATTCCGTATTACCGGTTCGTGGAAAAGGCCCTCATCCCTGATATCGAAGAGTATCCCTTTCCCGACCGTCAGGTCGTTCCTTTTACAGGACTGGTCCATGACCGTTTAGCAGTAGAAATCTCACGTGGTTGTACCCGGGGCTGCCGGTTTTGCCAGGCAGGAATGACATACCGTCCGGTTAGGGAGCGGGCTCCCGAATCAATTCTTGAGACATCAGAAAAGGCACTGAGACATACCGGTTACGATGATATCTCCCTCCTTTCCCTGAGTTCCGGGGATTACAGTTCCATAGGGCCCCTTCTCACTGCCCTGATGGATCGTCAGTCAAATAATAAGGTTGCAGTAAGCCTTCCCTCCTTGAGAATCGACACTTTGGATGCTCCGTTAATGGAGCAGATAAAAAGAGTCCGAAAAACCGGCTTTACATTAGCACCAGAGGCGGGAAATGACAGGTTAAGAACAATAATTAACAAAGGATTAAAGCAAAAAGATATCCTGGAAACTGCCCGGGCCGTATACGGGATGGGATGGAATCTGATCAAACTATATTTTATGATCGGGCTTCCCTTCGAAGAGGAAAAAGATCTTCAGGACATCATCAACCTGGCAAAACAAATCGTGGGCCAGGCAGGCAGAAAAAGCAAAAGGGCCAAACTGAATGTCAGCATCTCCACATTTGTGCCCAAATCTCATACCCCGTTTATGTGGTATCCACAAATCACTTCAAAAGAAAGCCGAAGGCGTGTACAATTTATCAGGAACGGGTTAAAGGGCAGTCCTGTTCGGGTCAAATGGAACCAGCCTGAGTTAAGCTGGCTGGAAGGAATATTTTCAAGGGGTGATAGGAAACTGAGCCGGGCACTTATGGAAGCATGGCGATTAGGGGCCAGATTTGACGCCTGGGGAGAGTGCTTCCGGATTGAAATCTGGGAAAAGGCATTCAAGGCCACAGGGGTGAATCCCGACTTCTACCTCCAACGAAAAAGGCCCCTAAGTGAAACCATGCCTTGGGATCATATCAAATCCGGAGTCACTAAGGAATACCTCAAAAGAGAGTGGAAAAAAGCGCAAACAGAGATACAGACCCCGGATTGCAGGGAAAAATGCCTTGAATGTGGGGTATGCGATCACAAAATCGTTGATCCTGTTCTTTTCAAGGACTGGGATTCACCAGGTATGAAGAACTTATCCACAGCCCCCCCGATCCCGGAGTCAAGGAAATATTGCCTTACTTTCACAAAACTGGACCATGCCAGGTATCTCGGCCATCTGGAACTCGTTAGTGTTTTTATCAGGGCCTTAAAAAGGGCCGGGCTTAATCTCGTCTACTCCAGAGGCTTTCATCCCATGCCCAAGGTGTCATTTGCCTGCGCTTTGCCCGTGGGGACCGAGAGCATTCAGGAAACCGTTGACATTGAAGTTGCCGGAAAAGGAGATATAGCCTCTTTAAAAAATATTATCAACCGGCAGTTACCTGACGGTATCTCCGTTACCTCCGTTGATGAGGTTCCACATAATAGAAAAAGACAACTATTAATAGAAAGCCATTTTCTTATGACCCTGAACGGCCTTGAACTTAAAAAGGATGATCTGGACAGGTTTCTCATGTCAGACTATTTTCCTGTTGTTAAAATAAACAAAAAAGGAGAACATAAGATTAATGCCAGGCCCCTGGTAAAATCCTTAAAGCTTGTATCACCGGATGAAATAGAACTGGTCATACAGCACTTATCCGGTCCTCAACTGAAACCGGCCGAAATTGTCAAAAGTATATTCACCTTAAAGGATTCCCAGGCCACCGGCATAAAGATACTCAAAACCAGGCAGATCCTTGAATAAAACAGCCCATGTCCAACGAAATCATTATAAATGTCAGACCTTATGAAACCAGAGTCGCCCTTGTTGAAAACGGCATGGTTGTGGAACTATATATTGAGAGAGCAACTGGCCATGAATTAGCGGGGAATATATATCGAGGAAGGGTGGTCAGGGTTCTACCAGGCATGCAGGCATCCTTCGTGGATATTGGCCTTGACAGAACAGCTTTTCTCTATGTCTCTGATGTGCATAAGGACTTTGTGGATCTTGAAAAAATGATGCTTGGCAACCATAATGAGAACACGGAGGATGTTTTTTTGGACTCGGAAATAACGTCATGGAATCATCTTCAGGACATCCCTTTTCAGATAGAAGATCTGCTTCATGAGGGCCAGGATATCATGGCCCAGGTAATCAGGGAACCCATAGGGAATAAGGGAGCCCGGATTACTTCACACATTTCTCTCCCCGGAAGGCATCTTGTTCTCATGCCCACGGTTAACCATATTGGCGTATCTCGAAAGATAGAGGACAGAGTAGAGAGAGAGAGACTGAAAATGATAATTGAAGAAATGAGGCCAGGCGATTTCGGGGTCATCGTCAGGACGGCTGCCGAGGGCGCCTCCAAAGAAGAACTAAAACCCGAGATGGACGCGCTTGTAGAGCTCTGGACCAAAATCCAGAAGAAAAAGGAAAGCGGCTCAAGTCCCAGGCTCCTCCACAGGGATCTGCCCATAGCACTGAGGTCCGTTCGGGACCTTTTTTCAAAGGACGTGGATTGTCTAACTATTGACTCACGCGAAGAACATAAAAATATTATGGAGTTTATCGGGACCTTCTCTCCCAAATTGAAGCATGTTGTGCAACTCTATGATGGGCCAGAACCTATTTTTGATTCTTTTGGAATCGAAATGGATGTTTCCCGCGCTTTCGACAACAGGATCTGGCTGAAATCCGGTGGGTATATCGTAATTGAACTGACAGAAGCCCTCACGACCATAGATGTTAATACCGGCAGTTATGTGGGCAAGAGAAATCTGGAGGAAACTATTCTAAAGACAAACTTAGAGGCGGTTAAAGAAATTGCCTACCAGTTACGCCTGAAAAACATAGGTGGTATTATTGTAATTGATTTTATCGACATGGAAAAAATGGCAAACCGGCAACACATCTTTATCTCCCTTAAAGAGGCGCTGGCTAAAGATAGGGCTAAAACAAACATCCTCCAGATGTCTGATCTGGGACTAATTGAGATGACCCGGAAGAGAACACGCGCCAACCTGACCAACCTGCTGTCTGAAACCTGTTTCTACTGCGAAGGAAAGGGATTTATTAAGTCAAAAAGAACCATCTGTTACGATTTTTTCAGAGCGCTGGAAAGAGAGTGCGCAACCCCCGAAAAGGAGGGCTACGCCCATATCTCGGTAAACCCGGAAATTGATCTTTTTCTGAGAGAAGAAGAGCAGCAATCGATCATGGATTTAGAAAAAAGATTGAAAAAACGGATAATTATTATTGCCAAAGAAGATTATCATATGGAACAATATGAGATCAGCGTCCAATCTTAGAAAGTGTTACATTTGAGGAAATTATGAAAACACCCCTTGTAAAAGTGGCGGGTCTTACCGATGTAGGCCTTAAACGAGACGGAAACGAAGACTTTCTATCCATAGATGCCAGCCTGGACCTTTATGTTGTTGCGGATGGGATGGGAGGGCATTTGGCCGGAGAGGTTGCCAGCCGGACGGCAGTAGAATTAATCAACAAAAGCTTCCGGCAATGGAAAGAATCGGATATACCTGTGGAAGAGATATTCGGGTATCCCGATACTTCACTTTCCAAGACAGGGAACTATGTCTTAGGCAGCATCCGGTTAGCCAACAAAGTCATTCATGAGATGGCTTCCCAGCACAATAAATATCATGGCATGGGAACGACCATAGCCGTCCTGGCCGTCCAGCCCGGACTGATCATATCTGCCAACGCAGGCGACAGTCCGATTTATCTGATAAGAAACGGACAGATAGAAAAAATATCCAAGGATCACAAATTTGTTTCCGAACAGGTTGAAATGGGTATCATGACTATTGAAGAGGCAGAGGAATCACCCATGAAACACGTGTTAACCAAAAACCTCGGGTCCTCCGAAAACCTGGATCCGGATGTTTTCGAGATCGAACCTGCAAAAAATGATCGCTTTATTCTGTGTAGCGATGGCCTTACTGATCTCCTCTCTGACGATGAAATACTGCAGATGGTGGAAGAAGAGGGTAATCCCGAAGTTTTGTGCATAAATCTCATAGATATGGCGCTTCAAAGAGGGGGACACGATAATACGACGGTCGTTTCAGTGTATCTGTCGGACATAAAAAGACAAAAATCCGGTCTTTTGCGAAAAATCAGGGCCGTTCTGGGCAGTTTTTTCGCCTCAAGGAAGAAATTTTAAAAAAAATGAGCCCAAAACCTATTTCATATTGCAATTTGATGGACTAATGAAGTAATATTCTATATTTCAAGCAATATAGGGAGGCAAATCATGGGGAGAATTATCTTGACGTTTAATAAGCAGATCATAAAGAAATTCTCTTTTGACAAAGACAGCATGACCATCGGCCGAAAGCCCGAAAACGATGTGCAGATCGATAATCTCGCAGTATCCGGTTATCACGCAAAGATTGACAAGGCAGGCTCTCAATTTATTTTGACGGACTTAAAGAGCACAAACGGCACTTTCGTAAATCGCGAACAGGTTGTTTCCCATACCCTGAATCATGGAGACAACATCCAGATAGGGAAGCACGTTCTCCTCTTTTTGTCATCTGACAAACCGGCCGCTGAAGCAGAACAGTCGCCACAGGAGCCAGATTTAGACAAAACAATGATATTGGATACAGCCAAACAGCGTGAACTCCTCTCAAAACAGGGGGCTTCCGCTGAGGCGGCCCAAAAAGCGGAAAAAATCGGTGTTCTGACCGCGCTTGACGGTTCTGACATTGGCGAAATTCAATTGACAAAAAAACTGACCAGAATCGGTAAAGCGGATACTTCGGAGATAAGACTCGGTGGAATGATGATGGGAGCTACTGCGGCAACGATCAGCAAGCGCCCCTCCGGTTACGCCATTACCTTCACCGGCGGAATGGCAAAACTCAAGGTTAACGGGGAGATTGTGCAGGAAAGCGCACAACTAAAAGATTTTGACACGATCGAGATTGGTTCCCACAAATTTCAATTTTATCAAAAAGAGGTAAAATAGTTCTAAACGGTCTTCCGTTTCCTTTTGAGTTCGGCCAGGCCCTGCTTTATCTGTTTTTTTGTAAAAGTCTTCTTGCACTTTGTGCATTCGTACATTTCATCTAATATTTCATCATAAATGAGATGATCGGAGAAGTTAACACTGTGGAAGCGAAGGGAAAAATTGAATACGGGTTTGAAGTCTTTGTTGGCGCAGCTATCACATAAAAAGTAGTCCCGAATATCATCCATCCGTGTTTCCTCCTAAAAAAGCATTCATTATAAAACCTTTATTTTTAATACGTTGTACAAATTTCGAGACATTGTTTTATGTTTTCATGGAGCCACCGTGCGGAGTTGAACCGCAGACATCCTCATTACGAGTGAGGTGCTCTACCATCTGAGCTACGGTGGCTTAATGCAGTGCTGACAGAATATAGATTCTTTTTTTTTAAGTGTCCATAATTTTTTTGTCCCCCGTGCCATAAAAAAAGAGTGCCTGATCCCGCCACGGCTGGACTAAAGTTTAAAGTGCCCGCCTCTGGCGGATAAACCTAAAGCCCGCCCTCCCCGTCCCGAGACCGGGACGGGATCGGGAGGTGCGACTTGTTCATATATTGACATTGCTTATATTTTTCATTCCAAACTTGAATTTTTGAGCATAGAGTGTCTGTGATCGGTCTGGGCCAGGGTTGTTGTACGCCTTCGGCGTGCTATTTTATGAAATCGATTAATCAAAAATGAGGTGACATATGAAAAACCCGAAAGACTATATCATTTTTCCCTTAGATGTGCCCACTTACGATCAGGCCATGTCCTATGTAGACCGTTTGAAGGAACATGTGGGCCTCTTTAAAGTGGGTCTGGAGCTTTTTATAAGCCAGGGACCACGTATACTCGACTCAATCCGGGATGCAGGAAGCGCCGGTATCTTTCTCGACCTGAAGCTGCACGATATCCCCGTTACCGTTCAGAGGGCCTTTATGGCGGCCAGCCGTCACGGCCCGCAATTCGTGACTGTTCACTGTGATGAGGGTGATGAAACTCTCAGGCATGTCGCACAAAAAAATCCCGGTAAAACAAAAATATTAGCAATCACGGTATTGACGAGCCTGGATCAGAAAAAATTGGAGGCATTAGGTTACGATAAAAGATACGCCCAGGACCTTTCAGCCATGGTCCTTTTGAAGGCACGTATGGCAAAGGCAGCCGGTTGTCACGGCGTGGTCTGCTCGGGCCTTGAAGTAGGACGAATTAAAGAAGAGCTTGGGCCCGAAATAATCGCCGTAACTCCAGGCATTCGCCCTGCCTGGTCAGTGGTCAACCAGGATGACCAGAAGCGAATTGTCACTCCGGCTGACGCCGTCAAAAACGGATCTGACTATGTTGTTATTGGCAGGCCTATCCGTGATTCAAGCGATCCTGTAAAAGCGGCAAAAAGGGTGGCAGAAGAGATTGATTCAGCCCTTTGAGGTAGCAACCTCAACCGGCATACAACATCACGTGGCAATCGCTATAGACCCGGTGTTAAAGGCCATGGATCTTGACGGATTTTAATCCGCGACCGGCAGTCAATATGATATCATGCGCAGGCTCATGGGTGTGAATCAGCCTTCCTGATCACCTCTGCCTCAAATTGACAGTATTTGATAAAGCCCCTGCTGTAGTCTTCGGCCAGATAGGCTTTCCTCTCCTCTGAAATATCTTTACCCATACTTACCACAATCGCCATCTATACTAAGAGTTCAATTATCCAAAATCTCCCTTAATTTTTGTGACAGTTCTTTTATATTGAACGGTTTCTGGATAAAACCAGTGCATCCCCGCTCCAATATCTCCGTAGCCTGGCCGTTGATGCTGTATCCGCTTGAAAGTAGAACCTTAATTTCAGGGCTGACCTCTTTCAATTTATCATATGTTTTGCCACCGCCCATACCAGGCATGATCATATCCAGAATGACCATATGAATATTTTCTTTGTTCTCCTCGTAGACCTCAATGGCCTCTTTACCACTTTCGGCTGTCAGGACTTTATATCCCAGTCTCTCTAATAACAGTTTACCAACATCAATGATCATCTCTTCGTCATCAACGAAAAGTATGGTCTCATCTCCATGCCTGACATCATCACTGACCTCTGACTTCTGATCTCTGACCTCTAACTCCAATGCGGGCAGGTAAATGTTAAATGTAGTTCCTTCGCCCTTCTCGCTATAGACATTGATGAATCCACCATGATTCTTGATGATTCCATACGCTGAAGCCAGCCCCAAGCCCGTCCCTCTTCCCATCTCCCTGGTGGTAAAAAATGGATCAAATATCCTTTGCCGGTTTACCTCATCCATCCCGACCCCTGTATCGGTAATGGAAATTTTTACATAATTGCCCGGCTCTACATTAAACGGTTTAACATACTTATCATTAAGTATGACGTTCTCTGTTTGAAGATATAGCTCTCCACCACCCGGCATGGCCTGCCAGGCATTTACATATATGTTTAGTAGCACTTGTTCAATTTGACTTTTGTCTACCTCTACTGACCATAAACTCTTTTCGTATTTTGACTGAACCGTTATTTCCTTTTTTGTGCGGCCAAACATCGTTGTGGTCTTCTTGATCAGATCGTTTATATCAGTCGGCTTAACTTCATACTTCCCTCCCCTGGCAAAACCTAAAAGCTGTTTGGTCAGGTCAGCACCGTTTTGGACGTATTGTTCGATGTTTTCAAGCTTCTCATAATCCGGATGGCCGGCCTCCTTGTCAAGGAGCATCAAAGACGCGTTTCCCTGGATACCCATAAGCAGGTTGTTAAAATCATGAGCTATCCCGCCTCCTAATATGCCCAAGGCCTCCATCTTCAGTGCTTGCTGGAGTTGGGCTTCAAGTTTGGCTTTTTCTTCCTCCGCCTTCTTGCGCTCAGTCACATCCCTCGCAATACCCTGAAATCCTATTGGCTCGCCTTCCGGGTCCCTTCTAATAGATACCGATGTCTCAACATAACACCTGGAACCATCTTTTTTTATCAGTTCCCAATCAAATGCCTTATAGGGCTCTTTTGTTCTATAGACCGAATTGAATGTTTGAAAAACCTTCTTTGCATTTTCCTCATCCATATATTGCCTGTTATTCATGCCTATTAATTCATCTTTGGAATATCCGAGAATTTTTGACATTGAATCATTGCAAAAGATGAAGCTCCCTGCAAAATCAACTTCGTAGTATCCGTCTTCAATGCTTTCTACGATGTTTCTGTATTTCTCTTCGCTCTCCCGAAGCGCATCTTCGGCCTGTTTGCGTTCCTCAACTTCAATTTCCAGTTTTTTCTTTGCTTCTATCAAGTGCGCCTGCTCTTGTTGCAGTCTGCTGGTCAAACCCCTTTGCTTCTCATGACTGGAGACAAGGCCCTTCACCAATACTGCCACGGATATCGCGGCAACCGCATTTAAAATTATGAAACTCGCGCCTGCAACTATCATCACTTCCGTTGTGTTGAAGAATGGAAATTCCTGGCCAAACCGGCCGGTACTGATAAGCCATCCTATAATCGTCAGGGTGATAGCGTTAAGGCCTGTGGCCGCAATAGCTGCTTTCCCACCCAGGAGGACCCCTGTAAGAACTGCAAAAGCGAACAGCCACGCGGGGCCGCCACTCATGGGTCCAACAGAAATAATTATGACTAATCCTATGGCATAGGCCAGTAGTAAAGTTATTGTTGCGCGATTTTCATATTTTAGTCGTCGAGAAATCAGAAGGTAAATAGTAATAATCCAGCCGGCTCCATCAACGATCGCCAGGCCCCAAAGTCTTTCCTTGATCACCAGGGCAATTATGGGTACTATGGCAAAAGAGAATAACAACAATCCTGTAAAAAGAATCGCGAATAGGATACGCACGCGCCAGTAAGTGAGGCTGTCTTCCTCTATGACTGAGAAAGGAGCCATCCTATTCATGGCGAAGGTCTGAAATCTTCGGAAGTAACCTCTTTTATTTTCGGCCGGGTTCATTAAAGTTGTCTTTCCTTTCTTGATATTTCTTTTTTCGTAATACTTCAGCTCTTTGAAAAAATCGATCATAGCCTGTAGGGCCCTTCGGGTCACTACTATTTGCGAAATATAATCGTCTAATTTTATTTATATTTTGTCAAGGCTGTGTTCGATGGTCTCGTATAAAGTCCAAATCCGTGTTTCTGATGTCCATAACTAATTAAAATTACAACATGCAAATTCTACTTTTTGTGTATTTTGTGCTTGTCGGAGCGTTGCGTAGATCCCGCTATCGGGGCCCGCCGTCCTTCTGGCGGACCTTTTTGCGGCTATATCACGTTTGATAGCCTCGTAAAAAGTCAGAAAACACCCGTTTTCGTCATTCCCGCGAAGGCGGGAATCCAGGAAAATCAACCACTTCTGGACTCCCGCTGTAGTTTATCCCGCACTTGATGCGGGGCGGGAGTGTCAGCCTTGGAGACTTTTTACGAGTTCATCACGTTTAGTATCATTAAAAAAAAGGCAGAGCCATCTCTGATTCTGCCTTGATTACCTTAGTATCGATTCTGCCTATTTCTGGTTGAACTTCCGTCTGAATCCAAAAAGTCCAGCCAGGCCAGAACCTAACAAGAGCATAGTGGCCGGTTCGGGAACCGGGTTCGTAACACTTTCATAAATCGCATCATTTGCGCATTTTGCAGTAAAACCGATAATGAAATCCTCACCACCAAGGTAAACACCTGGAATTCCTGAAAAGGCGAAATCCGTAAACGCCACCGTTCCGCTTGGCTGGCTAAGATCGCCACTGACCTGAACGGTACCAACAGATGCCACATCGTCGGCGTTTTCAAACCAGACCGGATGCCATTCCCTCACATCATAGCCTGACCAGTCAATATCCCGCTGGGTAAGCTGATAATATTGATCTGTCCCGTCTTGTGCCATCGAAAACTCGAAATCGTATATCAGGCCGGTGCGGGTAAGAACATAGTCCCACTCCTGGTCGGCACCTGCATCGATAAACAGATCTCCGGGCTCTTGTAACAGGATATGCCCTCCCCCGCTCCACTCAAAATAAACCTCCGTCAGATACCCGTCTTCAACGGTGCCGTAGCCTCCTGAAAAATTGGGTACGCCGATGACATCCCGCGTATCATCAATCGTATTATTGTTCCATGTAGGCCAATAGATAGCAGTATCATCAAAAGTAAACGGGGCCGCATGAATACCGGGAATGGAAATAATCAAGGAAAACATCACAAGAAAAGCTACTTTAAAGATATGTTTTTTCATTGTTTTTACCTGCATATTTATGAAAAATTGGAATTAGTTTCTATTTCGTCCCTCAAGCCAATAATGGGTTTAATCTGTCCCTGTTATAACTTTATTTAGCAAGAGGTGTGCCAGGATAGGAAATAATTGAATATAGTAGTGGGTATGCAGACTATTTATTGATATATCAGTGAGTTATAAGTCACCTGGGAGATTCTTTTATAAACAGAACCTGTTGAATTAAACATGAAGGTATGTAGTTCATTAGTATATTATGTAATTGGAGTTACATATTTGTACTAACAGAGGGGGAGGAAAGGGGGCAGGTTAACGCCAAATCAGTCTATTCGTTATCCAAAATCTCCCTTAACTTTTGTGAAAGATCTTTTATATTAAACGGTTTCTGGATA
The DNA here is from genome assembly GCA_030613055.1 of Desulfobacteraceae bacterium. Taxonomy (GTDB): domain Bacteria; phylum Desulfobacterota; class DSM-4660; order Desulfatiglandales; family Desulfatiglandaceae; genus JAUWMR01. The sequence goes on from JAUWMR010000009.1 coordinate 80,036, forward strand.
AAACCAGTGCAGCCACGATCCAATATCTCAGTAGCCTTGCCGTTGATGCTGTATCCGCTTGAAAGGAGAACCTTTATATCAGGGCAGATCTTCTTCAATTTGTCATATGTTTCGCCACCGCCAATACCAGGCATGACCATATCCAGGATGACCATATGAATATTTTCTTTTTTCTCATTGTAGATCTCAATGGCCTCTTTACCGCTTTCGGCTGTCAGAACTTTATATCCCAGTTTCTCTAATAACTGTTTACCAACATCAATTATCATCTCCTCGTCATCAACGAAAAGTATGGTCTCATCTCCATGCCTGGCATCATCACTGACCTCTGACCTCTGATCTCTGACCTCTGACATTATTGCGGGCAGGTAGATGTTAAATGTAGTTCCTTCGCCCTTCTCGCTATAGACATTGATGAATCCACCATGATTCTTGATGATTCCATATGCTGAAGCCAGCCCCAAGCCCATCCCTCTTCCCATCTCCTTGGTGGTAAAGAACGGATCAAATATCCTTGTCCGGGTTGCCTCATCCATACCGACTCCTGTATCGGTAATAGAAACCTTTACATAATTGCCCGATTCTACATTAAACGGTTTTACATAAATCTCATCAAGGGTCACATTTTCTGTTTCCAAATATACATCACCGCCCCCAGGCATTGCCTGCAAGGCATTGACAAGAAGGTTCATTAAAACCTGATCGATCTGACCTCGGTCCACATCCACTACCCAGACATCCTCTTGGTATTTTGAACGGATTGTAATCTCCTTCTTTGTTCGCCCAAACATCGTTGAGGTCTTCTTGATCAGATCGTTTATATCAGTCGGCTTGACCTCATATTTTCCGCCTCTGGCAAAACCTAAAAGTTGCCTGGTGAGATCTGCCGCGCTTTTAACATAGTCCTCTATTCCTTTGAGGTGTTCAAAATCCGGATGTGAATAATCCTTATCCATTACCATCAGAGAGGCGCGTCCCTGAATACCCATCAGAAGATTGTTAAAGTCATGAGCAATACCTCCTGCAAGGGTGCCTAAAGATTCCATCCTTAGCGCCTGTTGAAGTTGGGCTTCCAGTTTCTTTCTTTCGCTAATGTCCGTCAGATTGGCTATCATCTGTACTGGCTCTCCTTCAAGCCCCTTGATATACGCGCCGCTTACAATAACATCAATTACATCACCCTGCCTGGTGAGTCTCTTGGTCTCAAATTGTACATTTTTGCCGGTGCTGTATACCTCACCTAACTTTTTACCGGTTATCTCCTTTTGATCATCAGGTACAAACGGAATGCGCCGCCCCTTTAGCTCGTCCATAGACCAGCCAAAGAGTTCGGTAAATGCGGGATTCACATATTGTGCATGACCTTCGGTATCATACGCGACCAAAGGACTGGGATTGGATTCAAAAATGGCTTGTAATCGCTCCTCACTTTCCCGCAGCGCCTCCTCTGTCCGCTTACGATCGGAAATATCCCGATAAATTCCATAAGCGCCTATCACTTTTCCATCTATGATTACCGGCACGCCGGTGAACTGAACATCAATATGTGCCCCGTCTTTCCTCTGTCGTTTACCTGATCCATGAATTGCTTTCCCCTTAAGGGTCTCTTTTGTATATGATATGGCATCTTCAATATATTTTTGACCAACAATGAGTTCATCAAGATTTCTTCCAATTATTTCAGATTCTTTAAAATGAAAAAGCTCCTCAAAATCCCGGTTACATGAAATAATACTATGCCCTTCATCAAGTGTTACTATGGCTAATGAGCTGTACTCAATCAATGATTCTAAACGTCTTTTTTCATATCTTAACTTCTTTTCGACATTCTTACGTTCGGTCGCTTCTTTCTCAAGCTCCTTGACTCTCTTTTCCAGTTCTTCATAGGTTGGTTTCTTTGACATTAATAAATCCTCTAATCAAAATATCGCTATAAAACGACTAAACCCTAACGTTGCAAAAGTCGAGGGTGCTGTCCCAACATGGCGGGACTTTCCCGGAGGGTAAATATTAATCCGGCAATTAAATACGCCAAGAAAGTCATTCCCGCCCCGCATCAAGTGCGGGATAAACTGCGGCGGGAATCCAGGAAATACAATTGGTTATGGATTCCGGCTCTCCGCTTCGCTACGGCCGGAATGACGTTTTTTTTTAATTGCAGGGTTAATACCAAACGGAGATGCTTTCTTATTATCCAATAATAATATCGGTTCTTGCTCAACTTTCCTTAAGGGCAACATCAATTTCAAACCGGCCATTGCTTGCCTCACAAGGTATAGAGATAATAGGAAGCCCCGATGGATAAGCCACCCTGTGCTTTCCGATTATTACAGTGGGAACGGAAACAGAGGTATTACGCTTTGGAAAACCATTTTTTGCATTGCCGGCAATCATGTTGGCAATTTCACCGATGGCATCAGTACAGTCCCCATTAACTTCCGTAAGCTCCTCGTCAAGCAGGGCGGAAGCAAGCTGCAGGGCTATCCCTTCAGAAAAACTTACGACCACACAACCGGTTACTTCACCGGATATCCCAATAATACCGCTGATCTCATAGGAGGGAACATCATCCTTTTTTATGGTTGGTTTGCCCAATTTAAAGGGCAAATTAATCATTGTCTCAAAAACATTTTGCACAGCAATCAAAAACGGGTTTATGTATCTAACATCCATTAATTAATCTCCTCAATTTTCAAATCAGGTTAAAGCCTTTTCATTTCTCTATTTTTCATGTTTTACCTTTTCCATTCTTATGACGAACATTAGGAGTGAGGGTATAATAAAGATAACAAAAACAGAAGATATGGCCAGCCCTCCGAGAATAACGCTTCCAAGTCCTCTGTAAATTTCCGAACCTGGTCCCGGTGCGAGCACAAGAGGGAGCATACCGAAAAAACTGGTAAAGGTGCTCATATAAATCGGCCTCAGTCTTGTCCTTGTCGATTCAAGTACGGCATCACGGTAATGCATACCATAATGTCTGATGTTGTTGAGCGCCTGATAAACAATCAAGATTGCGTTATTTACTACGACACCGATAAGTATAACAAAACCAAGCATGGTCAATACATCAAGGGGTTGAGGCTGGATATACAGGTTCACGAGTTTAAGGCCAATAAAGCCTCCTGCTGCCGCCAGGGGAAGGGTAAATAATACCACAAGGGGATAAATGAAATTGCTGAATAACCCGGACATTAAAAGATAGATAATTACCGCGGCCAGGATGAAATCCCACTGAAGAGCTCTTCTTGTTTGCGTCAGTTTATCGGCTTCACCGCTTAATTTGATATTCACACCTTGTTGCATTCCCTGGGTTTTAAGAGCAGGTACGAGTTTATCGCGAATTGTATCCATTGCTTCTTCAAGGGAGATGGTCTTCGGTGGTGTTACCTGCAGACTAATCGTCCTCTGCCTTTCAAGGTGTCTAATTTGATCCATTCCCGTTGATCTTTCTAGCCTTGCGAATGAGGAAAAGGGGACAATCTTCCCTTTCGGTGTAGAGACAAGGGACTGATATAGCTGTTCAGGTGTAGAAAATTTCTTGTCCGATGTCCTCAGGACAAGATCAATCTTTTTCTGACCCTTCTCCTTGAATTCACCCACCTTCCTCCCATCTAAAAGAACATCCAGACGGATACCCAGGTCTCTGGAGCTCATACCGGCCGCCCTGAGACGGTCCCTTTCAGGAATGATATTGATTTCGGGATAGAGAAGCTCGATAGATGGGACAGGTCTTACCTGGGCTCCGGGAATTCCCTTCCGTATCATTCCGAACAATGTACCGGCAACCCGCGCGATTGTGTCTAAATCCTGCGCGCTGACATCAACATCAATGGTCCTTCCGCCACCTCTCCGTGTCTGGAATATTCCGATCTGGAACGCCACACCGAATATTCCTGGTATACTGTTGATCGTTTTAAAGAAAAGCGGAACAAGTTCCCCTGCGCGCTGCTCACTCATACACATGGAACCCAGAAGCATAATTCTGTCTGCGCCGATATAAAATATTTCCTTAATACCCGGAAGGCCTTTGTAGTCCTTGCCCATATAAGGTTTAAGATCATTGAATATGGTTTCCCCGATTTCCTGTCTCTCCTTGAAGGAAAGCCCGGGAGGGGGAGACATTATACTAATCACGAAGTTTCTGTTTCCCTGGGGGAGATACTCCATCTTTGGTGTCAAAAATACGGCTAATGATATGGAAAACGCGGTCAACACAGTGATTGCGGTTATCCTGGTTATCCAGTTTTTTGTGGCCAACCCTACCAGGCTCATTATACCATCTATAAGAAAAGTTCCTATCCCTCTTCGGCCGTCGCTCTTAACAGAATTATTATTCTTTCGAAGTCCAAAAAGCTTGTTGGAAAACATCGGGATAACCGATACGGCAACAAAGAGGCTCAATACGATGGCGCATGTCACCGCTATTGCAATATCCCTGAATAACTGTCCTGCTTCTTCTTCTATAAAAACAATGGGAAGGAAGACAGCTACCGTGGTAAGGGAAGAGGCAAGTATGGCGCCCCATACTTCCTTTGTTCCTTCGTAGGCGGACTGAAAGGGGGCTTTTCCCATCTTTCTGTGTCGATCGATATTTTCGAGAACTACGATGGCGCTGTCCATAAGCATTCCCACGGCAAAGGCTATTCCCGCGAGAGAAACAACGTTTAGAGTTCTTCCAAATGAACTTAAGAAAATAAAACATCCAACGATACTGATGGGAATGACGGCGGCAATAATAACCGTGGATAAAAAGCTTCTTAAAAACACCAAGAGCACCAGGATGGCCAGCATTCCACCGATTAGGATATTCGTCTTTACCAGATTGATTGCGCCCCTGATATAAGGTCTCTGGTCATTACCCCAGTGGAGGTAGATCTTTTCGGTTTTCAATCTTTCCGAGTTCAGCAGGTTAACGACCTGTTCAACCCTGTCAGTCAATTCAAGTATGTTTGCACCCGGTTCGGCTATAACGCCGCACACGATTGCTTCTTTCCCTTTGTGAATGATCCCGGCTGTCAGCTTTGCATATCCAAATCTTACGGTGGCAATATCAGACAGGTAGATCCGCTTCTGCCCCGTTGATTTGATGATCATGTTTTCAAGGTCCTCTGCAGATTGAAATTCAGCTACCGTCCTGATCCTGAAGTTCTTCCTTCCGACGTCCATGCTTCCCGCGGATATATTCACATTCTCCGCCTTTAAAATCGCTAAAATATCTCCAACTGTCAGGCCATACGCGGCAAGTCTTTCAGGCTTCAAGATGATGTGCATCTCTTTTTTACTTCCGCCATGAACAAAAAGATCTGCAACGCCATCTATCCTTTCCAGGTATTGCTTTATTTCATTTTCAAAAAAGGTCCTGTACGTGTATATTGAATTCGGATTGTCTTCGGTTGTCTTCAGCATAAGCCAGACTATGGGAGATGTAGACGCTCCCGTAGCCCTGATTACCGGTTTCTCAACATTTTCAGGGTATGACCTGACTTCGTTCAGTTTGTTTGAAACTCTGAGGAGTGCGTCATCGATGTTGGTGCCTACCTTGAATTTGAGCGTGATTGATCCCCTGCTGTTCGATGAGGTGCTTTCCATTTCCACAAGGTTAGGGATCCCCTTAAATACCTCCTCCTGCTCCTCGATGATTTCCCGCTCAATTTCATAGGGTGTGGCGCCGGTCCAGGCTGTGTAAACCGTAATCTGTGGGACCTCCAGACTGGGGCTTAACTGGTACGGCATCCTGTAAAGCCCGACAAATCCGAAAAGTAAAATTACGAGAACGCCGACAATTACCTTTACCGGCTCGTTAATGGAAAACTTGATGGGATCCAATGTTGAAAACTACTCCACTTATTTTATGATGTTAACTGGTTGTCCATCCCTTAATCTTTCATGCCCCTTGACAACAACTTTCATGCCTTTTGAAATCTTTTTTCCATTGATTCCAGCCTTCATTCCCTGATATCCCACGACTTGAACAGGTATAATCGCCGCTTTTGAGTCGATAACCGACACAACCATTGTTCTCCCGAACTGGGTCAGGACGGCATCTCTCGGCACAAAAAATGTATTTATTATTTTACCTACGGGCAATGTTACCCTGGCCTCCATTCCCTCTAAGAGTGAAGCGGAGTTTTTAATTCTGATCTTAATTGGGAATGTTCTTGTTGTAATATCGCCCTTCGGTATGATGGCAGTAATTATTCCTCTCATTTTCTTCCCGGCTATGGTAGCATTCACTCCCATACCAGGTCTTAGATATTTGGTAACTTTTTCCGGAGCCTCAATGATGACATCCACGTTATCATCCCTCGCGATCGTTGCCACGGTTTTACCCGGTGAAAGCCATTCCCCTCTTGCAACATGTTTTTTAATTATCACTCCGTTAAAAGGTGCCTTGATCAGGGTTTTACTAAGTTCTATTTCAATCTGTTCAACTTCCGCCTTAAGGGCATCTGCTCTTTTTTCAAGTCCCTCAACCTGGAACCGCTGATCATCATGCTCCTTTTCAGAGATAATCTTTTTATCATAAAGACCCTTTACTCTTTCAAAATCGTTTTTTGACCTTTCAAGGTCGGAAAATATTTGTTCGTAATACGATGTTCTTGCCTGAAGTTTCTTTTCAAGGAGATTCGAGTCAAGCTTGACCAGCAGGTCTCCGCTTTTAATTCGCTGCCCTTCATCAAAGGTTATAAACTGCACCGCTCCGTTTACCTCTGCGGAAAGATCTGAAACCTCTACATAGTAAACCGACCCGATAAATTCCTTCTCAGGTGATATCCTGCCTGTAGTAACTTTCGATACAACGACATTTGCGGGAGGCGTCAATTTTTTCTGTTTATTTTCACTATTGGAAAGAGGTGGAAGCGCGCATATCAAAATGAGGAAGATCAAAGTGTTTATAAAAAGTTTCTTAATCATCATTAGTACCCTTCGGCTGATCTGTGTTTGAGTGTTTTCGTTCACCCCCACCTTCCAGCCTGCCGAATAATGGGGTTTAGGCCTGCCGGGAAGCATTTGAGACTGTCGGCCTGAAGTAGGCCCCTGGTTCGGTTCCGGTTCATACCTTATCATCATTTAACTCTGCTTCCCCATGATGATCTCATAAAAAGTCAGAAAGGACCCGTTTTCGTCATTCCCGCGAAGGCGGGAATCCATTAATCCCGCTTATGGCGGGACTGGACTCCCGCCTTCGCGGGAGTGACGGCCTTGGAGACTTTCAAATAAGTAAATCATAACCTATTGATATGATTGATAACTTATTTTCGGTTACAGTGCCGCAACGCGGTATCACATAGCTTTTTACGAAGCCGTCAATATTGAGCAGCTACTATCATTCCTTGTGAGCGGCATAAAAAATGCCAATAAATATTACTTGTTTTCAATCCCGCCTTTGTGGGATACAATTTTCAAGGAGCAAAATCAACTCTATTCCAAACAAATACTATAATCCAGCCGGAATCTGGGGGCAAGGTTTTTTGCCTCATATTTACATTTAACACCCTTAAAAAACTAAGAAAATCGATTAATCCGATGATGCTTACACGGAACACTGATTCCCGGATGCCCGGCCGAATCCATGAACGACATACCCGGTTCCCGGACAGCTCAAAAGCAAAGAGGGATTATGCAAGGATTCCATGATAAGCCCAAAAAAGTCTATTTTTTCGGCACATGCCTTATCAACCTGTCTTATCCTGAAACCGGAATGGCGGGAATACGTTTGATTCAGCGAGAAGGGGTTGAGGTTATTTTCCCCCAAAGTCAGACCTGTTGCGGGCAGCCTGCCTATAATTCAGGATTTCCCGATGAGGCAAAGTCAGTTGCCAGAAAGCAGATCGAGCTTTTTTCGAAAAGCTATCCAATTGTTGTCCCTTCAGGATCCTGCGCAGGGATGATGAAACACCATTACCCCAAACTGTTTGCTCATGACCCGGATTTTGACAGGGTAAATGATTTTTCCAAGCGGATATTTGAACTGTCGGAGTTCCTGGTTCGTGTTTTGAAGATACAACTAATAGACCGAGGTCAGCCGGTTCGGGTGACCTGGCATTCCTCTTGCCACTCGTTAAGAGAAATGGGGGTGGTGGAAGATTCCAAATCTCTGCTTTGCCAGTTAAAAAATGTGGAATTGATTGAACTTGAAAATCTCGCTTCTTCTCTTAAGACGCACAGGAAAAATTTACTTATATCTGACCCCATTTACTTTCAATCATGGATTGTAAGTTCACCAGCAGTTAAACCGCTACCTGCTGAAAGCAGGCTGATTTCTGGATAGACAATAACTAAATCACCATAATCCTAATTGAGTAAAAAATAATTCATTTGATTATATACTGTTTTTTGGTTTTTATTTTGTGCCCCCGTCATACCCGCGTAGGCGGGTATCCAGGAATCGTTACCCTGATTTTACTCAGCTTTCTTTAAGGGCAACATCAATTTCAAACCGGCCATTGCTTGCCTCACAAGGTATCGAGATAATAGGAAGCCCCGATGGATAAGCCACCCTGTGCTTTCCAATTATTACAGTGGGAACGGAAACAGAGGTATTACGCTTTGGAAAACCATTTTTTGCATTGCCGGCAATCATGTTGGCAATCTCACCGATGGCATCAGTACAGTCCCCATTAACTTCCATAAGCTCCTCGTCAAGCAGGGCGGAAGCAAGCTGCAGGGCTATCCCTTCAGAAAAACTTACGACCACACAACCGGTTACTTCACCGGATATCCCAATAATACCGCTGATCTCATAGGAGGGAACATCATCCTTTTTGATGGTTGGTTTGCCCAATTTAAAGGGTATATTGATCATTGTCTCAAAAACATTTTGCACCGCAATTAAAAACGGGTTTATGTATCTAACATCCATTTAATTCATCTCCCTATTATGTTTTCATTATCAATGAACTTGCCTGAAGAGACAGTTCAATATTTTTGGCAAGTCTTTAGACTATCCAGGTTTCACATACTTTCCAAAATCTATCGTCGTTATTCTATCAATTTGGTTAAAGACTTTGTTTCATAATCGAAACAATATCAGAATTTTTTTAGATTTGGTCAATCTGAGCCAATTGGACAGGAGGCCATGCATTCTGAACAATTGTATATAGACCCAGATACAGTGGACTGCCAGATGTCCCAAAAATCAGAACTATAGATCACTTCTTTGATTTTCTTTTCATCAGCTCCTATCAATTTTCTTGTAACCCCGATGACCCCGGGCAGGCCGGTGCGTAGGATATTAGAGGTGCAGGCACCATAATCAAGAGTGCCGTCTTCCCGGATGGCTTCCACTGGGCAGGCAGATTGACATAAACCGCACTCGTCACAGGGATTTTCATCCAAGGGTTGATCTATATCCATAGACGCATCGGTAACAACAGTACCCAGACGGACAAAGGGACCAAATTCAGGTGTGATTAACAGCCTGTTCAATCCAATGCCGCCCAAACCTGCAATGGCTGCAACCGTTTTATGATTTACTTCTCCCTTCATTCCCTTCGACTCTGGCCCCATATCTACAGGCAGGTAAGGAGGAATGCTGATAGCTTTGGCTCCGTGTTTGTAAAGTATTCGAGTTATCTCCAGACTTATATGATTAATGCGTTCATAAACACACATAGTATCATATCTGTTCAGGAGAAGATTGCCCGAACATATGGCAGTTTTATTTAAAGAGACACAAAAACTAATAAGAGATTGAGTCTCTGGTAAAAGTTTCTCTGGTTCTTCGCCGTGCTCTCTTAATAGAGGTGAATTGATCCCTGCCACACCTACCAGGTCTGCACCAAGGGCCTTGATTTGCTCTTTTAGTTCTATAGTAGATAACATAATTCCCCCTTTCTTCAAGACTGGCAATTCCTTCCGGCATTTTCCCTAACGTTGCATAAACAACACGGCTGTTTTTCACTGTTTTCAAGATACCACTTGGAGTGTATTCCAAAAGAACAGTTAATAATGTTGAAATAGCCTTTATTTATTGTCTTTAAACCCACTTTGCCATTTTATTTATGCAACGATAGGGATAATTCAACAACTGCTATTGTCAATAGTAGGGCTAATTCGATTTTTATTCAAGGTTTGTTTCAGAAGTAATAACTTTTTTGGCCATCAAATTGCCAGCAATGATAAAGCAGCTTTTAGTCCTAAGGCATTTAAGTTTACATAACATATTAGAAAGTCTTAGGTATGTGGGTGAGTTTAAGTATAGGGTGGCAATACTTGACTTCGTAGGAGATGATCTGAAGAGGCAATTTAACAGAAATCGTAATCTCAAAGGATTTAAGGATACCAAATGACAAAGCAACTATTCTGAGGAGGTCTGGGCGCAAGGATCGTTAATATATCCTTTAATCAGATCTAATGCTCCGGAGTTGTCATTTCTCTAATTCTTCCTTAACTGCAACACCTATTTTTTCCAAAGTATAAGGCTTTATTATGTATTTTCCCGCACCCATTCTTTGAGCTTCCTTTACGCGCTCTGTTTCAGAAAACCCACTTGCGATGATCGCCTTCTGTCCCGGATGTAATTCCAGGATTCTTTTATATGTCTCAAGCCCATCAATTCCAGGGTCCATAATCATATCGAGTACCAGAAGATCTGCAGAATTTGTTTTCAAATAATCTATTGCTTCTTCACCGCTATCTGCTGTCGTAACCGAATAACCGAGATTTTGAAGCATCCCTTTGGCGACATACCTTTGTTCTTCTATATCATCTATGACTAAAATTGACTCTTTATCCCCCATATAATCTTTAATGGACAAAGAGGACATATCTTTTTCTGTTTCCTGCCTTGTTACAGGAAAATAGAGTGTGAATGTAGTCCCTTCCCCTTCGATACTTTCAACATCTATATATCCTTTATGGTCTTTTACAGTTCCCCACACAACAGCCATCCCTAATCCGGTTCCGCTTCTTCCCATAACTTTTTTCGTATAAAAGGGTTCAAATATTCTTTCTATGTCTTCCGGCGAGATACCTGTACCGTTATCTGAAACAGTCAAAACAACATATTCGCCCTCCTGAACATCATCATAACCTTTTACAGGCCGGTCTATATAGCGGTTTTGGGTTGTTATGATGATTTCCCCCCTTTCGGACAAAGCTTCGGCTGCATTTGATACAAGGTTCATTACGGTTTTGTATAGATGAACCGAAGAACCTAATATATTGAGCGGATTAGGTTCAAAATGAGTTTCAACTTCAGCATCATGATAAAATGATTTTAATCTATTGTATTCCGGGCTTTTTAAATATTCGGAAACTATTTTATTTAAATTTACTACTTTCTTAACAGCAACCCCTCTTCTCGTCATAGTCAGCAAATCCTGGACTATTGTTGCAGCTTTTTCACCTGACTCTTTTATTGTCAGGATAGGCTCTCGTAAAGGGCTGTCTTCGGCAAGACGCATAAGCAGCAAATCCGGATAACTCACAAGACCGGCAAGGATATTATTGAGATCGTGGGCTACTCCACCTGCAAGGGTTCCAATTGCTTCCATCTTTTGTGCATGCAGGAGTTTTCTTTCAGCGTGCATAAGTTTTTCTGTCTTTTTCTTAACTTCATCTTCGAGGATCATATTCTTGTTTAAAACCATTTTATATAACTGGGTGTTTTCCAACGCATTCGCGGTATTCATTAAAATGATGGATAAGAGTGCATTGGAATAATCGGTAATAATAGGTTTTTTAGCCGGCAATAATCCGACAAACATGCCGCGTATACGGGAGGGAGTAGAAATTACATGCAATACGAATTGCCTTGTATTGTCTTTTGATGAAATTGTAACCCCTCTTTTTTCTCGAAGCGCCCATGCGAAAAGACCCTTGTCAATCATGAATTCCACTTCATCTTTAACATAGCGCTTAAACTGACCAGGATCGTATACAGTAGGGATAAAATCAGAGTTGTCCTCTTCGTTAACACGATATAACGCGCATGTCTCAAATGGTATAATTTTTTTTATCCGTTTTTCTGCTGCCAGCAAAATCTGGTTTACATCTTTTTCACCATTTATGCTCTCCAGGAAGTCTCCCATTGAAAGTGCCATCTCCAGTGCATTCTGGACAAAGCGCCTGTTTTCTTCCAGGTATGCTATGCGCTCTGTAAGTTTTTTTTGCTCCGCATCTTTTTTGGTGTTCATATTGTTTCCAGCTATTTAAAAAAACTTTCAATGGCGTCAAACTGGTGCATTGCCAGTCGTATCACAGAATCGAAACAGCTCGGTGAAAGGCCGAGGCTGTCAAAAGCCTTGTGGTCAAAATTAGGGACAAACCTTTCCCCACTGGTTCCAATTTCCAGACTGTGGACAATAATGTCCGCCAGATGAACGATAGTCGCATGCGTCCGGTTATCGGCATCTGAAGGGTTGTGGTGATAGAATACATTGTTTTCTATGGAAAAAGGAATTTTCCATTTTTTTAATAAATCCCTGCCGATGTCTGTGTGTTTGCAACCAAGGCCGATCTTTTCTTCCTGATGAAGAAGTTCTTTTGAACTCGCAGATCTTCTTAATATCTCTTTCGCCTGCTCAGGGTAATACTTGTAAAGTATAAGTCTGCCTATATCATGCAACAGCCCTGACACAAACAACAGTTCTGTTTGAGTTATATTTTTATATGCACATAAAACTCTCGAAATTATTCCGCAAGCAAGACTGTGTTTTAAAAAAAGATTCATATCTATCATGTCTTTAGGGATGTCTTTAAAAATAGAAATGGCGCTGATTCCAAGAGCAAGACCTGATATCTCCTGGGTACCGATGATTGTTACAGCTCGTGGGATAGTGTCTATTTTGGTGGGAAAGGCATATACTGATGAATTTACGATCTTCAGCAGGATTGCAGCCAGACTCGGACTTTTGTTAACTACCTGGGCAATATCGTCGGCAGATGCTAAAGGGTTTGCAATAACTTCATTTAACTCAAAAACGGTGGAAGGAATCTCCGGAAGCTTAATTTCCTGGTAAGCGATATTATTACGCAGATCGGCTATTAGTTTTTCTTTTGAATCTTCAGCATTAGCGACCAGATTTTTATTATCGGTTTTTTGAATATCGCTTTGGCTTTTAAGCAAAACAGAAAGCCGGAAAAGCTCTTTCATGGCCGGGTGTTCAAGATCGACGTGCCGGAATAGATATTTTGTACTTTCTTCTATTCTTTCCAATGATTCCGGATCGATTCTTTTTATTGCGATTTCTTCATAATCTGGTTCATCTATAGTGACATTTACTTCAGTTATTCCCCACATTTTTAATATTCTTATATGTTTTGGTTGTATTTTCAGATCTTTTGCTAAGAGAAGCCTTTCATTCAGATCTCTTACATCGTCTGCCAGTATCATGTTTTCCTTTAAATTTTCTACATGAACGATACTCATTTTTTTACCTTAATCACCCTCACCCCAACCCTCTCCCCTCTCCCGCACTATGTGCGGGGATCTTCGACAAGGAGAGGGAGTCCTTCGACTTTTTGTGAAACATTTTAATTACTACGCAATTTTCATACCAAATAAACTGATAAAGCAACATCTTGATATTACATGAAAATAATACATTACCAAATAAATCATTCCCAAAGCAATGTCAATTGATAAAACAAGACGTCAAGAAATTGCCGATTTTGTGACAGGGTAAACGCATTTGAAAAAATAGAATCAGAAATAAAATCAGTTTAAAAGGAACCCCCCAAAACCTCTCTTATCTTCTGAGAAATCTCTTTCATATTGAACGGCTTTTGGATGAAACCATCACAACCACGCTCTAATATCTCAGTCGCCTGCCCGTTGATGCTGTACCCACTTGAAAGAAGGACTTTTATATCAGGATCGATCTCTCTCAATCTGTCAAATGTATCACCACCACTCATATCCGGCATGATCATGTCCAAGATGACAATATCAATTTTGTCTTTATTCTTTTCATAGATCTTAGTTGCCTCTTTCCCGCTTCTGGCTATTAATACCGTATAACCCATCTTCTCTAATATTTGCCCACCCACATCAATAATCATCTCCTCATCATCCACCAAAAGAACAGTCTCATCTCCGTGCCTGATATCCTCGCTGATCTCTGACTTCTGACCGCTGATCTCTGACTCCGAGGCTGGGAAGTAGATATTAAAAATGGTCCCTTCACCTTTTTCGCTGTAAACATTGATAAACCCGCTATGATTCTTGATGATTCCATATACAGAGGC
>JAUWMR010000065.1 GCA_030613055.1 Desulfobacteraceae bacterium
TCAAACGGACCTGGGGCCGTGCTTTAAGCATCCTGCCTAAGGCACACTAGCCTTGATCCCGATGGGTGACTGGTGCGGATCAGATTAAGCTGACCGCGAACCTATAATGACGAAGTAACGGGTGCAGGACAGGAGGCTAAACCGAGACCGAGCTGTGCGGATGTAGTTGACAAGGGAAAAAAGAGCGATTTTTTTCAATGGAGAGGTGTTTTTTCTCTTGACAAGCCCTTTAATGGGTGACCCCCTGACCCCCTGACATTTATAATCAATATTTCAGGAAAAACCGAGGAAAAGATTAGGCCGGATAAGCAGCCAAGAAACTAAGCTTGACATATCGTGAAAATTTGTTTATATTGTCGTCAGTTTTCAACGAAAAAAGACGACAATATTATCAAATTATGCTGAAAAGAATTCTCAAAGTCCCGGAACAGAGCTTTTTTCTTTTAGGTCCGCGGGGATCAGGCAAGAGCACGTGGCTTAGATCCATGTTTACCGATGCCTGGTGCAAGGGCCTGCGTGCCGTTGAACCGCTTGAGGGATTGCAACGCCGGATTGTCGTCTATCCACGCGGACCGGTAATGAAAACGAGAGGCGGGATCGATGTATTACCTTTCAAGCACTTTGCCGACGAATTAGCCGCCGGTGCTTTATGAGTAAGGCATAAACGGGATGTTGCTCAAAAGGGTGTTTGTGAGTTTAAGAGGACGTAGACTCCAAAACAACTATCGGGAATCAGATTATCGTTCACATCTAAAAAAGAACCGCATCTGTTACAAGTTGCCACGAATAGGGCCGCTAATGAGCCGAGTCAGGTTCAAGATCTGCTATTTATCGCAAATATAGTCGGCATATCATCCCATGTTAGACCATCCAACAAACGCCCCGTTTTTTTCTTGTTGAATCCTCCCCACTGCTTGAAGAAGAAAGGAATCCCTGCCCGCCGGACGGCAGGCGCAAGGGTTTTATCAAGACATTGATCTGATGCATTATTGCTTGAATAACCATATTTACGTCCTGTCTTGCTGAAAACAACTCAATATTTTTCTGTTTTATACAGCTTAATTTTCCTAAAAATAGCATAGCCATATATAGAATTTCTATATTAACCAAACCACAACATGTGGTATTTGATTCTGAAAAAAAAGGAATATTTTACAAGTGCTTCATTTTTTTGATTTTTTTTCTTGACATCAGCGGGTTTTTGCCTTTAAAGTGTCACAAAGTGGTAAAAAGTGTCATGGAATGCCATAGGAAGTTGGAAAATGTTCAGAGGACGCTCAAAACATACGCTTGATGCCAAGGGCCGCCTGGCCGTACCAGCAAGGTTCAAGGAAGTGCTGGACCAGAAGGGTGACGGTTGTCTTGTGGTTACAAATCACGACACCGGACGTGACGCCTGCCTGTGGGCTTATGCAAGGGAGGATTGGAGAGTAATAGAGGAAAGGGCTGCAAATCTTCCCGAATTCCATCCGGCTGCCAATACCTATTTCAGGTATTATATCTCAGGGGCTGTGGAATGTCCAATTAAGCAGGGAAGAATAACCATCCCTCCTGACCTGAGAGAGATCGCTGGATTGAACAAAGAGATAATGCTCGTAGGGGAACTGAAGAAATTTGAGATCTGGGATAAGGAAAAGTGGGAAGAAGAGTTTCAGCGGTCTAAAGAGAATTTTTCAAAAGACAGTCAGTCCCTTTCAGAATTAGGCATTTAGAGGGCTTGCGCTTGGAATACCCTCATCAACCGGTTCTTGTTCATGAGGTCGTCAAATTTTTAGTTTCTGTGCCGGAAGGCATATATGTGGATGGAACCGTTGGCAGCGGCGGGCACAGTGTGGCTGTGGGAAAGAGCCTGCACGGAAAAGGCCGTCTAATTTGCCTGGACAGGGATCCTGAGGCTGTAAGATTGTCAGGAAAGAGGCTGGCCTTTTTGGGAAACAATGTTTGTGTGAAGAAGGCAAACTATGCTGACCTGGATAAAGTCCTGAAGGATATAGGACTTAAGGAGGTTGACGGCGTGTTGTTAGACCTTGGCATGTCATCCTATCAGCTCGAAAAATCCGGCAGGGGATTCAGTTTCAGCAGAAATGAGCCGCTTGACATGAGAATGGATCCGGATGAGGAGCTGACCGCGCGTGATCTGGTTAATAACCTCTCTACCCGGGAGCTCGAAAGATTGTTGAGGGATTATGGCGAAGAAAAGAAGGCCAGAATAATTGTCAGGGCCATTATAGCCGCACGCAGCGAAAAACCGATTGACACATCATCCCAGTTAGCGGCCCTGACGAAATCCGTACTTCCTCCTTCTCGTCGTCCAGGGGCCCTTCATCCTGCTACACAAACATTTCAGGCCCTCAGAATAGCAGTCAACAAAGAATTGGAAAATATCCAAATATTTCTGAAAAAGGTCCCTCTACTGATGGCAAAAGGGGGGAGGTTGGTTGTTCTATCCTATCATTCACTTGAAGGCAGGCTTATCAAAAAGGCAATGATTGACTGGGAAAGGGGATGTACCTGTCCCCCGGATTTTCCTGTATGTGCCTGCGGAAAAGCTCCAAGTTTCAGACGTGTTTTCAAAAAGGGTTTGAAACCGGGGCCGGTGGAAATTGGAAAGAACCCAAGAGCGCGCAGCGCCATACTCAGGGTTGCGGAAAGGATTTAGCCATGACAAGGCCAGAGATAGTAGCGAAGATGGTTAAGTCGAGAAATGCAAAGTCCGGAGTTCGTATCAAGAATTCCAGGGTCAGAAGTGAAAAATTTCAAATGACACGGAGACAGGTCTTCCTGATCATCTTTATGCTCTTTTTGTTTATGGGAAGCGGGATCGGTTATGTCTGGTCAAACTTTGAAAGGACACAGATAGGATACGATCTGAGTTTTCTTAAAAAGGAGGAGATGAGGCTGAGAGAGGTAAACCGGAAGTTGAGGCTGGATTTAGCCGTACTAAAATCGACAAAGAATCTGGAAGACATTGCCATCCGAAAACTGGGCCTGAAACAGCCCTCTCCTGAACAGATTGTTGTCCTGCCATGAAAGTAAGGGCGAAAAAGAAGATCCGGTTTCGAATTTATGTGGTGGCAGTCTTTTTTTTGATTAGTCTGGGGGGAATATTGGCGAGGGCCTACCAGCTCCAGGTTTTGGAAAAGGATCGATTGGCAGCAATTGCCCGCTGCGGGTATATCGGAACCGTAAAGCTCCCCCCTAAACGCGGAACTATATACGACAGGAAACGTCGTGAACTTGCCTTGAGTGTGGAAGTATGCTCCGTTTATGCCCATCCCAAGCAAATTGAAAAAAAAGCCGGAACGGCAAGGCAGCTATCCCGGCTTATAGATGAAAGACAAAATAAGATTCTCCGGTTGTTAAAACGGAAGAAATCCTTTGTCTGGGTAAAAAGGAGAATAGCACCGGACCGGGCCAGGAAGGTGGAGTCCTTAGACCTTAAAGGCGTGGGCGTAACGACCGAAACCAAGCGTTACTACCCGGGAAGGGAGATTGCGGCACACCTGCTGGGGTTTACAGGCATCGATAATCAGGGGCTTGAAGGCATTGAGAAGGAATATGACGGGCTGTTGAGAGGTCCGCAGCGCAGCCTCATCCATATGCGAGATGCCTTTGGCAGACCTTTTGCTATCAGCAGGCCGATTCCCTCCGGTAACGGTATGAACGACCTGGTCCTGACGATTGACAAGGATATCCAGTATAAGGCTCAAGCCGCCCTTAGATCAGCCGTAAAGAAAGCAAGGGCCATAGGCGGTCACTGCCTGGTAGTGGACCCTAAGACTGGAGAGGTTTTAGCAATGGCCGTTGTCCCCGAATTTAATCCAAATATTTTTTCCAGGTACAGGCCGGGCCAGTGGCGAAACCGGACAATCACAGATTGTTTTGAGCCCGGATCTACCATCAAGGCATTTCTTTTAGCTGCGTGTCTTGAGGAACGCATCGTAAGCCCGCGCACCACATTCAACTGCGAAAACGGCAAGTACAAGATCGGGGCTCATGTGATCCATGATACCCACAAGTACGATGTTCTAAGCGTATCAGATATTGTTGTGCGTTCAAGTAATATCGGCGCGATAAAGATCGGCCACAAACTCGGTTATGAAACATTCAGCAATTATCTAAGAAAATTTGGTTTTGGCAAAAAAACGGGCATAGATTTGTTAGGTGAAAGAAATGGGTTTATCAGACCGGCCAAAAGGGCTACACCGATAGATCAGGCCACTCTCTTTTTCGGGCAGGGTATGACAACCACCTCTTTGCAATTAGTTATGGCTATGGCAGCTATTGCCAACGGGGGAAAGCTCATGCGCCCGTATGTGGTGAAATCGATTGTGAACGAATCAGGCAAGGTGGTGACAAAGACGTCCCCAAAGGTGGTCAGACGCGTCCTGTCTCCCGGTACGGCCAAAAGGGTTTCAAATATTCTTGAAGGCGTCGTAAGCAAAGAAGGGACAGGACCGAGGGCGGCTATCAGCGGTTTTCTGGTCGCAGGAAAGACCGGGACCTCCCAAAAGGTGGATCCAAGAACAAAGAAGTACTCCTCGAAGAAATATGTCGCCACCTTTGTTGGCTTTGTCCCTGCGGACCGGCCAAGGCTTGTTATTCTGGTCGTGATTGATGAACCAAAAGGCATTTCTTACGGTGGCATTGTTTCAGCCCCTGCATTCAGAGAGGTCGGCAAGTGGTCTTTGAACTATCTTCGTGTGAATCCCCAGATAAGGTTGGTGAAGAAGAGGGCGGATATGCCGGCGGTCGTAGACGATAGTCATAATCGCGGTTTGGTGGATAATAGCGCGCTAAGGGCAAAGGCAGGGCTTCTGCCGGATTTCACGGGTCTCGGGATGAGAGAAGTACTTAAAAAAGGCAGGTTCCTCGGATTGAAAATGCACTTGGATGGGACAGGCTTAGCGTTTAAACAGGAGCCCGACGCGGGCTCGCCAATTCAGAAGACAAAGATGGTAAGGGTCAGTTTCAGGCCACCAGGATGAGAAGTGAGAAGTGAGAATTTATGAGTTATGAGTAGGAAAAGGAATAAAATGCGGTTAGGACAATTGCTGAATAATATCACGACTGACAACTTTGACGGTGATCCGGAGTTAGAGATTGAAGGGTTGGCGTATGACTCACGGAAAGTAAAACCCGGCTACATGTTTGTTGCCATACGAGGTTATACTCAGGATGGTCATGATTTTGTCAATAAAGCGATTCAGAACGGGGCCGTGGCAATCATAGCTGAAACTGCCGAAGGCGTTAAATGTATGGATGAAGGAGTTACGGTTATTCGTGTATCAAATTCGCGTACTGCCCTGTCGAGGCTTGCCGCAAATTTCTACGGTCATCCTTTCGAGGGAATAAATCTCATCGGGATTACAGGAACAAACGGAAAAACAACGACCAGCTATCTTTTGGAATCCATACTATTAGCCGCGGGAGTCAGCCCCGGTGTCATAGGGACTATTAATGACAGGATACAGGGAAAAACCTGGGAAGCACAGGTGACAACGCCTGAATCCCTGGACCTTATGCATAGATTGCGCAACATGGCAGAGGCTGGTGTTACTGATGTGATCATGGAAGTATCATCACATGCCCTGGACCAGGGGAGAGTTGAGGGCTGTCCGTTCAGGGTTGCAGTTTTTACAAATATTTCCAGAGATCACCTGGATTATCACAACTCCATGAGTGACTACTTTGAGGCAAAGAGCCGCCTTTTCTTAGATCTCAGAAAGAAGGGCCCCGGTGATCTTACAAGGTCCGTTATCAATTCGGATGATCCGAAAGGAAAGGCCCTGATAAAAATGACAGATGCTGCTGTTGTGACATATGGGCTGGGAAGTGACTGCGATGTGAGAGCCGATCGCATTCAGGTAGGCAGAGATGGCCTGACCGCCAGGCTTATAACCCGCGATGCCAAAGTGGACATACTATCTCCGCTTATCGGGGATTTTAACATATACAACATCTTGGCCGCAACAGCCACTGCCTGCTGTATGGACGTTGATCTTGATACGGTTGCGACAGGTATAAGAAATGTAGATGTCGTACCGGGGCGACTGGAACTTGTAAGAAACAGTTTGTCATTGTGCGTTATTGTGGATTACGCCCATACTCCCGATGCCTTGAATAAGGCGTTGTTAGCCGCAAGACAACTCGTTAAAGGCCGTTTGATTACCGTTTTTGGGTGCGGTGGAGATCGGGACAAGGGCAAACGAAGGGAAATGGGATATGTGGCCGGGGAAAAAAGCGATCTTATTATTATAACCTCGGACAATCCCCGGACCGAAGATCCTGCCGTCATTGTTCGCCAGATCGAAAAAGGAGTGCGCGAATCCGGATTAGACAAGCTTGAAGAACAAACTGAAGAATTGCGCGAGCCGGGATATGTCATTGACATAGATCGCGGAAATGCCATCCGCCGGGCTGTTGAAATTGCCGGCAAGGATGATCTCGTTTTGATTGCAGGAAAGGGCCATGAAGATTATCAGATTATTGGGAAGGAAAAGAGATACTTTGATGATCGAAAGACCGCAGAGGAGGTTATTCGGGATTTTGGGATACGGAAGGGGATAACGAAGCAAGGCAACGCTGGACTTTGGCCCGTGAGCTAATTGGGAGAATTAAGTGGCCGCAATTTGGTGTGAAATAACGGCAAAAGAAATCCTTGTTCCCATAAATGGAAACTGCATCTCAGGTGTGCCTGAATCGCTACTGACTGGACTCAGTACCGATTCGAGAAAGATAAGACCGGGTGAGCTTTTTTGGGCGCTAAAGGGGGAACAATATGACGGTCATGATTTTGCCTTGAAGGCCATTGAGAAGGGCGCTGCCGGGATCGTGGTACAGGAGGGCTATTGGAATCCGGAATGGGGAATGGGGAATGCGGAATTCAGGGATGTGGTTGTGATTTCCGTGCAAGACACACTGAGTGCCTTAGGTGACCTGGCAGGATGGTGGAGACACCAGCACAGCGCGCGGGTAGTCGCCATAACCGGCAGCACTGGTAAAACCACGACTAAGGAAATGGTGGCCGGCGTGCTGGAGTTAGGCAATAGTACACTGAAGAATCAGGGGAACTTAAACAACCTGATTGGTATGCCTCTTACCCTCCTGCGATTAGAGAAAGGGCATGATATGGCGGTACTGGAAATGGGTATGAATAGAGCGGGTGAGATCGCTCGATTAACTGAAATTGCTGATCCGGATGTCGGAGTAATCACAAACGTGGGAATGGCCCATCTCGAGGGATTGTTAGATATAGAAGGTGTTGTTAAAGCCAAAGCCGAACTGGTGCAAGGGATTTCTGCAAAGGGCAGGGTGGCCGTAAATGGCGATGATGAACTGCTGTTGAAGACGGCCTCAATCTTCCGAAGGGATATTACAACTTTTGGTCTCGGAAAAAAAAATGATGTAAGGGCAACTGCTATCCGGAATTTCGGAAAAGAAGGCATTTCGTTTGATCTTGAGTATCATGGGGACTCACTGACGGTAAGATTAAGGACACCGGGTCTTCAGAATGTATACAATGCATTAGCTGCGGCTACAATTATGTTTTGTCTTGATGAGCACGCGGAACACATTGTTGATGGCCTGGGCAAATTTGAAGGTATAAAAGGCAGGTTCACGGTGAGGCATCTTAATAAAAATATAGTTCTTGTGGATGATACGTATAATGCCAATCCTTTATCCCTGAAGGCTGCTATTGATTCTGTTGACGCTCTAATTGATAAGGGCGAAAAACTAATCGTGGGCCTTGGTGAGATGATGGAATTAGGAAATGCCGCGGCAGCGGCACACGAGGAAGCGGGGCGCATGGTTGCAAAACTCGAACCTGATTGTTTTGTGGCGATAGGCGAACATGCCCCAGAGATGGCAGAGGGAGCAGTCGAGGCAGGTATACCGCGGAATCGAGCGAAGGTGGTAAAAACCCACGATGAAATGGTGAGAACAATAAGAGATGAAATGAGAGAGGGGTGTCTGATTTTTCTCAAGGGCTCTCGCAAGATGGCATTAGAGAAAGTGGTTGAAGGTTTGGTGACCTGAGAGGAGGTCTTCATGGCCAGATCAGAGAAGATATTGATTGTGGAGGATGAGAAAGGTATCAGGATTCTTTTATCGGACGTTTTATCAAGTGAAGGATTCGAAGTTATTTCGGTTAAGGACGGGCAGGAATCACTTGATCAGATGGAGGATAGTAAATTTGATCTGGTCATTACAGACATCAATATGCCTAGGTTAGACGGGATCGAAATGTTGAAGCGCATGAAGAAGGCGGGACGGAAAGAAAAGGTTATTGTTATTACCGCAGATACACTGGATCGAAGACTTGAAGATGGCGAATTACCAAGTGTCCTGACTCAACTTCAAAAACCATTCAGGATTGATAACTTCGTGGACGTGGTAATCGGTGCCATGGCTAGTTCGAAGTAAATTTACCGGGGATTGCTAACAATGATTTACAAGCTTATTTATTTTTTTCATACGGATTTATCCTGGCTTAACGTTTTCCGTTACATAACGTTCAGGACGATTCTTTCTACGCTGACGGCTTTAATGATCTGTTTTTTCTTCGGGCCCTGGGCCATTAATAAACTTCGATCTTTACAGGTGAGTCAGTACATTCGTGATGATGGACCTCCCAATCATAAATCAAAAGAGGGGACGCCTACCATGGGAGGGTGTTTAATTCTTCCCGCAATTATTTTTTCGACAGTTTTGTGGGCCGAACCCAAAAACATTTATGTGTGGATAGTGATATTTGTCATATTGTCCTTCGGCGGTATCGGCTTTGCGGATGATTATCTGAAGATAGTCAGAAAAGACAGCCGTGGACTAAGCGCAACTTCGAAATTTTCGATCCAGGTTATGGTAGCACTTATCGTGGCCCTGGTCTTGTATCTCTATCCCGGATTTGATTCTCGCTTGAACATGCCTTTTTTGAAAAGAATTAATCCGGATCTTGGCTTGGCTTATATCCCGCTTGTCGTGTTCATTATTGTGGGGGCCTCCAATGCGGTAAATTTGACGGATGGCCTGGACGGACTTGCCATCGGGCCGGTAACCATTGCTTTTGGCAGCTATCTTGTTTTTGCCTATTTAGCCGGACATATAAGAATAGCTTCTTACCTGCAGATCCCGTACGTTGCGGGAGCCGGGGAGATTTCGGTAGTTTGTGGAGCCATGGTCGGAGCAGGGCTCGGGTTTTTGTGGTTTAATTCATATCCGGCGGAAGTGTTTATGGGTGACGTGGGGTCTCTTTCCCTGGGAGCAGTTTTAGGCACAATCGCCGTGATTACCAAACAGGAAATCGTGTTGGCACTCGTGGGGGGGTTATTTGTATTTGAGGCACTTTCAGTAATTTTTCAAGTGGCATACTTTAAATTTACGGGCGGGCAAAGGATATTCCGGATGGCCCCAATCCATCATCACTTTGAGTTGAAGGGATGGCCCGAACCCAAGGTTATAGTCCGGTTCTGGATTATCGCTATTATTCTGGCCCTGCTGTCCATCATCACATTGAAGTTAAGATAGTCTGGAATAGTTTGAAATGGGGATTGGGGATTGCTAAATGGGTAATTTAAAATGACTGAAATAATGCCAAGCATCCCCTTGTTATTTAATACAACAAGGAACATTGAGCGTAATAGCTCAATATTTCAGGATATAATTTCTACCACGAAGGGCCGAAGAGCACGAAGAGGCAGAGTACAAAAATATCCAATTTCCAATTATCAATAACCAATGTCCAATGAAAAACACTTAAAATTTGGAAATTGAGCATTCGATATTGGATATTATCTCACGGTCGCATCCACATTTCTTCGTGATCTTCGTGGTGCCCAGTTTTCTTTCATTTTAAGTTGGGCATTGTTATGGACAGAAAATTTCTGGTTATTGAGAAGATACCATTGAGCAAAAAGCATTAACTTGTGACTGGAAACTTGAACATGCAAGACGGCAAGAATACAAATTTCTCCGAAAGGAAGGTCCTGGTGGTGGGACTCGGTGTTTCCGGGCTCTGGACGGCTCGATGGTTGGCGGGCCAGAAGGCCGTGGTAACGGTCAGCGAAAGAAGGCCTGAGCCTGACATCGATACTGAAATATGCGGTGAGATACTTAGACTCGGGATTACATTGGAGACAGGAGGACACAGGAGACAAACGTTTACGAATACTGATTTGATCATTGTAAGTCCCGGTGTGCCGGATGATATAGAACCTCTCCGGGCCGCTAAAAACAAAGGCATCCCAGTGATTGGAGAACTGGAGTTCGCCTGCCGGTTAATTGATACGCCTGTAATAGCCATTACGGGCACTAACGGTAAGTCTACTGTTACTGCCTTTTTGGGCTTTCTTCTTGAGAATTCGGGCTTTGATGTCTTTGTGGGCGGAAATATTGGAACGCCACTTATGGCCTATGTCCAGGAAAACAAAAATGCGGATTATATTGTGGCGGAGATCAGCAGTTTTCAATTAGATACCATTGATACGTTTTGTCCTTTTATTTCCGTGGTCCTGAATATTTCTCCTGATCATCTGGATCGTTACGTGGACTATGAAGCCTATGTCCAATCAAAATTGAGGATTTTTAAAAATCAGGGACACGGACAATATATCGTATTGAATGATGATGACAGGAGACTGTCCGCCGTTAAAATATCATCCGGGCCTTCACTTTTGCGTTATGGAACAGGAAAGAAAGAAGGTAGACATGCATTTATTGAAAACGGTCGGATTGTTGCCTGCTTAGATGGTGATAATGCGTATTTTTCTTCGGATTCATTCTGTCTGCCGGGCAGGCACAATCTGGAAAACCTGCTGCCTGCCGTATTAGTCGGCCGAATCATTGGTGTTGAGCCTGGAGTAATCCAGAATACCATTGATCAATTCAAGGGCCTCCCTGACAGGCTTGAAAGGGTGGCAGAGAAAGGCGGCGTGGCATTTTATAATGATTCAAAGGCCACCAATGTGGATGCCGCGGTCCGGGCAATTGAAAGTTTTGACCGCCCTTTAATATTGCTGGCAGGCGGTCGCCACAAGGGAGCGGATTACGGTCCTTTAGTCAGGGCCGCTCGTGGAAGGGTGGAAAAGGCCATTTTTATGGGGGAGTCAAAAGAGCTTTTTGCTGCATCATTTGACGGTGTTCTCCCCTATTATTTGGCTGAGGATATGGAAGAAGCCGTGTCCAAAGCTATTTCATGGGCCGTGAGCGGAGATGTTGTTTTATTGGCCCCTGCTTGCTCAAGCTTTGACATGTTTTCGGATTATTCACACAGGGGCAGGGTTTTCAAGGCCGCCGTTGAGAGGAGTATTCGTGGCTGACAGGAAGTCAACAGGTTCGGGTTATGATTATATGATTCTTATCCCTGTAATTTTGTTGATAGGATTGGGATTAGTAATGGTCTACAGTGCGAGTTCACACATGGCTGCCCACAAATTAGGTGATTCCTATTTTTATCTTAAGAGACAGGCAATGTTTAGTGTCTTGGGACTGTGTCTTATGATAATCGCTAAAAATATTAGGTTCAGTCTTTATCCAAAACTGGCATATCCCCTATTACTCCTGTCTTTTTGCCTTTTGGTTCTTCTGCTTATTCCGGGACTGGGATACAAGGTAGGCGGTGCGTATCGCTGGCTGAGGTGGGGAGGATTTTCCTTTCAGCCCTCAGAACTTGCAAAATTTTCATTAGCAGTCTATATGGCCTACTCCATGTCTAAGAAAGGATCAAGTATGGAGTCCTTTTCAAAAGGGCTTCTGCCACATTTGTTAGTTGCGTCCACCTTTATGCTTCTAATTGTCCTTCAACCGGATCTCGGGACGGCTGTGATTATCGGGTGCTGGTTTTTGATGATTCTTTTTGTGGGTGGCGTCAGTTTTCGTCATCTTTTCTATATGCTGGCGGTTTCCATACCAATTGTCATTTGGCTTGTCATGCACGCTGACTACAGGCTCAACAGGTGGTGGGCATTTGTCAACCCATGGGATGATCCCAAGGGTATTGGATTTCAGATCATACACTCATTTCTGGCCTTTGGGTCCGGTGGCATTTTAGGCGCGGGTCTGGGTAACAGTAAACAGAAACTGTTTTATCTTCCTGAATCCCACACGGACTTTGTTTTCTCTATCGCTGCTGAAGAATTGGGGTTTTTGGGGACCGCCTGCATTATTTTTCTATTCGGTTTCTTGATTATGCGTGGAATAAAGATCTCGCTTAGCGCAAAAGATCTACTAAGCAGTTATATGGCCTTTGGTTTGACTTCTTTGTTCGGCCTTCAGGTGCTGATAAACATGGGTGTAGTGATGGGGCTCCTCCCAACAAAGGGATTGACGTTGCCGTTTCTAAGCTACGGTGGATCTTCTCTGGTTATCAATCTTTTGGGAATCGGGGTTTTGTTGAATATTTCTTCAAGGGCGTGAAGAAATGCAAAATAATAAAAATGCAATTAGAGATCAGAAATACGTGTTCATAATAGCAGGTGGCGGAACAGGCGGGCATCTATTTCCGGGTATCGCCATTGCGAGGGAATTGGAAAAAAGATTTAAAAACGCGGGAATCCTTTTTGTAGTTGGACGCAGACGCATGGAATCGGACATATTGTCACGTTATAGATATAAGGTTAAACGTATTGACGTGGAGGGGATAAAGGGGCGCGGCTGGATAAAAGGGCTTTCCGTGGTTTTAAGATTACCGGGAAGTATACTCCAGTCGACGGCAATTATTAAGGAATTTTCCCCGGCCATTGTTTTTGGAGTAGGGGGTTATTCCTCCGGTCCTTTGTGCTTAGCAGCCAGATTCATGGGGATACCCACGGGAATCCATGAGCAAAATTCCTATCCAGGCCTAACGAATCGTTTGTTAGCCAGAGTTGTTGACCGGGTGTTCATTTCTTTTGAGGAAAGCAGGGAGCACTTTAAGACGGAATCATTAGTTCTGACAGGTAATCCGGTTCGCGAGGAACTTTTTTCAGGCCTGGCCAGGAGGGACAGGGTTTCCGGGAAATTCACCATTCTGGTCATGGGTGGCAGCCAGGGGGCACGGGCAGTCAACCGGGCGTTTGTTGGTGCTCTGGCATACCTGAACAGTAAAGGAAAGAAGCCGGATGTAATCCACCAGACCGGAAAGGCAGATTATCAAAACGTAGAGGAAGATTACCGGAAAAGGGGCCTCGCCGGGGAACTGTCGCCCTTTATTCAGGATATGATGGAAGCATATGGTCGCGCAGACCTTGTGGTGAGCAGGGCAGGGGCTACAACTATCTTCGAGTTAGCTGCTTTGGGCAAGCCTTCTGTTCTGATTCCCTATCCTTATGCGGCAAACCAACATCAAAAGACCAATGCCCGAAGTCTGGTTCGAGCAGGAGCAGCGGAGATGATTTGCGAAAGTGATTTGACTGATGAGAGACTCGGGGAGGTCCTGGTGAAATATATGGATAACAAAGCGCTCATGGATGAAACAGGCAAACGGGCGCGAAGAATATCCCGGCTGGATGCGGCAAAGGTAATCGTGGACCATTTAGAAGAAATGATTTTATGATGGACAAATTCGGGAAGGCGAAACACATACATTTTGTAGGAATCGGGGGTATCGGCATGAGCGGGATTGCCGAACTTCTGATTAACCTGGGATACAGAGTCAGCGGGTCTGATCTTAAAGATACGCCTGTCACAAGAAGGCTTTCCGATCTTGGAGGAGATGTCTTTTATGGCCACAAGACAGAACATATTGAAGGGGCGGATGTAGTTGTTTATTCGTCTGCGGTTGAGGGTGATAATCCTGAGGTATTAGAAGCAAAAGACCGTTATATCCCGGTTATTCCAAGGGCTGAAATGTTAGCGGAGTTGATGCGGCTTAAGTACGGGGTGGCTATAGCGGGTGCCCATGGCAAGACCACAACAACGTCAATGGTTGCTTCCATCCTGACGTGCGGACAGCTTGATCCGACAGTCGTCATAGGGGGCAGGCTCGATATCTGGGGCGGGTCCAATGCCAAATTAGGACAGGGTGATATCTTAGTAGCAGAAGCAGATGAAAGCGATGGGTCTTTTCTTGCGTTGTCTCCGACCATTGCCGTAGTGACCAATATGGATGATGAACACTTAGATTACTACGGGGATATTGAGAATATCCGGAACACGTTTGTCAGTTTTATAAACAAGATTCCGTTTTATGGGACAGCAATACTTTGTTTAGATAATGAAGAGATACAGGGGATTATTCCGCGTCTCAAGAAAAAGTATCTGACCTACGGTATGACTTCACAGGCTGAGTTGTGTGGTAGAGATCTTGTAAAAGAAAAACAGGAGTTTAGTTTCGAGGTTGTTTTCCGCAATCGATCATTGGGCAGAATCGTGGTCGGAATTCCAGGTGAACACAACGTGCTGAATGCATTAGCAGCTACGGCCGTCGGTCTTGAGCTGGATCTGGATTTTGCGGTGATCCAGGAGGGACTAAAAAGCTTAGGAGGGTTGGCCAGGCGTTTTCAGACAAAAGGAGAGGCGGGGGATATTGTTGTCCTCGATGATTATGGTCATCATCCAACAGAGATCATGGCCACTCTTAAGACGGTGAAAGAATGCTGGCCCGAAAGGCGATTGATTGTGGCATTTCAGCCTCACAGGTACAGCCGGACTGAAAGCCTGTTTGATCGTTTTGTTATCAGCTTTAACGAAGCGGACATTCTTATTGTAAGCCCCATATTCTCCGCGGGAGAGGACTCAATTAACGGTGTGACAGCCGAATGGCTTGTTCATGGAATTAAGGAACATGGGCACAGAGAGGTGATGCTTTGCGAAAGCCATGAAGAGATGGTTTCCATGCTTTTGTCGCTTGCAAAATCCGGTGATATAATCATGACACTCGGGGCGGGGAATATCTATAAAGCTGGTGAAAAGCTTTTAGAAAAGCTGGAAGAAAAAGCCAGGAGTTCATAAATAGGGGTATTTATTTAAAACTATGAACGAAGAGCTGTTATGGATCAAAGCCAAAAAAATAAACTGCTTAAAATAGCCGGTGAGGACCTTTGCTTTGATTATCCCATGGCAAAACACACGACATTTCGCGTGGGAGGACAGGCGGAAGCCGTGTATAAGGCGAATGATCTTGATACCCTTAAACGTGTAATAGCGTATCTTGTTGCAGGACATATACCTTATGTGGTGGTGGGCAAGGGCAGCAACCTGCTGGTAAAGGACGCTGGCCTTAAAGGAGTCGTTATCCTGTTTCGCGGGGCCTTAGCGGCTCTGGAGGAAAAAAGGACCGAAGAATTGACTGTTCTCGCGGGTGCAGGCCTTGGCCTTGATGGTCTTTTGAATTACTGTCGCAATTCAGGCTTGGGAGGTCTGGAGTTCCTTGCAGGGATACCGGGCACTGTTGGCGGAGCGATTGTTATGAATTCCGGTGCTTTTGGAAGTGAGATAGGAACAAGGGCAAGAGATGTCCATCTGATCGTACCGCCGGGTGAGCTGGTTGTAATGGACCGGTCACAGCTTGAGTTTTCATACAGAGCACTTTGTATTGAACCGGGGAGCGTGATTGTTCGGGTTCGTTTTAAGTTTGACAGGGAGACAGAGGAGATCGTGGCGAAGCGTATTGCGGATTTTTTAGTAAGGCGCAAGAAGCGTCAGCCGTTGGAATACCCCAGTGCAGGTTCAGTATTCAAGAATCCACCCGGCGATTATGCTGGCAGGCTTATCGAGAATGCAGGACTAAAGGGGAAGCGGGTAGGAGGGGCCATGATCTCAGACAAGCATTGCAACTTTATAGTAAATACGGGTGGCGCTACGGCGAAAGACATCCTGGAACTTATGCGCTTAGCCCGGGAGACGGTCAAAAGACAGGCCGGTATCGAACTGGAACCCGAAATACGGGTGATGGGAAAATAAAGGATGAAGAGGCGATCAGTCCTTAATAAGCAATCTACAAAAAAGAAGATAAAAAGGGATTTTTTCGCCTTTTTTAATGTGATGTACCGTGTTGGTTCGGGGTTCTTGAAGATGTTTTTTTTTCTAATTATTGTGGCGATTGTAAGTTTTTCCTTTGTGTTTGTATATCATTACCTGCTCAGATCTCCATATATTAAGCTTGAAGAGGTTGAGATACAGGGAGTTGAGGAGGGAATCAAAAAAGAACTTATCCGGTTAAGTGATTTGAATTCAGGCCTGAGTCTATTGGCCCTGAATCTTAATGAGTTGAAACAAAAAATGGAGAAGCATCCATGGGTCAGGTCTGTCAAGTTAGAAAGACGCTTTCCTCATACGCTGGCAGTCCAGGTTGAAAAAGAGGTTCCTTCGGCACTCCTGATGATGGATAAGGCCTGTTACGTAAACCGGTGGGGAGAGGTCTTTAAAGAAGTAAGCGAAGGGGAAGATACGGATTTTCCGGTCATCACGGGTATTTCAGGAGGGGGTACTGAGCTTTTGAATCAACTAAATAGATCGGCCAATATCATAAGGGCACTGGAGCAGGAAAAGGGGCTGTGGTCCCTGGCTGAGCTTTCCGAAATTCATCTAAAGAAAGACGGGAGCATATCCCTGTACTTCAATCATCTTGAGGCAGAGATTAAAGTGATGGATGGGGATCTGGCAAAGAAAATGAGCGGACTGAAAAAAGTAGCGAAACATTTGAGAGGGATAGGCCGGATTCACCAGGTGACGGGAATTGATCTGAGTCATATGGATGGAGCCGTTGTCTCTTTTAGAAAGGGATAAGAAGTGAGAAGTGAGAAGTAAGAAGTGAGAAGTTAGAAGTTAGAAGTGAGAAGTTAGAAGTAAGAAGTTAGAAGACAGGAGCAAGAATCCAGAATAGAAGCGGTATATGTCTCCAGGGATTTACTTACTTATTAATTTAATTTTTGTTCTTGGATACTGCATAGTTAAGATTGACGAACTTGTAAAAAGTCTTTC
Organism: Desulfobacteraceae bacterium; assembly: GCA_030613055.1. Taxonomy (GTDB): domain Bacteria; phylum Desulfobacterota; class DSM-4660; order Desulfatiglandales; family Desulfatiglandaceae; genus JAUWMR01. Next base: position 16,900 of record JAUWMR010000065.1, read on the forward strand.
TCTGTCATTTTTGTCATTCCCGCGAAGGCGGGAATCCAGTCATTTCAGGCAGTTTTGGACTCCCGCCTTCGCGGGAGTGACAGTAAAATAGACTTTTTACGAGACTGTCAAGAATTATCTAACTTATAACCAGCAGTTCGCCATAGATATTGCCGAACTTCAGCCAGTAACCCGTAGACGAGGTAACAGAGGATGCCTGGAGAAATTATTGTTGGATTAGATATCGGGACGACCAAGATTTGTGCCGTAGTTGGTGAATCTCGTCCTGATGCCGTAGAGATCATCGGCATGGGAAGCCACCCCTCGGAGGGTTTAAGAAAGGGCGTCGTTATAAATATTGAAGACACCGTCAATTCCATAAAGGAGGCCGTGGAGGAAGCAGAGACAATGGCCGGTTGCGAGATAAGCTCGGTATATGCCGGTATTGCCGGAGGGCACATCAAGGGTTTTAACAGCCAGGGAGTAATTGCCCTTAAAGAAAAAGAGGTGACAAAAAAGGATATCGAGCGTGTCATTGAAGCAGCAAGTGCGCAGGCAATCCCTATGGATCGTGAAGTTATTCATACACTGACACAGGAATTCATTGTAGATGACCAGGATGGAATCGTGGATCCATTAGGGATGTCAGGAGTTCGTCTTGAGGCTAAAATCCATATTGTTACAGGTGCTGTTACTTCCGCGCAGAACATCATCAAATGTGTAAATCGGGCCGGGCTGGATGTCCATGATATCGTCTTAGAGTCCATAGCATCCAGTGAAGCCGTCCTTTCAAAGGAGGAGCGTAATCTTGGTGCAGCACTTATAGATTTTGGGGGAGGCACGACCGATATGGCGATCTTTTCAAAGGGGGCCATAAAACATACATCGGTTCTGTCCCTGGGCGGTGATAATCTTACCTATGACATCGCCATAGGACTCAGGACACCCAGATTGGACGCCGAAAAGATCAAGATCAAATATGGGTGCGGCCTTGTCTCGTTAATTGGAAAGGATGAGACCATTGAAGTGCCTGGTGTGGGTGGAAGAAAACCGCGGGTTATGTCACGGCAAATTTTAGGAGAGATTTTAGAACCGCGGGTTGAGGAGATATTCACCCTGATTTACGGCGAACTTATAAGGGCGGAGTACGAAGATGCCATTAGCTCGGGCGTAGTTATAACCGGCGGTTCCGCTGAATTGACAGGAGTGCCGGAGTTAGCGGAACAGATATTCAATGCGCCAGCCCGTGTGGGATATCCCCAGGGAATTGGCGGATTAGTCGAAGTGGTTAACAAACCAATGTATGCAACCGCAGTTGGATTGGTCCTTTATGGGGCCAAGACGAGTAAAAAAGCAAAAAAGTTCAGGATAAGGGAAAGCAACATATTTAATCGTGTTATGGCCAGGATGAAAAATTGGTTCAAGGAGGTTGTTTAAACCCGCAACTCGAATAAAAGGAGGGACATCATGAAATTCGAATTTGTAAACGAGAGGCAGAAGTACAATGCCAAGATTAAAGTAGTGGGTGTTGGCGGTGCGGGGGGTAACGCCGTCAACAATATGATTAACTCAAAGTTGAGAGGGGTGGATTTTATTGCCGCTAATACTGATCGCCAGGATCTTGACCGCTCTTCGTGTTCTCACAAGATCCAGTTAGGTCCGTCAATAACCATGGGTCTCGGTGCGGGGGCTGATCCGGAAATCGGCAGAACCTCGGCAGAGGAAAGTATTGACGATATCAGGGAAACCGTTTCAGGCTCGGATATGGTATTCATAACGGCAGGTATGGGAGGCGGCACAGGAACAGGAGCCTCGCCAATTCTTGCACAGGAGGCCAGAGAAAGCGGGGCACTGACCATAGCTGTAGTGACCAAGCCCTTTGAATTTGAAGGGGAAAAGCGTATGAAAAGGGCCATTGAGGGAATTGAGATACTAAAAAATGAAGTAGATAGTCTTATAATTATTCCTAATGAGCGTCTCAAGACCTTAGGCGGCAAGAACACGACCTTCAAAGAACTGATTGTGCGGGCGGATGAAGTACTTCTCCAGGCTGTCAGGGGAATCTCCGATTTGATAATGAGTACAGGGTTTATCAATCTGGATTTTGCGGATATCAAGAGAGTGATGGAACAAATGGGGACAGCCATCATGGGTATGGGAGAAGCCAGTGGTGAAAACAGGGCCGCGGAGGCGGCACAGTTGGCTATCAACAGCCCTCTTATGGAAGATATTTCCATTGATGGTGCCAGGGGTGTCCTTATGAACATAACAGGGCCTTCTGATATGACAATGGATGAAATCGATGAGGCATCCAAATATATCAAAGGGGAGGTTCACGAAAGTGCGGACATCTTCTGGGGGTTGGTGTACGATGATGCCATGGAGGATACGGTTCGGGTGACCGTTATTGCTACCGGTATAGGTGAGAATGGTGACGGTTTAAACAGAAAACCTATCAATGCCCCGGTCGCCGAACATAGTAATGTTGTGAATATCAGGGAGCCTGCTCCCGAAGAGCTTGGAGAGGAATGGACTGTAAGAATGAATGGTGAAATTTTGGACATACCCACTTTTAAGAGAGAGGGAAGGGAAATTAAGATCCAGGAAGATGAGAGCTGGTTCAAAGAGAAGAAAAAGAGTATTTTAAGAAAGTTCAGTATCAAGGATAATCTGGACTACCCCACATTTCTCAGGGCAAAAGCTGATTAATGCGCAACTCAGAAGGTAGATAGTCACGTGTCCGGCGATATTATTTCCCTTTATCGGGCAAGACTTGCCAGAGAAAAGGGAACAATTAAAAAGGATTGGGGCGGCAAGCTCACTGTAGCCCTGGCTTATCCCAATTATTACCGGCTGGGCATGTCAAATCTGGGTTTCCAGATCGTTTACCGTATTCTCAACAAAAGGGCGGGTGTTGTTGCGGAGCGCGTTTTCCTGCCTGAAGGTCAAGAAATGTCCCTCTACCTTCAGTCGGGAAGGCCGCTCCTTTCATTAGAATCTCAAGCCGCGCTTGACAAATTTCATCTGGTAGCCTTTTCTCTTTCCTTTGAAAACGATTATCCCAATATCCTAAAAATGCTGGAATTAGGCAAGATTGCCCTTCTTTTCGAAGAACGCACTGACCAATTTCCTCTGATAATGGCCGGGGGTATAACTTCCTTTCTGAACCCGGAGCCATTAGCTCCATTCATGGATTTTTTTCTGTTTGGTGAGGCTGAGGCGAATCTGGATGAATTCATAGACATTTTTTCAGAAATGAGTCTCTGGAACGCCAGGAAAAACGAAATTCTTTCCAGCCTTGCCAGGAATATGAGCAGCCTGTACGTGCCTTTATTTTATGAACCTCAATATCACAAGGACGGGACGCTTAAATCATTTTTGCCCAAGAACAGCAATGCGCCTGAAAGAGTTAAGGTCCCGCGACGGCTATCCGCTGATGATCAAATCCCACAGTCCGTGATTACTACACCGGATACGGAATTCGGCAATAAGATCCTTGTGGAACTCGGCAGGGGGTGCGGAAGATCGTGCCGGTTTTGCGCGGCCGGCTTTGTCTATCGCCCGCCGAGGTTTTACCGTGAATCCGATCTTATATCCTCAATTGAAAAGGCGCTAAAAAAATCTGATCAGGTTGGGTTATTGGCGGCGGCGGTATCTGATATTCCAGGGATAGAAAATGTGACCTCCTTTATTGTGGAAAGCGGCAGTCGCTTTTCCGTCTCATCCTTGAGGGCCGACAGTATCGGCAGGGGGCTACTTGAGCACCTGAAACAGGCCGGTCAAAGGACGCTTGCAATAGCGCCCGAGGCCGGTTCGGAAAGACTGCGAAAGGTTATTAACAAACACCTGACAAGAGAGAAGATCATGGAGGCAGTTACCCTCATATCGGAGACCTGGGACTTTTCGCTTAAACTTTATTTCTTAATTGGCCTTCCGACTGAGAGCAGGGATGATGTGAGTAAGATCGTCGATATTGTTAAGGCCATAAAGCACTATATGGTCAAGGCATCGGCACCGCGCGGAAGAATGGGAAAGATAATACTGAGCGTGAACTGTTTTATCCCGAAACCGTTTACACCTTTCCAGTGGTTTCCCATGGATCAGATTTCATCCCTTAAAGAGAAACAGAAAAGGTTGAGAAAGACGCTTGGTAAAGTGGGAGGCATAGGTGTGAATCCTGATGTTCCCAAATGGGCATATGTGCAGACATTGCTCTCTATGGGAGACAGGAGGGTTGGTTCCATACTGCACAAAACCCATCTGTTAAAAGGGGACTGGACAAAGGCCCTTCGGTTTTCCGAGGTGAATCCTGATTTTTTCGTGTACCGTCCAAAAGGGCTTGATGAATTACTGCCATGGGATTTTATTGATAATGGTATTTTAAAGCGACATTTGATCAGCGAATATGAACTGGCCCTTGACGGGGAAGAATCGGACATCTGCCATGTGGGGGAGTGTGTTCGCTGCGGCGTGTGCACTCAGGTGGATGGCATTTTGAAATGATTTATTTTTCCATTTCTATCCGTAGATCATCATAGGCGACGATGACATTGTATGGCAGCCCCTGATCTGACATGATCTGATTCACGGTATTCTGCCACTGTTCCTGGTCCAGGGGTATCGGATAAGGTTCCCCGCCTGTTGGAGGTCTTAATGGATCCTTAGGCTCGTACTTTTTCGCATTGTTGTTAGCGGGGTCATTCGGCACCATATCGGCGTCTCCCATATGCACAAGATAAGTTTCTTTTTTGGGTTTAAGCCTGTCTATGAAAGGGATGGCCCTCTGAAAGCTCATGTGATGTGGCACGTTATTGACAGGTTCATTGAGCCAGAAGGACTGGATAATCAGGTAGTCGGGATGGACAATTTCCGGCGTAGGCTCAGGAATATCCATGAAATCGGAAGTATATACCAGGCTGATTTCCTTCCCGATCCTGTTTTTGGTCTTTATGGCAAATCCTACAGACCCTTTTGCAAAGTCCCCGTGCTCTGTCTTAAAAGGAAAAATATCGAATTCTCCCTGTTTAAACCATTTGTTTGGCTCCATAATATTGGTCTTTATGACTCCCATCTGTTCGAGATACTCAAATCTGAGGCGGATAATCTCCCAGCTTTTTGAAGTGAGATAAACCGGTATGGGCCTGAAGAGGTCCCTTGCCACATTGCGTTTATACGCAAAAAGTTCATCCATACCCATGTAATGGTCGCCGTGTTCGTGGCTGATGAGGACAGCGTCTATGGCTTTTAACCCATTCCTTGAAAGCTGGGAACGGATGTCCGGCCCGCAGTCTATAAGCAGGCTGGTTTTATTTGAAAAAAGGAGCGCGGTTCGCTCCCTTTTTTCATTGTTTTTTCGCATCTCTTTGCATATAAGACAATCGCAGTTTAATTCGGGTACGCCCCATGCCCCACCTGTTCCCAAGAAAATTATGTCCATATAATATTACCCTTTGTGGTAAGTATTTAGCTGTCAGCTGTCAGTTTTTTTCAGAGATTCTGTCAAAGATTTTCGTTGATTACAACCTTTAAGTAGAGATCTCCTGTAATGTTGATGATCCGGAGCCGATGTGTCTTTTTATTGACGGTTTTGTCACGGAACTGACGCGTTATGCCCATGTAGGTTTAAGGTAACAGTTCATAGGGTTCAGAGGCCAGGGAACAGGGAAAGACTAACATTTCAATCGATTACGGAAAGACAACGGTCATCCTTAGGGCTTCTGGCATGGTGAAGCAAGTTGTGAAATCGCCGCTGAGCCCTGATCCCCGACCCCCGTGAACTGATACGATTTAAGTTTTCTGGCAATTATGCCGATATTAGTTCTCAGATAAAGGTATAAAAATTGCATATTATAAAGATAGAAGAGCGAAGGGGCTTTGGCGCATTTATCATATTGCAGAGATTTTAAGACCAGCCTAAAAAATACGTAACAGTTTAGCTCTTTGAAAAAATCGATCGCGCATTGTGGGGACATGGGGACCTCTTTTTTAAAAGCCGCATATGCTTACATCATTACATGGCACGGCAGTTAGGACCTGAAATTCAAGCAACGGACAGCCCCATCTAAAAATCTTCATGATTAAGGCCGCTATCACTGCGTTTCGGAGCGTAGCGTAGATCCCGCTATCGGGGCTC
>JAUWMR010000039.1 GCA_030613055.1 Desulfobacteraceae bacterium
TCAAACGGACCTGGGGCCGTGCTTTAAGCATCCTGCCTAAGGCACACTAGCCTTGATCCCGATGGGTGACTGGTGCGGATCAGATTAAGCTGACCGCGAACCTATAATGACGAAGTAACGGGTGCAGGACAGGAGGCTAAAACGAGACCGAGCTGTGCGGATGTAGTTGACAAGGGAAAAAAGAGCGATTTTTTTCAATGGAGAGGTGTTTTTTCTCTTGACAAGCCCTTTAATGGGTGACCCCCTGATAGCCGAGGTCTCTTACGGCCCAATAGCAAAATAAACCCCGTGCCCCTGCCTAACAGTTATTTGGTAAAAAGTATTCCTGGGCGGATGCTTTCCTCACCGTGTTTCTCGTATAGAGAATCAAGGGCTTTGTTTAGATCTTTTCTTTTCTTATATATATCATTTTGTTCAAAAAGGGTGAGCTGGCCCTCTGGTCCGAGAAAACTGAGTTGGGATAATGATATCCCCAATAGCCGGACAGGCCTTTTACCCACTTTTGTTTTTTCCAAAAGAGAGCAGGTAATAGAATATATCTCCCGGCCATCCTCAGTGGATTTTGGTAATGTTTTTGACCTGGTTATCTGAACAAAATCATTGTATTTTACCTTCAAAGTGATGGTTTTGCCGGTAACGCTATTTCGACGCATCCGGCGGGACACTCTATTTGCAAGAGATAAAAGTTCCTTTTTAGCCTCATCCGCATCTACGATATCGTGCGGAAAGGTTTCCTCGTGGCCGATAGACTTCGCATCATGTTCGGGCACCACTTCTCTCTCATCTATTCCCATGGATAATTGATGCATTTTGGAGCCGTGTTTGCCGAATTTTTGTTCCAATACCTTAACCGACATTTGGCTTAGCTCCATGAAAGTACGGATGTTGAGGCTGGCTAATGCTTTTTGTGTCACCTTACCAACGCCCCACATTTTCTTTATGGGAAGGGGGTCCAGAAACTCTCTTATCCGGTCAGGTGGCACAATAGTCAAGCCATCTGGTTTGTCCATGTCCGAGGCTATCTTGGCAACAAACTTGGATGGGGCCACGCCGGCCGAGACTGTTAAACCGATCTCTTTGAAGACCATCTGCATTATCTTTTTCGCAATGTCTACTGGATGACCGAAAAGGCGCGTGGAGCCTGTAACATCTAAAAACGCTTCATCTATGGATAAAGGCTCGACCAACGGGGTAAAACGATAAAATATTTCAAATATCTGTTCAGAAACTTCCTTATATCTTGACATCCTGACTGGCAGAAATATTCCTTTAGGACAAAGACGCATTGCTTTGGCTATGGGCTGGGCTGAATGGACACCGAATTTTCGGGCTTCATATGACGCAGATGCTACCACGCCTCTTTCCTTCCTGCCGCCCACGATCACCGGTTTTTCCTTTAGTTCCGGGTTATCCAGTACCTCCACCGCAGGATAGAAAGCATCCATATCTAAATGGATGATTGATTTTATTGACCCATTTTTTTCCATAAGGTCATAAACATTTTCTGAATGAAGTGAAGGGGTCATGAAGGGGTTAAATCTTCTGTTGACTTATCTATATTGATATTAAAGTTCAATAAGTACTGCAATTGAAAGAATAAGAAGGAAATGAAAAGTAATAAATTTAAAAGCATTATGAATGGATATTAGAGTCATTATAAAGATAAGTCAAACGAAGATTTGACCCACTGACGTCAAGGGCTGACCCCGATTCTCATTTGGGTTTCTGTGGCTCCATTGGCGGTTAGTAGCCCTGCAATATCACGATAACCCAATAAATTGGCTAATCTCAACGGGGTACAAATGCTTTTTCCTGTCTTTTTGATTCGGCATCTCCTGTTAGGATCTGCGCCCCTGGCAAGCAAGAGCTCTACCAGCTCTTTATTCCTGCCGATGATAGCCGTACACAGCAATGTCTTGCGTGTTACTGTCCATATGGGAGTGACGTTTATGTCCGCCCCTTTATTAATAAGAAATTTTGCGATATCCCAATCCCCCGCCTCCGCGGCGATCATTAACGGCATTGTGATAAAATTTTGCCGTTTGCCCTTTAAAAACTCTGTTTCGATGTCCCTTACGTTGACGTCGGCGTCTTCAAAAACAAGTGCCTTGACCTTATCCAAATCCATGTTCCGGACAGCTTCAACCAGTTCGAAATCCTTTGGAGATTTCCACATGCCGCCCTTTGCCCGCAACAGGCCCGCTATATTCCTTCTTCCACGAGTGGCCGCGAGTTTGTAAGGTGTATCCCCCTGATCGTTCCTGGCATTGACATTAGCGCCTTTGGATATCAGTTCCTCGATCAGTTCCTCTTGTAAAGAGCCGCTTATTGTTGAAATAATATGCAGCGGGGTCCGACCTTTTTTATTACTTGCGTTCACATCAGAGCCTTTTTCAAGGAGCAAATGGATCATTGCCTTTTTTTTCAGAAAAATGGCTAAAGTCAAAGGTGTTGAACCGTTTTTGAAAACAACGTTTACATCCGCGCCCCCGGATATCAGAAGTTTAACCATGGCCATATTATTCTTCCGTATGGCTGGAAAGAGATGTTCGGAGTTGACATTCGCGCCCTTGGATATCAGAGTTTTAACTAATTTCAGATTTCTGTTTCTTATTGCGATATCAAGAGGTGTCTTTCCATACCGATTCGTTGCTTTTATATCGGCTCCATGGTGAATGAGAAATTCCACGACATCATTTTTCCCGCGGGCAAGGCACCATGAGAGAAGAGAATCACCAATTCGGTCACATGCATCAATATCCGCGCCTTTAGCTATCAAGACCTCAGCCAGTTCAAGCCGTCCGCTTTTTACAGCAAGACTGAGCGGCGTGCGACTCCTATTATTATGGACGTTCACATTCGCTCCTTTTTCAAGGAGGAGTTTAATCAATTCATTATTTTTTGAAATAATAGCCTCATTAAGGGGCACAATCTTGCTGCCCGGAGGCACGTTCACATCCGCTCCATGATTTATAAGAAATTTCGCTATCCCTTTCCCTTTTTTGCGGATGGCTTCTTGCAGGGGAGTGTTGCCATTGGTTGGATGCAGGTTGACGTCAGCTCCTTTGGATACGAGAAATTCAATCATCATCATATCCACAATTCTCTTGCTTAGCGCATGAAAAAGCGGGGGCCGGCCATACAAATCACAGAGGTTAATATCCGCACCCTCGGCAATGAGAGCCTTGACTTTTTCCATATTTCCATCTCTTAGCGCAAGAATGAGAGGAGTATTCCCAATCCTGCTTATAGTGTTTACCCCCTCTTTTTTGGATTTACTTCTAAGCGGTTTCTGAGTCATATAATTACGGCACAGATCTGCGGGAGGGAGATTTTTGCTGTGTCCGGGCAGTTCTTTAATCAATAATTTGGAGGCAAGGACTCTTATTTCAGGATCTTTATCGTCAAGAAGATCGCACACACCAAATTCAAGGAGCGGGTACAGAAAACCCCGGTTGCTTTCCCAAAAGGATTCCAGGGCGACACGCCTTGCCGCTGAATCCGAGGAATTAAAGATCTCTTTTCTCAAAATTTCCGCCGCGCGATCGTTATGACGTGTGACCTTTCCTATTACCTCTAAGGCGCGTAACCTTTTATCGCCTTGAGAGTATTTTTCCAGTAGTTTAATGGCCTCATTCAGAGATACGCCGGATAAACCAAAAGCAACGCCACGGTCGTTTTGCTCAACAAACGCGCGAACCTGTCTTTCCTGTTTCATGTCATCAAGCATCGGGGCGATAAACAGGCCAAAAATCATTAATGACACGGTAATCCAGGCAGGAAACGTATAGTATAATTTGATTTTTTCAGAAAAAAAGAAGTATAAAACAGCCCCACATCCGGAGAAAAGACCAAAAGCGGTCCCCGCAACAACCAGGAATAAGGCAATCCAGGGAAACAAACCCGCTGACAAGGCGAAAGTTACAAGGATCGCCAGAAGGCCGGAAAGAAGAAAAAATAATGTTCCAAGGATTGCAACCACACCAATAGCAAGACTGAGATAACGTTTCATAATACTAATACCCCGCTCAGTTATGATTGATTCCTGCCCTGCAGATAATCCTTGTTTTACAGACATATACGGACATAGGGGTCGTGTCTTGAATCCTGAATGCGTTCAATATTCAAGACACGACCCCCTGACTTTTGAAAAGGGACTACATACCTGGGATAAGATACAGTATCTCCAATCTGTCAAGAAGACTTGACCCAGATATATTATTTCTCCTTCAGCCTTTCCATAATCCTGAAGGCGTCTTTCTCAAGCTTTGAAAAGGCAAACCATTTTTTCCCAAGATCTTTTAATGATGCCCCCAAATGAAAAACCTCTTTGTCATCTATTATAATGAACCTGTCATGCGCGTATTTAAACTTTATTATTTCCACAGGTGGATATTGAGAATTATATTTCTTCACATCTAGAGATAGTTGCTTCGAAATTGTTTTTGTAAATATTTTAACCGTTACACTCTTTTTTCTTTTTGTAAGCAACAGCAGAACTGAATCGTCGACATAATTATCAATAATGATGATCGATTTTTTCGCACTCTTGATAAGATCAGAAACAAATTTAAAGGCATCAAAAATTTGGCCATCAAAAAAGACCCCTTGCTTCGGTGTGATTTCTTTTGATTCTATGGCGTTAAATATCCGGTCAAATCTTTCATCTGTTTCAGCTTTGTGCTCAAGCTGCTTTTGTTCCACTGCGTCAAGCCTGTGAAAAATCTGAGCATTTGTCGTAATGAATTTACGCATCGCGACAAAGGCTTTGATTATCTGTATACTGATTTTGACCGCTGTTTCGCTTCGTAATACCGCGGATAGCATCGCTACCCCTTGTTCTGTGAAAACATAGGGTAGATACTTTCGATGCCTGCCTCTGCCGGTTTCTAAGGTCGCATTTTGCGACCATAGAGATGCAAACTCTTCATCAGTGAGCTGAAACATAAACTCTTCAGGAAATCTTTCCCTGTTTCTTTTTACTTGTTCATTAAGCCTTTTTATTTCCACGCCATACAAGTTAGCCAAATCACTATCGTACATTACTTGAACGCCACGAATGGTATAAATAAGACATTGGAGCTTGTCAGCATTTACAATTTTATTCCCAGCCATTAATTTTTACCTTCTTCAAATTCTCCGCAATCAGCGCATTTAGTCTCACTTCCTCTTTCAATTGCGCCTCAAATTCTGCATTCGGAAAACAACGGGGGCAGGTGTTCAGTCTTGACTTTTAACGTACTGCCTTAGTTTTTCATCTTTTCATTAAATGATTTATCTTTTTCAATTCCTTTTGAAAAGGGCCTACATACCTGGAATAAGATACAGTATCTCCAATCTGTCAAGAAGACCTGACAGTATTTTATTGTCAAGTTATTTGATTATTTAAGGACGTCCCCCTTTCTTTATGCTCTGGTTCTGTGCTCTTTAATCCTATTCGTCATTGTCATACCAAACAACTTGTAAACCATAGTCATTAAGGTAATTCTCAATCATTTCTTTGAGCCCTGGGCTGGTCGGCGAATTTGGGTAAATAATTCCTGGGCAAACATCAATCTTTTCTATTTCGAGATACTCTTCAAGATATTTCCATATTTGACGTCTGTGAGAACCAAGAAGTTTCTTCCGATTGTTTTCCTTTACTTTGTCCCAGTCTGTGGATTTGATTTCCACTACACTAATAAAATCGCCCAGTTCGTCAACAAACAGATCTAACCGACCACGTCTCTTACACCTTGTGGTGGAGGATATTTGAGACAACTGTATGGTGTGTTCTTTGGTTAGATTCCCATTATTAGCAGTCCTCTCCCAATCATCTTGGACCCTTTTGTGAAACGCCTTACCACGCCGTAGAATGTATGGTTCGGTAGTCTTCATGTTGGTTTAGGGGTCAGGACTGCTGTTGACTCTTGTAGATATATTTTCTGTTTTTCCATAAGTATTTGGGCTTCCGTTTTTTAATACAATATTTTCAGTCTTTTTTTGCAGATTCGTGACTGATTTAACTTAGCCTGGCACAGTAGCTTTAGGTTGTATTTTTAACAAGAGTCAACGGCAGACTTGACCCCATTCTTGAATCAATGTTCTTTTGTCAAATTTACAGGTCTTATCACTTTGTCTTCTGTTTCTCTTGCGAGGGCTGCCAACTGCCGTTCTTCTTTTTTTGTTGTGTAACGAATGAGAACAACAAAGCCCAAATCCTACCCAATGTCCAAAACACACAGATCTGTATTAAAAACATTAGTGCAAAACCAACAATGCCATCTCCAGCGACAAACAGGACCATCAGAGCTGGTATTGTAGTGACAAAAAGGAGCACATGAATCCAAGTTCCTCTCACTATAGGATTTACAACAGACCAATCTGCAGGATTGACTCCGAAATACAGGGTCAATCCAAGAAGCACTACTCCTATAATCATAAAGATGTTTGCTGCTGCACCGTCAAATATAAACAGTAAGATTTTCTTTGTCATATCACCGAGGACCCGAATTCTCCGCCTATCAGCCGCGCTGTTTTTTACCGTCGGCTGAAGTGGCCTTGTTAGCGGCGCCTTTCATACTATGGGTTCTAAGCGAAATAAATTAACAGGGCTGCTTCTCCTATAACGAATCGCTTTCCAATTTACTCTAATTTCATTCCGCTGTACCGCTGCCACATATGCAATTTTACCTGTCGTGCCGGTTTTAATCGGCGCTCTCAAACGAAGATTTGACCCCCTGCCCCCCGGACTATTTCAGATTCGGTTATTTTATTCATGCTCCTTTCCATTGTCTTTATTATGATTTTTAATGCCCCGTCCGCTTGCGGCGGGGTTGCCGATTAAAATAGGGTCCAGGGCTTGTCCTGGGGTTTAATACTTTTTATTTTTATCTAAAAGCATTTTTACTTCGCGGTCAAAATCTGAAATGTAATTTTTGTCCTGATCTTTCTTGAAAATTTCATATTCCTTATGCACCAAAGCCAAAGCAACTTCATGGCTAATTGAACCAGCATTGGTCAGGATTTCATATTCGCTGAATTTTAGAAAGGCATTCAGCTTTTTAATCCAGTCTTTCATATACATTGGAATATTACGAACAGCCTGTAATTCTGCAAAATCCAGATACATAGTGACGATGCGGTTTAGATGATCGAGCTCCGGTTTGTTCAAATAATTTTTGGCTACGGAAATATCACTTGGCATGATTTTCCCTCCAAGCCCTTTTCTCCATGAAGTTAATCCCATATTGGGCTTACCGCTATCTGCCCTTTCGGCGACTATTTCGGCAGCAGTTTGTCCGGTAATGGCAAAATGTAGTTTATTCTGAACTGTGGCAAAAAACATTTTTGTATCTTCTGCCTTCGCAGAATAATCAATCGAAGTAGCATAAATATCTGTAATTTTTTGGTATACCATCCTTTCGCTTGCACGGATATCCCTGATTTCTTCAAGTAAATCATCGAAAAACCGGGTGCTGAATCGGGAACCGTATTTAAAGCGGTCACTGTCGATGGCAAAACCTTTATGTATATATTTCTGTAGAATTGTAATTGCCCACTGCCGAAATTGCGTGCCACGGTCCGAATTTACTCGATACCCCACAGCAATAATTGCCTCTAAAGAATAGCAGGTTACATTGCGGGAAACCTCCCTTTTTCCTTCAATTTGAACTACCGAGAAAACCTCGGTAGTTGAAGATTCATCAAGTTCTTTCTCTTTATAAATATTCTTCAGATGCAAAGAAATGTTGTCAGCACTACACCCAAACAGTTCCGCCATTCGCTTTTGAGGTAGCCAGATATTTTCATTGGCATACAGCACTTCGATATTAATTCCCCCCTCAGGTGTCTGATATACGGTAATCTGATTGTCTGGTATTTTTTTATTCTTTTTCATTTAATACTTTCCTTCCGGCATATCGCATGTCTGCTTGCGTTCACGAAAACAACGAGGTCTTCATTCTTGACTTTTAACGTACTGCCTTAGTTTTTCATCTTTTCATTGAATGATTTATATTTTTCAATTCCTTTTGAAAAGGGCCTGCATACCTGGGATAAGATACAGTATCTCCAATCTGTCAAGAATGAAGACCTTACTACGGTATTTCATTCCATTTTATCGTTTCAGTTGTTTCCTCTTTGTTCCTGGCCAAGTGACATGGCGATTATTTGACGAGAGTTAACAAGAGCCAAGAGTAGACTTGACCCCGTTCTCCGGAATGATGATTTTAGGTAATGCTGATCCATGATTCCTCACGCATAATAAAACAACAGGGTCATGTCTTCATTCTTGGGTTTTAACGTACTGCCTTAGTTTTTTATCTTTTCATTAAATGATTTATTTTTTTCAATTCCTTTTGAAAAGGGACTACATACCTGGGATAAGATACAGTATCTCCAATCTGTCAAGAAGACCTGACCCCGATATTTCTTATTGATATCTCAAACAATCAACATACTTTGACATAGTCAACTACGTCCCCTACTATCCCTAATCCTTTATTTTTTCAACATAAACTTTCATGAGAATCTTTCCCCATCCACCCCTGTCAAGGCCAACGTCCGTACACTGAACCGTCTGGCTCCTTTCATGATTTGGATCAGATCCAGATATAAGCCTTTCATATATTGCGGGCAACGCGTTGCTGACCGGACCGAGGGCGAACATACACATGCGTTTAGGGCAATTTTCGGTGACAAGCTGCCCCCCGGCCGTCATTATGAACTTGTCTCCCACCTTATGCCCTGCGTGGCAGCCATGGGAATATGTAACCTCGGCTATTACACGGCATTTTACAAAATTGGGGGTCTGGGTGACCATTTTTACCTTTTCAGGATCCGACTTGAAGATTTTCATCTCTTCGTCGGTGTACTCCATGTGCCTCTGGAAAAGTTTCCAGATTTCTTCAGTATCCATTTTATTTCCTCCGATTAGGGGGCAAGTCTGCCGTTGACTCTTGGTAGGTTTATCTTCTGTTTTTCCATAAGTATTCGGGCTTCCGTTTTTTAATACAATATTTTCAGTCTTTTTTTGCAGATTCGTGACTGATTTAACTTAGCCTGGCACAATAGCCTTAGGTTGGTTTTTTAACAAGAGCCAAGAGTAGACTTGACCCCATTCTTTCGGCCACAAAAGGCTTGGACTGAAGCCGTGGCTTTCTGCGGGAGGGACAAAACTGAATCAATGTTCTTTTGTCAAATGTGTAGGTCTGATCGCTTTGTCTTTTCGGAAATTGATCGAAACCATTTTGGTACTTTACCTTGAATAGTTACGTAGGAAAATAATAGTGAAATAAAAGACCCTGTACTGAGAAAGCCCCATGATTTTGTTTCAGCGACAAAAAGTTCTATTACCAAAGCAAGTATCATCAATACGCAGCAAATCCCAGCTAATATTCTATATGTGATTTTAACTTTTTGATCTATTTCATTCATGACTTGTGGATGCTAACGCTGGCAGTGAGAGGCCAGGCGGGTAAAAAGTAAAAAGCGTGGGGTAGCAGATACAGACCTTGACTGAGATGCATTCAAAAATCCGCAATCTATACCCACTCCTCCTCTACTGCCTTGTTATAACCTGTTAATGATTTAAATAGCTCCTGTTCCTTCTTATGTGCCCTTCTGAATGATATGACCCTGACGGTTTCTTCTTCCCTCATAGTAGTTACGATAAAAACGATATTACCGCTATCATCAACACCGATGTGTTGATGTCTGATTTCGTCATTTTTTTCTATCGGATCACTGGTGATAAATGGCGTCGACGAAATAGGTAAGATCCACCGCTCCAGAAGATCAACTGCACTTTCAAGGGAATAGCCATGCTTCTTTCTGTTGTAATCTTCCTTGCCCGGATCGTAATCCATTTTCGTTCCGCCGAAAACTACTCGAAAATCCGTGTCTTTTATTCCCATCTTTTTTGGAATATCCATTTTAATTTCCGTGGTTAGAAAAACAACGGGGTCAGGTCTTCATTCTTGACTTTTAACGTACTGCCTTAGTTTTTTAGCTTTTCATTAAATGATTTATCTTTTTCGATTCCTTTAGAAAAGGACCTATATGACTGGGATAAGATACAGTATCTCCAATCTGTCAAGAATGAAGACGTGACCCAGTATTTAATTTTACCATTTGTCGTTTCAGTTGTTTCCTCTTTGTTCCTGGCCAAGTGACATGGCGATTATTTGACGAGAGTTAACAAGAGCCAAGAGTAGACTTGACCCCATTCATTAACGGTTCGTATCAAGGCTGTTATCCCTCCTCTTTCCGGCCCTCATCGAACACCATCACCAACTGCCTTTCGTCCCCCTGTTTTGTTTTCTTACTGCGATTGGAACTCTCCAGGCGGGCATCCTCGGCCATTTCTGTCTCTGTGCTCCCTGGAGAATATATCAAAGATATCTTCCTGAGTGTCTCTACTGAGTGTTGCTTCCAGAATTCGACGATCTGGAGCTTTCTCCGTTTCCGGGCTCCCGCGTATTGACTAAGGTCAAGCATGTAAGCTTCGTAAATCCTACCTTGACGTTTGCTAACGGTCACACGGGAGCGAACCAAGTGAACAAGCTTGAGATCAACGAGTTCGTGGACGAGCTCGACTTCTTTTCCCTTTTCCTCTTGGTCGAGCAGGAAGCAGTTGCAGTTGGCTCGGTATAAACAGAAGTGCTGTAGCTTCTGAAACTCCATGTCCAAAGGTCCAGCTTCGCTGTCGAGTGTGTCCCGTTTGAATTCCTCACGTTTAGACGTGTCATGCTCCCCCGCTGCCATGTTAACGTCTTCAACGCCTATCTTCTCGCCTCGGTGTCCCCCGCCCCGTTCTCTTGCAACCGTAACAGATTTCCTGAATATTGAGAGGAAGTCACGGGCTACTCCGCCGCTAGCCAAGACAAGTCGATCTATCGCCCCGCCAGTGAGATAATTCGACACGGAGGATAGAGAAACGGTATCGAAGAAGCTTCGTAGTATTTTAACCAAGAAGGCTTTGGCAAGGCCATACTTTTCCAAAGTAAGATCCAAATCGATCTGGTCTGCATCGTCGTCGATCTTCATGCCACACGGAGGGTCACCATGGACGTACCAATTCGTTCGATGGCGAATTGTGCCTACCTTAAGCCACAGCCCGTTCCCCTTTGCAGTTCGGTGGAAGTAGTCTATGACTTTTGCCTGATCGTCGCGGCGGATCTGGTATAGATCGTCGAGAAACAGGAACCCGTCCCCGTTTGAGATCTTCCTCAACCGACGGAATAGATCCTGGTATTCCATGATGTGTCGAAGGAGAAAATCAATCTTGGACTTGCTGAACCGTTCCTCGACCTCAGACGTCCGCTTGACATCGACGTAGGTGGAGGCCTTTCCTTTTGCTCCCCCCACTGGACTGCTCATGCCAGCCTCTAGTTCTGACGCTACCCCCTCAGTACCCTCATGCCCGGCAACAATTCTCAGGTCGGACTGCTCAGGAGCGTAAAGTTCCTTCTCCAGGGCCTTAATCTTATTGTCGAGCTCTTTCGCAAGATCGGCCGTGTCTTTGCGGTTGTAAGAAGGTCGACCCGGTATAGTTCCAAACAGGCGCTTCCAGAAAGAGGTCTTTGTCGCCGGGTACACCGCCGCTGTCTCAAGCCACCTCTTGAACTCCTTGAAACTGGCAATTAGTACGCTCAAAAGGACATCCGGATAACTGTGCCCCTTGAAGGTCTCTAAATCCACATATGCGATGGGACGCCGGTCGAGAGTCAATTCGGCCCCAGCCTTGTGTAGGAGACTGGTCTTGCCTGAACCTCGACGCCCAAAGACAATGTGATGGCGACGGCTCGTGGCAGTCCGTAATGTCCCCGCGGCAGGTTCAATGAAGTGCCTTACGCTTGCCTCTGTTGAACGGGCGGCTTCTCCGACAAGCGTAAGCAATTCATCAACTTCGGAAGTATTAAGGATTCCAGCCATTCTTTATGCACCTCATTCCTTAAAGTATTGGCGTGCTGCCATGTGTCTCCACCGTTATAAAAAGGACACCCAAATTCTCCGTATGTCGAACCATCGCCATAAGCGGCGGGCGGGGTGGCTCGACAGGTTGGTGGCTAAAATGTTTACTGATGCCCCCCCAAAGGTTTGTCGAAGCCGCAGTATGTGGCCCGTCCGACTTCATGGCGTTGTTCGACCTCCATATCCGCCAGCACCTTTTTCATTACGTGCAACTTTCTGCCAATACTGTTGAATCGCACTGACTGAAGCATAAGTTGAGTAACTTCACTGTAGCGGGGGTAAACAGACGTGAAGGGTTACCAGTCCATGGACGGTCCCGTTCGTCCAAGAAATTCGGCCCAAACTTATCATACCAATCAAGATACCGGCGGAGCTCCGTACCTACCGGATCCTTCTCCCCCCGAATTACCGCAAGCCTTTGCAGGATGTCCCACTCGAAGATGCGAATATCTTCTTGTGGGATAGGTTGTATTACCCTAACAGATGGTTGAGGCCCAAGTGTATACGTTGAATCGGCCTTCTCTAACCCGAAAACAGATTGCAAATAGGACACTGAAATCAACCCCACCGGCATTCGGGTCAGCTCTTTGGGTCTAAACTCGAGAATTTCACCATCAAGTAGATAGTTATCGTCATCGAACTCATATGTGATGACCTTTACTACTTCGATGCCCAACTCCAAGAGGTTAAGGCAGACTATTACGTCCGTTACGCCAGTCTTAGCACCTCTGTCTGATTCAATCTGCAAGGCCATTTGCGTAGTTGCAGCGTGAGCTCTAATTTTTGAATCTTCATTGGGTATTATCCGCAAGTGATCGTATTTCTCCCGAAGCTTAATATGGGTACTCGCGAATTGCAGCTTCTTCTGCTCTGAATCAGAACCTTGCCAAAACGGTAACACGAATAGCTTCGATTCGTTACGGCCGGATGTAGGAGACCTGGATAACACGAGAGTCTCCTCGAGGAATTCGCGCGCTATAAACTGCCATGGGTTGTTTAATTCCTCTTCAAGGTTGCTAATCACCACTCCCCTTTCATCAAAGTATCTTTCCGATGACCCCAAGGAGACGTTCCACCCGTACGGACGGATGTCACGAAAGAACAAAGGAACCCATTTCCTTGACTGGTAAGTGACTATAGAGAGGACCCCGCCTGATGCCCAGCGAATAGGCAAGTCATTGAGGTCGACATTTTTCGGGCCCTTTCGCGTTGGATCCATGAGAAACTGATGGTATTCATCATCTCTTTTTCCCAAAGACTTCTGACGAGGTGTTACAAACTCCTCGCAGAGAGCCTTTTTACCGTCTGTAGAGATGACTACATTGGTTACGTTCCTTCTGTCGATACGGACAACCGTCGAGTCGTCCTTTTCTATGACGATATCCCGTGTAAGTAACTCTGCAGCAAATACTTCATTCTTGAGCCGAGTCTTCTTGCTGAGCGCCCTGCGCAGAACAACACCATGGGTTGCTCTCTGCCGGCGTGACTGCACTATGCCTTTGAAGATCGGGGAAAGGACCTCGACCAAATCCCTTATCTCCTTAACAATTCCCATATCAGCACCTCGAAATCTTCTTTGATAACGAACGGGCCTGGTGAGGAGCTCGTTTCCGGGGCCAGGGCCTTATGCCCGGGATACGGAAACGTGTCTGGCTCCAATCGGATGGATGCACCGCGCTTCTTCCCGTCGCCTGAATTTACTGGTTAAGTGATTTTCATCTCTATCATTTTGAAGTGTTTCTTAGCGCTTAATATTTTCCAGAAATTTCGCCGATCCGTCGACTCGCCCATTAATGGGAGCCCTTTTTTCTTTTAAGGTCTCATTTAGCCACGAAAAACTCAGTTGGGTAAAGCCGACGGACGAAGGCTTCGCCGTCTTTCGAGAACGGCGTGTACCAACCGAATTCACCGTTCGATAACTTCAGTACGCGTTGGGCTTCGAATAGAAGTCGATGGGTGACGCCAGTTTTGCGGAATTGCTCTCGAACCCAGACAAAGCCGATACTCCACATGGGGCTTCGCTTGGGCATCTCCTCGCACTTTGGTGTATCGGTGCCCCGCCAAATGCAGCGCCATACCGTAGAACGTCTTTCGAAGATCAGCAAACCAATGCCGCGATTAGCACGGGCATAGATAAATAACTGGATCTGACGTTCGTCGGGCGGGTCGCACGAATGATAGATGCCACCGTCGTAGTGCATATCACGATTTGCGCAAATAGATAAGTCATGCGCAATCTTTCTCAGCGCCTCGGGCGACGAGTCAGTGACGATAATGACTTGATCTTCGCCTTCGCGCCAGACGATATGAGTGTCCTCTACGAGTTGGGTACTCGGACCGTTCACAATGAGATCGCAGTATACCTTGTGTTCGCTTTCGTCTTCGGGTAGACCGGGGACGTAACACATTCCGCACTTTGGGCACTGCATAGGGAGCTCCTTGAGACCCATCGGGCTGGCTCACCGGCGGCCTTTAGGCCGACTAGGTGCAGACGTTTGTTAGAGCTTTAGTCCGATGGTAACAATTCTTCGATACTGTCATACAGATCAATTAATATTGGGCTACTGATTAGCAAATAGCCGATTAAGGCGGCATCTTGCTCCCGGATTGCTTTGTTATGCATGAATAAGAATTCCTCTTCTTCCTTGTTTAACGTGAATGCAAGTGTATTGGAGTGGAAATTAGGATGAGAAAATTCGCATAAAAATTTGTACGAATCCATCAATATGGCATGATCTTTTGACGAACCTTGCATAATTTGCTTGCTCACAGATTTGTCAGCATATTCAAGCATATTTAATATCTGCTTTGCCTCGAGTCCCAATTGACTTGCCTTCTCTATTATCTTCTCATCTCTAGTGCCCATGAGCTGAGTCATAATATTTCGGTCAACTGTCACGGGATTAAGGCTGCCTTGCTGCAATGAGTACAATCGGTTGTGCAGATATCCAATTGCTGCGGTTGTTTCAAAGTGCCCCCTTATGGAGAGGGCCATTGAGTACCCGTTGTCATTAATAAGAGCGTCAAAAGCTCCTTCAAACAACTTGACAGCCCTATGCAGAAGTGACTGCCGAAGAACCAATGCGTATTGCGTTATTCTTCGTGCTTCACCCCATTCACCCTTTGCATGGGCTTTGATTGTGTCTTCTATTCTGCTGATAAGGTCTCCATAAGCTTCTTCATATTCAGCCGGAGCTATCCCCCTTTTTTCCAACTTGGCTTTTATGTCTCCAAAGTTCATATGGCTTTATTCTGCTCTAACGGGACGGGTGAGGAGCTCGTTTCCGGGGCCCTGGCTGTCCACTGAACTGATAGGTTAGGGGCCATATTTTCTATTTGAGACCGTATGATGCAAGGCTTTTATAGGCATCCAAAAAGGATTTTCGTTGGGAACCTGTCCAACCGATCTTTGAGGTTACAAATTCCCGCATCCATGCCAAACGAGCGTTCATTGCATTGGCTAGAGGTTTAGAAATAGGGGCTGTTATCTCTGGAATAGACTTTAAAGCTGATAAGGCCCCAACAATAAGTCCAATAGTTGGACTTGCCAAAAGGCATAGCGCATTCCCTATTTGCCATAGTGCGTTCTCTCGTTCACTTGAATCTACGATCGAGAGTTCAGATCTCAGTTTTACCGAAAATGAGTCTTTCAATTGAGTAGCGAGTTGGGAGATCTCATGCATGTGAAGGATAAGGCGATCTGGATCACTGATGTCAGCCTTTTGTTTAACCATGGCGATTAGGTTGTCATATTCATGCGAGAAACCAATATCAAAGAAGGATCGGCGCATCTTTAAGATGTCTGAAAATTCCATACTGTCGAGACGATCGGAGTTAAGCCTTATCGCTGTCCCAAGGTAAGAAAAAACTGTTTCAGAATAGATGTCCCAAAATATGCTTTCATCACTCAGGATTCTCTCATTCTCAACTATCTCGAGTTTGGTCATATTTGATTGAGGGAAATGCCCTTCCGAATTCACGACTCTTGAACCTGATAGTCTATACACGAGATTTGCATAGTTGTTTAAAAAGGACTCCAACCGCGCTGGATACTTTTTGCCGACTTCCTGAATATGTTTCCTTTGAAGAAAACGATTATCTTCACCTTTAGAAGAAATAAGGTAATTCAGTTTGCCCGTGATATCGGAGGCTTGTTGTTGATCTAACCCACCCTTTATTCTCAAAACGGAATTAGGATCGGACAGAGCTTCAAAAAAATGCTGTCTAAACCAATTTGAGTTCTCCATCAAGTCCCATGGGACAGAGTACCCTACATGCTGGGTGAAGAAGGATTTACTTTTTTTACTGTACCCACTTTTATTGTCAAAAAAGGATTTTATTCCGTCAAACTCATTCCTTATGGCCGGCACAATAACCCCATCCTCTAAAGCTGGGACTAAATCCTTGTTTTCAGTAAAAATCTCTAACCCAATATCGTGAAACAAGGAAGACGCAGCTATTACAATACGCTCTTTGGTGAGCAATTGAAGCTTCAGTTTTGTGATCGCATCCCATTTGTCGTAGTTCGGGTCCGTTGGATCGATATCAGTGAAGAAAGATCTAGGCCCGCTAAGAGTATCAGGGAGGATATTAATAATTTTACTGCTCATATCTTCACATTCCGTCTATATTCTGGTGCCCTAACGCAAAAGTCACCGGTCGGGTGCTCTGCCAGGTTAACTGGCGTCAGATCGAGGAAGAAGCAAGGCCTCGATAACATTTGTAATATTCTTAGAAAGATTCACTCGGTTCGCTGTCTCTTTTTTATAGGCAGACATTTTCTGTTCATCAAATGATGGTCCAATATATGTTGTCCCCAGATTACCAACGGAAATATTGAATGCGAGCGTTAGTGACGATGAATGGCTAAGCTTATGATAGAATTCATATAGATTTTTTAGCGAAATCATTGCGTTTCTATTAATATGGAATTTCTTCGAGTGCTTTAAGACGAGTTTTATAGAACTTTTTGAAGAGAATTTGTTCTGCTCCACTTGTTGATAAAATTGAAGCTGCTCACTTGAGCATAAAATAGCAGAACAGATAGATTCTATTGTTTGACGAACTAAATTTCCTGAAGGGATAGCATAGCCAGTTATGAGCATTTTCATCGAAGCTGATAAGTTGGTTATTGCATTAAATAAAAATGCAGCCACAAAAGCACGCCTTCTGTCAGAACCAATTAAAGCATCATATTTCAACCACGCCTGATATGATTCAGCAATAGAGTTTATAAAGGCAGTAATCTCTGACTCGAAATTTAAAATAAACTTCTCCTTTACCTCTTTATCCTCTCCAAGTATCTCTTTTGAAAAAATGATATGTAAATTTATCCCCACGATATTCTTTTTATGCCAGTTAATGATGAATTGAGGGGCTGGGCGCGCTTTTATGCCCAGTCCCTCTCAAATGATTTATTGGGGCTTTGTACAGTAGTAAAAAGCCACATCACGCGCGATAAGTTGACCATATGCTATTTTTAAATTGTTTAATTCTATATTGAGTGCTCGGGCCAGTTGCTCTCTTTTAGGTTCAATCCATGGCCTACCATTGCGATTGGTTTGATGTTGGTAAAAAGCAAAAACATCTCCCTTCACAAGATTATCATAAATTATCTTAGCCTCTGACTCCAAAACATGCTGCAGACCATGCCTTTTGGGTTCAAGCCCTGTGTCGGGATCAAGAAAAACAACGGCATTTGAGTCTTGAAATCGCTTAATGAATTTTAAAGACTCCGTCAGATAAACCTTCCGATCATCGAGCACAGTATCAAAAACATGTACCGCTACTTCTAATTTGAGAATCTCAATATTTTTTATTCGACGAAAGTGATTGATGATTTCCTTCGGTATATTATGATTGACTCCATCTATTTCGAAAGATTTAATATCACTTTTACGATAATATGCAATTTGCAGGATCTTTTTTGCATTGTACTTTCGTACAAGATGCAAAAGAACAGACCACTTTATCAGGTCACGATTATCTGCGTACCAAATATCTTGCATGACTCTGTTTTATGCCCCAAAGGGCCGGGTGAGGAACTCGTTTGCGGGTCCCGGGTTTACTCGCCTCTGGCGGGCTTCCCCGGGGGCCGGGAACGTGTCCAGTTCCAATCGGAAGGATGGGCTACGCTTCGCTGCATGGGCTTAGCTCCTCACCCGGCCCGATGGGTTCGACGCGAAGCGTCGGACCCATCGTTCAAGCTCAGCCGCCGCGAATATTGCGGTCGGCTGAAGCGCCATGTTGGGCTACAACCGTTGCCCAGGGCCTGATTTTTGTCAGAACCGGACCCAACTTACGCTCCGCAACTTCAGTGTCGTGTGCAGACTGAGCGCGCAACCAATAGCCATTGGATAGACCAAAGAAACGGCACAACCGCAGATCGGTGTCCGCCGTAACGGCACGCTTACCGGCAACAATCTCACTAATGCACTGGGCGAGAAAAACCCCTGGCTACCCACTTATGCCAAGCTATTCCATTCATTAGCAGTAATGGAACGCTCTAAAATCGATTCCACTTCATTTAATATCATGCGTAATTGTGGAAGTGAATACTCTGTATTTGATGGTATGCTCAGACGGTGGTATCCAAAAACCATAAATTGATGATGGGTTCCCGAAAATGGACCGTTAAATCCAAGTTTACGTAAACGTTTAATGAGAATTCGACGTTTACACGGATGCCATTGCTTCATCAGTGGGTTCCTTATTCAAATCATATTCGGATATAACAGGAATAGGATGACCTAATTTCAGTCCGACAAGCAACCAATCTTCTAATGTCGAGCGCAATTCATCTTCGCAGTCACGCAATGTTTTTCCAAAAGCTAATACTCCTTTACATGATGGAATACGCCCTGAAAATGTCCCATCTTCAAGTTTATCATATTCTGCGCCTGCTAACGCATTTTCAACGTATCCAGTAAGAATATACTGTGACATCTTTTTGCTCCTATATTTATTAAGTGTGTATGGTTCATTTGGGCATAACGGTGGAATTGAGCAGCGCCGAACAAGGGTCTGAACCACCCGATCAAGGTCTCAAAATCGTCGGAGCTAAAGCTGATTAAATTTCCACGGTTTTAGTAGTAATTGATGGCCGAAAGAAATTCCTCCTCTGCTCCTGGATGAAAATCGTAGGTCATTTCTCGAAGCGCTTCCATATTTTCTTAAATACTTCTTCACCGGGAACTGGATTCACTTTGCCTGATCGTAATTCTTCCAAACGCGCTTTGGCTTCTGATGCCCATTTTTGATCAGTTTCTTCATTTGAAGGATTCATACTGCGAAGAAGAGAGTCCACTAATAAAGCTCTTTCTTCGATTGGCAGAGAAACCGCATCATCGATCAAATCTTGTGTTTTACCCATATTTAACCTCTAAAATAAATCATATATAATTTTTGCATAAATTTCTGATATTTTATTACCATATCTTGTATGGCGTCAATCTATTTAGACCGAACGAGTAATTCTATGGTTTATGTTTACCCTATCGTTGCATATATAAAATGGAAAAGTGGGTTTAAAGATAATAAATAAAGGCCATTTGTATCATCTCAATATTTAGGAGTATTGCTCATGGATTCCCGCTGTAGTTTATCCCGCACTTGATGCGGGGCGGGAATGACAGAGTGAGATAAGTGCCTGTCACTCCCGCGAAGCCTGCCCGCCGGACGGCAGGCGGGGCGGGGATCCTGAATTGCACTGGATGCCGGTCGAAGATCCCGTGATCAGCGGGGATCAAGTCCGGCATGACGGTTTTCGTATATTAAATTGCCAGGTTAAGAAGAGAGGATTCAAGGGTTCAAGGATTTTTAATGGTAATCGTTTTTCCATGTCTGTAACTATTTTTCTTGCTTTATGCTTAAATATAACTATAATTCTTGGATTATAATCGTTTTTCTGCCTGCCTGCCGAAGCCTCGGCGCAGGCAGGGAGGAAACCATGGCTGAAAACGATAAAAATAAATCGACATACAGACTTGCAGGGTATGCGGCACTCATCGAGCGGTATGATCTCGATGTTATTCCGAATTGGCACAGGTCCCTGGTGACGACCGCCGGAATCCACCGGATCGACTCGAGTGGGAGTGTGATCGAGGAGATCTATCCTCCAAAGTATTGGCCGGGGGACACGCTTGGCGATCACCTTGAATTTGCGTTCAAGTATGACGGGACGAATCTCGTGATATTAGCCGGCCTGTTTCAAGTGGTAGAAGAGGCCGAGATCCTCAAACACGTTCGGTCCAAGCCCACCGGCAAGTATGTCAGATGTTTGTGGTTTCTGTACGAGTTCTTGACAGGCAAAATGCTCCCTCTGGATGACCTGAAACAGGGTAACTACATCGATCTGTTAGAGCCGGATGAGTATTACACGACCACCCCGGCCCGCCAGGTTAGACGTCAGCGGATAAAAGATAACTTGCTGGGCGATAGCCGATTCTGCCCGATGGTTCGGCGTACCGATAACCTCCTAAACTTCGAAATGGTTGATCTTCCAAAGCAATGCCGGCAAGTGGTGTCTGACTATTCTCCGGAATTGTTGAAGCGGGCACTCGGCTACCTTTACACCAAGGAGACGAAATCGTCTTTCGAGATAGAACAGATCAAACCCACCTCGACCCGGACCGGGCGCTTCGTGGCGCTGCTCCAACTGGCCGAGAAAGAAGATTTTTGCGGAAAAAGGCAATTGATTGAGGTTCAGAATCGTATTGTTGATCCCCGGTTTCGCGATTCCGACTACAGACAAAGCCAGAATTATGTCGGCGAGACAGTCGCCTGGCAGAGAGAAAAGATCCACTTCGCATGCCCTAAGCCTGAAGATCTGGCAGACCTGATGGAAGGCCTTACAGCCGCGCACAAGCGCATGGGCGCAGGAGGCGTGTCGGCAGTGATTCATGCCGCCGCCATCGCCTATGGATTCGTTTTTCTGCACCCGTTCGAGGACGGCAATGGTCGAATCCACCGCTTCCTGATACATAATATTCTTACCAGAGGCGGGTTTACTCCTGAAGGAATCATGTTCCCCATATCAGCATCCATGCTTAAAAACCCCGGCGACTATGATTCTTCTTTGGAAGAGTTCTCGCGGCAGCTCATGCCCCTGGTGGAATACTCGATAGACGAAGAAGGCAGTATGACCGTTCATAATGATACGGCCATATGGTACCGCTATATGGATATGACGCCTCAGGCCGAGGCGCTTTTCCACTTTATCGATCAGACCATAGTTACGGAACTCGCCAGCGAATTGGCGTTTATGGCAAACTACGACAAGACCAAGAAAGCTATCCAGGAGATCGTGGATATGCCGGACCGGAAGATCGACCTCTTCATTCGCTTCTGCCTTCAAAACAATGGGCGACTTTCTGTACAAAAACGTGCAAGCCACTTTGATTCCCTGTCGGATGAAGAAGTCACTCGCATGGAACAGACGATAAACCTTACTGTTGCATAAACAACATGGTTAACATTATTAAAAATCCTTAAACTAAAGTATTTCATCCCATTGCCACCCCGCCGGCAGAAATACACGGCTTTAGTCCCGGTCTTTTGTGGTCGGGATTACGGGCGGGACGCCCTCGACTTTTGCAACGTTAGGGTTTATTGACAATCTAGTAAGGTTGATCGGTCTGGGTCAAGGGTTCGAGAAGTGTCCTCATATGAAAATTGCGGGCCAAACCTTTACTATTTTTTGGTATAATTGAACCATTTGTCTTCCTTCCATTTTCCTTTGTCATACTCTCTGTGAGTCATTATATGGCGAATAAATAAACGATTCATTCGATAACGAATGAAAGCTATCAACCTGTACCTGTTTCCTCCGATATTGAAAATCACAAAGTATCATCTTCTAAGAGTTTGTGAATCCCTGAACCCTCTTATCCAACTGAATTGGAGAAGAACCTAAATTATTAAAGGTATTTTTTCTGCAAAGGATTTCCAACCGATAACATTTCCTTCTTTTCTTTTCTGACTCATTTCACCGCCATAAATAAGATAGGAGTCTTCACCGCCTTTTTTTGAAATTTTGGACCAGTATTTAAGTCCTTTGAAGGAATCATTCGTTATTGTTTGACCTGATTTAATTTCCAAAGCCGATAATTTATCGCCATGTTCAATGATACAATCCACCTCATTACCGGAGTTATCACGCCAGAAATAAAGGTTAGGCCTTAATCCACGGTTAAATCTTCCTTTTAACAACTCGGACATTACCCATGTTTCGAAAACAGGCCCCCTGAAAGGATGGGTTAACAGTGCATCAGCAGAATTAATACCAAGCAGAAAGGATAATAAACCGGTATCATAAAAATAGAGCTTAGGGCTCTTTACAAGGCGTTTATTAAAATTTTGAAAATGAGGTTGTAACAGGAAAATAATATAACCGGCCTGTAACACGGACAGCCATGCCCTGGCAGTATTATGAGTGATACCGCAATCATTTCCAAGGGATGTAAGGTTTAGAATCTGGCCTGATCGGCCTGCGCACATCTTGAGAAATCTTTGGAACTGATCAAGATCGACTATATTTTTTATGACCCTGACATCCCTTTCAAGATATGTTGCCACATAATTGGCATACCATTCTGATGGAGGTAATTGCTTGTCATATATTCGAGGGTAGTACCCGGTATATAAAAGCATCTCTAAAGAACTCGGGATCATACCCTTTCGATACAGCTCATGGAATGAAAAGGGGAGTAGTGTGAGAAGCCCTGTTCTGCCTGCAAGGGATTGGCTTATTCTTTCCATCAGGCCGAAATGAAAAGAGCCTGTGAGTATGAAAAGACCCTCGTTACCTGACTGATCGACAAGGGTTTGAATATAGGAGAAGAGATCAGGGGCACGCTGTACCTCGTCTAATATGGCGCCGCCTGAATAGGCCGAAAGAAACCCGCGAGGGTCGCTAAGTGCGAATTCTCTAATATCAGGGTCTTCGAGCGAGGCGTATTTTTTATCGGGAAAGGTATGCTTCACAAGAGTTGTCTTTCCGGATTGCCGCGGTCCTGTAACAGCAACAACAGGATATTGAATAGCGAGCTGTTTTAACTTTTTTGAGATCTGTCTCGGAATCATGGTGAATAAATACAATATTTCTTACAAATTGTCAATTGAATTTACAACTTGTAAGAAAATGAATCCCAAAGATACAGTGGTTGTGACTACTCACGTAGTCAGGCTGAAGGTATCAGGAATGAGGTGAAAGGACTGAGGACTGAGAAAAAAGCTCAGCCCCCGCCTTCGCGGGAATGACGAAAACGGGTGCTTTCTGACTTTTTGCGGCTTTATCAATATTGAGCTATTACGAAAAAGACCTGTTGATTTTTCTATTTATAGATAATATTGTTAAATGTTCTGGGATGTGTACAAACCATTGATATTATTGCTAAATGTTATGGGGTGGGGGATTATAAAAGGATTCAAGGATTCAAGGGTTCGAGGGGTCAGTGACTCTGCGATATCTGTGAGAGATAAATACGACCTTTTTGGATTTGGCAATTTAATGATTCATGAGGGGGAAAAATTATCGAAAACAAGACTGTTATAAAACCGCAAATGCTCAGGCCGGGTGACGCAATCGGGGTTATCGCTCCGGCGGGTCCGGTGGATGAGGCGGAGCTTCGGCCCGGCATAGACGTGTTAGAGTCGGCAGGGTACAGGGTTCATCCTGGTCGCCATGTCTTTGACAGGGCAGGCTATTTAGCAGGAGGGGATGAAGCCCGTCTCGCGGACCTGCACGATATGTTCAGGGACAGGAATATAAGGGCTGTTTTTTGCGCGAGGGGCGGGTACGGAAGCCCGAGACTCCTTGACAGGATTGATTATGATCTGATCAGAGAGAACCCCAAGATCCTTGTGGGATACAGTGACATTACCGCGCTTTTGATGGCCGTACATGAAAAGACAGGGCTTGTCACCTTTCACGGCCCAATGGTTCGCGAACTGGCATCTGAGAATCAAGACATTCCCATGAGCCTCCTCCGGGTTCTGTCTTCCGATCAACCGCTGAACCTGAACCTTGGAAAGGGGATATCAATCGTTCCGGGCAGGGGCAGAGGAACTCTGATCGGCGGCAATCTGAGCCTGTTATGTCATCTTATCGGCACGCAGTACCTTCCTTCTTTTAAAGGACGCATCCTGTTCGTGGAAGAAAAGGGGGAGACCGTTTACAGGCTGGACCGTATGCTGACCCATCTAAGGCTTTCAGGCAAGCTGGATGGTCTTTCAGGACTTATCGCCGGTGGATTTGAGGAATGCGGCGATATGTCGGAAATTGAGGTTTTATTGAAGGATACGTTATCAGGACTTGATATCCCCGCGGCAACCGGACTTCCCGCGGGGCATGGGCCTGAAAACATTGTCCTCCCATTAGGCCTGACCGCCGAGCTTGATACCGATGCCATGACCCTTTCAATCGCGGAAGGGGCGGTCGTATGACACGCAACGATCATCTCACCACACTTAATAAATGGATTGAAGATGGGTCCGCATTTGTCCGGGTTGTGGGCCTTTCCGGTTCCGCGCAGTCCTATTTTTTCTCCCGGTTTTTGGCAGGCCTTCAAAAGCCCTGTCTGGTCATCCTCCCAGGCGCAAAAGAGGCGGAAAAACTGTACAGGGAACTCCAATTTTTTATGCCCGCGCCTGACATTCAGGCAGACCCAGATGAGAGGCGGCTGCATGAATTTCCTCAATATGATCTGACCCCTTTGACAGGTCTCAGCCCTCACAGGGAGATTATAACGCAGCGCGTCCAGTCCCTTTACGCCTTGATGTCCGGCAAAAATCCAATCGTCATTACCTCGCTTGAGGCCATCCTGTTCAGGGTTATGCCCAAAGAAGAGTTTTTAAGGCATGTTGAGTATCTTGAAGCGGGGGAGGACGTTGAAAGAGAGGCGCTTATCAGGACGCTGGAGATAACAGGATACCAGCGCGTCTCCCTTGTTGAAGAGAGGGCGGATTATTCCGTGCGGGGTGGAGTCATTGATCTGTTTTCTCCTCTTTATGATCTGCCCGTGCGCCTGGAGTTCTGGGGCGATCATCTTGAATCCATCCGGCAATTTGATCCGATCAGCCAGAGATCAATGAAAAACTTAAAAGAGATGGTTCTCCTCCCGGCAAATGAGATCGTCATGGATGAAGAGAATGTAAAAAGGGCCAGATCAATGGGCAGGCTCCCAGGCATGGCAGAAGACGGAATGGGTTTTCCGGGACAGGAGGCATGGCTGAATCATTTTTATTCACACCTTGACACGCTGTTTCGATATCTTCCTGAAGACGGGCTTATCGCGCTTTTTGATTCTCATCGCGCTGAACCGGTATCTCAGGGGGTAAAGAAAAAATTTCAGGCGGATGTGGAGAGATTCCGCAAAGAATCCGCCGAAAAAGTGCAACCTTTTCCCGATATAGAAGGCATTTTCTTCCCCTTTGATGAAATGGCGCCGCAGGTTGAACACCACCGGCAAATTGATTTCAGAGAACTGGACCTGGCCTTTGAGGAGGACAAGGGAAAGACGATCCGCGTTAAGGGCCATTTCCAGCTTGATGATGAATTAGAGGTAAGGATCGCGGGCAAGGGCAGGGTTTCCATGGCGCCTTTAGCTGAGAGAGTTTCCATGTGGCTTGCATCCCGGGGCAGGGTCGTTTTGGTGAGTCGCACCGAGCAACAGGCAAACCGCCTGAAAGAAATTTTTAAAAACTACGATGTTGAAATAGACCGGATAGCCCCGCGCTGGAGCGAATTACCAAAAGGCCCCGGTCTGAGTATATGTCTTGGCAGGCTTTCAAAGGGTTTTACCTGGCAGGAGCTTGGCCTTTATGTGATCAGTGAAGACGAAGTCTTCGGACCAAAGAGGGGCCGGTCCGGCCAAAAAAGGGAGGCCCGGGAGAACGCGTTCACATGGTCCAGCTTCAGTCAACTTAAGGCCGGAAATCTTGTGGTCCACGATGAACACGGTATTGGCTGTTACGCCGGTCTTTTGAATATGGAAATCGAGGGCAGGGTCAATGATTTTATTGTCCTTGAATATGCCAATAAGGACAGGCTCTATTTACCGTCAGACCGGGTCAGCATCCTTCAGAAGTATGTTGGAGCGGATGAAAAAAATCCAAAGTTGGACCAATTAGGGGGGCACTCCTGGGATATTGCCAGACAAAAGGCTAAAAAATCCGTTGAGAAGATCGCAAAACAGCTTGTGCAGATATATGCCTTGAGAAAACATAGAAAGGGATATGCCTTTTCGCCACCGGACCATTATTTCAGGGAATTCGAAGCCACCTTCGAGCATGAGGAAACGCGTGATCAGATCAAGGCAATTGAAGATGTTTTGGATAATATGGCATCGGAACAGCCCATGGATCGTCTCATATGCGGGGATGTGGGTTTCGGAAAGACAGAGGTCGCGGTTCGCGCCGCGTTTAAGGCCCTGTCGGACGGCAAACAGGTGGCCGTCCTGGTTCCGACTACTATCCTGGCCGAACAGCACTATGTGACATTTAAAAAGAGGATGGACCCTTATTCGATTCGTATTGGTGTCCTCAGCCGGTTCAAGAGCAGGGCGGAGCAGTCAGAGATCATAGGAAAGCTCAGATCCGGAAAGATTGATATCCTGATCGGCACCCACAGGATGCTCCAGAAGGATGTCAGATTCCGGGACTTAGGTCTTTTGATTATTGATGAAGAACAGCGTTTCGGCGTCAGGCAAAAGGAAATATTAAAGCAGTACAGATCCCTTGTGGATGTGCTGGCCATAACCGCCACCCCTATTCCAAGAACACTCCATATGTCACTGATGGGTATACGGGATTTGAGCATTATTGAAACAGCCCCGGAAGACAGGCTTGCCATCCAGTCGTATTTGTCCCCGTATGATGAAGCGCTCATTACACGCGCACTGGAGTTTGAACTGGAAAGGGGCGGACAGGTGTTTTTTGTCCACAACAGGGTAAAGACCATTGAATATATGGCCGACCGGTTAAGGCAGCTTGTTCCGCGTGCCCGCTTTGCTATTGCCCACGGACAGATGAAGGAAAAGAAACTGGAAGACACTATGATGCGTTTCCTGAAAAAGGAAATCGATGTGCTTGTATGTACGACTATAATTGAATCGGGTCTTGATATCCCATCCACCAATACTATCATCCTCAACGAGGTCGAGCGCATGGGATTGGCCCAGATATATCAATTAAGGGGCAGGGTCGGCCGGGCAAAAGACAAGGCCTACGCCTATCTACTGTTTTCAAAGGACTCAAATCTGACGAGAGACGCGCAAAAGAGGCTAAAGGCCCTTATGGATTTTTCACACTTAGGCGCTGGAGTTCACCTTGCCATGCATGACCTTAAGATAAGGGGCGGCGGAAATATCCTCGGTTTTGCCCAGGCAGGACAAATTTCCGCCATCGGTTATGAGCTTTACCTGAGATTGGTCGAGCAGGCTGTTTGTGAACTCAAAGGCGAGGAGTGGCGCGAAGACATAAATCCGGAAATTCACCTTGATATGCCTGCCTTCCTGCCTGGAGACTATATTATTGATACCGATATCAGGCTGAATCTTTACAGGAGGCTTTCCACTCTGCGTGATAAATCAGACCTGAATGCCATAGTAGAGGAAATAAACGACCGGTTCGGCCCTTTGCCAAATGAGGTGCAAAATCTTTTAGGCCTGATGTCCATTCGATTACTACTCAAAAGGACCGGAATCACCCGTTTGGATGTGGGCTCCAGCGCTCTTTCACTTACGTTCTCCAATGATATGAGGATCGATCCCGATGAACTTGTCAGGCTTGTAACCAGCCAGCCTGGAAAGTTCCGATTCCTGGGCCAGAACAGGCTGAGGGTCAATACAGGGAGGATGTCATCCCCGGAAGGCCTGTCAAAGATCGAAAAGGCCATAGAGGCTCTTCCTGTTTTTAAGGAATAGTGTTAGTTAATTCTTCTCCCAATAAGTTGGGAGAAAGGGGTCCGGGAGCCGATAAGACTTTTGCCAAACCATCAATTCTTTATAGTTTTTGAGCATTTTTATCCGCCTGTTCTGTGGAGGATCACTGGAATCCTTGAATCCTTGGCCCCTTGAATCCTCTCAGAATCATCAACCAATTTGGAGATGATCCATATATCAAAACGCGAATGGGAAGTGTGAGGCTAAAAAAATGTGCTTGCATTTTCTTTTATTGCTGGTAATCTAACAAATTCAAGTACTTTTTCAGATTATATACTTAGCGATAATAGTGATTTAATGGCAGCGCATCGGCTGGCAGGGCAAGATGAAAAGATGGGGCCGGGGAAAAAAAGTTGTTTAGCATCTATCGAATTATTTGCGGTCTTTGCATAATTACAGTTCTCGTTTTTGGCTGTGACACGTTTTACCGGCAGGAGAACAAGACAGTCATTGTAGTAGGCTCAAGGCATGTCACGGCAGATGAATTAAAGAGGGACATGTTATATGTGAGTGCAGGCATAGACGTGAGACACCGGAACCACAAGCAGGTCAGGGAGCGATTAGTTGACCAGCTTATTGATCACTATTTGATTATGGAATATGGAAAAAAAAATAACATTACCCTTTCGGAGAAGGAAATTCAAGTCGCCTTTGATGGTATCAGCAAGGGGTATACGGAAGACGCGTTTCAGGACGCTTTGCTTCGAGGGTACATTGACTTAGAACAATGGAAGGATCGACTGAAAGAGCAACTTCTGGTGAATAAGATAATCGGAAATATTTCAGAAAAAATATTATTACCTAGTTACAAGGAGATTAAGTTATATTATAAAGAGAATCACGATGAGTTCAGGTTCCCCAAAATGGTGGAATTCAGACAGATTGTTACCAAGACAAAGGAAGAAGCCAGGAATCTTTTGAAACGACTTAAAAATGGCGAAGAGATGAGTTCTTTAGCCGAAAAATATTCAATAGCGCCTGAGGCGGAAAAAGGCGGCAAAGTTGGCTGGGTTGAACACGGCAGTTTAGACGCGTCTATGGAAAAGGTACTCTTTTCATTGCCAGTAGGCAGAGAAAGTTCTGTTATCAAGACTCCTTATGGTTACCATATTTTTGAGGTCCTGGCCATTCGATCTGAAGGCGTGAAAGCGCTTCGCGATGTCATTACCGAAATAGAATCAAAAATATTAGGCAAAAGGCGTGAGATGGCCTGCAAGAAATGGCTGGAGGGCTTGAGGAGAAGTATTGCGGTCAAGATCAACAAGGAACTGCTGAATTCAATGGAGTTATCATAGATGAAGTTTTTCAAGGGTCTGTATATATTTATTTGGTCGGCACTGTTAATCGTGATCTGTTGTCCCGTGTTTTCTGCCGAAATATTAAACAGGGTAGTGGCAGTCGCCAACAATGAAATCATAACCCTACATGAGTTGAATGCCAAGATCAAAGTGATAACAGGGTTAGATCCAATTGGTCTGAAGGAACGGGATGAGCAAGGATATCTTAAAGCCGGCCGCCAGATTTTGGATCAGCTTATAAATGAAAAACTTGCTCAGGAGAAGGTCAGTGAATTTGGAATAAATGTGAGTTCGGCTGAAGTGGATAGGGCTATTGAAAGAATAATGAGAAATACCTCCGCGACCCGTGAGGGTATCCTCGCCCATCTCAAAGAGCAGGGCAAGAGTTATGAGTGGTACCGCGAAACAATAAAGAACCAGCTCAAACGAATGAGGCTTATTAATCAACAGGTTAAGTCAAAAATAATCATTCGTGAGGAGAGAATTAAAGAATATTATAACGAACACAAGGACGAGTACAGGCTGGAAGAAAAAGTCCGTCTTGCAGTTATTTTTTTAGGGCAGAAAAATTTATCTGATTCTAAGGAGGCGCGCCATCTTAGACGGAGAGCAGATAGAATTGTCTCCCGGCTGAAAAACGGTGAAGATTTTGCAAAATTGGCAAGGGAGTTTTCCAGAGGGCCCGGGGCGGATGAAGGAGGAGATATCGGTCTTTTCAAGGCCTCACAGCTTGATCCTGAACTTAAAGACATTGTTAAGGCTATGCCTGTTGGAGACATAAGTGAGCCGATTATAAATCCATCCGGAATACGGATTTTCAAGCTTGTGGAAAAGCAGGAAAAAAAGTTGAGAACCATGGAAGAGGTGCGGGATGGGATTTACAGGAAGCTCTATCTGGAGGAAGTTGATAAAATGTACTCATCCTGGGTTAAAGAACTTAGGGAAAAGGCATATATAAAAATCTTTTTTTGAGATTTCGCGAGAGATGAACCAAAATGAGTATCAGCCGCCCTCCGGGCAAGATGTCCCACCGGACCAGAGTCAGGATACAATAGATCGGGAAAATGTATCTCCTGGCGGTATCGGCATTGGCGGCATTTTAAGGAATGAAAGGGAGAAAAAGGCTCTCAGTTATGCCCGGATTTCCGAAATGACTAAACTTCGGCCTCATATCCTTGAGGCCCTTGAAAATGAAGACTGGGATCAGCTTCCTTCTCCGGTTTTTGTGACAGGATTTGTCCGTACTTATGCCCGCGCACTGGAATTGGAAGAGGGGAAAGTGGTTGATCTTTATCGTAAGGCTATTCCCCCCGATACCACGATTCCAAAGCCTCTTATGGAACCTGTCAAAAGCAGGAGATCGCTCTCTGTTTTTTTAATATTTCTCCTGTTGACCATGGCATCCGCCTATTATTTGTGGAATGAATACCCGGGACGCGAGAGGGTTTTTGCAAAGCCGGAGACAATTGTACCCGCGGCGGACAGGATTGTAAAATTAGAAAGTATCCTGGAAACTCCGGACGTACATGAGCAATTGGTACCGGAAGAAATAGGTGAACCTGGGCCGGCAGCTGAGACAGAAAAGGAAGTGGTATATAAGGAACCCAGGAAGGGTTCAGTTAGAGAAAAGAAAAAGACCAAACCCGTGATTAAAAAGCCTGTCCCATATGATTATGACATTAATCCCGAGATTGAGGATTTTCCATTTACGCTCACGGCCAATGTAAGAGAAAAAACCTGGATAAGGATATCCGTGGATGGAGACCAATCCAGGGAGTATATTTTTATTCCTGGGAATAGTCGCGAATGGAAGGCCCGTGTGGGTTTTGAATTACTCATCGGCAATGCGGATGGAATTGATTTTGAGTTTAACGGAGAAAAAATTAATAATTTGGGGAGATCAGGGCAGGTGGTTCATTTTTTCCTTCCAGAATACTATATAAGGCAAAATTCGCGATTTTAGCATGGAAAATGTTTTTCATATATTTGAAGAAAGGGGTTTTGTTGAGCAGGTAACAGACAGGGGGCTTGTAATGAAACTATTGCGGGAGCCAACGACCTGCTACATCGGATTTGACCCAACCGCCAGCAGCTTTCACGTAGGGAGCCTTCTCCCAATCATGTCCCTGGTCCATATGCAGAGGGCAGGGCACAGGCCAATAGCGGTAATTGGCGGCGGTACAGGTCTTGTGGGCGATCCCAGTGGAAAAACAGAAATGCGCCCCATAATGACGCGTGAAAAGATTGATGAAAATGCTGAGTCATTGAAAAAGCAGCTCTCTCGTTTTATTGATTTCAGCAATGAAAAGGCCATCATGGTTAACAATGCTGACTGGCTGACCAGACTGGGTTATATTGATTTTCTAAGAGATATTGGCCGTCACTTTAGTGTGAACAGGATGTTGTCTGCCGAGAGTTACAGGGTAAGGCTTGAAACTGGGCTCAACTTCATTGAGT
The DNA here is from genome assembly GCA_030613055.1 of Desulfobacteraceae bacterium. Lineage (GTDB taxonomy): Bacteria > Desulfobacterota > DSM-4660 > Desulfatiglandales > Desulfatiglandaceae > JAUWMR01. The sequence continues at coordinate 31,652 of JAUWMR010000039.1, forward strand.
TTAATTATATGCTTCTTCAGGCTTATGACTTCTGGTACCTGTTCAAACACTATGACTGCCGGCTCCAGATGGGTGGAAACGATCAATGGGGTAACATCCTTGCCGGAGTAGATTTAACAAGGCGGCTTGAGGGTGAGGCCATTTATGGCCTGACCTTTCCTCTTCTGACCACATCTTCAGGGATAAAAATGGGTAAAACGCATAAGGGTGCTGTTTGGCTTGATCCCGAATTGACCTCTCCTTATGAATACTACCAGTACTGGATCAATCAGGACGACCCTGACATTGCGCGCTTTTTGGCCCTTTTCACGCTTCTCCCCATGGACGATGTCAGGCGTCTCAGCGCCTTGAAAGACTCGGATATCAGAGAGGCAAAGGAGAGGCTGGCCTATGAGGCTACCTGTCTGTGCCATGGCCAGAAAGAGGCGGATCTGGCCCGTAAGGCTGCCCGGGAGCTATTTGGTCCTGACAAATCCGTGTCTTCCGAATCTATCCCTAATTACGGCATCGGTAAAGATAAGCTGTCAGACGGTTTGCCTGCCTATATCCTTTTTAAAAAAGCAGGCCTGTGCAAGACCCGGGGCGAGGCCCGCCGCCTAATTGCTCAAGGAGGAGGATATCTTAATGACCGGAGGATTGAAACCTTCGATCAGACGATCAATTCAAGGGACTTTGAGAATGGTTTTTTGCTGCTAAGGGCGGGAAAAAAGAGATATGTGAGCGTTAGGGTAACATGATTGAAAGAACCTCCGGCCTTGTTTTTCTACTCTAACTCTTGACAGCTTTGTAACAAGCGTATCTGCTCAATAAATCGGGGTAAGTGCCTTTGCATACTAACCTACTGGATTCCCGCTTTCGCGGGAATGACAGGCACTTATCTCACTCCGTCATTCCCGCCCCGCATCAAGTGCGGGATAAACTACTGCGGGAATCCATGAGTAATATCCCTAAATATTGAGCTAATACTAATAAGTCCTCATGCAGTCATTGCGAACGAAGAGGGGAATTTCTCCTCATTAATTCTTCCGCAATGGCGGGACGGAACAAAGCCGAATCTTCGAACAAGCCCAGGCTGATTTCCTCGAAACAAAATTATTTAAGAAATCTGTTAAAGCATGAAAGACAAAAAAGACAAATCACGTCATCCTAAACCTAATTCCGCGAAGTCTGATTTAGCCCCCGTGATTCAGGATGAGAGAAGGGCCATTGTCCCCTATGATCCCCTCCAGATGTACCTGTCCGAGATAAAGAAGTATAATCTTCTGACCAGGGAAGAAGAAAAGGAGCTGGGCATCAGGGTCAGGGAAAAAAATGATGAAAAGGCGGCATATCGGCTTGTCACCTCGAACCTGAGATTGGTTGTGAAAATTGCAATGGATTTTCACAGATACTGGACAAAGAATCTACTGGACTTGATCCAGGAGGGGAATGTGGGCCTTTTGCAGGCAGTGCGAAAATTTGATCCTTATCGTGGGATAAAGTTCTCGTATTATTCATCATTCTGGATTAAGGCTTACATGCTGAAATATATAATGGACAACTGGAAACTCGTAAAAATCGGAACCACACAAAGCCAGCGTAAATTATTTTTTAATCTGGCCAAGGAAAGAGAAAAATTGATTTCCCAGGGGTTTACTCCGGAGCCCAGGCTGCTGGCTGAACGTCTTGATGTTAAGGAAGAGGAAGTTGTGGAAATGACCCAGCGTTTAGGAGGATGGGAACTCTCCCTGAGTTCTCCTGTGGGAGAAGATTCAAGAGAATCTTATGAAGCCCTGCTGCCGGATCCGGAAATAGGCATTGATGAACAACTCTCGGAAAAACAGGCCGTGAAGTTGTTTTATGAAAAACTAAAAGAGTTTCGCAAAACTCTTTCCGGAAAAGAGGCCGACATCTATGACAACCGGATCATGGCTGAGAAACCCCTGACGCTTCGAGAGCTTGGCGATAAATATCATATTTCACGGGAGAGGGTTCGCCAAATACAGGAAAAAATTATAAATAACATCAGAGAATGGTTAAAAGAAGAGATACCGGATTTTAAAGAAGAATATTCTGATTTTTTAAAATGAAACATACAATCCACCTGATAGAGGACAGAATGCCGTCCCACAGAACAGCACGCTTAACACAAAAACGGCAAAAGTTATCTGAGTATTTGCGAGTTGCCTGTATCCTGGCATTTATTGTTTTTACAGGAATAATTTTTTCATGTGCAACTTATGATCCTGAAGGCGCTATACAGAGACCTGTACCGGTTGTCCCGGACATAAAAATCCCACAGGAACAGGAAGATCGCGTACAGGCAGGCTACAGATACTATACACTGGCCTCTATCGCGATATCCCGGGGCAGTTTAAAAGAAGCGCGTGTATACCTTGCAAAGGCCATTGAAAACGACCAGGAGTCGCTTTATCTGAACAGAAGGATGGCCCTGCTCTTGAAGAAGATGAAAGAATACACGGAAGCCCTTATCTATGCGCGAAAATGTGTGGACCTTGATCCGGAAAATGTCAGGAGCATGATGCTCTTAGGTGATGTATTTTCCCTTATGGACAAGGATAACCTGGCCGTAGAGCAGTACAATAAGGTTCTGAATCTTGTCCCGGGAGAACAGAGAATAAGGCTTCTTCTCATTACCATCCTGATCAGGCAGGAGAAGTTCCAGAAGGCGCTGGACAACCTGAAAATACTGATAAACCAGAATCCAAAACTTGTAATCGCTCATTATTATTGCGGAAGGATTAACCTGGAAATGGACCGCTTCCAGAAAGCGGAGAATTCCTTTATGGAGGCATTAAAACTAAATCCGCGTTTAGAACCGGCCCTTTTCGACTTAGGGACACTTTATCAGATGACTAAAAGATATGCAGACGCGGCTAAAAGTTATGAGAAACTGCTCTCATTCAACTCTGAAAATATGCCGGTCAGGCTAAGACTGGTAGACCTGTACTTCAAACTTGATCTCAAGGAAAAAGCGGCACAGCAGATACAGGAGATTAAAGAACAATCCAAGCCGGGTGAACCGGCAAGGCGGCGTCTCGGGCTCATGTATCTCAGGCAGGGGAAGATAGATGAATCCATTGAAGAGCTGGCTCTGATTGTTTCAGCGTGGCCGGATGATAATAAATCCAGATACTATTTAGCCGCCGCCTATGAAGAGAAAGGCGAAGTAGAAAAAGCGCTGGAACATTTCAGGCGCATCAATCAAAAGTCAGAATATTTTATCCCTGCTCAGTTGCAGATCGCATACCTCCTCGATTCACAGAAAAAATATGATGAAGCGATCACTGTCCTTGAAAAGGCCATTGCCCTCGACAAAGAAAAAGTAGGGCTTTACCTGATGCTGTCGTCTGTCTATGAAACCAAAAAGGAATATGCCAGGGCCATAGAGGTCATTGAAGAAGGACTGAAGCGAGATAGTGGTAACATTGACATGATCTTCAGGCTCGGTGTCATCTTAGACAAGAGCGGTAACAAGGCAGCCTGTATTAAGAAGATGGAAAAAATCCTTGAAATCAATCCCGATCATGCGGATTCCTTGAATTATATAGGGTATACATATGCCGAGCAGGGGATTAGACTTGATGAGGCCATGAAGTTGATTCGGAAGGCCCTAAAGCTAAAGCCTGAAAGCGGCTATATCATGGATAGCTTAGGGTGGGTCTATTTCCAGAAAGGCCAGTATGATGAAGCTCTGCGCTGCCTGATAGAGGCGGCGAGACTCACAACCGATGATCCGACCATTACCGAGCACCTTGCAGATGCCTTTTTAAAAAAGGAAAGGTATAAGGAGGCCCTCAAACATTTTAAGAAGGCCCTTTCTTTGAAGAGCCCCAACGAAAAAAACTTAAAAGAAAAAATTTCTAAAGTAGAGCGTCTCTTAAAGCAGGAAAATTGAATATCCTAAAGACAAAATATTTTATTATAACCTTCATGGCATGCCTGGGCCTTATCCTATTACAGGGCTGTGCCACTTACCCTGTCCGGCCCCCTTCTCCCCATTTTAGTCCTGTTGAAATTACCCGTATCGTTTCCGAACTCAGGGAGCAGGAAAGTCGGGTTCACACCTTTTTTTCCACCGGCCAGTTGACGGTGAAAAGCGAGGGTTCGGGATCCGAGTACAACATCCTCGTAGTAGGGACAAGGGAGGCGCAGAAAATAAAAATTGAAATCACACATTCATGGGGCCGCCCCATTCTTCATGTCCTGATCAATGAAAACGGGGTCCATGTCCTTTCATTTCCCGAGAAGCGATTGTACAAAGGGCAGCCTGGAACCTTTGTCTTGCCTGAGTTCTTTACAGGAAAACTGGATTTTGCTCAATTATGGGGCCTTGTAAGGGGATATCCTGTCCTCCGAAAACAAATTAAGTCCGCTTCGTCTTCAGGACATCAAATTGCCTTTAAAAACGAAAAAGGAGAAGAAGTGCAGGTGATGCATTTTTATGATGAAAAAAAACTCCCCCGGCTAATTTCATTTCCAGGGGAGGCCACAGAAATGTTATTTTCGAAATTTGAAAAAAATATAAGAGGCATTTACTATGCCCGGAATATTGTATTGGAAAATTCCGATAATAAAAGCATTCTGGCATTGAATTTCAAACAGATGGTCTTCAATATACCGATCCCCGAAGCAATATACAAACTGGAAAAGCCCTCTGATTTCAAATTGGTTCCCCTCAAAAGGTCACGAAAGGAGTAAATAATGATCAGGCTAAACTGTCTCGGTGCGGCAGGGTCTGTAACCGGATCAAGTTTTCTCATTGAAAGCCCAGCCGGGAAAAGGGTCCTTGTAGATTGTGGCCTTTTCCAGGGCGGCAAGCTGATGGAAAGGCGTAACCGCGAAGACTGGGGTTTTGATCCAAAAGATATCAAGACCCTCTTTTTGACCCACGCCCACATAGACCACAGTGGAAAAATCCCCAAACTGGTAAAAGACGGTTTTAAAGGGAAGATCATCACATCCCCTCCGACGGCAGAGCTGTGCAAAATTATGCTTCTGGATTCCGCCCATATCCAGGAAATGGATGCCCAATGGCAGACACGCAAGAACAAACGCCAGTCAAGGGCGGAAATCCTGCCGCTCTATACCACTGAAGACGCAGAAGAGAGTCTCAAGCTTCTTTCTCCGGTAAAAAGGGACCAGATTATCTCCGTTGAAACCGGCATAAAGGCGCGTCTCAGAAATGCGGGCCATATCTTAGGATCATCTATCCTGGAATTGTGGGTGGAGGAAAATAATGAGTCCACCAAAATCGTTTTCTCGGGTGATTTAGGCAAAAAAGACCAATTGATCGTCAGGGATCCCCATGAGATCTTTGACGCGGACTACCTTTTTATTGAATCCACATACGGCAACCGGCTGCACCGCACCTTTGACGACAGCAAGGAAGAACTCTTAGAGGCCATTCGCTACAGCGTATCTGAAGGTGAAAAGATCATTATCCCGGCCTTTGCCGTAGAAAGGACCCAGGAAATCCTCTATATCTTGGGGGAATTTCACAGGAATGGCTCCCTGCCGGACATTCCCGTATATCTTGACAGCCCCTTGGCCATCAAGGCCACAGGAGTCTTTCGGAAAAATAAAAAGTACTACGATGAAGAGGCCATGGCCATTGCGGACAAGGGATATGATCCATTTAACATGCCAAATCTTCGATTCACCGAGAGCACTAAGGACTCAATAGCTATTAACGAGAGAGCCGGTTCCGCAATCGTCATCGCGGGGAGTGGCATGTGTACGGCCGGGCGTATCAAGCACCACCTCAAGCATAATCTCTGGCGAAGGGGGGCAAGTATCATCATGGTCGGGTTCCAGGCCAAGGGAACCACTGGCCGCAGGATTGTAGACGGTGCAAAGCAGGTAAAGATATTCAGGGAGAACGTGACTGTAAGGGCAAAAGTTTTCACTATCGGCGGTTTTTCAGCCCACGCCGACCAGAATGACCTTCTTGAATGGGTCTCCCATTTTGAGTCCAAACCCAGGGTTTTCATAATACATGGTGAGGCAACGGCCAGCGAGGTCCTGGCAACCAAGATTCAGGAAAGGTTTAACCTGATAACCCACATCCCAAAGTGGAAAGAACGGCTTATACTCAAGCCCAGGGAGGTTTCCATCGATGAATCCGCAGCCGTACAACCCCTGCCTGATATTAAAACCATGATGTTAAATAGCCTTATTGATCTGGAAAACGAGCTCAAGTTGCTGAGAAAAAAGGTGAAAGCCGAGGAAATGAAAGAAAAGATAGAAGAGGAGGACGTGGATCAGCTTAAATACATACAGGAAGAGATCCAGCAGATCCTGTCTTAATCATAACTGACCGCTGGCTAACACTTTAGTGTTTTGAAGAAATCGATCATGGCATGGATTGTTGTAGGGCCGCGGGGATCTCTTTTTCAAAACCCGCATATGCTTACATCATTACATGGCACGGCAGTTAGGACCTGAAATTCAAGCAACGGACAGCCCCATCTAAAAATCTTCATGATTAAGGCCGCTATCACTGCGTTTCGGAGCGTAGCGTAGATCCCGCTATCGGGGCTC